>JBBDRI010000062.1:0-67743 GCA_040905545.1 Gemmatimonadota bacterium | reverse complement strand
TGAGGGGGGGGGGGGTTGGGGGGGACTGGACCGGTCGTTGCATTGCGATAGGGCCAGCGGTTGCGGAGCGGTTGCGCGCGGCGGCTGCGGAGCGACTGGGCGCAGCGGTTGCGGAGCGACTCGGTGGCGTGACGCAGTTGGCCCCGCGGTTGCACAGCGATCTGGTTATGTACAACTTAAATTGTACAAATCAGGATCACCCCACCGGTGACTTCCCAACAGCGACTGCCACGGAGCGAGGATTCATGTCCCAGAAGCCGATTCCCGGGAACGGGAAGGAGAGGCACACGGAGCCGGCGGACGAGCTCTGGGTGGAAGAGGTACCATCGTCCCAGGCCCGAGCTCGATGGAACGCGCTTCTGGAGCGCATCCAGCAGCGAGGAGGCGAGGTTCGCATCACCCGCTACGGGCAGGTGGTGGCGCGCCTCCTCCCGGCAGAGCCGCCCCAGGTCCGGCCGACTTTCGTGGGGTCCCTGGCCGGATCCGTGGTGCACGAGGGTGATCTCATCTCGCCCCTGGATGTGGTGTGGGAGGCTGCGGCGGAGGGAGAGAACGACCGGGCGGAGGGAGGGGATGGCCCGGCGGAGAGAGGGGATGGCCCGGCGGAGAGGTCGAGTCCCCAAGGTGGCTGATCCTGGCCAGGCGGCGCCCGACGCGACGGTGTCCCATGCATCGCCAGGTGTTTCGTTCCGTTCATCGCCCGACCCATCGCCCCCCATACTCCTGGACACCCACGTCTGGATCTGGGCCGCTGAGGGGAACGCCCGGCGGCTGCCACCCCGGGTTCTGGCAGCATTGGATCGCGCCAGTCAGGAGGGACGGCTCCGGGTGGCGGCCATCTCGGTGTGGGAGGTGGGCCTTCTGGAGGCCCGGAATCGACTGGCCTTCAACCGACCCGTGGCGGACTGGGTGCAGGCGGCGTTGACGGCTCCGGGGGTTCAATTGTATCCGTTGGCCCCGGAAGTGGCTCTGGAGAGCACCCGCCTTCCCGGCGAACCTCCCACCGACCCTGCCGATCGGATGATCATCGCCACGGCCCGCCACGGCGCGGCCACCCTCTGCACCGCCGACGCCCCCATCCTCCGATACGGGGAAGCCGGACACGTGCGCGTCCTGTCGGCCCGATGATGGGACCCCCGCCGCCGCCCTCGACACTTCGCCGGCTGATCCTCCTCTTCCACACCCTCCGGCACACTCGCAAGGCCCAGCTTGTGCGGCGAGGGGGGCTCGTGGTGCGCCGCCGGCTCCGCGGGTGGGCGGCCGCCTGGGGGTTGGCGCCCGGAGGCTGGTACCGGGCTCCGGCTCCCGAGGAGGCGCCCCGGGATGGGTGGGGGAGGGTGCGGTTTGCGGTGGTGGAGGGGAGGGCGCGGGCGGCGGAGGCGCCCACGCCGGGGGGTGGGTCGCCGTTTACCGTGCCGCCAGGCTCGCCGCCCTCGCCCTCGCCACCCCCCCCGACCTCCCCCTCCGGCGGCCTTCCCTTGCAGGTCCAGCTTCCGGGTTCTCACTGGGTGGTGGATAAGGCCACACGCTGGCGGCGTCCCGAGGTGGAATCCCTTTCACCCCTGGCTCGCCTCACCCTCCACTACATGGAGTTCCTCCCCCGACTAGCTCCCGCCGATGCGGTGACGGTGATGCTGGACTGGATCCAGGCCAACCCCCCTTACGCGGAATCCGACGATTGGAACGCTGCCTGGAACAGCTACGCCGTCTCGATTCGCACGGTGATCTGGATGGATCTTCTTCGGGGACCACTGGCGCCCGAGGCTCCCGCTACGGCTGCCCGGGAGCCCATGGTTCGGGCCCGGCTCCTCCAGTCCTTGGCGGCCCAGCTTCGATTCCTGGCGGCGAATCTGGAGACGGACATCGGGGGGAATCACCTGATGAAGAACATCCGAGCCCTCATCCGGGGCGGGCGCTTCTTCCAGGGAGATGAGGCCGCCGGGTGGCTCCGCCTGGGCGCCGGACTGCTGGAGCGGGAGTTGGACGAGCAGATCCTTCTCGATGGAATGCACTTCGAGCGAAGCCCGGCCTATCATCTGCAGGTGCTGGGCGATCTGCTTGACGTGAAGGCGGCGTTGGGGAGCCAGCGGCGGGAAGCCGGGATTTCCCACCCCGCCCCCTTGGATGACGCCCTGGCGCGGATGCTCCGGGCCGCCGCGCTTCTCACCCACCCCGATGGCTGCCCCAGCCTCTTCGCGGATGGCGGACTCCACATGACCCATGCGCCGGCGGCCCTTCGTGCGGCTGCCGGGGAGATGGGGATTCCACTGCCTGAAAGCGAGGGCCCCGAGGCCGCAGCGTGGAGCCTCCCGGATGCGGGTTACTTCGGGTGGCGGGGGCAGAGTGTGGGGCGGGCGCCAGGCAAGGCGGACGCGGGCGGGGGGGCCGGTGAGGAAGAGACGGGAGCGGCCGGGCAGGTCGATGCGAGTGGGGCGGCAGTGGGAAGGGCGGCGGACGACCTGCTCATCGTGGATTGTGGGCCGGTGGGGCCCGATCACCTCCCCGCCCACGGCCATGGCGACGCCCTTTCCTTCGAATGGACGGTGGCGGGGGTGCGGGTGGTGGTGGACGCAGGGGTGGCGGAGTATCAGGGACCCCTTCGCCCGTACAGTCGGAGCACGGCAGCCCACAACACGGTGACGGTGGATGACGCGGACCAGAGCGAGTTCTGGTCGTCGTTCCGGGTGGCCCGGCGGGCTCGGGCCCGGGTGGAGAAGTGGGGTGTGGGGGCCGGGGTGGGTGCGGGAGCGAGGACTGGCGTGGCCACGGCTGATGCCGGAGGCGCGGGTGCGGCTGCCGATGCCTCCCGGCCGGCCGCGGCTGCCGATGGCTCCCAGCCGGCCGCGGCTGCCTCCCAGCCAGCCGCCCCGCCGTTCCACCTCGTGGGCTCCCACGATGGCTACCGCCGGCTGGCGGGTTCGCCCATCCACCGGAGAAAGGTGGAGGCCGGCCCCGGATGGCTGCGGGTGGCCGATGAGGTGGTGGGAGGAAGGGGGCAGTCAGTTCGGGCGCGCCTCCTGCTGGGGCCCGATATAGAGGTGCGGCAGGTGGACGATGGGGCCCTCCTGACGGTGGCCGCCACCGCGTTCCCCCGGGATTCCAGCGGGCTCACCGTCCGGCTTTCCGCGTCGGTTCCGCTGACGCTGGAGCGAGGCTTGTGGATGCCGGATTTCGGAGTGACGCAGGAGGTGTGGCAGGTCGTTCTGGACTACGGAGAGGCACCCACCCGGGGAGGGTTCGAGTTGACGGTGGATGGGGGGAGTGGGGAGGGAGGGGGCTGATGCCCAGGAAGGTGCAGTGGCGGAGGGGTGGATGGGTGGAGGGGTGATGAGTCATTGTGAGTATGTTATACTCATATCATGAGTAAACGCCTTCAGGTGGTTCTCGATTCCGGAGAGATGAGCGCGGTTCAGGAAGCTGCGGCCCGTCGCGAGATTTCTGTATCCCAGTATGTACGGGAGGTGCTGCGGGAGGCCCGGAGATTGGAGCCGGGAGCTTCCAGCGAGGCGAAGCTCCTGGTGGTGCGGGAGGCGGCACGGCATGCCTTTCCCACATGCGATCCGGAAGAGATGGAGGGGGAGATCAACCAGGGATACCTGGAATCTCAGGAGGATCTGGAAGCCCACGAGGATCTGGATTCGCATGAGCATCCGGATTCGCAGAAGCATCTGGATTCCGACGCATGATCTTCCTGGATTCCAACATTCCCATGTATCTGGTGGGGGCCGAGCATCTGCTCAAGTACGCCGCCCGGCGCCTTCTGGAGCGATCGATTGCCGGGGGGGACCGGCTTGTCACCGACGTGGAGGTGATCCAGGAGATCCTGCATCGCTACGCCGCCATCCGGCGAAGGGATGCCATCGAACCCTGCGTCCATGCCCTCCTGGGGGTGGTGGACGAAGTGTATCCGGTGGAACTGGACGATGTGTTGCGCGCTCAAGTTTTGGTGGAGGCGGACTCGTCACGCTCGGCCCGGGACGCCCTCCATCTGGCGGTTATGGAGCGGAAGGGGGTGGCGAGGATTCTCTCCTTCGACCGAGGGCTCGACGGCGTGAAGGGTGTGGAGCGCATCCATGAGTAAAGGTGGAACATGAGTGATGGTGGAATAGGTCGACGCATCCAAGAGACCTTCTACCGTATCGCTGCCTCGGGCCTCGTTCCCCGGGCATGGGTGGCGGGGCCCCAGCCCGATCTCCCCGCCGCCGCCCCTCCCGTGGAGCCGCCGGGCCGCCCCCTCCGCCTGGAGATCGTGAGCCACTGCTGGCAGTACCACCACCTGCTCCACTATCAGCTCTCCTCCCTGGCGCTTCATCCTCCCGAGAGCACCCGGGTCACCATGACGGTGTGCTACAGCCCGGAGGACTCCAGAACCGTGGACGTGCTGGGGTTCTTCGGGGGGCGAAAAGTGCCAGGAGTGGAGTGGAACTGGCAGCCCCTGGACAAGGAGCGCCTCTTCCGCCGGGCCATCGGCCGGAATCTGGCGGCCCGATCCACCCGGGCGGACTGGATCTGGTTCTCCGACTGTGATGCGATCTTCCATCGGTGGGCGTTGGATGGCGCGGCCACCGTGCTCCGGGGGAGGAATGACGTGCTGGTGTTTCCCCGGGAGCATCGGGTCACCGAGCTCCTAGGGGCGAATCATCCCCTCCTACAGGATCCCACGGATACGGGACAGCTGGAGTTGGCAGACATCGATCCCGCCCGATTTCAACCGGAGACCCGGGAGAAGGCAGTGGGGGGATTCCAGATCGTCCGGGGCGACGTGGCCCGGAAGGTGGGGTACTGCCGGGCCATCCCCTTCTATCAGCGGCCCGTGCCACGCTGGCAAAAGACGTACGAAGATCGGACGTTTCGCTGGCTCCTGGGCACCCACGGCACGCCGGTGGAGATTCCGGGGCTGTATCGGATTCGGCATGTGGAGAAGGGGCGGAAGGCGGGGTAGGGGGGGTGGCCGGGGTTGGGGGGGGAACTGGCGTTGGAACCCCACCGGTCGGTTCCCGGTATGATTTAAGAGCCTACAAATAGTATGATCCCTGAGCGGGTGAAGAACCCGTACGGGGTGCGTATCCCGAGCGGGGTGCGTATCCGGCGACACTTTCTCCTGGAGGGTGCCAGTGTCCGACGAACGCGTGACCGTGACCCTACCACCGGGGATGGTGGAAGGGATAGATCAGTGGGAAAAAAATCGCAGTCGATTCATCCGGGAGGCGGTGGAGCGGGAACTCCAGCGTCGTCGTCGGGAGGCGCTTCGAGCATCCCTGGCGGATCCACACTCAAAGGGGCATGAAATGGTGAGTGAAGGTCTGGCTGAGTGGATCGGACAGTCCTCGGACGATGATCTGGACCTCCTGGACCCAGAGAGTGGGGTGGATGTGGAGTGGATTCCGGGACGAGGCTGGCGGCGAACGGGCCCGTGAGGCTTCAGCGCGGAACCGTAGCCTTGGTGACCCTCGACCCGACCGTGGGTCATGAGCAACGTGGGACCCGTCCCTGCATTCTTGTCAGCGATCCGGAGGTCCTGGAGCACCAGCGTTTCCCACTGGTGGCGGTGGTACCCGTCACCGGGAGTCCGGGAGCGGGTGCCCTTTATCCTCGCTTGAGCGCGGGTTCGGGTGGCTTACGGAAGATCTCTTATGTGCTGGTGGACCAGGTCCGGTCGGTGGACAAGGCGCGGGTCCACAAGGTCCATGGCATCTTGCCGGCCGATGAGTTGCAGGCCGTGGACGAAGGGCTGCGCCTTTTTCTGGGCCTCGACTGACGAAGCGCGTTGAGTGTCGGGGGCTTTACGCCTGGCAAGGAGGCACCCACCCCCTTCTGGGCGGAGACCTCCCCTACCGCCGATAGTGCTGATGCTCTCCTGACCCCCGGGGGTCGTTCCATACCATCCGGTAGCCCCGGGATTCCAGCCAGTCGCGGATGAGGGGTGGCGGTGCGGTGGCGTCGTGGGCACCGCCGGCCCGGGCGCCACCGGCCTGCTCGGCTTCGACGCTGGCGGACAGGGGGTCACCAGCCTGCGCCGCTTCCGCGTCGCCAGTCTGCTCAGCTCCGGCGCCAATCGCCCGCTCGGCATATGCGCCGCCGGGCATCCGGTCGCCATCTCCCTTGGGGTGGATCTCCAGGAAGATGTCCCGGGGCGGGCGTTCGGCCAGCAGCCCGTCCATCCCCGCCAGCACCTGCCCTTCGGCCCCCTCCACATCCAGCTTCACCAGGGTGGGCCAGGCATCGTGGGCGGCGGCGAAGCTGGCTCCTCGCATGATGGGAACGCGGATGGAGCTGGTGGAACCCTTGGTGGTAGCGATGGAATGCCGCCCCTCGCCGGGGCCGCCCCGAACGAAGAGCTCGACTTTGCCCTCGCCGTCGCCCAGCGCCAACTGGTGGGGGGTGATGCGGTCCGATAGCCCGTTCAGCTCCAGGTTCCGCGAGAGCTGACGGAAATTCCGGGGCTCGGGTTCGAAGGCGTGGATGCAGGCGGTGGTGCCAGCGCCGTGTCGGGCCAACAGCAGGCTGATGACGCCAATGTTGGCGCCGATATCCCAGATGACGTCCCCCTCCTGCAGATGGGCGAACATCCGCTTCAGCAGGGGACCTTCCTTCTCCACCTCGTGGGCCCGTTTGATCTCTCTGCGCCCGGCGATGGCCAGCCGGAGGGACGGCTCGCCCAAGGGCGCCACGGTGA
Organism: Gemmatimonadota bacterium; assembly: GCA_040905545.1. GTDB lineage: Bacteria > Gemmatimonadota > Gemmatimonadetes > Longimicrobiales > Gaopeijiaceae > JBBDRI01. Next base: position 61,067 of record JBBDRI010000062.1, on the reverse strand, counting down.
GCACGGTGTCTCGCCCCAGGAGGCGGTTCAGGAGGAAGCGGAGGGTGTCCATGGGACGGAGAAGCTACGGGGGACGACGCTGGAAGGGGAAGGGCTCCGAGAGGAAGGGGTCACAGGAGAGGGGCTCACAGGGGAGGGGCTCACAGGGGAGGGGGAATGGGGGCGATCACGCCGCGACCGGGCATGGGACCGGGTTTCAGATTCCCGCGGGTCCCGGGAGTTTTCCCGGGCGAGCGACTCGAGCTGGCTGGGCGAACTCACCCGGTGGGTGCGGCGGCTCCGGAGGGCGGGGTGGGCGGGGTTGGGGTCAGGCCGGCGGGACTTGCCGCTAACTGCACACAAGTCGGGGTCGGTGGCAATCCTTGTGCAGTTGGAGGTCATATACGCCGTCAACTGCACAATCGTCGGCCGGCGGGTCCATCCGTGTGCAGTTAGCGGCACTGTGCGGACCCGCAACGCTGCCCTCACAACGCGCGTCCTGCCCTTGCGGCGCGTCCTGCCCTTGCGGCGGCCCAGGCTAACTCACCGGCTCGCGGCCCCTCACGCCGGGTACCGCACTCCCCGGTGAGAGCCGTTCCATCCTCCTATCCCTTCGCCCCAATCACCGAGCCAACATTCTCTCCGTCGTCGAACTGACACGCTTGTCGGCTCGGCTGCTCCAGGAGTAACCTGGGCATCCCATTCCCCAACCCCTGCTTCCGGCATGACGAAGAGCGAGTATCAGGAGCTCATCGAGTTCCTCGGCGTGAAGTTCCAGCGGATGGATGCCCGGTTTGACCGGTTCGAGGAACGCCTCACCCGGGTTGAGGTCACCCAGGAGGCCATGCAGCACCAGATCCAGCTCTTGGCGGAAGCCATCCGGGGTGTGGACGAGAAGCTCACCCGCAGGATGGATGCCCGTTTCGAACAGATGGACCGGCGCTTCGTGCAGATCGATGCCCGGTTTGAGAAGGTCGACCTCCGCTTCTGCGGAATGGATCGACAGTTCGACACCACCAACGGGCATATCAACCGACTGAACCGGATACTGGGTCCTCGCGACTGGGACAACTGACCCCTTCGGGGCCGTTCTCGTCTAAGCTTCGTACCTTGCTGGCTTTGCTCCGTCCCATTCGGCCACGCTCCCTCTGAGGCCGCCCCCGGCCACGCGCCTGGCTTCGCCGCCGGCTCCCCCGCCGGCTACGCCCCGTCCCTTGCCAGCGATCCCCCCTCCGCCCGGTTCCGCATGTGATCCGCCACCTCCCGGAAGCGCTGCTTCAGGAACTCCCGGGCGATCTCCGGCATCTCTTGCTCCTCCAGGGCCCGGTCCATGCACCAGATCCACTGATCCCGCTCCCCCTCACCGATGGGGAAGGGGAGGTGCCGGGCCCGAAGCATGGGGGGGCCGTGCTTCTCCACATAGAGTTGCGGCCCTCCCAACCAACCCGACAGGAAGAGGTACAGTTTCTCCCGCGAAGACTTGAGGCTCGTGGCGTGGAGGGCGCGGATGCCGGCCGCCTCGAGTTCGGTGTCCATGAGATCGTAGAAGCGGTCCACCAGACGGCGAACGCCTGCGTCGCCGCCCATCATGTCGTAGGGCGTGGGTGATCGTTCGGTCATGGGAAGTAAGCTACTCCCCTCCAGGAATAACGGGAGGGGAGGTGGCCAGGTCTTCCGACCACACCACCACCATGCGGCCCTCCTGCCACTGGATGAACACGCCCCGGTTCGCCGTCTGGTATCCCCGATGGTCCACGGCATACGGTCCGAATAGGGTGGTGGTCTCCAATTCCAGGAGGGCCGAGCGGAGCGCCTCCATCTCCACACCCCAGGGTTGTCGAACCCCTTCCATGAATAGGCGGCAGCTTCCGCCGGCGCCGGCGACGTGAAAGCTGGGTGCTCTTTCGTAAGCTGTCTCATACGCTGGCTGTCTGATACGCTTCCACAAAAGCGTCGATATCGGGATGCGGGAGGCTGGGCTCCCAGGCGGAGAGCCCATAGGTGAAGTCTGCCGCCGCCCCCAGCGCGTCGCGAAACTCGTCCACGGCGCCGGACGTCCCGAACATCTCGAGGGCCACCCTCTCCGCTTCCATCTGACGGACCATGGTGATGAAGTCGTCCAGGGCCGAGGCGGCCATTGCCAGCACCATGAAGAGATAGCGATACCCCTGCTCCCAGATGGAAGTGGTGGCGGCCAGGGGCGAAATGAGGACCTGCCCGTGGGCTTCCGTCACCGGAGCCACAGCCGCAATGAGGGTGGATCCGTAGGGCCCGATGACGGCATCCACCCCATCCTCGGTGAGGAGCTGCTCGTACAGACGGATGGCCTCCTGGGAGCTGGAAGCATCGTCGTGGATGATGAACTCCACACGCCTGCCCAGGACCGCTCCTTCCTCATTCACATGCGCCTCACAGAGCCGGTATCCGTTCCGGGTAGGGATGCCCTGGGTGGAGTAGGCCCCGGTTTCCGATAGGGTGGCCCCGATGCGGATGGGGGGCTCGCCGGGCCCGCAGGCGAAAAGGGTCACCGCCGCCGCGACGCCGGCGATCGCACCCACCGCGCGCATGGCAGGGGAAATGTGCCCAGGCGCCGGGACACCTTCGGTTGGAGCGCGGTGCAGCTGGGGCCTCCTGGCTGGGGCCTTCGGTGGGCGTGGAAGCGACATGGCGCCGCGGTGCGGACCACGGTTGAAAGGAGATCCAGCCGAGAGGTTCGCCCGAACCTCGAGAGTGACGCTGACCATGGAGCGGGGGTGAGGCCAGAAGTCCTCCCAGGAAATCCGGGAGATCGTCCCTCACCCACCCCTCCCGGTGCCCACGACCAGGAGCGGGTACCAACAGCTGGCCGAATTCATGGTGCAGCCGGTTACCCTGTTTCGCGGGGAACATAGTGGAAGCGTTCCAGCGGATGAACCGAGTGATGGATGCCTTCGAGGCTCCCCCCGGGCGTGCCCGTCGGCACCCTCCGTTCCCCTTCGACATCCCATCGCCTAAGCGGTGGGCAATCACTCTCCCGATGTCACATCGACGCGCTTGCCACTTCCACGAGACCCGGAGTAATCTGGACCCCCATCCTCCAACCGCCTACAGCACTATGACGAAGCGCGAATACCAGGAGCTCATCGAGTTCCTCGAGGTCAGATTCCAGCGTTTGGAGGAACGGTTCGACCGGTTGGATGCCAGCATGGCCCGGGCGGCGGTCGTGAGGCAGTCGATGGGTTCGAGTCGGGCCATCGGGGGCGATCTCCCCATCGGCGGAGCCACCCGCCCCGAAACTGGGTCGTTCCGCGAGGCTTTGTCCGCGCGGGCGGCTCAACGAGGACTGTCTTTACACGAGTACCTGCGCATCCAGGTGCAGCGCATCGCTGCGGGTCTCCCCGTGGATGGGGGGCCGGATCGGACGTGAACTCGGTATTCGAGCTGGAGCATATCGCTTCGAGTCTCCCCCCGGTTAGGTCCCACCCGCGGGATTTGCCGCTAACTGCACACGGATCGGGGTCGCGGGCGATGTTTGTCCACTTGACGGCGTATAGAGCCGTCAAGTGGACACAGATAAGAATGCCGAAGGCTCCATTGTGCAGTTGACAGCCATATACGCGCATAACTGCACAAACATTCGCAACAGCCTTCATCCGTGTGCAGTTGACCGCACCGCCGCACGCCTGGATGCTGTCTTCGCGGTGCCACCGCCGCATGCCTGAATGCCGTCTTGGCGGTGGAGTCTCCGCACGCCAACCCCCCCGCGCATCATTCCGGCCCGGCATGCGTCGTCGCCCGCACCCCTCACCCCCCCCCCTTCATTCGATTCGTTGGCATGGGACCACATCTCTTGACCGTCGTGCACGACACATGCATGATACATGCATGGCCACCAAGACCATTTCCCTGAAGCTGGAGGCATGGGAGCGTCTGAAGCGGGCTCGCCGCACGCCGGATGAGTCCTTCTCCGACGTGGTTCTCCGGGCCCATTGGCCCGACGCAGGGCTCACTGCCCGGGAACTCCGGGAGGTCTATCGCCAGGAGGGACCCCACCTCTCTGCTGCAGCTGTCGACGCGGTGGACGACGCCGTGGCATCCGATCCGCCGCCGGACGACAAGTGGACCAACTCCTGATTCTGGAGACCACCCTCCTTGTGGATCTGGAGCGGGAGGCACATGCCGGCAATCCCGGGCCGGCCCACACCTTCCTGGAGGACCACCCAGATCGGGGCCTTGCCATCACCCTCACCACCGCCGGGGAGCTGGCCTGCGGTCCCGACTCCTCTTCCCGGCGGGCGTGGGAGCGCCTCCTCTCTCGCTTCCGCATTCTGGAGCCCAACAGGGAGACGGCATGGAGGTATGGTCAACTGTATCGCTTCCTCAAGCGGAATGGCACGCTCATCGGCACCAATGATCTCTGGATCGCCGCTACCGCCCTCACCCACGGCGCCCCTCTGGTCACCCGGAATCTGCGAGACTTCCAGCGGGTCCCCGATCTCGAGGTTCTAGGCTACTGACCCACCCCGCTATTGCGCGGTCCCGGGCCACCCCGCCACGGACCCGCACACTCCACCATCGACCCGCCCACCCCGCCATCGCCCCGGAAGGCACCGCCACCCACTCCGCCACGCGCCCGCCTAGCCGCCCACCCACCCCGCTATGGACCCGCCCACCCCCTGAACCCCCATCCCCTCTCGGGGTATCACCTCCCGTTGACCTGAACTCCTCCCGCCCCGAGCTTCAGCGGAATGGCCCCTCATCAGACCGAGGAGCCTGGCCGGGGAGCCGGATGGGGGATCTGGAGGATAAGGCACACAGACAGCATTTCAGGGCGGAGCCCGCCAGCTCCGCCCTCTCGTTCGTTTCCATTACCCTTTCATTTCCACTACCCCCTCGGGAAACCGCCGGAACCATGACGCCCACCACCCGGACCGCCCGGGCCGACTCGCCCCGCCGCACCCCCACCATCCGGGGGCTCCCCAGGCCTCTGGCCCGGGCGCTGGAGGCGTATGCCGGTAGGTTGGACGTGGAGCGGATTCAGGACGCCTACGCCCTGTCCCGGGACGCCCACTCCGGCCAGACCCGGGCCTCCGGCGAGTCGTACGTGAACCACACTGTGGAGGTGGCCACCATCCTGGCCCAGCTTCGCATGGACTCCGACACCATCATCGCGGGGCTGGTCCACGATGTGGTGGAAGACACCCACGTCACCCTTCAGGAGCTGGAAGAACGCTTCGGCAAGGGGGTGGCCATCATCGTGGACGGGGTCACGAAGATCGGGAAGGTGCAGTTCTCTTCCCACACCGAGCGTCAGGCCGAGAATTACCGGAAGCTTCTCCTCTCCATGGCCCAGGACGCCCGGGTCATTCTCATCAAACTGGCGGACCGCCTCCACAATATGAGGACCCTGGAGCACCTTCCCCGGGAGAAGCAGCGACGCATCGCCCGGGAAACCCGGGAGATCTACTCCCCTCTGGCCCACCGCCTGGGGATCGCTTCCATCAAGTGGGAACTGGAAGATCTGGCCTTCAAGTTCATCGAAACCGAGGCCTACGATCAGCTCACCAAGAAGGTGCAGCAGCGCCGCAAGGAGAGGGAGCGGCAGGTGCTGGAAATGCAGCGCCCCCTGGAGGAATCCCTGAAGACGGCGGCCATTCCCTGCGAGGTGACGGGCCGGCCCAAGCACCTCTGGTCCATCTACAAGAAGATGGAGAAGCGGAACCGCCCCTATGAGGAGATCTACGACCTCATGGCCATGCGGGTCATCACCGACTCCATCCAGCACTGCTACGCGGCCCTGGGAATCATCCACTCCAAGTGGACCCCCATCCAGGAGCGCTTCCACGACTACATCGCCACGCCCAAGTCCAACATGTACCGCTCCATCCACACCACGGTTTTCGGGCCCGGGGGGCGGCGCTACGAGATCCAGATCCGCACGGAGGAGATGCACCGTACCGCCGAGTTCGGTATCGCGGCCCATTGGCGCTACAAGGAAGGCGTGGAGGGCCCCTCCGAGGAGGGGGCCAGCGGAGCTTCCTCCCGCGTGGGCGACTCCCCGGGCGACCCCGCAAGATCCACCCCCGGCGATGATGTGGACGAGGCCCTCTCCTGGTTCCGCCAGGTGCTGGAGTGGCAGCAGGACGCCGCCGAGCCGGAGGAGTTCATGGAATTCCTCAAACTGGATCTCTTCCTGGGAGAGATCTTCGTCTTTACCCCCAAGGGAGAGGTGAAGCAGCTCCCCGCCGGCTCTACGCCTATCGACTTCGCCTATTCCGTCCATACGGAGGTGGGCACCCGGTGTGCCGGGGCCAAGGTGAACGGCCGCATCGCGCCCCTCTCCCGGGAGCTGGTGAACGGCGACACGGTGGAGATCCTCACCCTGGCCAAACAGAAGCCGTCCAGGGATTGGCTGGCCTTCGTGAAGACCTCCCGGGCCCGCACCCGCATTCGCCAGTGGATCCGCGCCCAGGAGTTTGACTCCTCCGTTGCCCTGGGCCGGGACTTCCTGGACCGGGAGTTGAAGAAGGTGAAGGGGTTCAAGGCATCTGACGAAGACCACGCCCGCACGGCCAAGGCCCTGGGCTACCCGGATATGGATCATGTCCATGCCGCTCTGGGACGGGGAGACGTGGGACCGTCGGCGGTGCTTCGGGAACTCCTGCCGAAGGACGCGTGGGACGCCCTCCACGACCGACCTTCTCCTGAGGAAAAACTTCAGGACCAGGTGCGACCCTCGGGAACCCCTTCGCCTCAGCCCCGTACGGGCAAGGGCAGCGGGGTGAAGATCCATGGACTGGACAACCTCATGGTGCGCTACTCCCAATGCTGTCAGCCCGTACCCGGGGACAAGGTGATCGGGTACGTGACGGTAGGTCGGGGAATTTCCATCCACCGGGAAGACTGCCCCAACGTCCTCACCCTCCCCGATGATCCCGATCGTCGCATGGAGATCGAATGGACGGCCGAGAAGAGCGACCGGTTCCAGGTGAAGCTCTACGCCCGGGGGTCAGACCGCCGGGGCCTCCTTTCGGATCTGGCGCGCGCCATCACCGACTCCGGCACGGACATCCAGGACGCCGCCATCAAATCCAACCCCGAAGGGATGGAGGGGGAGTTCGTGGTGGAGGTCCAGGATCTGGATCACCTCCAGCGGGTGCTGAACGCCATGCACCGGGTGAAGGGCGTCCATGCGGTGGAGCGCCGGGAGCACTTCGGAGATGCCGACGTGGTGGAAGCCTGAATGCCTGACTTCCACATCGAGGCTCCCTATACCCCCAAGGGGGATCAGCCCCGGGCCATTCAGGAACTCACCGAGGGACTAGCGCGGGGAGACCGGTTCCAGACGCTCCTGGGGGCCACGGGCACGGGGAAGACTCTCACCATGGCCCACGTCATCGCCGCCCACCGGCGCCCCACCCTCATCATGTCCCACAACAAGACCCTGGCGGCCCAGCTCTACGGCGAGGTGAAGGCCCTCCTTCCCCGGAACGCGGTGGAGTACTTCGTTTCGTACTACGACTACTATCAGCCCGAAGCCTACATCCCCGCCACGGATACCTTCATCGACAAGGACTCGGCCATCAATGAGGACATCGACCGCCTCCGGTTGAGGGCCACTTCGTCGCTCATGGAACGGGAGGACGTGGTGGTGGTGGCCTCCGTGTCGTCCATCTACGGACTGGGGAACCCCCGGGACTACCGGAGCCTCATGCTGGAGTTGGAGGTGGGGCAGGAGATTCCCCGTCGAGACCTTCTCCGGGGGCTGGTGGACGTCCAGTACCGGCGCAACGACGTGGCCTTCGAGCGAGGGGTGTTCCGGGTCCGGGGGGATACGGTGGAGATCTACCCGGCCTACGAAGAGCAGGCGGTGCGCATCGAGCTCTGGGGCGATGAGGTGGAGCGCATTACCCGCTTCGACCCCCTCACAGGGGAGATCATCGTGAATCTGGAGCGCACGGCCATCTACCCCGCCAGCCACTACGTGACCCACCAGCGCACCATCCAGGAGGCGGTGCCCCTCATCCGGGAGGAGCTGGACCAGCAGGTGAAGAAATTCCAGCGGGAGGGGCGGCTTCTGGAGGCCCAGCGTATCGAGAGCCGGACGAAGTTCGACATCGACATGATGCTGGAGATCGGCACCTGCCCGGGCATCGAGAACTACTCCCGCTACATGGCGGGAAGGGAGGAGGGGGAACGACCGGCGTGTCTCCTGGACTACTTCCCCGACGACTTCCTCCTCTTCGTGGACGAGTCCCACGCTTCGCTTCCCCAGATCCAGGGGATGTACCGTGGCGATCGCTCCCGGAAGATCACTCTGGTGGAGCATGGCTTCCGGCTCCCCTCGGCGTTGGACAATCGACCTCTCCAGTACGAGGAGTGGGAGTCCATCATCCATCAGGCGGTCTTCGTGTCGGCCACGCCCGCCGAGCGGGAGCTCGCCCTTTCCGGCGGAGTGGTAGTGGAACAGATCATCAGGCCCACCGGGCTGGTGGATCCGGTGGTGGAGGTGCGCTCAGTGAAGGGACAGGTGGACGACCTCCTGGCGGAGATCCGGGAGCGGGAGAAGGTGGGGGAACGGGTGCTGGTAACCACCCTCACGAAGCGCATGGCCGAGGATCTTTCCGAGTACCTCCACTCCGTGGGGGTGCGGGTGCGCTACATGCACGCCGACATCGATACCATCGAGCGCATGGAGATTCTCCGAGGCCTTCGTCTGGGCCGCTTTGACGTGCTGGTGGGGATCAACCTGCTCAGGGAGGGGCTGGATCTCCCCGAGGTGTCCCTGGTGGCCATCCTGGACGCCGACAAGGAGGGTTTTCTGCGCAACGCCCGTGCACTCATCCAGACCATCGGGCGGGCCGCCCGGAACGTCCACGGGAAGGCCATCCTCTACGCGGACCGGGTCACGGACTCCATGGCCCGCTGCATCGACGAGACGGACCGGCGCCGGGAAATCCAGCTGGCCCACAACCGGGAACATGGCATCACCCCCGAGACCATCCAGAAGAGCATCGAGGAAATCGAGTTCTCCACCCGGGTGGCGGATGCCCGGACCGTCTCCCTGCCCAAGGTGGCGGAGACGAAGGAGACGTATCAGGATGAGGTGAATCGGGAGGAACTCATCAAGATCGTGGAGCAGGAGATGCAGGAGGCTTCCAAGGCCATGGATTTCGAGCGTGCGGCCCAACTGAGAGATCAACTCTTCGAGCTGCGAGCCCCGGAGCCGGCCCGGAAATGATTTTGTCGGAAGATGACCTGACCCTCTGGGGACGACGCATCGGAGAGTGGGTGGAGACCCCGGTGGTGCTGGCGCTCCAGGGGCCCCTTGGGGCGGGGAAGTCCGTGCTGGCCCGGGCTGTGGCCCGGGGCGCCGGGGTGGAGGGCTCCCTCCCGTCGCCCACCTTCAATCTCCTTTTCCGCTACCCGGGACGGGGCACCACCCAGGTGGTGCATATGGACCTGTATCGTCTCCGGGATCCGGAAGAGCTGTGGGAGCTGGGATGGGAAGAGGTGGGGCATGGTGATGAGATCGTGCTGCTGGAATGGCCGGAGCGAGCCGGGGATCTCCTCCCGCCGGATCGGTGGGAGATCCGCCTGCGGCCTCCCATACCGGGCTCACTTTCCCGGGAAGTGGAGGTGGTGCGGTGGGGAAATCCACCTCATCTGCCGGGCTTTCCCGTCACCGTGTCCGAAGGTTGAGGGGGCCATCCATGCCACCTTCTGAAGGCAGGCGTTCCGAGGGGCGCGGTTCAGGACGCGGCGGCGGCCGTACACCCCAAAGGGGGATCCCCAAGGGCCCCCTCCTGGCCTTCGACACGTCCAGCCCTCGGGGGTCCGTGGCGCTGGCCAGGGATCGCACCGTCCTGGCTCGGGCCGTGCTTCCCCATCAGGGACAGCATGCGTCCCAGCTCATCCCGGCGATAGACGGCGTGCTGGCCCGGAGCGGCATCACCATGGGGGAGGTGCAGGGGGTGGTGGTGGGAGAAGGCCCCGGTTCGTTCACCGGCGTGCGGGTGGCGGCGGCCACCGCCCAGGGGTTGGCCCGGGCACTGAACCTCCCGGTATGGGGCGTGCCTTCGCTGGCCGCCGCTGCCCTCTCCCGATCTCGAGACCGGGACGCGTCCGTTCCCGGACCCCTTCTCCCATCCAGCTGGGACCCCTGGCCCATCTACATCCTGTTCGACGCCCGGTCCGACCGGATCTACGGCGCCTGTTACCGGGTGAAGGGGGGGCTGGAGACCGTGGTGGAGCCCCATGGAGGAACGATCTCCCAGGTCCTGGCCGGCCCTCTCCCCCGTGGGGTGCGCTTCGCCGGATCCGGGGCCGTAGCGCATCGGGCCCTCCTGGAGGAAGCGGGGCATTCGGTGGCGGAAGACGCCGAGGGGGAGCCCACGGCGGATGGTCTGCTGCGCTACATGTCCCTGGAGTCTCCGGCGCCCAAGGAGGATGCAGGAGGCTGGGAGCCCCTCTACATTCGGGCCCCCTCCATCTCATGACGGGGCCGTCATCCACCGGGCCTTCCGCGTCCAGCGAGCCGTCGTCCACGGCTTCGCCCCCCATCGAGCCGTCCACCACGGGGGAATCCCCCATCCCTGACCTGGTCATCCGCCGCATGACCACTCAGGATGTGGATGCCGTGGCGGCGCTGGAGGCCGGTTCCTTCTCCACTCCCTGGGACGCGGATACCTTCACAGGGCTCCTGGAGCGGGCTCCTGTGGAACTCTGGGTGGGAGAGTTGGGCGGCGAGGTGGTGGCCTACTCCGTGCTCTGGTGCATCGGGGAGGAGGGGGAGCTGGCGAATCTGGCCGTTTCGCCGGAGCATCGCGGGAAGGGCATAGGCGGCCGTCTTCTGGATGAGGTGCTGGAAGTGGCCCGGGAAAGGGGGGTATTCTCCCTCTATCTGGAGGTTCGGGAGTCCAACGAGGGAGCCCGCGCCCTCTACCGGAGCCGGAGGTTTCAGGAAGTGGGCCGCCGGAAGTCATATTATGATCGTCCCCGGGAAGACGCCCGGGTGCTGGTGGTGGGTTTAGTGCCCCCTGGTCTTGCACCTCACGCCTGACTCGAATCGAGAGCATATGTCGCACTTTCCCACATCCCGAGGCCGCCGCCTGCGCCGCACGGCAGCCCTCCGCAGCCTGGTGCAGGAGACCCGGCTGCATCCGGAGCAGCTCATCCTGCCCCTCTTCGTCACCCACGGCGAGGGTGTGAGAGAGTCCGTGGGCTCCATGGCCGGCGTCGTTCGCACCTCTCCCGATGAGTTGGTGAGAGACGGAGAGGAAGCGGTGGCCGAGGGGTTGGGGGGCGTGCTCCTCTTCGGGATCCCGGAAAGCAAGGATCCGCAAGGGCGTGGGGCGTGGGCAGACGACGGCGTGGTGCAGGAGGGGGTGCGGGCACTCAAGGCGGCGTTCCCGGAGCTCCTGGTGGCGACGGACGTGTGTCTGTGCGAATACACCTCCCACGGTCACTGTGGACTCCTGGACGGCCAGGAGGTGAACAACGACGCCACCCTGGAACTCCTGGCCCGCACGGCGGTGAGCCATGCCCGGGCCGGGGCCGATATCGTGGCCCCGTCGGACATGATGGACGGTCGGGTGGAGGCCATCCGGCTGGCACTGGATGCCCATGAATTCCCCCACACTCCCATCCTCAGCTACGCCGCCAAGTACGCCTCCGCCTTCTACGGCCCCTTTCGCGACGCCGCAGACTCCACGCCTGCCTTCGGAGATCGGCGGGGCTACCAGATGGATCCAGCCAACGCCCGGGAGGCGTTGCAGGAGGTCTTCCTGGATCTCCAGGAGGGGGCCGATATGGTCATGGTGAAGCCCGCCCTGCCCTATCTGGACATCATTCGTACCATCCGAGACGAGGTGGATGTCCCGCTGGCGGCCTACCATGTGTCGGGAGAGTACTCGGCGATCCTGGCCGCCGGAGAAAGGGGGTGGCTGGATGCGGATCGCGCCCTGGAGGAATCGCTGGTGGCCATCCGCCGCGCTGGAGCGGATATCATCGTTACCTACTGGGCCCGGGAGTATGCCCGGAGATTTCGACTTCGTTGACCGCCCTACTGCCGTCCCGTATCTTCGGAAACGGGTGTTTACCGACTTTTTTCCACCGCAGGCCCCATGGGCCGAGGGGGAAGCCATGAAACGAATCATTCCCCTTTTGCTTGGGTCCCTCATCCTGGTGTTTTCAGGGGGGTTGACCGAGGCCGAGGCGCAGGTGGTGAGTGTCACGGAAGGCCGGAACCATACGGTGGCTTCCGGGGAGACGCTTTCCACGCTGGCGCAGCAGTACCTGGGCTCGGCGGAACTCTGGGACCGGATCTACCAGGCGAATCGAGATCGCATCCAGGATCCCGCCCGCATCTTCGTGGGACAGGTGCTCTTCATTCCTGGGGTGCCGGGGCAGGCCTGGGCGGCCCAGGGGGATGACCCCGACGCTGTACCTGCCGCCCCCCGTACGCCCCGGAGCCTCCTGGATTCCAGGCCCTTCGAGGCCCAACCCTACTCCGTACCGCCGGGCACGGGGAGGACCATTTTCTTCCCCGAGGAGGAGGGACCCGCAGGGCAGGCGTCCATGGTCTACCAGACCTCCCAGCGCATGCTGCGCACACTCCCGTCCCAGGCCGTGCGGGAAGCCGGCTGGATCCAACGGCCGGGGGAACTTCTGGGCGAGTTGGGTTGGGTGGACGGCTTGATCGGCGAGAGCCGGCTTGCCCTCAGCCGCACCACCCTCCTTCCCTTCGAGTTGGTACGGGTGCTGCCGGCTCCGGGCACCCCCCGATTCCAGGTGGGCGACCGGTTCCTCACCGCCCGTGCCACCCATGAGGTGCGAGGGCTGGAGGCCTTGACCACCATGGAGAGGGCCACCGGAAGGGCTGCAGTGGTGGGTCGAGTGATCCAACCCACGGGGGTTGTCACCATTCGGGCGGTGGAAGCCAATGGATATGTGGCCGAGGTCACCGGCGAGTTCGACCGCATGCAGGTGGACGACCGTATCTTCCCGCTGCCCGGATCTCCCGTGGAGGGCGATGCGGCCACCGTGCCGGCAACGCAGCAGCTGGAGGCGAGAATGCTGGGGTTGCAGCTCCGGGCGGAACTCCCGAAGCAAGGCGACGTGATCTTCCTGGATCGGGGCCGCAGCCACGGCCTGGCCATTGGCGATGAGCTGGAGGCCATTGTGGAGGGAGACCCTCGCTTCGAGGTGCGGGTGGTGGGGAAGGTGCAGGTAGTCGGGGTACAGGACGAGTTGGCGTCGGCACGGATCCTGGAGGCTCTGGCACCGGTATTTCGTCCGGGGCTTCGGCTTCGTTTGTCCGGGCAGATGCCGTGAGCCCTGGGGGGAACCCCCGTCGTGCGGTGCCCTGCAGTAGGCGTGTCTCCCGGTCCCACGAATGGGACCGGGAGCGTTGCTTTCCCTTGAACCCCCACCCTTGCCTTCCAGTGCCCACCTCGTGATCCACGTCGTCGCCCTCATCCTTTACGTCGGCGCCTTTCTCTTCTGGCTCCGCTTTCTCCTGTCGGGAGCCCGGGGCGATGGCCCCCGCCTGGCATCCTGGTTGGCGGGGATCGGCGTGGTGGCCCATGGAGCCGCACTCTCCCACTACGTGCTGGTCTATGGAGAGCTACCGCTGGTGGGGCTGGGACCGGCCCTCTCGTCTCTCTCGTTCTCCCTGGGCATCGGGCTGGTGGCCACCGTACTGGTGGTGCGGGAGGCGGCCCGGGTGGGGATCGTGGTGATCCCCCTCATGGTGGGCCTTGAGGCGGTGGCTCTGGGCATGGGCGTGGTCCCGGCACCCATGGCCCTGGACTTCCAGGGGGCCTGGTTTGCCCTACATGTGACTCTGGCCTTCGTGGGATTCCAGGGGTTGGCCCTGGCCTTTGCTGCAGGGCTCCTCTTCCTGGCCCAGTTCCATGAAATCAAGGCGAAACGCCTGGGTTCGCTCTTTCGATTCCTTCCCCCCCTTCCGGTGCTGGATCGGGTGGGGCGTGTGGGTCTCTGGGTGGGATTTGGTGCCCTCACGCTGGCCCTGTCCCTGGGATGGGCCTGGACCGTGCGCTATCGGGGATCCTTCCAGTGGACGGACCCCAAGATCGTGTGGTCGGTAGTGAGCTGGCTGGTCTTCGTCTATGCCCTGTGGGCCCGGAGGGGCTCGGGAGGAGCCTACAAGGGGGCACTGGCGGTGGTCACGGGTTTCGGGGTAGTGGTGGTCTCGTTTCTGGTGGTGCGCTTTACCGCCATGGGCACGGGGCTCTTCCTGTGAAGGGCGAGATGGCGCTGGCGGTGCTGGGAGTGAGTCATCACACGGCACCTGTGGATGTCCGGGAGCGCTTCCATTTCGGTCCTCATGAAGTCCACGAAGCTCTCCGTCGCCTCCGGGTTGAGGCGGGGGCGCGAGAGGTGGTGCTCCTCTCCACCTGCAATCGGACGGAGATCTATCTTTTTCCGGTAGAGAAGCCGGAAGAGCTCGCCGGAATCCAGGGCCACTTGCTGGAGAAGGCCGGCCTCACGCTCCAAGACGGGGAGCCTTACATCTACCAGCTCCACGGGGAAGGGGTGGTGCGCCACCTCTTCCAGGTGACCTCCGGCCTGGACTCCCTGGTCATGGGGGAGGCGGAGATCCAAGGTCAGGTTCGGGAAGCGTATCTCGCCGCCGGGGAGGTCCCGGTGGAGCCGGCCCTGGCCGGGACCGTGCTTCACCGCCTTTTCCAGTCTGCCCTGGCGGCCGGTGGTCAGGTGCGAGCCGAGACCCAGGTGGGTGAGGGGTCGGCCTCCGTGGCCTCCGTTGCGGTGGAGCTGGCTCGAAAGATCTTCGGGCGCCTGAAGGGGCGGCGAGTGCTCATTCTGGGTGCAGGAACCACGGCTGAACTCACGGTGGAGGCCCTGGGTCGGGAGGGGGTGCGGGGGGTGGTTGTGGCCAACCGCACCCGGGATCGGGCGGAAGCCCTGGCGGCGCGCCTGGGCGGAACAGCGGCAGAATTCGAAGAACTCGCGTCACTTCTGCCTTCCATCGACATCGTAGTGGCGTCCACTGCGGCTCCGCATCCCGTTCTCACGCAGGCGATGGTGGACGAAGCCCTGGGGAAGGGAGGGAGTTCTCCCCTCCTCATCGTGGACATCGCCCTCCCCCGGGACGTGGAGGCCAGTGTGGGGGATGACTCCCGGGTGTTCCTCTACAACGTGGATGATCTGCGGAAGATCGTGGATTCCCATGTGGCTCGACGGCGCACGGCGCTGCCGCAGGCCCAACGCATCATCCAGGAGCACGCTCGGCAGTTCCGGGACTGGTACGCCACCCTGGAAGTGGTGCCGGTGATTCGCTCCCTCCGGGCTCGGGGTGAGGCCCTCCGGCAGGAAGAGACCGAATGGTTGAGCCGACGGTTGGCTCACCTCCCCGAGGAGGACCGGGCTCGGGTAGAGGAGTTCTCCCGGCGTCTCATGAACAAATTGCTTCATGACCCTACGGTGCGGCTGCGGCAAGGGGTGGCTGAAGGGGGTGGGCCGGAGTTGGTGCGGGCGGTGCGCTTCCTGTTCGGTCTGGAAGACGGGGGCGAGGAAGACGCTGCAACCCAGGGTCATGGCGACATGGGGGTTCCGGGTGAAAGCGAGAAGTATCTTGAGGACGGTGAGCCCGACACCCATTCCCTGGACGAGACCCATTCCCTGGAGAGGGGATGACGTGTCTTCAACGGCCTTCTGCAGGTGGCTGCCGGGACCGGAGTGAGCCGTATCGTGTACGTCTCAAGCGACCGATGCGACCCTCCGGCTGGGTCCGTCCATGGATGAACGAGCCTTCAAACTTGGCACAGGAGAGGGGACCAGCGTGAATCGGATGGCAGATCTGTTGGAAGCGGTAACGCAGCGGGGTGGGACGTGATGGGGCTGGGGGCAGGGATGGGGCTTCACTTCTTCCAGCAGGCGGTCCCCACCTCCGGATGGGATATGGTGGTGGGCGGCACCCTTCCCACCACCATCGTGCTCCTCATCCTGGCCGCTTTCTCCCTGGCCAGTTGGGTGATCCTGTTCTGGAAGTACGTGCAGTTCCGCGAGGTGAAGCTCCAGGGCGACGACTTTCTGGAGAAGATGAGCCGTGCCCAGGGGTTGGAGGATGCCTACAAGGCGGTGCTCACCTTGCCGGACTCTCCGTACGGCCGCGTTTTCCGGGTGGGAGTGAACTTCTTCAGTGAACTCCGTCCCGGGGCCCTCCGGGCCGACGCCCCCCAGGGTGCCGGGCTCTCCCTCACCCAATTGGAGGCCTTGCGCCTTGTCCTGGAGAAGGAGGAGGCGGAAGAGCGCGACCTCCTCACCGGTGGACTCACCTGGCTGGCCACCATCGCCTCGGTGTCACCCCTGTTGGGGCTCCTGGGCACCGTCATTGGTATCATGAACGCCTTCCTGGGGATCGTTGCCACCGGCTCCACGAACATCGGGGCTGTGGCTCCCGGAGTGGCGGAATCGCTCGTGACCACGGTGGTGGGGCTGGCGGTGGCCATTCCGGCGGTTATCGGGTACAACTTCTTTCTGGTGCGGTTGAACCTGGTGTCCAGTGAGTTGGAGGGCTTCTCCTCCGAGTTCATCGGCACCCTGGCCCGGGAGGGACGGATTTGAGCCACGGTGCGCGCCGACGGGCCAGGAACGCGGATCGGGGGGGGCACACCACCCGGGCAGAGATCAACATTGTCTCCCTGGTGGACGTGGCCTTCACCCTGCTCCTCATCTTCATCATCACGGCTCCGGCCCTCCAGGGGGGAGTCGAGGTGGAGGTGCCCCAGGGCGAAGTGACCTCCATCCGGGCCCAGGACAATCCCTTCTTCGTCTCCGTGGAGCGGGATGGGACCATCTATATCGGCGAGACCCCCGTGAGTCGGGAGGATTTCGAGGAAGCCTTCCCCCAGTTGGTACGGGTGGCGCAGCCGCCCTTCATCTATGTCCGGGGCGACTCTCTGGCTGACTACGGGGTGGTGTTCCGGGTCATCAGCGCAGTGGCGGCCGCCGAGGGGATTCCTTTCGGCCTGGTGGGTGAGCCCCTTCCCCGACGATGATCTTTTCGCACCCTCGTAGGGAGCGGCCTGGAAAGGCTCCCATGATGGCCTCGGTGGGCTTCCACGCTCTGGTGATGCTTCTGGCGTGGTGGACCCAGATGGAGGCCCGGGAGCCCGTGGAGTACATGGTGTACCAGATTTCTCTGGTGTCGCCGCCTGCCGGGGAGGTGGGAGAGTTCGAATTGGATCCTACCCCACCTGACCAACTGGTTATCGAACGGCCCCAGGACGACACCCCCCCTCCGGTGGAAGAGGCCCCGCCGCCTCCGCCGCCTGTGGAGCGGGAGGTGACGGCAGAGGAGAAGCCCCCTCCCACGGAGGTGGTGCAGCGGGAGACCCCCCCGCCTCCCACCCGGGAGGAGCAGGCCGAGGAAGTGCGTCCCCCCCGGGCGCCCGACGCTGACCCCACCGCCGCAGTGACGGGAGAAGGAATCAATGTCCGGATGGAAGGGCTCCGTAGGGACTATCCCGTGTATTACGAGAACATCATCCGTCAGATCGCCCGCTGCTTCCGCTGGACCCAGGGGGGGAACTGGCAGACCACGGTGCGGTTCGTCATCCAGCGGGACGGCACGGTGGGGAACATCCAGGTGGTGCGGAGGTCGGGGAACGTGACCTTCGACATCGAGTCAGAGGGCGCGGTGGAGTGTGCCGGGGCGCCGAACCGGTTGGGGGAATTGCCGCAGGATTTCCCCTGGGATCTCCTCCCGGTGGAGTTCAACTTCTCGCCGTCCATGCGATGAGTCACGAAGTCATGTCATGACAAGAAACGCCATGGAATGGGTCTACTACAGTGAGGTGGGAACGTGGAGCGAAGGGTGAATTTGTGGGGCTTCCGGAGGGGTTGGATGGTGGTTATGCTGCTGGCGATCCCGGGGGTGGGGGTGGCTCAGGAGGAGACGGATCGGATTCCCGGGGTCACCCTGGGCCTCACCTACGAAAGCCGGTCGGCGCCGGCCCTGGCCATCCAGCCCTTCCGGGCGGCGGCCGGGTCTGAGCGCTCCGCCGGCCTGGCCGAGGCCATCGTGGGTCGCGATCTGCGATACTCCAACCGCTTCGAGGTGCTGAATGCCCTTCCAGAGAGCATGACGGGGGAGGGCGTGGATTACGCCTTCTGGGATCAACTGGGCACCGTCTGGCTGGTAACGGGGGCCGTGGAGCCCCGCGGCGAGGGCTACGTACTGTCGCTTGAACTCCACGATGTGGTCTATCGGGGCGTGAGAGAACGAGCCCAGTTGGCCCTCCCGGCGGATGACCACCCGGATTTCCGCATGGCCGTGCATGGGGCGTCGGATCGGGTGGTGGAGTGGGCCACCGGTGAACCGGGGATGGCCGCCAGCCGGATCCTGTTTTCGCGGGTCCTGGACGACGGGAACCAAGAGCTCTTCATGGTGGACTCCGACGGCGAGAACTTCCGCCGGGTCACCAACTACGGCTCCATCACCCTTTCGCCTTCGTGGCACCCTGCCGGGGACCGTATTCTCTATACCTCCTACAAGGCGGAGTATCCCCGGGTCTACGAACTGAATCTCCGGACGGGGCAGGAGCGGATGGTTCCCGCGAACCGACCGGGCGACTACATCACCCCCACCTACCATCCCAATGGCCAGACGGTGGCCTTCGCCATCGTGGGGGGAGACCAGGCGGGCCTCTTCACCTTCGATCTGGATCGAAACTGCTGCCTCACCTCTCTCACGGGGGGACGCTGGGAAGATCTTTCGCCCACCTACTCTCCCGATGGGCGGCTCATGGCCTTCAACTCCAATCGTCTGGGCGTGACGACGCCCCAAATCTATCTCATGCCCGGCACGGGTGGCGAGGCGGATCTCATCTCGCCCTACGTCTATGGCCGGGGTGGGTATTATACTTCCCCCGTCTGGTCGCCTCGGAGCAACCGGGTGGCATTCCACGGCCGGGTGCGAGCGGGCCGGTATCAGATCCTTGTAGCCGACATCGAGGATCAGGGCCGCCGGGTCACGCAGCTCACCGCAGAGGGCAACAACGAGGATCCCAGTTGGGCTCCCGACGGTCGGCATCTGGTATTCGCCGGGGAACGGAGCTACGGATTCGGCCTCTTCGTGGTGGATTCGGCGACGGGACGTATTCGTACCCTGGTATCCGGGGTGCGTGGACGCATCCCCGCCTGGTCGCCTTCCCTGGCGCCGCAGGGGGTGGAGGCGTTGCGCGGAGACGACTTTTGACGTATAGCTTGTAGCCTTTACAGAACTTTACGTTCGCAGGACTTGGCCGGAGGGGGTCTCCGCCAAGTGTAGCCAGCAGAGGAGTCCCGGTGTGCCCGTGTGGCAGACCGGTTCCATGAAAACTTCTCAACCCGGGAGCTCGAGATGTATCGTCGCTTTTTCATCCCTGTACTTGCCCTGACGGTTCTGTTGGCTGGTTGCCGGCGGGAGGCCCCACCTGCGCCGGCCCCGGAGCCCACGGGTCCTTCCCAGGCAGAGCTTGACCGCATGCGTGCCGATTCCATTGCCCAGGCTCGTGCAGAAGCTGAGCGGGCGGCGGAAGCTGAGCGTCAGCGCCAGGAAGAATTGGCCCGGCAGCGCGCCATCGCCGCAGCGCGGGACATCCTCGGCCAGCGGGTCCATTTCGACCTGGATGAGTCCCGGATTCGCCCGGATGCCGAGCAAGCGCTGCGGCAGAAGGCCGATATTCTCCGGGCTAGCCCGAATGTCCGGCTCCGGCTGGAAGGGCACGCCGACGAGCGGGGTTCCAACGAGTACAACCTTGCCCTGGGCAACCGACGGGCAGAGAGCGTGCTTCAGTTCTTCACCAGCTTTGGTCTGGATGCCTCCCGCTTCACCACCGTCTCGTACGGTGAGGAGCGGCCCCTGGTGAACCAGAGCAACGAGAGTGCCTGGGACCAGAACCGGCGAGTGGAGTTCATCGTTACCGCCGGGCAGGACCAGATCAACCCGGCACGCTGACGCCCTTGGGCGAAAGCGACAACAGATGACCATGTCCCCTCCCTGCGGCAGGAACGACCGCCTGAAGGCCGGCGGAACTCCCCGCCGTCGGGGGGGGCGTGTCATTTTGATGGCCCTGGGTGCCATGGTTCTGGCCGGATGTGCCACGAAGCGGGACATTCGGGATCTCCAGGTGGAGATGCGTGAGATCGCCCAGCGCCAGGAGCAGCTCCTCACCCAGTTGGACCGGCTCCACCGGGCTACACAGGATTCCCTGCGCTACCAATCCGAGGCCCTCTTCCAGATCCGAGGGGATTTTTCCCGGCGGTTCCTGGACGTCCAGGATCAACTGGTGACGTTGCAGGAGCTCACCGGGCAGAGCCAGCGCAATCTGGCATCGCTCCGGGATCAGATCGAGTCCCAGCGACGGACGGTGGTACAGGATCCCTTCATACCTGGGGGTGAAGACCGGGAGGAGGGCGATTTCATTCAGGGTGCACAGGCGGCCACAGGATCAGGGGATGCCACGGAACTGTACAATGCAGCCGTGACTGCCTTCAACCGCGGCACCCTCATGACGGCCCGGCGGGCCTTCGACCAGTTTCTGGTGAACCACCCCACCCACGCACTGGCACCGGATGCCCAATACTACCTGGCCGATATCCTCACCCAGGAGGGCGAGCTGGACCAGGCTTTGGCGGCGTTCCTTCGGATTCAGGAGCTTCATCCCACGGCGCCCCGGGTGCCCGATGCCCTCTATCGGGCGGGAATCCTCTACCTGGAGTTGGGTGACGAGGCCCTGGGTAGGGAACTCCTGGAACGAGTGGTGAACAGCTACCCCGAGGTGGCGGTAGCCGCCAACGCCCGGAGCCGCCTGGAATCTCTCAGGTAACTTCCGGGATCCGTCGCCGGAGGGTCCTCAATGCGCTGTCCCCAGTGTGATTCCCGGGAGAACCGGGTCGTAGACACCCGAACCAGTCGGGGCGGACGAGCCGTCCGCCGCCGGAGGGAATGCTCCCAATGCGAGGCTCGCTTCACCACCTACGAGTATGTGGAAGAGCGTCCGCTCCAGGTGGTGAAGGTCAGCGGCAGTTCCGAGGAGTTTGATCGCGACAAGCTGCGGCGAAGTATCGCCCTGGCATGCGCGAAACGGCCTGTGAGCGCCAGCCAGATCGAGACGCTGGTGGATCGGGTGGAGGATGGGATCTCCCGGCAGGCGGGAGTGGAAGTGCCCTCCACCCGCATCGGAGAACTGGTCATGGACGCCCTGAAGCCTCTGGACCACGTGGCGTATGTCCGCTTCGCCTCCGTGTACAGGAACTTCCAGGATGTGGAGGAGTTCCAAGAGTTCGTGGACGACTTGAACAAGCGGGCCGGGCGGGAATTGCAGGAGCGCACCCAGGTGAAGCTACCCTTCTGACTCCCCTCCGGCCCTTCATGTGGGGTTCCCATGACGGGTAGCGGGGTGCAATGAAGCGGCGGTTTACTACAGCCCGGGGCGAAATGCCTTTCCTGGACCATCTGGAGGAGCTCCGGTGGCGCCTCATCTGGAGCGCCATTGCGGTGACGCTGGGGAGCTGCGTGGGTTTTGCCGCCGTCCACTACCTGGGCGTGATGGAGTTGCTCATCGCCCCGGTTCGCCCCCTTCTGGGGGAATCCGAGTCACTCAAGTACTTCTCCCCGGTGGACCCCTTCTTCATCACCGTGAAGCTGGGGGTGATCGTGGGAGTGATCCTGGCTTTCCCCGTGCTGGTCTACCAGGTCTGGGCCTTTCTGTCGCCGGCTCTGGACAAGGACGAGAAGCGGGCCATCATCCCCAGTCTCTACTTCGGCCTCGTCCTCTTCGCCGCCGGGGTACTCCTGGCGTACTATGCCGTTCTGCCCCTCTCTCTGGTGTTCCTCACGGGCTTCCAGCAGGAGTATCTGGAGCAGGCCATCGAGGTGGGGAAATACCTGGGCTTCGTTACGAAGCTTCTGGTTGGGTTCGGCTTGGTCTTCGAGCTTCCCGTGGTCATCATCATTCTCTCGGCTCTGGGCCTGGTGACGCCCGACGGGCTCCGGAAGAACCGCCGCTTTGCCATCCTGGGGATTACCATCCTGGCCAGCCTCCTCACCCCCGGGGACATCATCTCCACCTTCCTCATGATGATCCCCATGATGTTCCTGTATGAGGTGAGCATTCTCCTGTCGCGCACCATCCACCGGAAGCGGGAGGCGCGACTGGAGGCATCCCTGGAGCCTCCGGAGGGCGCGGTGGAGTCAGGGCCGTGACCCGTCGGGGTGTGGTGGGGGCTGGAGTGCTGGCAGCTCTCCTCGCTGCTGGATGGCCGGCCATCGGGGTGGGTCAGGAAGTGGATCGGGAGCGCGGTGATTCCGTGGGTCAGTTACCCGGGGACTCCACGGAGGTCGGGACGGGGGCTATGGCTGCCGATACTCTCCTCACAGCCGCTGACTCGGCTCGCATGCGGGTGTTGGAGCGGCTCCAGAACCTCTCCCGCCCCATCCTCTCGGATTCGGTGCGAGCGGAGCGGGATTCCGCCCGGGTGCTGGAGGTGCGGGAGCGTACCCAGGGGGCCGGGCGAGGCGGTGGGCAGGCTCAGGTGGCCGGCGCCGACTCCATCATGAACCTGCTCCTGGCTCTTCCGGGTTACCTACCGGCCCGCTATGACAGTGACCGGGCCGACTTCCGGGCGGCCGACCGGCGTCTGGTCCTCACCGGCACGGAGGATTCCAACGCCCGCTTCCAGCGTGATGGGGTGGAGCTTTCGGCCGATTCCACCATCACCTACGACGAGGCGTCCCGTCGGATCCTGGCCACCGGCTTGTCTACCCTGACGCCTCCGGACGGCGATCCCGTCACCTCCCGAAGCCTGGTGTATGATCTGGACGAAGCCAGGGGTTCGGCTACCGGGGCTCGCTCCCAGTACACCCAGGGCGCCCAGTGGATCGTTCAGGGAGACCTGGCGTCGGTCTCCCAGGGGAATGTCTTCGGCACGTCCACCACCTTCACCTCGTGCGATCACGAGAACCCGCACTCCTACTTCAAGACGAACCGGATCAAGATCCTCACCGGGAACATCTTGGTGGCGCGCCCCGTGGTGCTCTACTTCGAAGATGTGCCGGTGGCGTGGCTCCCCTTCATGGCCCAGAGCCTGGGCTCCGGGCGCAGCAGCGGGCTCCTGGCGCCGCGCTTCTCGGTGAACGACATCGTCCGGAGTTCCCAGGGCTACTCCCGTCGGATCTCCAACATGGGCTTCTATTGGGCCATGAGTGAGTACACCGACGCGCAACTCTCCATGGACTGGTTCTCCGGTCGCTATATCGCCGGCACCGGGGGGTTCCGCTATCGATACGCTCCGAAGTTCCTCCAAGGCGACATCAATGTTCGACAGTACTGGCGGGAGGGGGGTGGGGAAGAGTTGGCCTTCGATACCCAGCACTCGTGGGAAGTGAACGAACGCACGCGCCTGCAGCTCTCCGCCCGGTACGCCTCGTCGGCCGACTTCGTGAGAGAGAACTCCTTCGACCCCCGGGAAGTGACCCAGTCCATCAATTCCCAGGGTGGGCTGAACCGCCGGTTCGATTGGGGAAATCTCTCCGTGAACGGTGATCGGCAGCAGTACCTCTCCGACGATCGTGTCATCACCACCTTTCCCCGGGCCAACCTTTCGCTCAGCCCCGTAACTCTTTTCGGTGCACCGGCTTCCCGGGCCCGCTGGTTCAACAACATGACCTGGTCAGGATCCACCTCATTCTCCCGCCGGGCGGAAGATCGGGCCGATCAGCTGGAAGAATTCGTTCTGAACCAGGCCGATCGACTGAACAACGAGGCGTCGGCCAGCCACACGCTGAATCTGGGATTCCTCTCCATTTCCCAGAACGCCCGCTTCGCCGAGGGAATCCTCCAGGGGGTGCCGGAGTCGTTCTTCCCCGATGTGACCCTCCCGGACGACTTCGAGGCTTCGCTCCTGGATCTGCCCAGGCGGGAGCTGGGCGGCTCCGAGGTGACGTGGAGCAGTTCCATCAACTATCAACAGCGACTGGTGGGCTCCACCTCCATCACCCCCCGCCTTTCGCTTTCCGGACGCTCGATTCGCTCCGACACGGTGCCGGAGGCCATGTCATTGGTATCGGCACCCAGCCGGGTGGCCTTCGGTGCCGACCTGAAGACCGACATGTATGGCTTCTTTCCCGGCTTTGGCCGGTACGACGCCATCCGCCACAAGCTGTCGCCCACCTTCGGATACAGCTACTCCCCCACCACCACGCCCACGGAGCTTCAGGAAAGGGTGTTTGGCGCCCGGGAGATCCAGCCCCGCAATCAGCTAACCATCGGCGTGACGCAGACCTTCGAAGCCCGGGTGCGCCCTAGGGAAGAGGGTGATGCCGGCGAGGGTGGTACGAGCGAGGGCGGTACGAGCGAGGGCGGTGCGGCAGCCAACGGCGGAGCCATGGAAGCCGACAGCGGCGCAGGGGTGGGCAACGGCCAGGCCTCAGCCCGCGGCAACGAGCCCCGGCGCGTTCCCCGATCCGAGGTGGTGAATCTGCTGTCGCTTCGGACCTCGGCAGTGACGTACGATTTTGTGGAAGCGGATTCGGTGGGGGAGTGGGCCGCCGGCTTCTCCACCACACGCCTGTCCAACCAGATCGGCTCCGATTTCCTGCGGGGGCTGAGCGTTTCCATGGAGCACGATCTCTTCCGGGAAGACCGGAGCGATGGTGCTCCTCCTGGATCGGGCCGGGTGTTGGCTCCCCACCTCTCGTCTCTGAATTTCTCCTTCTCCCTGAACTCAAGGTCCCTGCTGTCCCGGGGCGTGAGCCGGCTTCTGGGCCTGGGCGATGGCCAAGAGGATGGAGAGACCCAACAGCCCGAGGACGACGAAGAAGTTGACGAGTACGAAGACGACCCCTTCGAACCCAGGGACGGCATGGATGAAAGCCAGGTGGTGCCTGGCATGGGGCGGGAGCGTCGCACGGACGATCGTACTTCCAGGCAATCCGGCGGCGGACAGGTGGGGCAGTGGAATGCCAACCTGTCCTATTCCCTGAGAAGGCCGCGCTCCGATGGGGCGCTGTCCAGCTTCGGCTCAGGTGAGCGGGCCCAGATGCTCCAGGGCACCCTTAGTTTCACCCCCACCGAGCACTGGGACGTGAACTGGCGCACGTCGTACGATCTGGAAACCCAGAGCTTCTCGGATCATATGGTGCGTCTGACCCGGGATCTCCACGAGTGGGAAGCCCACTTCGACTTCCGGCAGACGGCCACCGGAAACTGGAGTTTCCGGTTCGAGGTGAGTCTGGTGGCGAACCGGGATCTGAAGTTCGACTTCGAGCAGCGAAACCCTGAGGCCGGTCGTCGGAGGTTCTGAAGATCGTCCTCTAAAGAGGACAGTTACTCCTGACCTCTCGCCTGGATTTCGCTTGTTTCGGGCCGGGACCGTTCCGGCACGCCTCATGCAATCAGAACGGGCACGAACTCAGGACCCAGGAGGAGGTCATGAAGGTGAACCGGAAGTCGCGGAGAGCGAGTTGGAAGGGTGGGTGGCCCAGCGACACGGGTTTTCGGGCCGCATTCCTGTGGATGGTAGTGTTCGGGTTGGCGGCCTGCCAGACGGAATCGGTTCTGGTCCCCGCCGACGAACCAGCTCCGCCCCGGGCCCTGGAGGGATGGTACTACGCCGGGGTGGTGGAGCTGTCGTGGGAACTCCACCCCTCCTGGGATGATGACAGTTTCCGGGTCTACGGGAAGCGGGTGACGGATGGGGACTACTTCTTCATAGCCGAGGTCACCAGTTGTACGGCCGGGGTCTGCAACTATACCGACGCCAATGTGTTGCCCGGGGTGACCTACGAGTACTACGTCACTGCCGTGAGCCCACGGTCGGGCCTGGAAACGGCGTCGGAGTGGTCCGTGGAGGTGGCTGTGCCGCAGCCCAACCCCCCTCCGATTCCTGCGGATCTCTTCGCGGTGGCCATGGACGGCTCCATCTATCTCACCTGGAGTGCCAACGCACAGCAGGCGGACGACTTCGCCTTCTACCGGATCTACCTGGAGTCGGATGAGTCCACCTTTCTTCTGGGGGAAACCGATTCTCCGGGCTTTCTGGACCTCCGGGTGGAGAATGGGAGCACGTATGCCTACTTCGTGACCTCCGTAGATCAGCAGGGCCAT
Organism: Gemmatimonadota bacterium; assembly: GCA_040905545.1. Taxonomy (GTDB): domain Bacteria; phylum Gemmatimonadota; class Gemmatimonadetes; order Longimicrobiales; family Gaopeijiaceae; genus JBBDRI01. The sequence continues at coordinate 34,971 of JBBDRI010000062.1, read as the reverse complement.
GAGAGTCAGGGAGGTTCTCTGGCGGAGGGAACTCCGCGCCCGGACTACCATGGGGAGTTCATCTACGCCCACGAAGACCTACCCGAGCAGTCCGGGTTTCGCTTCATGCCGTCGGAAGCCGATGATCCCCTTCTGCCGGGGAACGATCCCCGTCGCCACTTCAGGCTGGAAGTGGACGCAGATGGATGGTGGCTGGTTCCAGGTGCCGACACCCAGGTCCACGGGGAGATCTTTGCCACCACAGGACTCAAGTGCGGGCCGGGTACAGACGCCGGGTGCGTGGCTCTGGAGGTGGCTCCTCAGGGAAACTACAGTGGGCAGGACATGGGATTGGTGCCGTTGCACAGCTACGTGCTGCGCTATATCGGGGATGACGGCCTTCTGCGGTACGGCGTGATTCGAGTGACCCTGTTGGGCTCTGATCAGGATGGGAACGGGTTGATGGTGTTCGATTGGGCTCATCAACTCCAGGGGGGGAATCCCAACTTGACGCCATCTTCCCAGCTGCCGCTCATTCGGCACTGATGGACTTCGGAAGGATGGTTGACATCTGACCTTGGGCGCCGGGGGGAGGAGTTGCTTGTCCCAAGCGGCCTTCCGCCTTTATCTTCCCCCCGGTTCCAGTCTCCCGGATGACAGGGAAGGTTGCCGTGCTGCAGCCTTCCCTCGTCTCTCTCCCTCTCCTGGATTTCCGCACCTGATCGTATGAGCATCGAAGCCCTCAAGGAGCAGGCTCGCAACCACGAGCTCAAGGAGGAGTGGACCAAGGCCCTGGGGGCGTACACCCAGGCCCTGGATCGGGCTACCGATACGGAACAGCCCGACATTCCTCTCCTGAATCGGGTGGGTGACCTCCTCATCCGCACCGGAGAAGTGGATGAGGCGGTGAGGCGATACGAGGAGGCCATCGATCTCTACGTCGAGACAGAGCTTCCCAACAACGCCATCGCCATCTGCAAGAAGATTCTGCGGAATGTGCCCCAGCGGGCTGCGGTTCATCTGCGTATGGGCCAGATCCGGGCCGGTCAGGGGTTCCTGCGAGATGCGCGACAGCACTTCCTCTTCTACGCCGAGGAGATGCAGTCCAAGGGCAAGACCGAGGACGCCCTCTCCGCGTTGGTGGAGTTCGCCAACCTGGCTCCTGACGATGCCGAGATTCAGGTACTGCTGGCTAGTCACCTCCACTCCCAGGGCAGGGAAGACGAGGCCCTCCTCAAGCTCCAGTCCACCTACCAGCGTCTGAAGGCCGGCGGTGACCATGAAGGGGCCCTCCCGGTGGAGGAGAAACTCAGGGAGTTGGCTCCTGACCAACCGCTCCCGGAGGTCATCCCCGGTGTGTTCCCCGCCCACTCCGACCACGAGGAGGCTCCAGCCTACGGCGGCCTGGAGTTGGAGACTACGAGTCTGGCCGGGGACGGAGACGGAGGGGATTTCGGTGAGGTAGCCCTCACGGAACCAGCGGACACCCCCGAGCCCACTTCTGACACTCTAGAGCCCACTGCCCTACCGGAGCCGGTAGCCGGCGGTATGGAAGATTGGGGTGATCTCTCGTTCGAGATCTCGTCGGATGAGGACCAAGAAGGTGCCCATGACGAAGCTGAGGATGAACCGCAGGAAGAGGTCGTTCCTTCACCGGACGACTCGGCTGCTTCGTCGGATAACCTCCTGGACATGGACTTCGGAGAATTTGGGGATCTGGACACCCTGGGACTGGATGAAGCGCCGCAGGGGGATGAAGTCCTGGAGGATACCGATGAATCCGAGGTAGCTGCCCACGAGGATGACGACGAGGACCTGGGCTTCGGCGACCTCCCCACCTTCTCGTTTGAGGATGACGACGAAGAGGACGCGGATGTGGGGGACCCCCTTCCAACGCTGGAACTGGACCCGGAACCCCCGGAACCGGTAACGGACTCCCCCGAGGGTATCCCTGAGCCTGAGCCCGCTTTACCGGAGGAGGCCATCCCTGAGCCTGAGCCCGCTTTACCGGAGGAGGCCATCCCTGAGCCTGAGCCGGCTTTGCCGGAGGAAGCGCTTCCGGAGCCCGAAGACGACCTGCCCTCCTTCCCGGAGCCGGCCGACCCCGAGCCCGCAGTGGCCCTGGGCCATGAAGAGCTGGCGGCGGCAGGTCGGGTGGAAGATGCCATTCGGGTTGTGGACGAGGCGCTGGCAAGCGAGCCCGATTCCATTCCTCTCCTGCAGCGGAAGGTGGAGTACTCCTATCGGCTGGGGGGAAGCGAACCCTTGGTGGTGGCTTTCCTCCAGTTGGGGTCCGTTCTGGATGCCCAGGGCCAGCGGGAAAAGGCCAGGGCCGTGTATCAGCAGGTGCTGGCGATGGATCCCCGGAATGACGCGGCCAGGGCGGGTATGGAAGGCGAGCCCGCCCCCGCGATGCCGTCGACTGAGACACCCCCGGAGAAGACCAGTGGGGATGGGGGAGACGGGGCCTTTGTAGACCTGGGGTCCATGATCCTGGAGCCCGAGGCGGAGGAGGGCACCACCCGTTGGGTGATGGAGGAAGAGGAACCCACTGGGGATGAGAACCTGGACTTCGCTCGAATGCTCAAGGAGTTCAAGAGTCGGGTCGCTCGCAACCTGCCCCGCGACGATGCCAAAGCCCATTACGACCTGGGCACGGCCTACAAGGAGATGGGTCTGTTGGATGAGGCGGTGGGCGAGTTCCAGGCCGCCATCCGGGCCTCAGGCGACACGCTTCCGACGTTGGAGATGCTGGGTCAGTGCTTCCTCGAGCAGGGGCAGGCCCAGGTGGCCGTCCGCACCCTGGAGCGTGCCCTCAAGCTCCCGTTCCAGGTGGAAGACGAGCTTCTGGGCATCTACTACTACATGGGACGAGCTCACGAGGAGTCCGGGAACACCCAGGGTGCCAGGGAGTTCTACGAAAAGGTCTTCTCTCTGGACATCAACTTTCAGGATGTGACGGAGCGCCTCCGATCGCTCCGTTCTGTCTGATCACCGGTATCTTCATGGTCTCCTCCCCTACGAGCGCCCACCGAATCCCCGTATCCTGCCCCGTGCTCCCATGAGTGGCTCCACCCCGGCAGTCCGGGATGCGCCTCCTCGACTGAACCAGATCCAGGCCCCGGTGCGAGGAGAGGTGGAGGGGGTCGTGGAAGAGATACGCAGGATCATCCTATCTGACTTCCAGATGGTGGAGGAGGTGAACGAGTACCTGCTCCTCATGCGAGGCAAGCTGTTCCGTCCCACGCTTCTCCTGCTCTCCAGCCAGGTGGAGGGTACCCCCTCTTCCGACGTGCTGACGCTGGGAGCGGTGGTGGAGTTGGTGCACCTGGCTACCCTGGTGCATGATGATGCGGTGGATCATTCGGTGCTGCGCAGGGGGCTCCCCACGGTGAACCTCCTGTGGAACCACCAGGTGGCCATCATCATGGGCGACTACCTCTATTCCCGCTCTGTCATGGAACTGGCCCGATTGGGGCATCTGGAGGCCATCCGTGCACTGGCCCGGGCTTCCAATGAAATGAGCCTGGGGGAGATGCGGCAGCTCACCTCCCACGATTCATTGGACTTCTCCGAGCAAGATTACCACCGGCTCATTGCAGCCAAGACGGCTTCGCTCATGTCTGCAGCGTGCGAGATTGGGGCTCTGTCAGGGGCAAGGAGCCACGCCGATGTCCTGGCCCGTTTCGGCCACAACCTGGGCATGGCGTTCCAGATCGCAGACGACCTCCTGGATTACCAGGGCAGCGAGGCCGTGACCGGAAAACCGTCCGGGCACGATCTGCGAGAGCGAAAGGTGACCCTTCCGCTTCTGGCCGCTCTCCGCAACGTGACGCCCGCAGCCCGGGAGGAGGTCCGCGAATTCTTCACCCTGGCGGACCCTTCTGACGAGGAGATCGGTACCATCATTGGAATCGTGAACGAAGCGGGCGGAATGGAGTATAGCCACCGGCAGGCCCAACGATTCGCTGAGAAGGCTGAGGCGCTTCTGGAAGGGGTTCCCGCTGGTGATGCCAGGGAAGCGTTGCGGGATGCGGTGGCGTATGCGGTTCATCGGCAGCGTTGACGACGATGCTGGTTGATACCCGCAGCCGCGCCGCCGCTCGCACTCTCTGGACCCTGGTGCTGGGCCTGTTCCTGGGAGGGCTCCTGACAAAGATCTCCACTACCTTCCTCCCGGATAGTGCGGCCAGGGACTTCCTCACCACGTCGGTGGTGGCGTCTGTGGGCCCGCTGTCTGTGGATGTGGTGGCCGTGGGGCTCACCGTGGGACCCCTCACCGTGGCGCTCAACGTCCTCACCCTGGTGGGGATCGGGATGGTGGCCCTGGTGGCTCGATCCTGGATCTAACGTGCGTGACCTCCTGCCCCGTCCGGGGTGGGTTGGAAGAACGCCTTCGGAGGTGATGTTCTCATGGGATTCGGCGGACTTGGTATGTGGGAACTGGTGCTCATCTTCATGGTCTTCCTTCTGGTCTTCGGAGCGAAGCGTCTTCCTGAGATCGGTCAGTCCCTGGGCAAGGGAATCCGTGAGTTCAAGGGCTCCCTGCGGGAGATCGAGGGGGAGTTCAAGACCCCAGATGACAGCGCACGCAGGGCGAACCCGCCGGCGGAACGGACGGCATCATCGGAAAGCGAACCCAGGAAGCTTTCCCAGTCGGCTCCGCCCTCTCCGGGAGACATCACAGAAGCCAGTCAGCGGGAGAAGGAAGAGGTGCCCAACGGTAACGACACCTGACCGGATGACGACGAATCTCTGACTCAGGCTAGAAGGCCGTTGAAGAAGTACAGGGCGCCGCCGTTGGGGGCCCCAGGGGCTCTGATCGTAGGCGGCTCGTCGAAGACATAGCCGTGGCTACGTCGAGGCGAGCCAACGCCCGAGCGGGGCCCCTGCGGCCCCAACCCGAAGGGGGACGGGGGGGTGCGGCACCGGATCTTCGTTGCCACGCTTCACCGATGCTACTAGAAGACCATGGGGATCTGGGGTCCCTGTTCCGCCATTTCCTCGGCCTGCCGGAAGACCTCAGCCCGCCGGTCTGCCACCTCGGCCTGGCTTCGGAGACCATCCAACCACTGCTCCAGTCGCTCCGAGCGCAGGTCCGCCAGCATGGCCTGTCGCTGTCCGTCCAGCTGGGCTTCCCATTGGCTTCGTTCCGCAGGGATGTGGCGATTCAACTGAATCGCATAGGCGTTTGACTCCGTCACCACCACCGGACTCACCTGACCTTCCGTGAGAGCGAAAGCGGCTCCAATGGCGGCGTTGTGCCGTCCGAGCCCGGGCACGAAGGAACTCCGGGCGAAGGGCCCGGCCTGCTGCACCTGCAGGCCCTGAGCCTGGGCTGCCTGCTCCAGGCCGCCCGATTGCCGCGCCGCCTCCACCAGTGCCTGGCCTGTGGTCCTGGCCATCTCCAGCTTCTTCTCAGCCAGGAGGGTCTGTCGGATTCCCTCCCGGGCATCCTCCAGGGAGAGATAACCGGCCGGGCTGCTGCTGAGAAGCTCCATGGCGTAGAACGCCTGCTCGCTCTCGAACACCGGGCTCACCTCGTTCAGCTCCGGAACGTCCTCAAAGATCCAGTCGGCTCCCTCGTTCAATTCCCCCGCGGCCGGCACGAAGGGGAAGTCCTGGGTGATCTCCACCTCCTGGGGCGGAGCGGTTCCCAGGATCCGGGTGGCTTCGTCCAGCGTCCGGGTTGTGGTGAGCCCCTCCAGGGAGTCGGCCTGGGCCAACAATTCAAACTCGGAATCGTCTGTGCGCTCCAGGGGGAGGAGGATGTGGCGGGCCTGGGCCGAATCGGCCCACCGCTGCTCCACCTGGATGACGTGCACGCCGAAGGGTGTGAGGACCGGATCGGAGATGGTTCCCACCGGGATGGAGAACACCACCTCCTCGAAGGCCGGGACCATGGCCCCCCGCCCAAACGTGCCCAGGCTGCCACCGTCTGCTGCGCTACCGGGGTCCACCGATTCCCGGGCGGCTACCTCGCTAAATTCCACGCCGCCCTGAATCTCGGCCCGGAGATCTTCGGCTCGTTGGAGGATCGCGGCCGTATCCGCTGCGGTAGGCGTCTTCTCCAGCACCGCGAGCCGGACCCGGGCCCGGGCCGGAAGGGCGTAGTCCTCCTGGTTGTCCCGGTAGTAGCGGTCCACTTCCCGGTCCGTCAGCTCCACTTCGGAGTCGGAAATCCGCTGGATGGGGTCCAGGGCCACGTAGCTCACCTCTACCATCTCATTGCGGTATACGAAATCGTCCCAGAGCTGAGCGTCGGAAACGAAAATGCCCGACCCGATCTGTCTCAGCAGCTTCTGCTCGGAAATGAAGTCACGATAGATGGACTCCAACTCCAAAAGGAGGCCCACATCAGCGGCGGGTGACGTAAGGAACGCCTGGTACTTCTGGAGGTCGAATTCCCCTTCTGTCATGAAGGCGGGGTTGTTGCGGAACTCCGGAAGTGGCGAGAAGCGCACGGCCTGGCGAATCTCATCGTCGGTGACCCTGATTCCCCGGCGACGAAGCTCCTGCTCGATGAGGATCCGCTGGACCACCTGTTCGAAGGCAGCATCCTCGATCTCCCGGTTCTGCACCGTGCTGATGGGCTCGTCCTGGGAGCGGGACACCTGGTCGTAGAGGCCTCGGTAGGTGGTCTGGTATTCGTCGTACATCACAGACGTCCGACCGACGCTACCGATTTCCCCCACACCTCCGCTGCCCCGGCCACTGGCGTCCATCCCCCACTCGAAGACCATAAGAGCCACGAAGGCCAGTGCCGTGATCAGCATGATGAACTTCGTGTTCTCCCGCATCTTCCGCATCATATAGCCACTTCTCCCTGACGGTGCCGAGAAAAAACCCGATTTCTGGGGAACGGGAAAGCTAACCCTGTGTGAAAGGTCACTCAAGCTCAGGGCGCTGGAAACGAGGGGGGCTCGTTGACACCCTTCCGGCCCCATTCCTATCTTCGACGGATCCACCCGCCCTGGTCTGGTCCATGGCACGGGTGGACTTGCCGGCAGCCTGGACGCCCATCCTCTTCCTCCCCGGCCCAGGAGCAACCCCTGTGAGCCAGCGGCTGGACCATCAAATTCGTACCCTGCGCAGCCTCTTCTGGTCCCCCAGGGATCCGGAGGGCCGGGCATTCGCTCCGTTGGCCGAGGCGTACCTGGAGGCCGGCGATCCCAGCCAAGCTCTGGAGCTGGTGGTGGAGGGGCTCGACCGCCATCCGGATTTCGCCTCCGGCCACTTGGTGGCCGGAAGGGTGTTCCAGGCCACCGATGATCTGGACTCGGCTCTCCTGGCCTTCGACCGGGTGCTGGAACTGGATCCGGAGAACACCGCCGCCCTCCTGGCTCGGGCCCGGATCTCGGAGATGCAGGGCCAACTGCAGGAGGCCATGTCCCGATATCTGAGGCTGGACGCCCTGTCGCCGGGCGACCCCCAGGTGCAGGAGGCCATCCGGAAGCTGGAAGCTGGGGAGGCACCCACAGCCGAACCAGATGACGTCCTAGCGGGAGGCCTGGACGAGGATTTCCTGGAACAGCCGGTGGTGGTGGACGAGCCGCTGGAGACATCGCCCGATCTGGTGCCCGACGACGATCCCACTCCATCGCTTGCCCGGGCCTCTGCGGAGGAGTTCACCCTGGAGACCCTGGATGATGAATCCCAGGAACCTGAGGTCCTCACCCGCACCATGGCGGAGCTGCTGGCACGTCAGGGATTCAAGGACCGAGCGCTGGAGATCTATCGCCACTTGCTTGCGGAGGCTCCCGGCGACCCTGAGTTGCAGGCGAGGGTGACCGAACTGGCGGGTGGGGACACTCCGGACCCACCTCCCCCTTCCGAAGCAGAGGAGTCCGTCGCCGAAGCAGGGGAGATCGTGGTGGAGGAAGGGGGACTCGTCTCAGAGGCGGAGGAGTTTCCAACGGAGGAGGAGCCGGGTCTCCAGGTGCCAGGCCTGGAGCCGGAGCTGGCCTCAGACTTCGCCTCGGACTTTGCCTCGGATTCCGCCACTGACGAACCGGTGGGGTCTGCCGACTACGAAATCATCGACCTGGAAGCCACCGAGGAAGTGGAGCCTCCCGAGGCACTCCCTCCCGAGGCACTCCCTCCGGAGGTCGCGGAGGAAGACGTTGCGGAGGAAGAGGTCGCGGAGGAAGATGACGATGCCGCCGCTCCCCTGGCCCCGCAGTGGGTGTCCGACGAGGTGGATGCCCTGGCGGATCAGGGGAGCCCGTTTCCCTGGGACCCCGAGCTCGATGATGGTGACGAGGAGTCCGACTCCTCCCAGGAAGGTGCTGAGATGGAGCCGGGCACCCCGTCTTCTCCCACGGGCATGAAGGGACGAACGGCGGGGGGGTACCTCCAGGACCTTCTGGCCTGGGTGCCGGGGGCCGTCCCCGTGGAGAGCCTGGCGCCCGCTTCGCCGCCGCCGTCGTCAGATCTCGACATGGAAGCTCCTGGAGTCCCCCAGGCTGCCCCCCAGCTATTCGGCGACGAGACTGAAGCGCCGTCCCGGAAGCCTGAAGTCACCCTGGATGAGTCTGAACCGCTCTCCGATGATCCCGATCCTCCCTCCGATGATCCCGATCCTCCCTCCGACGACCCCGATCCTCCCTCCGACGACCCTGACGACGATTTCCAATCGTGGCTTGAGCAGCTTCGCCCGTGAAGATCGGAGTCGTTCATGGCCCCAACCTGGGGCAGTTGGGTATCCGGGAGCCTGAGATCTACGGCCGTACAACCCTGGCGGATATCAACGGGAGCTTGGCAGCTCTGGCGGGTGAGTTGGGCGTGGAATTGGAGACGGTCCAGTCCAACCATGAGGGAGACCTCCTGGACTTCATTCACGGGATGCGGCCCGATGTGGAAGGCTTTCTGGTCAACGCAGGAGCGTTCACCCACACATCGGTGGCCCTCCGGGACGGATTGGTGGGAAGCGGACGCCCCTTCGTGGAGGTGCATCTCACCAACACTGCGGCCCGGGAGGACTTCCGTCATCACTCCTTCCTGGCCGGCGCCGCTGTGGGGGTGGTCGCAGGTTTCGGTCCGGATAGCTATCTTCTGGGGCTACAGGGGTTGGTGTCCCTTCTTCGAGAACGTTGAAGCCAGAAACGAGGGTATAGCATACATGGCAAGTACGGCCGATTTCCGGAACGGGCTGGTGCTGAGCATCGACGGGGTGCTGTGGGCCATCGCCTACTTCCAGCACGTGAAGCCTGGGAAGGGTGGGGCCTTCGTTCGCACGAAGCTTAAGAATGTCCTTACCGGACAGGTGGTGGAAAAGACCTTCCGGGCAGGTGAGAAGGTCACGGATGTGCGTCTGGAGCGCCGTCCGGTCCAGTACTCCTATGCCGATGGGAACATCTACTACTTCATGGATCAGCAGACCTTCGAACTCATTCCCATCACGGGCGAGCTCATCGGAGATGATCAACTCCAGTATCTGAAGGAAAACATGGAGTGTGAGGGGCTGGTCCATGACGACAAGGTCCTCATGGTGGAATTGCCGCAGTTCGTGGAACTCGTGGTGGCAGAGACCGACCCGGGGGTTCGAGGCGATACGGCCCAGGGCGGGACGAAGCCGGCAAAACTGGAGACCGGAGCGGTGGTCCAGGTTCCTCTCTTCGTCGAGGAAGGCGAAGTGGTACGTGTGGACCGACGCGAAGACAAATATCTTACGCGGGTATCGGCATGATCGATCTGGACTTCTTGGAACGCCTCATCCGCACCGTGGACGAGAGTGGTATCGACTCCATCGAAATCGAGCGGGGGGGGACCCGGATCCGGGTGGCCAAGAGCCCCACGGGTACAGTGATGGCCGGGCCGCCGCAGGGCAGTTATTACGCGGCGCCCCCATCCGCCCCCGCCCCCAGTCCCGGGGGCGTCACCGAGGCGGCCTCGGCTGATTCGGCACCTTTGCCGGAGGCGGCGCCGAAGCTCCGGGAGATCACGTCGCCCATGGTGGGTACCTTCTACCGGTCACCCAACCCCGAAGCTCCCCCCTACGTCGAAGTGGGAAGCTCGGTGGGGAAAGGTGATACCCTCTGCATCATCGAGGCCATGAAGCTCATGAACGAGTTGGAGGCCGAAGTGGAAGGGGTCATCGCAGAGATCTGCGTGGAAAACGGCGACCCCGTGGAGTACGGTCAAGTGCTCTTCCGTCTGGAGGCTTCCTGACGTCCATCCCTTTGACCCACCGCTTCAGCTAAGTCGCTATCGGGTCAGCTGCCTCTGGGGGTCTACCTCCAGGGGCTCATCCAGGAGCCACCGTGTTTCGCAAGGTTCTCATCGCCAACCGGGGCGAAATCGCACTGCGCATCATCCGGGCCTGCCATGAACTGGACATCCGGACGGTTGCCGTCTACTCCGAAGCAGACCGGGAGTCGCTCCACGTTCGCTTCGCCGACGAAGAAGTGTGCATCGGTCCCGCCGCTTCTCGGGAGAGCTATCTCAACATTCCCCGCATCATAGCGGCCGCCGAGATCACCGGCGCGGAGGCCATCCATCCGGGCTACGGCTTCCTGGCAGAGAACGCCGACTTCTCGGAGATCTGCCGACGTTCCAATCTGGTCTTCATCGGGCCCACTCCCGACCAGATCCGTGCCATGGGAGACAAGGCCACGGCCCGACGCACCATGGTTGAGGCGGGGGTGCCCACCGTGCCCGGTTCCCCGGGCCTGGTTCGCGATCCGGAGGACGCGGTTCGGTCTTCCCAAGCCGTGGGCTTCCCCATCATGATCAAGGCCTCCGCCGGCGGGGGCGGAAAGGGGATGCGGGTGGCCAAAGACCCCGAGTCCTTTCTGCGGCTCCTCCAAGCGGCCCAGAACGAGGCCCAGGCGGCCTTCGGCGACTCGTCGGTCTACCTGGAGCGCTGTATCCTGAAGCCCCGCCATGTGGAGATCCAGGTGTTCGGTGATCAGCACGGCCGGGTCATGCATCTGGGGGAGCGGGACTGCTCTATCCAGCGGCGGCACCAGAAGCTGGTGGAGGAGGCGCCATCCCCGGCGCTGACGCCGGAACTCCGGGCGGCCATGGGTGAGGCGGCCGTGAAGGCGGCGGCGGCCATCGACTACGTAGGTGCAGGGACGGTGGAGTTCCTCCTGGATCAGGATGGGTCGTACTACTTCATTGAGATGAACACCCGGATCCAGGTGGAGCATCCGGTGACGGAGGTCACCACCGGGTACGACCTGGTGAAGGAGCAGATCCGGGTGGCGGCGGGGCTTCCCCTCTCATTCCCGGACGGACCCGTGGAGTTGAGGGGTCATGCCATCGAACTGAGGGTGAATGCGGAGGACCCTGATCGGAACTTCCAGCCATCGCCGGGAACCATCACCACCTACCACCCGCCCGGGGGACCCGGGGTGCGGTTGGATACCCACATCTACTCCGGGTACCGGGTGCCACCGTTCTACGACTCCCTCCTGGCCAAACTCATCGTTCACGGCAACGACCGAGCCGAGGCCCTGGTACGGGCACGGCATGCGGTGGATTCGTTCGTCATCGAAGGGGTACATACCACCCTTCCGTTCCTCTCCCGCATTCTGCGGGACCCTGAGTTCCAGGCCGGGAAGGTGGACACCGGCTTCGTGGAACGTCTCCTGCCTTCCTGATCATTTTCTCTTGATGCCATAAATGGATATCCAGGTCTACTTCTCTGCTGTGGAGGCCGAATCTGCCCAGGTCGGGCAAGGCACGGCCGTGGTCATTGATGTCGTCCGGGCGACCTCCGTCATGGTGGAGGCGCTGGCCAACGGAGCTCGCGCCATCTACCCCACCCAGGCCACCGAAGACGCCATTCGGTTGGCGACCTCCATGGGTCGGGAAGACACCCTTCTTTGTGGAGAGCGGCGGGGGCTGAAAGTGGAGGGCTTCGATCTGGGAAACTCACCCGGTGAGTTCACGCCGGCCCGTGTGAAGGGAAAGCGGCTGGTGATGACCACCACCAACGGAACCCGGGCGCTCCTGGCGGCCAACGGGGCCCATCGGATCGTGGTGGCCGCCTTTCTCAATCTGGCGGCGGTGGCCCGCGCGGTGGCCGAGGACGACGGCCCCCTGGCGGTGGTCTGTGCCGGGAAGGAAGGTCACTTCGCTCTGGATGACGCTGTCTGCGCCGGGCAGTTCATCCAGGAGGTGAAAGCTCTCCGATCGTCCAAGGTCTCCCTGGGGGATGGAGCCATGGCAGCGTTGGCCCTGGCGGAGAGCCAGCCTGTAAGCGGAGAGTTCCTGGGGCGCACCGCCGCCGGGAAAGCCCTACAGGAGGTGGGATTGGACGGCGACCTCCCCTACTGTGCCCGTCGAGATCTCCACGATCTGGTGCCGGAGATGCACGACAGGGTCATCGCCCTCCCCGGGGGATGAGCCGAAAGGGCCGCTCCACCTCCCGGAAATCGGGAGGCGCTTTGAAGCCCCAGCAACGCCGGGATATTCTGGCGGTGGCACTGCTCATACTCGGCCTCTTCCTGGCTCTGGCCCTTCTTCCCGTCTCCATCCTGGGCGAGAGGGCCCAGCTCTGGTTTCCGTCGGGGAACGTGGTGGGGAGGGTGGGCCTCTTCATTCAGGGGCGGATGTCTGCGGCTCTGGGCCTCTCGGCCGGTCTCCTTCCCCCCCTCCTCTGGATCGTGGGGATGCGCCTGGGGGGATGGATGAAGGCTCCTGCCTTCCGCCGCATGGTCACCCTTGTTGGGGCCTCCGTGCTCATGCTTCCGGTCCTCCTCTTCATCGTCCCATTGAACCCTGCCTTTCCGGGGTGGCTGGGCGCCGCGGTGGGGATCCCCATGGTTCAAGCTGTGGGGCGGGTGGGCACCTTTCTCATCCTCTTCCTGATCTTCGTGGTGCTGTCCATCACCGTGGTGGGGTGGAATCCCCTCCATCCCATTCAGGTAGGCCTGGGGCAGCTCCTCCGGGGCACCCGGTGGGCGGTGGAGTCGGGGTGGTCCGGCGGACGAGCGAGGTGGGATGCCTGGCAGGAAGACCGGACCCGGCGGGCGGAGCAGGCGGCGGTGGAGGCCGAGGCTGCCAGGGCAGCCGAGGCGAGCTCCAACGAGAAGAGCCTGGATACTCCCAGCCACACGGACCCCTTCGAGGGATCCCCGGCTGGGGAGGTGGAGGCCGGCACCTCCCAGGAGTCTTTCGCCCCTTCCCACGCCGAAGACGTAGCCGGGCAGGGGGGGAAGGGCGGAAAACGGGGGAAGGCGGGCCAGACCTCTCTCTTTCCCGACCCCATGGATCCCCGGGAGCTGGAGGGTGCTGTGTTGCCTCCTTCCGGTCTTTTGTCGCCCCCCCAGACCCGCGATCGGGAGGGAATGGACCGGGAATTGGAAGCCATGGGTCAGGTCCTGGTGGAGAAGCTGAAGACCTTCAACGTGGAGACGCGGCTCACGGGCCGTACCACGGGGCCCGTGGTGACGCAGTTCGAGGTGGAGCCGGCCCCCGGCGTGAAGGTGAACAGAATCGCGAATCTGGAGGCCGATCTGGCTCTGGCCATGAAGGCCCGCTCCATCCGCATCGTGGCTCCCATTCCCGGAAAGGGAGCCGTGGGTGTGGAGGTTCCCAACCCCCGGGCCGAGGCCGTGGCCCTCAGGGAGATCCTGGAGGCCCGGCCATACCTCACCAGCCGAGCCGAGCTTCCCCTTGCTCTGGGCAAGAACCTCATGGGGACACCCTACGTGAGCGATCTGGCGAAGATGCCCCATCTGCTCATCGCCGGTGCCACCGGTTCGGGGAAGTCGGTGTGTTTGAACACCATCATCACTTCCCTGGTCTATCGTCACACTCCGGAGACCCTTCGCCTTCTTCTCATCGACCCCAAGATGGTGGAACTGTCCACGTATGCGGACCTTCCCCATCTGCGACATCCGGTGGTGACCGATCCCCGTGAAGCTGCCGGGGTGCTGAAGTGGGCCGTGCTGGAAATGGAGCGTCGGTACACCCTCCTGAGTGCCAATGGTGTCCGATCTCTGGCGGAGTTCAACCGTCGGGTAAAGAACGGAGTACCCTTGAGAAAGGCGGTCACCGACGCCGAAGAGGGGGACGCCGACCGGTGGATCTACGATGAGGGAGTGCTTCCCCTGGTGGTGCTGGTCATCGACGAACTGGCGGACCTGATGATGACCGTTCAGGCCGAAGTGGAGAAGCCCCTCACCCAACTGGCCCAGAAGGCCCGGGCCATCGGGATCCACCTCATCGTAGCCACCCAGCGTCCCAGTGTGAACGTCATCACCGGCCTCATCAAGGCAAATTTCCCTACGCGTATTGCTTTCCGGGTGGCGTCCAAGACCGACTCCCGGACCATCCTGGATCAGAATGGTGCAGATGCCCTGCTGGGGAATGGAGATATGCTCTTTTTGCCTCCAGGCCAGAGCTCGCCAGTGCGGATCCAGGGCGCGTACATTTCCACGGAAGACACGGAAGCGCTGGTGGGATGGTATCGGGAGGAAAGCGCCCGGAGGGTGGCGGAGGCGGCCCAGGAGGGGCACTTCGCCCAGGAGGAAGAGGACATTCTGGAACTGGTGCGAGTTCGGGATGCCCAGGAGGCCGGCGGTGGGGATGAAGACGGCTTCTTCAACGCCGACTGGGACGAGCAGTTCCAGGAGGCGGCCGAGGTATGTATCCAGAACCAACAGGGCTCCACATCGCTCCTTCAACGGAAGCTGCGAATCGGGTATGGACGGGCGGCTCGCATCGTGGACCAGCTGCACGACGCGGGGATCCTGGGTCCTCCTGACGGATCGAAGCCGCGGGAGGTCCTCATGGGTCTGGATGAGTTCCATGCCTTCATGCAGGGGAAGGACCTGGAATGACGCAGGCCGTGTACGACGTCCCATGAAATCTTTCCGCATGAGCTCCACCCGAATGGGTCTCTTGACCCTGGTTTCCGTTTTCATCCCGGGGCCCGCCCAGGGGCAGTCGGCCATGGAAGTCCTGGAGGCGGCCTCCAGCAGCTATGGGGCGCTGGCTTCCTTCTGCGCCTCCTTTGAACAGGCTCTCCATGTCCCCTTGTTGGGCCAGACCACCGACAGCCGGGGGAGGCTCTGTCAGGCCCGACCTGACCGTTTCGCCATGATCTTCTCCGAGCCGGAGGGCGATCGGGTCATCGCCGATGGAGAGTGGCTCTGGGTGTACTACCCGTCCATGGATCCGGTGCAGGTGTTCCGCTCGCCCCTCACGGGGGGGGAAGGGCGCTTTGATTTCCACCGGGAATTCCTTTTCCAGCCCGGCGCGCGCTACGCTCCCACCCTGGAGGGAAGGGAAGACCTCAACGGCACGGCCACCCACCGGATCCACCTGCAGCCCCGAGGGGAGTCGCCGCTCCGGGAAGCCCGGGTCTGGATCACCCAGAACGGTTCGGAGATCCGAAAGGTGGAGATCCACGAGGCCAACGGATCCGTGCGCACGGTTCGGTTGGGTGCCATGGAGCGGAATCCGGCTCTGCCTTCCGACTTCTTCGGCTTCACCCCGCCGGCCAACTCCCAGATCCTCACCATGCCAGGGTCATGAAGCTCAACACCCGCCATCTGCCGGTCTTTCCCCTCTCGCCTGAACCGGTGCGTCCGGGGGTCTCCCCCAACGTGGAGGCTGCGGGATTGATCCGGATGGAAGGGGGGTCTGCGGAAGGTCCGCGCATCGGGCTTCTCACCCTGGGGTGCGACAAGAACACCGTGGATTCCGAGCGGGTCATGGCGGCGTTGGTGGGTCATGGCGCCCGGGTAACGGGCAACCTGGAAGAGGCGGAGGTGGTGGTCATCAACACCTGTGGATTCATCCAGGAGGCGAAGGAGCAGTCCATCGAGACCATCCTGGAGGCGTGCGCTCTGAAGGCGGATGGAGGGATCCGGGCCGTAGTGGCGGTGGGGTGCCTGGTGCAGCGATACAAAGACGAATTGTCCGCCGAGATGCCGGAGGTGGATCTCTTCCTGGGTCTCACGGAGATGGATCGTCTGGTGCCGGAACTTCGGGGGCGGGGGTTGTTGCCCGGCGAAGAAACACTCCTGCCCACCATGGAGCGGCCCCTGCGGATCCTCTCCACCGACACCCCCCACACCTCATACCTGAAGATCAGTGAGGGGTGTGACCATACCTGCGCGTTCTGCGCCATTCCCCACATGCGAGGCCTCCACCGCTCCGCACCGTTGGAGGAACTGGTGAGGGAGGCCCAGGAACTGGAGGCGCGGGGAGTGAAGGAGCTCAACATCATCTCCCAGGATACCACCTGGTACGGTCGTGATCTCCGGCGAGCGGCGCTTCAGGCGGCTGCGGCTTCGGGTGGGCCGGCATTGGACACGCCTCTGCTGGCAGACCTTCTCCGGGCCCTGCTGGACGGCACCACTTTGCCCTGGTTCCGACTGTTCTACATGTACCCCTCGGGGCTCACCCGGGAGATGGTAGAGCTCCTGGCGGGCGAGCCCCGTCTCCTCCCCTACCTGGACATGCCCATACAGCACGGGTCCGATAGCGTGCTCAAGCGGATGCGACGGCCTGAGCGGCAGGATACCATCCGGGAGCGGGTGGGGTGGCTCCGAGAGGCCATTCCGGGGCTGGTACTCCGAACCACCGTCATCGTGGGCTTTCCCGGCGAGACGGAGACCGAGTTTCAGGAGATGCTGGACCTTCTGGAGGAACTCCGTTTCGACCGGGTGGGAGCCTTCGCCTACTCCGAGGAGGAGGGTACCCGGGCGGCGGAGATGGAGGGCCAGGTGGACGAGGCGGAGCGCCACGAGCGGTTGGAGCGCCTCATGGAGGTGCAGCGGGAGATCTCGTTCCAGGCCAACGAAGCCCTGGTGGGGCAGCGCGATCTGGTGCTTGTGGACGCTCTCCTTGAGGAGGATCCGGAGCACGCCGCCGAGGGGCGTACCAGAGGGCAAGCGTTGGATGTGGATGGCGTCACCCGATTGCTCCCCCACCCGGCCCTGGAACCGGGTCGTCTCGTGGAGGTGGAGGTTGTGGACGCCCTGGATTACGATCTGGTGGCTCGCGTGGTTGGGGGTTGATCCAGCAGGTCGATGTCCTCCACCCTTGCAGATCGGTGGTATCCCCCGAGTTCTCACATTGGAGATGATGGTTTGATGACTGACGCAGGTGACTCCCGGTCGCTTTCTTCCCTTACCTCCGCAGAACTCTGGGAGCGGGCCCATGCGGTTCTTCCCGGGGGGGTGAACTCTCCCGTACGGTCGTTCCGGTCGGTGGGCGGAGATCCCTTCTTCGTGGCTCGCGGTGAGGGAGCCTACCTCTGGGACCGGGATGGGAATCGGAGGCTGGACTACGTGTTGAGTTGGGGCCCTCTCATCCTGGGGCACGCCCACCCCGAGGTGATGGAGGCGTTGAGGGACCAGTTGACCAGGGGAACCAGCTACGGTGCGCCCACGGAGGCCGAGGTGGAGCTGGCGGAACGGCTGGTGGCGCTGGTGCCTGGTCTGGAGATGGTCCGACTGGTGAACAGCGGCACGGAAGCCACCATGAGCGCCCTGAGGCTGGCCCGAGCTGCCACCCAGCGGGATCTGGTGCTGAAGTTCGCCGGGTGCTATCACGGGCATGCTGACCCGTTCCTGGTGGCTGCAGGCAGTGGTGTGGCCACGCTGGGCCTTCCCAACTCGCCTGGTGTGTCGGAGGGGGCGGCCCGGGATACCCGGGTTCTCCCCTTCAACGACCTGGCGGCTGTAGAAGAGCTCTTCCAGCGAGAGGGAGATGCGGTGGCGGCGGTGATCCTGGAGCCCGTCATGGGGAACGCCGGACTCATCCCTCCGGTACCTGGCTTTCTGGAGGGGCTCAGAGCCATCACCCGGAGGCACGGCGCGCTGCTCATCTTCGACGAGGTCATGACGGGCTTTCGGGTGGCCATGGGCGGGGCTCAGGAGCGCTACGGCGTCACCCCGGACCTCACCACCCTGGGGAAGGTCATCGGGGCGGGTCTTCCGGTGGGTGCGTTCGGGGGACGGCGAGACCTCATGGAGATGGTGGCGCCGGTGGGACCGGTCTACCAGGCAGGGACCCTCTCGGGGAACCCCCTGGCCACCGCCGCAGGCCTGGCTCAGTTGAGGGTGCTGGAGAGAGACGACCCCTTCCCGGCGCTGGAAGCCTATGGTGCCCGGTTGGTGGAGGGGATGGTCTCCCGCCTGCAGGCGGCGGGAATTCCCGCCAGCGGGACCAGCATGGGGTCCATGTGGGGGGTTTTCTTCCACCAGGGGCCCGTGAGGAATTTCCAGGAGGCTGGAGCGGCCGACACGACCAGATTCTCCCGCTTCTTCCAGGAGGCGTTGAAGCGGGGGGTCTACTTCGCCCCCTCGGCGTTCGAGGCCGGTTTTCTGTCGGTGGCCCATGGAGAGGAAGAGCTGGATCTGACATTCAGGGTGGTGGAGGAGGCCGCTGGGGCTTCTGTCTTGTGACAGGGAGGGGATGATGCGGATGATGAGACGGGGTGGCGTGGCGTTGGTGGTGGTCATGCTGGTGCTGGTGGGGGCTCTCGGCGCCCAGGCCCAGGGCCTGGCCGAGTACGACTACGAGAACCTCTCCTTCCGGGGTGTGGCGGTGGAAACGGGATACATCTTCCCCACCCGGGTGGACCCCACCTGGACCCTGGGTCTCCGGGTGGATATGGGCTATCTGGGCCCGAACCTCCGCATCATTCCAGGGGTCACCTGGTGGTCGTCCCAGCTCCAGCGGGGCGAGGTGGAAAAGCTGGAGAATCAGATCGTGTCGTTCATCCGAAGGGAGTTGGATCCCGTAACAGAGGTGCCGCCTGTGAATCTGGGGACCATCTCCTGGTCGGATGTGGCGCTTCGCCTGGATGGTCAGTGGGTGTGGCCCACCTCCGTGGGACTGTTGGGGTATGTGGGGACCGGAGGCACGGCCCATATCCTCTCCGGATCGGGAGAAGCCATCGAAGGAACCTTCGTGGCGGATCTCCTGAACACCGTGCGGGCCGGGGTGAACCTCCACGCAGGCCTGGAGTTGCCTCCCCATCCCCGGTTCCGGGTGTTCACGGAGGGACGTCTGGAACTCCTGGAAGACCTGCGGTACGCGGAAGTGCGCCTGGGCGGACAGATCATGATGGGCGGAGGCACCACGGTCCGGTGAGGTGGACCCGCCCCCAGGGGAACGCATCCCGCCTCCACGGGATGGGCTTCCCGCTCCTCTCGGGGGCTCTTCTCCTGCTCTGCTTTCCCCCCCTTCATCTCCTGGTGCCTCCCCTGGTGGCCCTGGTCCCGTGGGCCGTCTGGCTTCATGGGTTGCCTGGCGGGCGTGAGGGGGCTCGTTCGGCCCTCCGGGGCGGCCTGCTTCTGGGTGGAGTCTACTTCGGGGGGCTTCTCTACTGGGTGGCCTACTCCCTTCTGGACTACTCCTGGGTGGCGCCCCTGGGCTATCTGGGTATCGTGGGAGTACTCACCCTGGTTCTGGGTGGAGTCTCATGGGCGGGCCACCGCATCCACCATACTGCCGGGGTTCCTCTCTGGCTTACCGTCCCCCTGGTCTGGACGGGCGGAGAATGGGTGCAGGCCCACCTGGGCGATCTGGACTTCCCCTGGTTGGGGTTGGGCACATCCCTTACCGGATTTCCGGAGTTGGTGGGGGTGGCGGAGCTGGTGGGGGCTCGGGGGGTCACCTTCTGGCTGGCGGCCATCAACGGCCTGGGGGCTGCGTTGGTGGTTGCACTGGGCCGGACGTCTCCATCTGGCCACCGCCTCGCCGGCTGGCAAGTCCTGAGCTCCGTTCTCGCGCTCGTCATGACGGTCCCGGCCTTCTGGGGCGTATGGCGGGCCTCCACCCTGGAGTTGGTGCCGGTGGCCCAGGTGGCGGTGGCCCAACCTGGCATCTCCCAGGAACTGAAGCGTCAGGGGCCGGTGGGTATCGACTCCACCCTCCAGGTCATGGACGCCATCTTCGAATCCCTGAAGCCGGGTTCGGTGGATCTGGTGGTGTGGCCGGAAGTTGCCCTGATGCAGCCTCTGGGGCATCCGGCCTTCCGGGAAACCGAAGAGCGGGTGGCCCGTTTCAGCTCCAGGGTGGGTGCCCCGGTGGTGCTGGGGGCCTTCGGGGCGGAGACGGTGCCGGAGGGGGAGCCTATCTTCTACAACTCCGCCTTCCGAGTGGACCCATGGGGACTGGACCCTGGCTTTCGCTACGACAAACGACATCTGGTGTTCCTCACGGAACGTACTCCATCCCTGATTCCCGGACGGATCCGGGATCTCCTGGCGTTTCTGGGGCTCGATGGCACCGGCATCGGTTCCGGGGGAGTGCTGGGGACCCGGGGAATGGGAGAAGGCACAGGGCTCCCCCTCACTCGAGCGGGTGATGTCACCTATGGAGTGGTGATCTGCTTTGAATCGGCCTTCGCCCCCACCGTGCGAGGACTCCGCCGGGAAGGTGCTCAGGTGCTGCTGAATCTCACCAACGACGCCTGGTTCGGCGGCGAACCGTGGTACACCCGGACCACCGCCATCTGGCAACATCCAGCCCACCTGGTCATGCGGGCCATCGAGAACCGCATAGGGGTGGCCCGGGCGGCCAACACCGGGATTTCCCTCTTCGTGGATCCCCTGGGGCGGGTCCATGGTGCGTTGCCCTTCGGCGAGACGGGATATCGATCCGCACAGCTATTCACCACCGGGGAAGCCACTCTGTACACCCGCACGGGAGATGTGGTGGGGTGGGGCGCAAGCCTATCGGTGCTTCTTCTTCTCCTGGCATCCGTTCCGGTCAGGAAGGCCCGGCCGGAACGCCCAGGATGACCAGGGGTCTATCAGAAAGGGGAGCCGGAGCCCCGCACGCCGGAGCCCCGCACGCCGGAGCCCCGCACATTGGGGATGGCTCCCCTCAAGCAGGTATCAACAACTCAGATAAGGTAAGGAGATCCAGCACAATGAGCGTCACCAAGGAAGATATCCTGAAGGGACTCAACCACGATCTGGCTGCGGAGTTCCAGGCCGTCATCACGTACCGGCTCTTCGCCAGCCTGGCCACCGGCCCCTATCGACAGGAGGTTCGCGACTTCTTCGAGGCCGAGATTCCCGACGAGTTGGAGCACGCGGCCTTCCTGGCGGACAAGATCGTGGCCCTGGGCGGGACGCCCAGCACGGAACCGCTACCGGTGAAGATCACCCGAGACAACCGGGAGATGTTCGAGATCGCCCTGGAAGCCGAAACGGAGACCATCGAGCGTTACGAGAAGCGGGTAGCCCAGGCCGGCGAGTTGGGACTCACGGCTCTGAAGGTGCGTTTGGAAGATCTCATCGTGGATGAGACCGGGCACAAAGAGGAGATCGAGCGCCGGCTGGTGAACTGGAAGGGATGAAGCGGGGCCGGGAGTGCGTCCGGGTAACGAGGCTCGTCCCATTACCCGGATACGCGCCTACCGCACCGAACCCGGGAATCGGGTGTTCACCACATTGGTGAAGACGCTTCCCCACTGGTATGTGAGGGCGATGGAGGCCCGATACTCGTAGCCGGTGGGGAGGCTCCGGCGGCCAAGGAGAACGTCCTCGTCGGGGATCTCCTGCGCGGGGATGTGGATCTGATCGTTCACCAGGGCCAACTCACCCGACAGTGAAAGCTCCAGCCCCCGGAGCACGCGGTAGTTCAATTCCCCGGTAGCCCCCACGCTGTAGAGGGAAGTGTCGTGGAGATACTGGGCCGATTCCAGACCCACTCCTGCGTCGCCCCAGGCTTCCCGTTGGTTGTACTGCACGGCGAATTTGTGCCGGGGAAGCGTCTCTTCCAGCTCGTCGAAGACGGTCACTTCGTAGTAGCGGCTGTACTCCGGACCGATCTGATAGTGGGCGATGAACTGCCGCCGGGTAGCTTCCATGTAGGGGAAGTAGTTCCACTCCACCGCAGGGGCGAACCAGACCCGGGCCTGCTGATTGCTGTCCACCGAGTTGGAAGCCTGGCTGTCGAATCCGGTTGAGATGTTGTCCGACACACTGCGCACCACCAGCGCGGAGGCCCGCCAGAGGTCCGCGTCGTTTCGCACTTCCCGTCCGTCGGAAAGCTCGATGCGCTCTCGCCGGAAGTTGTTCCAGACGAAGAAGTTGAGCTTCCAGTCCTCGGTGGTGCGGTTCGCTCGGACCGAGGGGTTCAGGCGCCGTTCACTTCGTGTCTCCGAGATGCGCAGATTCCCGGATACCCGTACCCGGAAAGTCCAGTAATCCCAGGGGTCCTCCTCAGCCATGGCACCGTTGCCATTCGCCTCCGCATCTTCGTCACCCGGAAGGGGAACGCGGGGAGAGAAGCGGATTCCCATATCCCGTCCCAGTCCACTCTCCACAGCATAGCGCACCAGCCCCAGGCGAAGGGCCTGGGCCAATCCGTCCACCACCTCCCGCTGCACATCGGTGCCCACCGTACTGAAGGTGAGTTCGTCATTCAGGCCCTGGAAGCGGGAGGCGCCCTGGAAATCCAGGGTGAAGAGCCGTCCCCCCCCCCCGCCGTCCGTGGAGGTGAGGATGACATGTACGTCTGCCGCTTCGGGCGCCGACACCCAGCTCACGAACGAGATCTCCTGCCGGAAGTGATCGAAGTCGCAGGCACTCCGTGGTCCGTGGCAATCCAGGAACACCCGGGGCAGGGTCCCCCCGGCTCTCTGGGATTCCGAAAGGAGTTGGGCTGATAGGCTGGAATCCCCGGGAGTGTTCCCGGGGGCCAACGTGCTGGAAAGCAGAGGCGCCACCCCCAGGAGCAGAGCCAGGACGAATGTATGGCGAAGGACTGAATGTTTTGTCATGAGGCTCGGAAGGTGGTACACACGAAGCAGCCAGAAAAGACCTTACTGGGTTCAGGTTGAAGTGTTTCCCATTCTCCGATAGATTTCCCAGGCTAAGGCGGACTCTTTGGAGGGTCCGCACCTTACAATCTCCGGAGTTGAACATGAAGCCTGGCATCCATCCCGAATATCGACCGGTGGTGTACCAAGACGCGTCCACCGGTTTCGCCTTCCTGAGTCGTTCCACCATCACCACTGAACGTACCATCAAGTGGGAAGACGGGAACGAGTACCCTCTGGTCACCCTGGAAATCTCCAGCTCCTCGCATCCGTTCTACACCGGAAAACAGCGCCTGGTGGATACGGCGGGTCGCGTGGAGCGATTCAACCGGAAGTACGGAGAAACCGGGAAGCAGGGATAACCGGGGCTTCTCTGGATGGGTTCGTCCCTGGACGAGCGAGTGGAGCGGCGCTTGGAGGAAGCCAGGGGCCGCTTTCGCCAGGTGGAAGAGCGGTTGACCGACCCGGCGGTGCTCCGGGACACCCATCAGCTGAAGGTTCTGGGCCAGGAACGGGCCGAGCTGGAGTTGTTGGAGATGGCGGCCCGGGAGCGGGACGGGATCCTGGACGAGCTGGCCGGAGCCCGGGAGATGTTGGGAGAGGATGACGCAGGGCTGCGAGCCATGGCCGAAGAGGAAGTGGCCCGATTGGAGGCCTCCCTTTCCCCGGTGGAAGCGCGGCTCCGAAGCCTGCTTCTCCCTCGCGACCCTCTGGAGGACCGACCGGCAGTGGTGGAAGTGCGGGCGGGAACCGGTGGTGACGAAGCCGGACTCTTCGCCGCCGAACTCATGCGCATGTACCAGCGACTGGCCGAGCGGCGCCGGTGGCAGGTCGAGCTTCTGGATCTTTCCGAGGGAATCCCCGGGGCCATCCGCGAAGCGGTGTTCCTGGTGAAGGGAAAAGGGGTGTTCGGAGAGCTGCGATCCGAGTCGGGAGTGCATCGGGTCCAACGGGTGCCTGAGACCGAGAGCCAGGGGCGCATCCATACCTCCGCAGCCACGGTGGCAGTGCTCCCGGAAGCGGAAGAAGTGGATGTGGAGATCGATCCCAATGACCTTCGCATCGATGTGTTCCGCGCCTCGGGACCCGGCGGCCAGTCGGTGAACACCACCGATTCTGCAGTGCGGATCACCCACGTCCCCTCGGGTCTGGTGGTGAGCTGTCAGGATGAGAAATCCCAGCTCAAGAACAAGAACAAGGCCCTGAAGGTTCTGCGTTCGCGTCTCCTGGATCGAAAACTGGCCCAACACGAGGCGGCGAGGGCCCGGGAACGGAAGCTTCAGGTGGGAACGGGAGATCGATCCGGGAAGATCCGGACGTACAATTTTCCCCAGAACCGGGTCACCGACCACCGCATCGGGGTGACGTGGCATGCCTTGAGCGACATCCTGGACGGAGGACTGGATGAGGTCATCTCAGCTCTTCGCCTGGCTCGGGAGCAGGAGCGCATCGAGGGGATGGGGGGGTGAGATGCCACGTGGCGGTAGGCGAGGGGTGAGGGTTCCATGACGGAGCCTCTACTGCAGCGGACGGCGCAGCCGCCGGCCGACGGGGAGCGTTGGACGGTGCTCCGGATGATCCTCTGGAGCGCTGGATATCTGGCCGAGAAGGGTGTGGATCGGGCTCGGCTGGAGGCTGAGCACCTCCTGGCCGATACCCTGGGAACAGGACGGATGGAGCTGTATCTGGACTTCGCACGACCCCTCACCCCCCAGGAGTTGGAGGCCCATCGGCCCCGGCTGCTGCGCAGGGGGCGAAGGGAGCCCCTCCAGTACATCCGGGGATCCACTGCCTTCCGGAATCTGGAGCTTACCACGGACCCCCGGGTGCTCATCCCCAGGCCCGAGACGGAAGAACTGGTGGGGGAGGTGTTGTCCTGGGCTGAAGGAAGGGGATCTTTGAGGGCGCTGGATGTGGGTACCGGGAGCGGCTGCATTGCCCTTTCGTTGGCGTTGGAGGGAGACTTTCAGCAGGTGGTGGCCACGGACGTGTCGGCGCCGGCGTTGGAGGTGGCGGCCCAGAATCGGGATCGTTATCGGGAAGTGGGGGGCCAGACGGTGGAGTTTCGTCAGGGTCCCCTCTTGGCGCCGGTGGCTCCAGGGGAGACTTTTCACGTGGTGGTCTCCAACCCGCCCTATGTGGCGCGGAGCGAAGCGGCGGATCTGTCGCCGGAGGTGAGGGAATGGGAGCCGGAAGGGGCCCTTTTCGCAGGAAGGGAAGGGTTGGATGTGGTGTTGCCTCTGATCGATGGCGTACCGGGTGTTCTGGCCCCGGGAGGCCTTTTGGCGCTGGAGTTGGGACAGGCCCAGACGGAGGCGGTGGCGTCTCGCCTGGACGCGGGCGGTATCTTCAAGCGGGTGCAGGTCAAGAAAGACCTATCGGGCCGGGATCGATTTGTCCTGGCAGAGCGGTGAGGGACGCAACGTCCCCCCTGAACTTGAACGAGGTGTCGGCATGTCGGAAATGACGGAGATGGCGCGATCCCTGGGGCGAGCCCTGGGCAGGACCCCCGAGTACCAGGAACTGAAACGGGTCTTGTCGGCGGCAGATGACGACCGCTCTCTGGTGGAAGCCCGAAACGAGGTGACCCGGCTGGAGGACGCGGTGACCCAGGCCCTGCGGACCGGCGAGGAGCCGGCCGAAGAGTTGGCTGCCGAGTACGAGAACGCAGTCAGTGCTCTTCAGGGGCTGCCTGGGTATCAGCGTTTGGTGGCGGCCCAGACCAATTTCGACAAGGTAGTGGGGAAGGTGAACCAGACCATTGCCGAAGGCATCAGGGAGGGTGGGGAGAGCCGGATCATCCTCACTTCCTGAGGGGTCAACCTACCGTGGAAGCAGGTTTGAAGGGATTTCGACAACTGGTATATCGGATCATCGATCCCGTTACCCGTCTATTGGTTCGGAATCGGGTGCATCCCAACGCCATCACCACCGTGGGTTTCGGGCTCACGGTGGGCGCCGGATTCGCGTTCCATGAAGACCGGGTGCGGATCGCCGGTCTTCTCATCCTCCTGGGTGGATTGCTGGACATCTTCGATGGAAGGGTAGCTCGGGAGAGCGGGCTCGCCTCCAAGTTCGGCTCCTTCTACGATTCCACCCTGGATCGGTTCAGCGAGATCGTGGTGTTTCTGGGGCTCATATCTCTCTACAATCAGTACGCTCGGGAGTGGGCGGATATCTGGATGGTGTACGTCATCGTCCTGGCGCTGGGGGGCTCCCTCATGGTGAGCTACACCCGCGCCCGGGCGGAGGCCATGGGCCTGGACTGTTCGGTGGGTCTCATGCAGAGGGCCGAGCGGGTGGTGCTCCTGGGAGGGAGCGCCCTCTTCTTCGGACTGATGTGGAACGGTCTGGTACTGAAGGCCGTCATCGTAATCATGGCCGTACTCACCAACGTGACGGCGGTGCAACGCATCGTCTGGGTGTATCGGCACGCGGCAGGCATTCCCCTGGAGGAAGAGGGACCACCTGCCGCTTTCATCAACGACCAACAAAAGTGAGGGTTTCGTGAAGGATCGTCCTGAGATCCGTTCTGCCGAAGGTCGGCTGGGAGTGCTGCTGCCAGGCTTTGGGGCCGTAGCCACCACCTTCGTGGCGGGGGTTGAGTCCATGCGTCGGGGGCTCTCCAAGCCCATCGGCAGTCTCACCCAGATGAATACCATCCGATTGGGGAAGCGCACCGAAGGCCGTGCGCCCCTCATCAAGGACTTCATCGGGCTGGCTGAACTGGACCAACTGGTATTCGGTGCCTGGGATCCCATCCCGGACGATGCCTACGACAGCGCCATGAATGCCGGCGTGTTGGAATCCAAGCACATCGAGCCCATCAAGGATTTCCTCCAGTCGGTGAAGCCCATGCCCGCCGTCTTTGACAAGGAGTACGTGCGGCGCCTGGATGGTACGAATGTGAAGAAGGGTGCCAACAAGTTCGAGCTGGCGGAACAGCTCCGGGAAGACATCCGGAACTTCAAGACCGATAACAACTGCGATCGGTTGGTGATGGTATGGTGCGGGTCCACCGAGATTTTTCTCCGACCCGGTGTTGTGCATGAGACGTTGGCGTCGTTCGAGGAGGGGCTCCGGAACAATGACGAAGCCATCGCTCCCAGCATGATCTACGCCTACGCTGCCATTATGGAGGGGGTCCCGTACGCCAATGGTGCGCCGAACCTCTCCGGTGACATTCCCGCGCTGGAGGCTCTTGCCAACGAACGGGGCGTGCCGCTGGCCGGAAAGGACTTCAAGACGGGTCAAACCCTCATGAAGACCATTCTGGCGCCCGGCCTCAAGGCCCGGATGCTGGGTATCGATGGCTGGTTCTCCACCAACATCCTTGGGAATCGGGATGGGGCGGTGCTGGACGACCCCGATTCGTTCAAGACGAAGGAGGAGTCCAAGCTCGGGGTGCTGGAGCATATCCTCCAGCCGGAGCTCTACCCGGATCTCTACGGGAAGCTGTACCACAAGGTGCGGATCAACTACTACCCTCCCAGAGGCGACAACAAGGAGGGGTGGGACAACATCGACATCACCGGCTGGATGGGGTATCCCATGCAGATCAAGGTGGATTTCCTGTGCAGGGATTCCATCCTGGCGGCTCCCATCGTCCTGGATCTGGCCCTCTTCATGGATCTGGCTTTCCGGGCCGGAATGAAGGGAATCCAGGAGTGGCTCTCCTTCTACTTCAAGAGCCCCCAGACCGCCCCGGGATTGTACCCGGAGCATGACCTCTTCATCCAGCACAAGAAGCTGAAGAACACGCTGCGCTGGTTGGGAGGGGAGGAGCCCATCACGCATCTGGGCCTTGAGTACTACGAGTAGACCGGAAGGCCGGGGGGGAGCGGGGGTGCCGGAGCGATTCGGAGCCCCCTCCCCCCTCTTCCTGGTCCTGGAGGGAGGTGAGGGAGCGGGGAAGACCACCCAGGTGGAACGGCTGGCAACCTGGCTGCGCCATCGGGCATGGGGGGTCACCACCGCCCGGGAGCCGGGAGGAACCCAGGTGGGGGAATCCATCCGGAGCCTCCTTCTCCAGGGTGACGATGTGCACATACCCCCTCGCTCCGAGCTCTTTCTCATGCTGGCCGCCCGTGCAGCATTTGTGGACGAGGTGGTGGCCCCCGCACTCCAACGGGGGGAGATGGTGTTGGCTGATCGGTTCGACCTCTCCACTTTTGCGTATCAGGGGTTCGGTCGGGGCCTTCCCCTCCCTGAGGTGAGGGAGGCCAATCGGTTGGCCGTGGGGGCCGTGGTTCCCGACCTCTACCTGGTTCTGGACGTGCCGGTGGCGGTGGGGCAGGAGCGGCAGCGTGCCGAAGGGAAGGGACTGGACCGGATGGAGCGGGAAGGCGCGGCGTTCCTGGAAACGGTGGGGAAGGGCTACTGGGAACTCACTGCCTCCGAGCCCCGTGCCTGCCGGATCCCGGCAGGTGGGTCGCCCGACGACGTTCATCTCCGCATTGTCCAGGCCCTGGAGGAGCGTTTCCCCGAAACCTTCCCTACGGGGAAGGGTTGAACAGCCATAAAGATTGCGTTTGACTGGACTCCTCCCGGGCCGGGAGTGAAGGCGTTCCCGGGCCACTGGTCCGGGCGTCGCAGCACGAAGTAGTCGCACCTTTTCGTTCTCATCCTCCAGGGGGAGGCAACATGTTTCGGGGCCGGACCAACGCCGCTCCCCTCATCGTGATTTTCCTGGCACTTCTCACTGGGGGCTGGTTCCTCCAGCGGGGCGTGGCCCAGGAGCGGGTGGGGTTCGTTCAATCACGTCTCTTCCAGGAAGTGCTGGACCACATCTCCAACCGGTACGTGGAGCCGGTGGATGCGGAACGCCTCTATGATTCCGCCATCCAGGGCATGCTGGACGAATTGGACGACCCCAATTCCTCTCTCCTCAACGTCTCGGACTACGAGAGCTTCCGCATCCAGACCGAGGGCGACTACGGGGGAGTGGGGCTGGAGATCACTGAGCGGGATGGGTTCGTCACGGTGGTAAATCCTCTGCCAGGCACCCCCGGGTCTCGGGCCGGCGTTCGGGCTGGAGACCGCATCGTGAGGGTGGAGGGCACAGACATCGAAGGCGATGTGAACCGGGCCGTGGATCTCCTGAGGGGGCAGCCCGAGACGCCGGTCCAGTTGGACGTCCAGCGCCCCGGGGTGGATCAGTCCATCCCGTTTACCATCCAGCGCGCGCGCATCCAACTCCGTTCCGTGCCGTTCGCCGCCCTCCTGGATGACGGAGTGGGGTACGTTCCCCTCCAGGTCTTCAACGAAACCGCATCTCGTGAAGTCATGGAGGCTGTGGACTCCCTACTGGAGCAGGGGGCTCGGAAGTTGGTTCTCGACCTCCGGGGGAATCCGGGCGGAATCCTGGATCAGGGTGTGGCAGTGGCGGAGCTGTTCTTGCCGGCGCGTCAGATCGTGGTGGAGACGCGAGGGCAGGCCTCAGAGCAGAATCAGGTGCTGCGGACCTCCCGGAGCCAACGCTTTCCCGATCTCCCCCTGGCCGTTCTCATCGATGAGCGGAGCGCCAGCGCCTCGGAGATCGTGGCGGGTGCCTTGCAAGACCATGACCGGGCCCTGGTGCTGGGCAACACTTCCTTCGGAAAGGGGTCAGTGCAGACCCTGTTCCGGCTCTCGGGCGGGAATGTCCTGAAGCTCACCACGGCTCACTGGTATACGCCGGCGGGGCGCTCCATTCAGGCTCCGCCCGTGGCCGAAGACGACGCCCAGGAGCGGCGGGAGCGGCTGGTTCTCACATTGGATGGGCAGATGGCCCTGCGTCCCGATACCGCAGGCCGGGAGCAGGTCACTTCCTTCGCCGGTCGTACCCTCTATGGAGGAGGGGGGATTACCCCGGACCGCATCGTGATGCCGGACACCCTGGACACCGTGGAACAGGAAGCGGTACGCCGCCTCTTCCAGGAAGCTGGGGCCTTCTCTCTGGCGCTTTTCGACTACGCGGTGCGCTTTCTCCAGGAAAATCCGGACCTGAGCCCGGACTTCACCTTGGGTCAGGCCCAACTGGCGGCGTTCCAGCGGTACCTGGGTGAGCGGGGAGTGGAGCTGGATCCCCAGGTCTACTCGGCGGCGACCCGCTTCGTACGCGGTCAGTTGGATCGGGAGATCGCACTCCAGGGCTTCGGAGAGCGAGAGGAGTTCCTGCGCCGGGTCCAGGGGAGGGGAGATCCCGCTCTGGCCAACGCCCTGGAGTTCCTGGCCAACTCCGAGAGCACAGCCGAACTCTTTGCGGTGGTAGGTTCCCCGGTTCGTCCATGAGCGCAGCGGCCCTCGTCGCGACCCTGGCGATGGGAGGCCTGGTGGGGGTGGTGTCGGGGCTGTTGGGCATAGGAGGGGGAGTGCTCATCGTGCCCTTCCTGTATCTCCTCTTCCACAATCCGGAATGGAGCGGGGCCCTCATGGATCCCGAAGTGAGGGTGGCAGTGGCCCATGCCACCTCCCTGGCGGTAATCATTCCCGCCTCCCTCTCGGGGTTGCGGACCTTCCAGCAGTTCGGACTGGTGGAATGGAAGGTCGTGCTCCCCATGGGGATGGCTGCCGCGGTTGCGGCGGTGGCGGGCGCCAGTGTGGCTGTATCCATCCCCGGCCGAGCCCTGGAAGTGGGGTTTGCCCTCCTGCTTCTGGCGGTGGGGGTGAGGCTGCTGGTGCCTTCGGAGAGGGAAAGAATTGCCCAGCGCGAGGGGGAAGCAGGAGTGGAGGGCGTCAGACTCACGCGAGGAAGCCGGGGGGTGGCCATGTCCGGGGGCGTGGTGGTGGGCTTCCTGTCGGCACTCCTGGGGGTGGGCGGAGGGATGATCGCCATCCCCTACCTGCTCCATGTGGTGGGCCTGGAATTGAAGAAGGTGGCCGCGGCCTCCATAGGAGTCATCGCGTTCGCTGCGCCGGCCGGTGCGCTGGCCTTTGCGTTCTCCGGATCGGGGTCCGACGGTGTGGCTCCGGCGAGTCTGGGCTACATCTTTCTGCCGGCCGCGGGTGCCATGCTCCCTGGGGCTCTGCTGGGGGCCCGCCTGGGTGCTCGATGGAACCGATCCGCCAACCGACGCCTCCTGGCCTCTCTCCTGGCGGTCCTGCTTCTGGTGACGGGTGTGCGGCTGCTCTGGCCCTGAGGAGTCCATGTCGTCGCTCTTACTCCGTACATGGGCAAAACCCGCGCGCACGGAGGGACCCCATTCCCCGGAAACGCTCCTGGACCCAAATCAGAATGGAAATGCCCGGAATGCATCACCATCTTGGAAGGCATCATGACCAGCAACGGAATATCCCTTATGGAGTGGACCGGACGCCCCCCTGGGACGGTGGCGGTGCTTCGGGGTGGGCAGGTGGAGTCCGTGCATCGGGTGCACGTGGCCGTCACGGCTTCCCATGGAGACGCATGGGTGGGAGAGCCTTCGACCCTTGTCAGCATCCGTTCGGCGGCCAAGCCCTTCCAGGCGGTGCCTGTGTGGGCGGATGGGGTGGTGGAGCGGTTTCACCTGGACCCCTTCGAAGTGGCCCTTTGCTGCGCCTCTCACAGTGGGGAGCCCCTGCATGTGGAGACGGTGCGGAGTCTTCTGGCTCGAGGAGGACTGGGTGAGGAAGTCCTGGCGTGCGGACCCCGCGCCCCGTTCCATGGGCCGTCGGCCCGGCGGTTGATGGAAAAGGGGGAGAAGCCCACTCGTGTCCACAACAACTGCTCTGGAAAGCATGCGGGGATGCTCCTCCTGGCAGTCCATCGAGGCTGGCCCACCCATGGGTATCACGAGCAGGACCACCCGGTGCAGATGCGCATCGTAGAGGCGGTCTCGGAGCTTATGGAGGTGGATCCCCACGGCCTGCCCATGGCGGTGGACGGCTGCGGAGTGCCCTGCTTCTTCGTTCCCCTCCGTACCCTGGCAACCGGGTGCCGCCGCTTGACGGCTCAGCCAGGGGGGGGCTTTCCAGGGTATCAGGGGCTCCTTCAGGCCATGGGCCGGAATCCCTGGTGGGTGGCAGGCACCCAGCGGTTCTGCACTCGAGTGATGGAGGCCAGCGAAGGGCGGGTGGTGGTGAAGGTGGGAGCAGAGGGGGTCTACGGAGCTGCCGTCCCTGACATGGGGTGGGGGATTGCCTTGAAGGCGGAGGACGGTGCCGGTAGGGCTGCAGAGGCCGCGCTGGTGGCGGTTCTCCGAGATCTCCTCCCGGAACTGTCGCACAGCCTGGAGTCCGTGGGACCGGCAGCCCTCAGGAACACACGGGATGAGGAGGTGGGCCACCTGGAGGTGCGCCTCCCATGGGCCGGGGAGGGGGAACTGGCGCATCTGGGCTCTCTGGCGGCTGCCGGGGGTGGCGCATGATGGACGCCAGAGGTGGCTCATGACCCCGTTGGCTCCCCTCTCTCCTGAGGACCAGTTGCTCCTGACCCGGGTCACCGGCTCCCTGGCCTCTCGGAGCCACGAGGCCCTGCGGTGTGCCCTTCTGGAAGCCCGAAATGGGCTGCCGGCGTTGGCCGTGGAGGAAGCTCTCGTCCAGTCGTACCTCTTTCTGGGCTATCCGGCCGCCCTGAACGGCCTGGCCCTTTGGCGGGAGGTTCAGGGAGAGGAAGGGGCGCCTCCAGCCACAGTGGAGCCTCCCCACCCCTGGGACGCATGGACGCGTCGTGGGGAAGAGGTTTGCCAGGCGGTCTATGGGGAGCAGTACGAACGCCTCAGACAGCGCGTGCGGGGCCTCCACCCGGACCTGGAGCGATGGATGGTCACGGAGGGATACGGGAAGGTTCTGGGTCGACCGGGCCTCACTCTGGCAGATCGGGAGGTGGCCGTGGTGGCTCTCCTGGCAGTCCTGGACGTTCCCGTCCAGCTCAGATCCCATCTGCGGGGAGCCCTCCGGGCGGGGGTTTCCCCCACCCAGCTGGAGGCGGTATTGCAAAGCGTGTCCGCCTTCCAGGACGATGAAGTGGAGAGACGTAGCGACGAGGTATGGCAGTTGGTTCATCCCAGGAGGGCAACGTGACGTTCGTGGACCGGGTGGAGATTCGTGTGGAAGGCGGTGTAGGGGGGTCGGGCGCCGAGGCGTTCCGCAGGGAGTCGGGGGTGCCCCGAGGTGGGCCGGCAGGCGGAGACGGGGGCAAGGGGGGAAGCGTATATCTCGTCGTAAATCCGCAGGTTACGACGCTACTGGATCTGCGATATCACCCTGAATACCGCGCCGAACGGGGCCAGCATGGCGAGGGCAGCAATCGGACCGGGCGATCCGGCGAAGACACCCACGTTCAGGTCCCTCCGGGAACGGTGGTTCGGGATGTGGGGACGGGTGAGACCCTGGGAGAACTCCTGGCGGAAGGCGACCGCCTTCTGGTGGCCAAGGGGGGGCGCGGGGGACGGGGTAACGCGCAGTTCGCCACGGCCACCAACCAGGCTCCCACCCGGTGGGAGCCTGGGGAGGAAGGAGAGGAGCGAAGGCTGGAGCTGGAGCTCAAGCTCCTGGCGGACGTGGGACTGGTGGGGCAGCCCAACGCCGGAAAATCCACACTTCTCTCTGCCATCTCCAAGGCCCGACCCAAGGTGGGCGACTATCCTTTCACCACCCTCACCCCAAATCTGGGCGTGGTGAGCCTCTCGGACTTTCGCACTTTCGTTGTGGCTGACATTCCCGGAATCATTGAAGGGGCCCACGAGGGGAAGGGTCTGGGCCTCCAGTTCCTGAGGCACATCGAGCGCACACGCACCCTGGCCTTCCTGGTACCAGTGGACTCACCGGACCCCCAGGCGGAGTATCTGGCCCTGCGGACCGAGATTGGGGAGTATTCGCCGGAGTTGGCTCGCCGTCCACACTGCGTGCTTCTCACCAAAACCGATCTACTGGGGCCCGATGCGGAGGTGCCTCACCTGGAAGCCCCTGACGCCTGGGGGGTCTTCCCCATATCGGGAGTGGCGGGGAAAGGGCTCCCCAAGCTTCTGGAGGCCCTCTGGGCGAAGGTCCGGGTTGTGGTGGAAATCGAAGCGGATCCATGGGAAGGGTTGGAGGAAATTTCCAATTCCGAAACCCACGATTGGGAAAGCCCGGAGAATGGCGCGAGCGGCGGGGAGG
The DNA here is from genome assembly GCA_040905545.1 of Gemmatimonadota bacterium. Lineage (GTDB taxonomy): Bacteria > Gemmatimonadota > Gemmatimonadetes > Longimicrobiales > Gaopeijiaceae > JBBDRI01. Next base: position 1,184 of record JBBDRI010000062.1, on the reverse strand, counting down.
GGGCCACCGGGAGCCGTCCCCCAAGCGGCTGATGGTTCCCGGGGTCCGGACATGGCATCCATGACCGCAGGCGCGCAGGAGGTACTGGCGTATTCCCTGGTGAAGGGAGTGGGGCCCCGAACGGTGGTCCAGGCGGTGAGGGATGGGAGCATTGCCGCCGAGGTGCGGGTCCCCAGGGTCCAGGCCATGATGGCCCAGGCGGCTCACATTCTGCGGCAGACTCGGGAGCAGGGTGCACAGGTACGGTGGGTGGGGGGGGGCGGCTACCCCACCGCGCTGAACCAACTCCACGCCCCGCCGCCGCTCCTGTACCTGAAGGGTGACGCAAGCCTTCTGGACGGTACGCTGGTGGGGGTGGTGGGGTCTCGAGAAGCTACCCCATACGGGATTCGGATGACTCGCTGGTTGGGCCGAGGTCTGGCCGGTCACGGTGTCACGGTGGTATCGGGCTTGGCTCGCGGTGTAGACGGAGCCGCCCACCAAGCGTGTCTGGATGCAGGGGGCGCCACCGTAGCGGTCCTGGCCACCGGCGTGGACCAGGTCTATCCCCGCCGCCATGAGAAGCTTCAGGGGCGCATCGCCCACCAGGGTCTCCTGGTCTCGGAGTTCCCGCCTGGAGTGACGGCGGAAGCCCACCACTTCCCCCGACGGAACCGGATCCTGGCAGCCCTGTGTGCTGGAATCGTGGTGGTGGAGGCGGCAGAGCGCTCCGGGGCCCTCATCACCGCCCGCATCGCCATGGAGTTGGGGCGGGATGTCATGGCCGTTCCGGGGCCTGCGGATGCGCGTCTCAGCAAGGGGACGAATGCCCTCATCCGGGATGGCGCTCAACTGGTGATGGAGCCCGACTGGGTTGCGGAAGTGGTGGGAGCCCGGGCCGTGGGTTTCACGGGATCAACCCGGGAGAATCCCACCTTCCGTGACCCTGACCTGAATGTTCTCTGGGGTGCCCTGGAAGATGGGCCTGCGCCGGTGGAGGGCCTGGTTCGGCGGACGGCACTTCCGCCGTCCCGTCTGCTTGCGGCGCTTTCCACTCTGGAGGTGGAGGGATGGGTGGAGCGTGGCCGGGACAGCTGTATTGCCAGGAGCGTGTCCGGGTAATGGGGCGAGCCGCGTTACGAGCACCACAGGTGCCAGATCCGAGGCGGCGCTCCGACACCATAGCGAAAGCTACGGTGAGGGGC
>JBBDRI010000061.1:0-16942 GCA_040905545.1 Gemmatimonadota bacterium | reverse complement strand
TCCGGGAAGGCGGTCGCACCGTAGGTGCCGGCGTCGTCACCGAAATCATCGAATAAGGAACCACCGTCATGGCACGGGACAAGATCACCCTCGCCTGCCAGAAGTGCGAGCAGAGGAACTACCATTTGACGAAGAACAAGCGGCTCCATCCCGAGCGGGTGGAATATCGCAAGTTTTGCCCGGTTTGCCGGGAGCATCTGGCACATAAGGAAACCAAGTAGGGAGTCCTCTTTCCCGCCTGTTGGCGGGAAGGGGCTCCCCAGGTGGGGATGACAATGGAGAAGCTGCAGGAAACCAAGGTTTTCGTCGAGGAGTGTGTCGAGGAGCTCCAGAAGGTGACCTGGCCGGACTGGGCGCAGTTGAAGAGCGCCACTCTGGTCATCATCATCTTCGTGCTGCTTATCTCCATGGTCATCTGGCTCATGGATGTCTCGGTCCGATTCGCCCTGGATGTGATCATGGGCCTGTTCGGGGCATAGGAGACATCATGGCAGAAGCACATTGGTTTGCGATCCAAAGCTATTCGGGGCACGAGAACAAGGTGCAGCGACTCCTGGAGCGAAAGATCGAAGAAGAGCCTGGGGAGACGCCTGAGGAGAAGGAGATCCGGGAGGTACTGGTCCCCACCCAGGAAGCGGTGGAGATCCGGAACGGGAAGAGGGTGACGGTGACCCGGCGTCTTTATCCCGGATACGTCCTGGTGAATATGGTTTTGAATGAGCGGACCATGCACACCGTGAACAATGTTCAGGGGGTCATCAAATTTGTGGGAGCCGGGAAGGCGCCACAGCCTCTCCGGGAAGACGAAATCAACAAGATCCTGGGAGTCGAGGTGGAGTCGGGGGAGGAAGAGAAGGATCAGATTCCCTTCCACTCCGGTCAGGTGGTGGAGATCATGCAGGGTCCGTTCACCGATTTTTCGGGGACGGTGCAGGAGGTAGACCACGACAAGGGCAAGGTGAAGGTCGAGGTCTCCCTCTTCGGGCGTCCCACTTCGGTGGAACTGGATTACACGCAGCTGAAGGGATACTGACCGGAGCGGGGTGAATCACCCCGTTTTCCGGATGTCCCGGGAACGATAAGAGACCATGGCGAAGAAAGTCGTTGGATTCATCAAGCTCCAGGTGCCGGCCGGTCAGGCGAACCCGGCGCCTCCCGTGGGCCCCGCGTTGGGGCAGCACGGCGTGAACATCATGGAGTTCTGCAAGCAGTTCAACGCGCAGACCCAGGGACAGCCCGGGATGATCATCCCGGTGGAAATCACGGTGTTCGGTGACCGCTCGTTCACCTTCATCACCAAGACCCCCCCGGCCCCCGTCCTTCTCCGGAAGGCTGCGGGGCTGGCGAAGGGTTCCGGGGTCCCGAACCGGGACAAAGTGGGGAAGGTCACCCAGGCGCAACTCCGGGAGATCGCCGAGACGAAAATGCCCGACCTGAACACCCAGGACGTGGAGGCGGCCATGCGAATGATCGCCGGTACGGCCCGGAGTATGGGGCTGGAGGTGGTGGGGGGCTGACCCCTTCCACTCTTCATTGCCCCGGCGGCACCCGCCTTACGGGTCCGCCGTCCGTATACCACCCGCTGCGAGCCGCCAGGGGTGGGAGGATCAACCCGACGGCTCAAGAGACCATGCCAAGACACGGAAAGAAGTTCAATGATGCCCGAGCGAGGGTGCCCGAAGGGGTACGCTTCGCGCCGGCAGAGGCGCTCACGCTGGTAAAGGACCTCTCCTTCGTCCGCTTCGACGAGTCGGTGGAAATAGCCACTCGCCTGGAAGTGGATCCCAGGAAGGCCGATCAGATCGTGCGGGGTACGGTTGTACTCCCTCACGGCACCGGGAAGAGTGTCCGGGTGCTGGCCATCGCCCAGGGGGAAAAGGCAGACGAAGCCCAGGAGGCCGGCGCCGACTATGTGGGGGTGGACTTCATCTCCAAGGTCTCCGACGGATGGCTGGACTTCGACGTCATGGTGGTGACTCCCGATCTCATGGGAAAGGTCGGCCCGCTGGGCCGTATCCTGGGACCACGGGGCCTCATGCCCACGCCAAAGGCGGGGACCGTCACTTTTGATGTGGGCCGGGCTGTCTCGGAGATCAAGGCCGGCAAGATCGAGTTTCGCGTGGACAAAACGGGGAACGTGCACGCACCCATCGGCCGTGTATCCTTTGAAGTAGAGAGCCTTCGGGAGAATCTGGACGCGTTCATGGATTCCATCGTCCGGGCTCGTCCGGCTGCGGCCAAGGGCGGCTACATCCGGAGCATTACCGTGTCTAGCACCATGGGACCGGGCGTGCCGGTGGATCCGAATCTCTTCCGGCGGAGCAACTCATGAAGCGGAATGTGAAGGAATCGTTCGTCACCGACTTCCGGGAGCGCGTGAAGACGGCCCCGGTGCTGTATCTCACGGATTTCTCGGGACTCAGCGTGAAGTCCATGACTCAGCTTCGGCACCGGCTCCATGAGTCCGGCGCCGACTACGTCGTGGTGAAGAATCGCCTGGCGCAGCGGGCCCTCCAGGAACTCGATCTACCGGACCTGTCCCCGTATTTGAAGGGACCCACCGGTGTGGTCATCTCGGAAGATGGTCCCGTGGCGCCTGCCAAGGCACTCACTGAATTCGCCAAGGCACACGGAGACAGGCCGGTCTTCAAGATCGGAATGGTGGATCGGGCGGTGGTGGAGCCGGGGCAGTTTGATCGCCTCGCCAAGCTGCCTCCCAGGGAGCAGTTGCTGGCAGAGTTGGCTGGTGCGCTACAGGCGCCTATGGCCGAGCTGCTGGGTGTGCTCCAGGCAAAGCTCCAGGAGACCGCAGGTCTGCTGGAGGCCCTCAGGCAGCAGAAGGAGGGCTGACGGGGTCCGTCCCCGGAACTCGGGGGCGAGGCAGGTTTTCCCATGAGGGCCATGGGATCCCGTCCGCCCCGTCGGCCTCTTTGAAAGGCCCACGACACAGTGTGTTTCACACCAACCGCCGGCTATTGGCCCGGCCTGCGAGGAGAAAGGAAGGACATGGCAACGAATCAGGAAGAGCTCCTTGAGAGCATTGGCAACATGACGGTCCTCGAGCTAGCTGAGTTCGTGGACGCCTTCAAGACCAAGTTCAACGTCACCGCTGCGGTGGCTGCTGCGCCTGCCGCCGGTGGTCCGGCTGCCGCTGCGGAAGTCGCGGAAGAGAAGGACGAGTTTGACGTGGTTCTGGAGTCTGTGGGCGATAAGAAGATCCAGGTCATCAAGGTGGTGCGCGAACTCACCAGCCTGGGTCTGAAGGAGGCCAAGGAGTTGGTGGATGGAGCTCCCGGCACCGTGAAGGAAGCGGTCTCGAAGGGTGAGGCCGAGGAAATGAAGACGAAGCTGGAGGAGCAGGGGGCTACGGTCTCCCTGAAGTAACCGCCCGGCATCTTCCCCCGTGGCCGCTCCCATGTAAAGCGGTCGCGGGGGAGGCGTTGGGCCAGTGCGATCCGGCGCCTCCAGCGTCGGTAACACGTATGGTTCGACCAGCGCGGAGCCCCCGTAGCCCTTTTGGGCCGCGTGGGGGCATCCGCGTTTGGTCCCTGTCGAAACTGCGCTCCCAGACCCTCCGCGAGGGGGGAGAAGGGAAGGGGGAATCCCGTTGGATACTCGGAAGAACGGTCGGCCCACGGTGAGCTTTGCGAAGCTTGAGCCTGTAATGCCGATGCCGGATCTATTGGACGTCCAGGTCCGGTCCTTCGAGAAGCTCATTCAGACCCATGTACCGGAAGCCGATCAGTGGGACTTCGGCCTGGATCGGGTCTTTGCTGAAATCTTCCCCATTTCCGACGTGAATGAAAATTACACGTTGGAGTATGTGTCCAGCTACCTGGGCGAGCCCAAGTACCACGTGGAGGAGTGCATCGAGCGGGATATGACCTATGCCGCTCCGCTCAAAGCCACCTTGCGGCTCATCATCTGGGAGCAACTGGAGGATGGCGAGCGTCGTCCCCGGGACATCATCGAGAAGGAGGTGTACCTCGGCGATCTACCCCTCCTCACCCATCTGGGCACCTTCATCATCAATGGTGCCGAGCGAGTTGTGGTGAGTCAGCTGCACCGTTCTCCCGGCGTGATCTTCGAGGAGAACGTCCACCCCAATGGGTCCAAGCTCCACTCGGCCCGAATCATCCCTTTCCGGGGATCATGGGTGGAGTTCACCATTGATATCAACGACATCTGCTACGTCCACATCGACAAGAAGAAGAAATTCCCCGCCACTGCCCTTCTTCGGGCATTTGGCTTCGGAACCGATGCGGATCTATACGGCCTTTTCTTCACCACCCGGAAAGCCAAGCTCACCGGCAAGGGGGGGGAGAGCGATCCCGAACTCCTGGGGTCCGTGCTGGCAGAGGATATCCTGGACAAGGAATCCGGAGAGATCCTGGCGGAGTTGGGAACGGAACTGGACGAGGGCACGCTGGGAGCCATTCGGGCGGCAGGTGTGAAGACCCTGGAGCTCTACGCCAGCCAGAAGGAATCGGCGCGTGGGGAGAGTCCCATCATCAAGCGCACCATCAAGAAGGACCCCACTTCCAACGAGGAGGAGGCGCTGTTCGCCATCTACTCCCTCCTCCGCCCAGGTGACGCTCCCAACGTGGAGACTGCTCGCCAGGCCCTGGAGAGGGTCTTCTTCAACCCGAAGCGCTATGACCTGGGCCGGGTGGGACGCTACAAGATCAACCAGCGTCTGGGGCTGGATACCCCGAAGAACACGACGGTCCTCACACGGGACGACTTCGTCGCCATTCTCCGCTACCTCTTGGAGTTGGCAGAGGGCCGGGGATTCACCGACGACATTGACCACCTGGGTAATCGTCGGGTACGCACGGTGGGTGAGCTCATCGCGAACCAGTTCTCCGTAGGCCTCTCCCGGATGGCGCGGCTGGTGAAGGAGCGCATGTCCATCAACACGGATCCCGAGAAGATCTCCATCGATGATCTGGTGAATGCCCGGACGGTATCTGCGGTTATCCAGGCGTTCTTCGGGTCGTCGCAGCTCTCCCAGTTCATGGATCAGACGAACCCGCTGGGCGAGATGACCCACAAGCGACGGGTCTCCGCTCTCGGCCCGGGCGGACTTACCCGGGAGAGAGCTGGTTTCGAAGTGCGAGACGTGCACTACTCCCATTACGGGCGTCTCTGTCCTGTGGAGACTCCCGAAGGCCCCAACATCGGCCTCATTTCCAGCCTCACCACCCATTCCCGGGTGAACGAACTGGGCTTTGTGGAGACCCCCTACCGGAAGGTGGAGAAGGGGAAGGTCACCGCCGAGATCATCTGGCTTTCCGCCAATGAAGAGGAGGAGTCCCGGATTGCCCAGGCCAACGCTCCGTTGAACCCTGACGGTACTTTCGTGAATGAGTTCGTCCTCTGCCGGGAGCGGGGAGATTTCCCTCTCCTCCGGCCGGAAGACATCGACTTCATGGACGTGGCGCCTGACCAGCTTGTATCCGTGGCCGCCGCTCTGATTCCGTTCCTGGAGCATGACGATGCCAACCGGGCCCTCATGGGGTCCAACATGCAGCGGCAGGCCGTGCCTCTCCTCTTCACGGATGCCCCCTTGGTGGGGACCGGATTGGAAGAGAAGGTGGCCCGCGACTCCGGGGCCGTCATCGTGGCCAAGCGGGGTGGGGTGGTGGTGGATGTATCGGCCGACCAGATCGTGGTGGACACGGGCTCGGCCGGCAGACCGGGTGAGGATACTCCTCTGGCTCGACTGGCCCAGTTTGACCGGTACCGTCTGAAGAAATTCTGGCGTACCAACCAGGATACCGCCATCAACCAACGGCCCCTGGTCTACAAGGGGCAGGAAGTGGAGGAAGGTCAGGTTCTGGCTGATGGACCTTCCACCGAATTCGGCGAGCTGGCCCTGGGCCGGAATCTGCGCGTGGCCTTCATGCCCTGGTTCGGGTACAACTTCGAAGACGCCATCGTGCTTTCGGAGCGGTTGGTGAAGGACGATATCCTCACCTCCATCCACATTCAGGAGTTGGAACTCCACGTCCGGGACACCAAGCGGGGCATGGAGGAGATCACCCGCGAGATCCCCAACGTGGCCGAGGAGGCTCTTCTGGATCTGGATGAGCGGGGGGTGGTACGCATCGGCGCGCGGGTGAAGAGCGGGGACATTCTCTGTGGGAAGATCACCCCCAAGGGAGAGACCGAACTTTCACCCGAGGAAAAGCTTCTTACGGCCATCTTCGGTGAGAAGGCCAAGGACGTTAAGGACTCATCCCTGAAGATGCCTCCGGGCATGTCCGGAGACGTCATCGACGTGAAGGTCTTCTCACGCCGCATCGATGATCCCCTTCTGGAGAAAGAGCACGGAAGCCGGATCGGAGATCTGCGGGGGCAGGAGAGGGATGAGATCCATCGTATCTCCGAGGCTCGGGATGAAGAACTCAACGAGCTTCTCCTGGACCAGGCCGTGGTACTGTGCCTCCAGCGAGGCACGGTGGAGCCGCTCCTGAAGGAAGGTACCAAGCTCACGAAGAAGGTCTTGGGTGAGTTGAACTTCTCCAAAGTGGATCTGGCCACCTTCAAGGTGAAGGACAAGGCCACTGCGGAGCGGGTGCGCCTTCTGGTGGATGAGGCCCAGAGGCGCATCGACCAGGTGAAGGAACGGACGGAAGATCAAATCGACAAGGTCTTCCAGCCCGATGAGCTTCCCCCGGGAGTGGTGCAGCTGGTAAAGGTCTATATCGCCGAGAAGCGGAAGATCTCCGTGGGCGACAAGATGGCCGGCCGGCATGGGAACAAGGGGATCATCGCCCGCATCGCGCCGGAAGAGGACATGCCCTTCCTACCGGACGGAACGCCGGTGGAGATTGTTCTGAATCCCCTGGGTGTTCCTTCCCGGATGAACGTGGGACAGGTGCTGGAGACCCACATGGGGTGGGCTGCGGGAATTCTTGGATTCGGTGCCAAGACCCCGGTCTTTCAGGGTGCGTCCGAGAACGAAATTGGGTTGCTCCTCAAGCTGGCGGGGCTTCAGTGGTCTCACTCGGCGCTGGGTGTTCGGGGGTCCGAACCTCCTCTTGGAGACTTGAACACGACGTTGCAGCTACTGGCATTGGCCCAGAAACTCCCTCCCCACAACGCGTCTGTCACCACCAACGGGAATGGGAACGGTACCAGCCCGGCTTCACGGGGTCTGGGACGTTCCCTGGATGCATATCTCGAGGTGGCAAGCGACAAGGCATCCAAGGAGCTGCTCCAGGGAATCCGGGACTACCTGGTGACGGCTGCGGCCGAGGTGGCCGAGAGCCGCGGCTGGGAGATGAAGGATCGGTTCCCCCATATCTCAGCTCTCGGCGGCAAGAAGACCCTGAAGGATGGGTTGGATGCTGCGGTCATCGAGTTCATGGACGCGGCAGATATCCTCCCCAACGGAAAGATCTGGCTCCGAGATGGCCGGAGTGGTCGACGCTTTGACTACCCGGTAACCGTCGGCGCCATGTACATGCTGAAACTGGCCCATCTGGTGGACGACAAGATCCACGCCCGGAGCATCGGACCATACTCCCTGGTCACCCAGCAGCCCCTGGCCGGGAAGGCCCAGTTCGGTGGGCAGCGATTCGGTGAGATGGAGGTGTGGGCGTTGGAGGCCTACGGCGCCGCGCACACGTTGCAGGAGATCCTCACGGTGAAGTCGGACGATGTGACGGGTCGATCCAAGGTATATGAGGCCATCGTCAAGGGAGAGAACCTTCCGGAGCCGGGCATTCCCGAGTCGTTCAACGTTCTGGTGAAAGAACTCCAGGCGCTGGGACTCTCGGTGACCCTGGGTCGGGAGGAGTGATGGCCGGATGTAAGCGGATTGCGGCCTCACCGCGCTCCCTTGGACGGAGGGCGGTGGGGGCGACGGACCTGGACCCGGCAGGGGTCCTTACTCGAAATCGGGTGGAACACGGATGATCGATTTTCCCAGATCCAGAGACACGCGGAGTTCCGACTTCGACTTCATTCAGCTGAAGATCGCCTCAGCGGATGAGATTCGGGGCTGGTCTTTTGGTGAAGTAACCAAGCCGGAAACCATCAACTATCGCTCCTTCAAGCCGGAGCGGGACGGCCTCTTCTGCGAGCGGATTTTCGGTCCGGTGAAGGACTGGGAATGCCACTGCGGAAAGTTCAAGCGCATCCGCTTCCGTGGACATGTATGTGATCGCTGCGGAGTGGAGGTGACCCTCTCCAAGGTTCGGCGCGAGCGTATGGGTCACATCGACCTGGCTGTGCCGGTGTGCCATATCTGGTTCTTCAAGACCCTCCCCAGTCAGTTGGGATATCTGGTGGGGATGTCTCTGCGGGATCTGGAGAAGGTCATCTACTACGCCAACTACGTGGTGACCCACCCCGGCAAGCAGGAGCACGAATTCCTGGACCTGCTGGATGAGGACGAGTACTACGACCTCCGGGTGAAGGCCCGAGAGGAGGGGGATGAGGAATTCAAAGCGGAAATCGGGGCTGAAGCTGTACGGACTCTCCTGAAGTTCCTGGATTCACCGGAGCGCAGGATGAATGACCGGAACTCCGACGGGAAGGGACTGGATCGCCTGGCGGCCTGGCTTCGGGTGGAGATTGCCACTGAGACCTCGCAGCATCGTAAGAAGAAGAAGCTCAAGCGGCTGAAGGTGGTGGATGCCCTGCGGAATTCAGGAGCCACCCCCGACCTGCGGAACCGTCCCGAGTGGATGGTCATGGATGTCGTTCCGGTGATTCCGCCGGATCTTCGGCCTCTGGTTCCGTTGGACGGTGGCCGCTTTGCCACGTCCGATCTGAACGACCTCTACCGTCGGGTCATCAACCGGAACAACCGGCTCAAGAAGCTCATTGAGATGCGGGCTCCGGAGGTCATCCTCCGCAATGAGAAGCGGATGCTCCAGGAGGCGGTGGACGCCCTCTTCGACAACGGACGGCGGTCCAAGGCCATTCGGGGTCGGGGAAAGCGCCCCCTGAAGTCGCTTTCGGACATGCTGAAGGGGAAGCAGGGTCGCTTCCGGCAGAATCTGCTGGGGAAGCGGGTGGATTACTCGGGGCGTTCCGTCATCGTGGTGGGACCGGAGCTGAAGCTCCATCAGTGCGGGCTCCCGAAGGCCATGGCGGTGGAGCTGTTCAAGCCCTTCATCATCCATGAGCTTGAGAAGCGGGGTGAGGCCGAGACGGTGAAGCGGGCCAAGAAGATCGTGGAGCGGGATGACGCCAAGGTCTACGAGGTTCTGGAAGACATCATCCGGGATCACCCCGTACTCCTGAACCGGGCCCCCACGTTGCATAGACTGGGGATCCAGGCGTTCGAGCCGGTTCTGGTGGAAGGAAAGGCCATTCGGGTGCATCCCCTGGTCTGTGCGGCGTTCAACGCCGACTTCGACGGCGATCAGATGGCGGTCCACCTTCCCCTGAGCTTCGAAGCTCAGTTGGAGGCCCGCGTCCTCATGCTGTCGTCCAACAACATTCTTCTGCCGTCCAACGGTCGCCCGGTGGCAGCTCCCACCCAGGACATGGTCATTGGCTCCTACTACCTCACCAAGCCTCCCAAGGAAGTGGGAGATCTGGAGAGGGTGCTGGGCGATGCCACCGTGGGGAAGTCGGCCCGTGCCAAAACCGAGGCCCGGATGAATGAGCTCTACGCGAAGGCGCCCCGGTTCGGCACCTACGGGCAGGCGGAGTCCGCGCTGGCAATGGAGCGGGTCACTTTCCACTCCCTCTGCTGGTATCGCATGGCCCGACCCCAGGGGGAGGAGTCCGAAAATCGCAACGCCAAGTGGATCCGGACCACCACAGGTCGGGTGCTCTTCAATTCCATCATCCCCGATGAGTTGGGTTACCTGAATCTCACCTTCGGGAAGAAGGAGTTGGGGGACCTCATCTTCGACTGCTTCACCGGTGTGGGGCTGGGTCGGACCACCGAGTTTCTGGATAACCTGAAGGATTTCGGATTCCGACACGCCACCATGGGTGGGCTGTCGGTGGGCATCGAAGATCTGGAGGTTCCGCCGGAGAAGACGGAGATCCTGAAGGATGCGGAAGAGCAGGTGGCTCGCTTCCAGAAGGCTTACTCATCCGGTTTCATTTCCAATGGCGAACGCTACAACAAGGTCATCGACACATGGACCCACGCCAACAATGACGTGGCTGACGCCATGGTACGGCAGTTGGAGCGGTCCAAGGAGGGGTTCAATCCCGTCTTCATGATGATGACCTCCGGCGCCCGGGGTAACCGCGATCAGATGCGCCAGTTGGCCGGGATGCGGGGGCTGATGGCCAAGCCGCAGAAGAAGCTCACCGGAGGGATCGGCGAGATCATCGAAAGCCCCATCAAGTCCAATTTCCGCGAAGGGCTCTCGGTTGTGGAGTACTTCATCTCCACCCACGGGGCCCGGAAGGGGTTGGCGGATACGGCTCTGAAGACGGCCGACGCCGGGTACCTCACCCGACGCCTGGTGGACGTGGCGCAGGATGTCACCGTCACCGAGGAGGATTGTGGCACCATCCTCGGGCTGGATATGACGGCCCTGAAGGAAGGGGAAGACATCATCGAGCCGCTGAAGGATCGGATCGTGGGGAACGTGGCGTTGGAAGATGTCATCGATCCGCTGGATGGCGAACTCATCGTGGAAAGCGGCAATATGATTCTGGAGGGACAGGCCGATTCCATTGAGGAGTCGGGCATCCAGTCGGTGAAGATCCGATCTGTCCTCACCTGTGAAGCAAAGCGTGGTGTATGCCGGATGTGCTACGGGCGAAACCTGGCCACCATGCAGGTGGTGGACATCGGTGAGGCCGTGGGAATTCTGGCTGCCCAGTCCATCGGGGAACCCGGCACGCAGCTTACCCTGCGGACCTTCCACATCGGTGGAACCGCGTCGCGTATTGCGGCCCAGACCCAGCGCCGATCCAAGATGGATGGTGTGGTGACCCTGGAGCGGGTCATCACGGTGCAGACGCCTAAGGAAGACGTCATTGTCACCAGCCGTGAGGGTCAGATTGTCTTGAAGACGGCTACCGGGCAGGTTCGCAGCCGTCTCTCGGTGCCCTATGGTGCAGTACTCATGGTGGAGGAGGGCAGCGAGATCGAGGCGGGTGACCTCCTCTTCTCCTGGGATCCCTACTCCGAGCCCATCGTGGCCGACATCCCAGGTACGGTGCGTTTCACCGATATCCTGGATGGTCAGACCATGCGGGAGGAGTTGGACGAGTCCACCGGTCGCCGACAGATGGTCATCATCGAAGACCGGAACAAGAAGCTCCATCCGGCCATTCAGGTCTGGGGGAAGAAGACTCCCTCAGCCAAGAAGGAAGAGAAGATCCGGGAGTTCATTGTGCCGGTGGGTGCGCAGCTCACGGTGTTGGATGGGGCCCAGGTAACGCCTGGTGATACCCTGGCCAAGATCAGTCGCGAGGCCTACAAGACCCGGGATATCACCGGAGGTCTGCCCCGGGTGGCGGAGCTCTTCGAAGCCCGGAGACCCAAGGACCCAGCGGTCATTACCGAGATCGATGGAGAAATCCGGTTCGGCGAGATCAAGCGGGGCAAGCGGGAAGTGGTGGTGGCCCCCGAGGGAGGCGACGAGCGGGTTTACGAGGTTCCCGTGGGCAAGCACATGCGGGTCCATGAGGGCGATCAGGTGCGGGCGGGTGACCGCCTCTCCGAGGGGCCCGTGAACCCCCACGACATCCTGCGGATCCGGGGTCCCCGGGCGGTGCAGGAATATGTGCTCAACGAGATCCAGGAGGTCTACCGCCTCCAGGGCGTGAAGATCAACGACAAGCACATCGGAACCATCGTTCGCCAGATGCTCCAGAAGGTGCGTATCACCGACCCCGGTGACTCCCACCTCCTGGAGGGCGACAACGTAGATCGGGCCGAGTTCCGGGACGTGAATCAGAAGGTCATCCAGGACGGCGGAAAGCCTGCCCGGTCCGAACCTCTTCTTCTGGGGATCACGAAGGCCAGCCTTACCACGGAGTCGTTCATTTCCGCGGCGTCCTTCCAGGAGACCACCCGCGTCCTTACGGATGCGGCGGTGCGAGGCGCTCGAGACGATCTGAAGGGTCTCAAGGAAAACATCATCATCGGTCATCTGATTCCCGCAGGGACGGGAATCCACCGCTACCAGAACGTGGAGTTCATGGTGGAAGAGGCCTATTACGATGAAGAGATCTTGCCGCTGTCGGAGCCCGATAGTCTCATCCCCGGACTTGGGGGTGGGCCCGCAGAGGAGGCACGGGTCGACTGACTGACCCGATGAAGTCCATGGGGTACCGGACGAGCGGGCCAGGGGGGGTAACCCCTCTGGCCCGTTTTCTTCTCCGGCTGCTGGGGCCACACCCTCACGGGTTGGAAGGGGTGACGTGGCAGACGGCCCTGCCGGTGTTGGAGGCCAGGGGACTGGGGTCGCTGGCGGTGGCCGTAGATGCGGAACTGGGCGGAATTCTCCCGCCGCACATCCGGGAGGCCCTCCTCCCGGCCTATCGGTTGGGCGGCTTGAGAACCACGCTTCTCATGGAGATGGCGCAGCGTACGGTGGGGGAGTTGGCTCGAGTCGGGGTTCCTTCCCTGTTGGTCAAGGGAGCGGCCCTGTTGGCTCAGGGGCAGTACCCAACTCCGGCGGCCCGACCCATGTCCGATGTGGATCTCCTCATCCCTCCCGAATGTGCGGAGGTGGCGGTGGCCACCCTTGCCGCGGCGGGCTACATCCCCTGGTCCCCCTGGGAACCGGCCCGAAAGGATTGGCTCGATTCGGTGACGCTGCATGCTCCAGGTTCCAGTAGCCATCTTCCCCTGGTTCTGGATCTCCACTGGCGCCTGTCGTTCTCCAATCTTCGGTTCGGCCCTGGTCAGGTGGACCCGCCGCTGCTTCATGTGCAGCGGGAGGTGGGGTCGGAGGGGGGCACGAGGCTCATAGAAGGAGGGTTGGCTCTCGAGGCGCTCCCGGTGCCGCCGGCGGCACCTCATCTCGTGCTGCTACTGGAGCATGTTCTGAAACACCTTCGCTACCGTACGCACCTCCCCGGACTGGCGGATGCCGCCCGGGTAGCCCACCTGGTGGAATCGTGGGAGGCGGTGGTGGAACTGGCTGGCCGACGGCACTGGTCGGGAGGCATCGGTCTCCTGCTTGAACTCCTCAGTCGGGAAGCCCAGGTAGTGGTTCCCTCCTGGGTGCTTGCCGGTTTGACCCCGTCCGGAATCTGGCTGGGTCCGGCCCGAAGGAGCCTGCATGCGAACTCCATGACCCTTCGGGAACGACCGGTGGAAGGTCGGGTGTCCGGCCTCCTGTTGCGGGGTTCTCTGGTGGGCTCTCCCTTCCGAGCCCTGACGGACCTGCACCGGGTCGTCTGGCCGTCTGTGGCCTGGCTGAGGGCCCGCTATCCGGCGGCGGTGGGTCGCCGTGCTGGGAGGCGGCTCCGCTATCTCCTGGACGTGGGCCGCTGGATTTGGGGTCGGGGCGCCTCACCCCTGTCGCCCAACCAGGATGGTGGGGAGAGCCCACCTGGGGTAACTCCCCCGGACTCGGGTCGCAGAGACGTTGCCCAGGGGCGTTCCTCCCGTTGACACCCTCCGACTACGCCAGTAAGTTTCCAGGTCTGTTCAAAAGATCTTCAGGCCCGGCCCGGAGGGGCCGGTTCCAATTCGCGCGTTCCGCGCGTTTTTTTGCCTGAACGATCCACGTTTCACGAACCAGGTTTCGATGCCGACCATCAGCCAGCTCGTCCGAAAGGGCCGCAAGACTATTCAGAAGAAGAATAAGTCTCCAGCGCTCCAGAAAAGCCCCCAGAAGCGCGGGGTCTGCACGCGAGTGTACACCACCACGCCGAAGAAGCCGAACTCGGCCCTTCGCAAGGTGGCTCGTGTGAGACTGACCAACGGGTATGAGGTCACATCGTATATCGGTGGTGAGGGGCACAATCTCCAGGAACACTCCATCGTCCTCATTCGGGGCGGTCGGGTGAAGGACCTCCCGGGGGTGCGCTATCACATCGTTCGGGGGACCCTGGATACATCCGGTGTGTCAGATCGCCGGCAGGGACGTTCCAAGTACGGCGCCAAGCGCCCCAAATGATGCCGGTAACCCTGGTACGGTAAGGATCGAATTCAATGAGTCGTCGTTCGCGGTCCGAGCAGAGAGAACTTGTGGGAGATCCTCGTTACGAGTCTCCCGCTGTCCAGAAATTCATCAACGCATTGATGCTGGGCGGTAAGAAGTCTTTGGCGGAAAAGATCTTTTATGATGCACTGGACATGGTTGAGGAGAAGGCCGGTCAGCCTGGGCTCACCGTCTTCAACCAGGCCATGACCAATGCCAAGCCCGCCCTGGAGGTAAAGAGCCGTCGGGTGGGGGGTGCCACGTATCAGGTGCCGGTAGAGGTGCGACCCGAGCGGCGCACCGCACTGGCCACGAAGTGGCTCATTCAGTACGCCCGAGGCCGGGGCGAGAAGTCCATGGCTGACCGTCTCGCCGCCGAGTTCATGGCCGCCGGCCGAAACGAGGGAAGCACCATCAAGAAGAAGGAAGACACGCATAGGATGGCCGAGGCAAACAAGGCGTTCGCACACTACCGCTGGTAGGTTCGATCCCGTCGCGCTGAGGCGCCCCGTAAGGCGCCGAAGCGGAGGGAGGCCGGAAGCCCAGCTTCCGCGCCTCTCCGGAGCGCGAAGCGGGTCCGGCCCGGCGGAGCAATCGGGGCGGCACTCAGCTCTTCGCGCTTTTGCTTCTCCGGACTCCGCATCCTGAAACGGAAGGTTTGTTCACTTTAGAAGAATACGGGTTACATAGATGGCCAGGCAGACTCCTCTCAAACATCTCCGAAACATCGGCATCATGGCTCACATTGATGCCGGTAAGACCACCACCACGGAGCGGATCCTCTTCTACACGGGGCGTCTGCACCGCGTGGGCGAAGTGCATGATGGGGCTGCCACCATGGACTGGATGGAGCAGGAGCAGGAGCGGGGCATCACCATCACCTCCGCCGCCACCACGGCCCATTGGACGCGGTCGGACATCGTCTACCGTATCAACATCATCGACACCCCCGGCCACGTAGACTTCACCGTGGAGGTGGAGCGCTCGCTCCGGGTGCTGGACGGTGCCGTCGCCGTGTTCTGCGCGGTGGCCGGCGTAGAGCCCCAGTCTGAGACCGTCTGGCGGCAGGCCGATCGTTACGGAGTCCCCCGGATCGCCCTGGTGAACAAGATGGATCGGGTGGGGGCGGATTTCGAGAACGTCGTGGAGATGATGCGCGACCGACTGGGAGCCAACGCCCACCCTGTGCAGTTCCCCATCGGCCAGGGAGAAGACTTCAACGGCGTCATTGATCTCATTCGCATGCGGGCCATTGTCTACACTGACGAGATGGGTTCCGACTTCGAGGAGATCGAGATTCCCGCGGAGCTGAGAGAGAAGGTGGAGGGCCTCCGGCACGACCTCATCGAAGCAGCGGTGGAGCACTCCGATGAGATCCTGGAGAAGTATCTGGGCGGAGCTGAGCTTTCCGAAGATGAGATCCGCGCGGCCATCCGTGCAGCCACCATCGCTGGTGCCATCTTCCCGGTTTTCTGTGGCTCGGCCTTCAAGAACCGTGGGGTACAGCCCCTACTGGATGGAGTGGTGGACTATCTCCCCTCCCCTCTGGAGGTGCCTCCCATCAAGGGGCACGCCATCGACGATGAGGACAAGATCGAGCTGCGGGAACCCAGTGACGACGCTCCGTTCGCCGCTCTGGCCTTCAAGATCATGACCGACCCCTTCGTGGGGAAGCTCACGTTTTTCCGGGTCTATTCGGGCTCCATTCCCGCTGGCTCCTACATCTACAACGCCACGAAAGACAAGCGGGAGCGGCTGGGCCGCATCCTCCAGATGCATGCCAACAAGCGGGAGGAGAAGGACCGCCTCTACGCCGGGGACATTGCTGCGGGGATCGGGCTGAAGGACGTGAAAACCGGAGACACCCTGTGTGATCCGGATCACCCCATCATCCTGGAGGCCATGAAGTTTCCCGAGCCCGTCATCGCGGTGGCCATCGAGCCCAAGACGAAGGTGGACCAGGACAAGCTGGCCACGGGGCTCAGCAAGCTGGCCGACGAGGATCCCACCTTCCGGGTCCACACCGATCCCGAGACGAGTCAGACTATCATCTCGGGGATGGGTGAGCTCCACCTGGAGATCATCGTGGACCGCCTCAAGCGCGAGTTCAGTGTGGAGGCCAACATCGGTCGGCCGCAGGTGGCCTACCGGGAGACCATCCGGGGCTCGTCCAACAACGTGGAAGGGAAGTTCGTCCGACAGACGGGTGGCCGAGGGCAGTACGGGCACGTGGTCATCAACATCGAGCCCGGCGACCCCGGCTCCGGCTTCGTCTTCGAAGACAAGATCGTGGGAGGCAGCATTCCCAGGGAGTACATCTCCTCGGTGGAAGCTGGAATGCGCGATTCGCTGGACAATGGAGTGCTGGCCGGGTATCCGGTCATCGACGTGAAGATCCAGCTCATCGATGGTTCATACCACGACGTGGACTCCAACGAAATGGCGTTCAAGATCGCCGGCTCCATGGCGTTCAAAGAAGGGGTGCGGCGTTCCAAGCCCGTTCTCCTGGAGCCCGTGATGGATGTGGAGGTGGTGACCCCGTCCGACTATATGGGCGACATCATCGGTGACCTCTCGTCCCGTCGGGGAAAGATTGGCGGCATGGCTGAGCGGGCAGGGGCTCGGGTCATCGATGCTTCCGTGCCCCTGGGTGAGATGTTCGGCTATTCCACGGTGCTCCGTTCCATGAGCCAGGGGCGTGCCAACTACACCATGCAGTTCGCGCAGTACGAGGAAGTACCGAAGTCCAAGGCAGAAGAAATCATCACCGCCACCAGTGGCAAGTAATTCTTCTCGGAACCTGAATCTCTACGGAGCAAACGATGGGTAAGGCGAAATTCGAGCGGACG
>JBBDRI010000060.1:0-17090 GCA_040905545.1 Gemmatimonadota bacterium | reverse complement strand
AGCGCGCCGCCTCGCCCGATACCGCAAGACCCCGTCCCGGTGGTCCCTGTACTTCTTCAACAGCCTTCTAGAGACTACTGGATGAACCGAATTTCGTTTGAATTCCGACGGACCCCTCTCAACCCATATATCGTCGCCTTCAGCGTTCTGGGCTTCCTCTCCCTGAGCGCGAGGGGGCCGCAAACTGCGGCGGCACAGGAGATCGATCTGCGTCTGGACACCCTCCAGGTGGAGGTGGGCACCCGCCTCGTTCGAGAGCTCCCCTACCGGACGCGCGCCGTGGAGGTGATCGACCGGGACGCCATCCAGGGATTGCCGGTGCGAAATGTCCATGAACTCCTGCGCTGGATCACCGGGGCGGAGCTTCAGGACCGGTCTCCCGCCCAGGCCGATGTCTCCATTCGGGGGAGTGGGTTCCAGCAGGTACTGGTGCTGGTGGATGGCGTGCGAATGACTGACCCGCAGACCGGGCATTTCAGTCTGAACCTCCCCGTGCCGCTGGATCAGGTGGAACGAGTGGAGGTGCTGCGGGGAGCCGCATCCACCGTCTACGGGGGGGACGCCATGGCGGGGGTCATCCACGTGGTGACCCGATCCGGGGGCGATCGTTGGCAGGCGCGGCTGGAAGGAGGCTCGTTCGGATCCGGGCGGGTTGCGATCACAGGAGATGTGGATGGGCGGGTGCGCGTGTCCGGCGGGGCGGAGTTCAGCCGTTCGGATGGCCATCGGCCCGGGGTGGATCATGAGAGCGTGCTGGCGCAGTTGCGCCTCCGAACGCCCTGGCTGGGTGGAGACGCCTTCGTGGATGGAGCGTTCGGACAGCGAGCATTCGGCGCGTCGGACTTCTACGCCCCCTTTCCGTCCTTCGAGGAGACCGGAGTCCTTACCCTCTCCACAGGATGGCGGCCGGCTCCTGTACCCACCGGGTGGGCGGTGGAGCCCCGGCTGGTCCTCCGTCGGCACACAGATGATTTCCTTCTCATCCGGGACCAACCCGAAGGCTACCGGAACGTGCACACTTCCTGGCAAGCCGGCGGTGAGACGGCGGTGCGATACCGATCCCCGAGGGGGTGGGGTGTAGTCATGGGAGGAGAGATCTTCCGGGAATCCCTGGAAAGCACGAATCTGGGAGACCGCACGGAAGATCGGAGCGCGCTGTACGTGGAGGCCGTGGCGGAGCCCACTGCCGGTTCGGTGGTGACGGTGGGGGTGCGCCGGGATGTGCACGAGTCATTCGGAGCCTTTGTATCGCCGGGACTTTCCCTGGCTTGGAGTCTCTCCCCGGGCTTTCGGGTGAGGGGAGGCGTGACTCGTGCGTTCCGAGCTCCCTCCTGGACGGAACGCTACTATACGGATCCAAACCATGAGGCCCGGGCTGGGTTGGAACCCGAGCGGGCCACGGCCGGCGAGTTGGGCACCGACTTCCTCCTCCCTCGGGGCGTCCGGGTGTCGGGCACTCTCTTTCTTCGCCTCGCCCGGGATCTCATCGACTGGAGCGTTCCTGAAGGTACTTCCCCGGGAGCGGGAAATCCCTGGGCAAGCCGCAATGTGGACGAAGCCAATTTCCGGGGGGCGGAAGCTGAGGTGGTTGTGCCGGAGTTCCTCGGGGCGCGCTGGAGTCTGGGAGCCACGGCCCTTTCCCTGCGGGCCTCCTCCGTGGGTGGATTCGACTCCAAGTATGCCTTGCGCCCGCTCCGGGAGCAGGTGACCGCCGGGGTGTCTCGGCCCATCATGGGGTGCCTGTCCGGAGCGGCCCGGATGCTGCATGGGCGTAGAGCCGGGGAGACCTCCTTCCAGCGGGTGGATGTGCGAGCCCGCTGCGCGTGGTCATCAGGGGAGGTGTATGCGGACGTGTTGAACCTCACAGACGCCCAATACCGGGATGTGGTGGGCGCACCCGTGGCGGGGAGGGGCTTTTCCGTGGGGATGGCCGTGCGTCCCACGCGTTGACCCTCCCTTCACCTTCGGGCATCTTTCCATATCCTGCCACCCATCTGGAGCCCCCTATGTCCACCACTGAAGAGGAGCTGGTTCAGACCGCCCGCATCCTGGAAGAGCTGGCCGCTCGCAACCGCGAGGTGGAGAGGTTGAAACAGCGCCTCGCCCAGTGGGAGGAGCGGGCGTCCCAGACCGGGAACCGGGCCGACTCATTTACCTCGGTTTCCGGCCGGGAAGTGGCTCCCCTCTACACCCCCCTCGATCGTGAGGAGAGCCTGGGATATCTGGAGGGGTTGGGCCTGCCGGGGGAATACCCGTTCACCCGTGGTCCCTACGGCACCATGTACCGCACCCGGCTCTGGACCATGCGGCAGTTCGCCGGATTCGCCAGTGCGGAAGAGACCAACGCACGATATCATTATCTGCTCCAGCACGGACAGACGGGTCTTTCCGTGGCGTTCGATTTCCCCACCCTCATGGGATACGACTCGGACCATCCCCGATCCCTGGGTGAAGTGGGGGTCTGTGGCGTGGCCATTTCATCGCTGGCCGATATGGAGACCCTCTTCCAGGGAATCCCGCTGGATCAGGTGTCGGTATCCATGACCATCAATGGGCCCGCCATCATCCTTTTCTGCTTCTACGTGGCCGCCGCAGAGAAACAGGGGGTCTCGGCGGAGCAGCTTCGGGGAACCGTCCAGAACGACATCCTCAAGGAGTATCAGGCGCAGCATGCCTGGGTATTCCCTCCGGAACCCGCGCTGCGAGCCATTGTGGACATGTTCCAGTGGTGTGCCGAGAATGCTCCGAAGTACAACCCCATCTCCATCTCCGGATACCATATCCGGGAAGCCGGGGCCACGGCCGGCCAGGAGTTGGCATTCACTCTGGCCAACGGCTTCGAGTATGTGGAACGGGGTGTGGCCCGGGGTCTGGAGGTGGACGATTTCGCCCCGCGCCTCTCCTTCTTCTTCGACGTGCACAACGACTTCTTCGAAGAGGTGGCCAAGTTCAGGGCGGCTCGTCGCATCTGGGCTCGGCGCCTCAAAGAGCGGTACGGAGCCAGAAACCCCGAGTCACTTCGATTGCGGACCCACGCCCAGACGGCGGGCGTGACCCTCACGGCGCAGCAGCCGGAGAACAACATCGTCAGAGTGGCCTACCAGGCTCTGGCGGCGGTGTTGGGAGGCACACAGTCCCTCCACACGAACTCCATGGACGAAACTCTGGCCCTGCCCACAGAGAAATCCGTGAGGATCGCCCTCCGGACCCAGCAGATCCTGGCCTTCGAGTCCGGGGTGCCCAACACCATCGATCCGCTGGCTGGTTCGTACTATGTGGAGAGTCTCACCGACGCCATGGAGGAAGAGGCGGAGGAGATCTTCCAGCAGATCGAGGAAGTGGGCGGAGTGGTTCCCGGGATCGAGGCGGGGTGGTTCCAGAAGGAAATCGCGGGCTCAGCCATGAGGCAGCAGTCCGAGCTGGAGTCCGGCGAGCGGGTGGTGGTGGGAGTGAACGACTTCATCGAGGGCTCGGAGGAGGTGGCCATGGAGACCCTCCGCATCGATCCCGAGGTGGAGGAGCGGCAGAAGGCCCGGATGGCCCAGCTCCGGGAGACGCGGGATACAGCAGCCGTGGAGCGAACCCTGGCGCGCCTCACTCAGGCCTGCAACAGCGGGGAAAATCTGGTGCCCCATATCCTGGAATGTGCTCGGACCTACTGCACGCTCTTCGAGATTCGCCACGCCATGGAGGAGGTCTTTGGAGCGTACCGGGAGCCGGTGTTCTTCTGACCCCCATGGCCCCTCTCCCTGATGCGCCTTCCATGTTGACGGCTCCCCACCCTCGGGGTGTGCTCCTGGACGCCGGAAATACCCTGGTCTTCGTGGACCCGGAGATCCTGTATGCGGCCTTCCGGAAAGTGGGCCTCCCCGTTCATCCAGAGCGCTTTCCCGAAGCGGAATTCCAGGCTCGCTCTCGCCTGGTGGAGAAAGCGGGGGAAGTGAACTCCGGGACGGAATCCATCGTCTGGCGGGAGTATTTCGTCCAGATGTTGTTGGCCCTGGGGGTCCCTCCGGGCCGGTTGGAGGAAGTGGGTGCGATTCTCCAGGAGGTCCACCAGCAAGATCATCTGTGGACTCGAGTGGAGGCGGGAACCCGGGAAGCCTTGGAACGACTGACGAAGACTGGGTATCGCCTGGGAGTGGTCTCCAATTCCGACGGTCGAGTGGAAGATCTACTCACCCGGTTGGACCTCAGGGAGCACCTGGATTTCGTGCTGGATTCGGGAGTGATGGGGGTGGAGAAGCCCGATCCCCGGATCTTCCAGGAGGGCTGCCGCCTCCTGGGGCTCCCTCCCGAGGAATGTCTCTATGTGGGCGACCTCTTCCCGGTGGATATTCAAGGAGCGTGGGGTGCGGGGCTCCAGGCGGTTCTCATGGACCCCCTGGATCGATGGGATGTCCCGGCAGACCGGGTGGCTTCCGTACGGGAGCTACCGGAGTATCTGGAGAAGCGGCGCCTCCAGGGCGCCTGAGCCCACTTGAACGGAGTGACAACTGATGAATGACCACCGCAAGGTCCGGGTTCTGGTGGCGAAACCCGGTCTGGATGGGCACGATCGAGGGGCCAAGGTCATCGCCGCGTCGTTCCGGGATGCGGGTTTCGAAGTGATCTACACCGGATTGCACCAGACGCCGGAGATGATTGTGAACGCCGCTCTTCAGGAGGATGTGGACGTGGTGGCTCTCTCTGTGCTCTCCGGGGCGCACATGACCCTCTTCCCCCGGGTTCTCAAGCTGCTCCGGGAGGAGGGGGCGGACGATATCCTTCTCACAGGCGGGGGCATCATTCCCGAAAACGACATGGAGGCATTGAAGGCGCAGGGGGTGGGTCAACTCTTCGGGCCTGGCACTCCCACTTCGGCGGGGGTGGCCTACATCCGCGAATGGTTCCAGGAGAGAAGGGCCCTGGAGGAAGTGTGACACAGCCTCCCGACGGGCGTCTGGCCACCCTTTCCCGGGAGCTGTCCGAGCTCCGGCAGCGTCTGTGGTCGGGGGGAGGAGAGGCCCGGGCCGCGAAGCAGCATGCCCAGGGGAAGTGGACTGCCCGGGAACGGGTGGAGGCACTCCTGGACCCGGGCAGCCCCCGGGTGGAGGTGGGACTCCTGGTGGCCCATGATCTCTACGATGGGGAGGCCCCTGCGGCCGGCGTGGTGACGGTGGTGGGGCGAGCGCAGGGCCGGGAGGTAGTGGTGGTGGCCAACGATGCCACCGTGAAGGCGGGTGCCTGGTGGCCGGAAACCATCACGAAGATTCTTCGGGCGCAGGAAATTGCCATGCGCTGCCGCATTCCCATTATCTATCTGGTGGATTCTGCCGGGGTGAATCTGCCCTACCAGGGCGGGGTGTTTCCAGGCCAGTACGGAGCAGCTCGGATCTTCTATTACAACTCCATCATGCGGCGCTACCTGAAGGTTCCGCAGCTGTCCGCGGTCATGGGTCCGTGCATTGCCGGCGGGGCCTACCTGCCGGCGCTCTCCGACGTCATTGTCATGGTGGACGGGACGTCGTTCATGGGCCTGGGTGGGCCAAACCTGGTGAAGGGTGCCATCGGGCAGGTTGTGGATGCAGAGTCCTTGGGTGGGGGGAGGGTGCACACCGAGATTTCGGGTGTGGCCCACTATCTCACACCCGATGACGGCGCCTGCATCCAGAAACTCCGGGAGCTGCTGGATCGAATTCCCCCCTCCCCCCGGTCCGCGCATCTGCCGGAAGGGGGAGAGCCCCCGTCTCGGGGACCGGAAGAGATGTACTCGATCCTCCCGGACGATCATCGCCAACCGTATTCCACGGAAGATCTTCTGGCGTGTATCGTGGACGGCGGTCGACTGGACCCGTTCCAACCCAAGCGGGGTCCCGAGGTCATCTGTGCCCTGGCCCATCTGGACGGGATCCCCATCGGGGTCATCGCCAACGCCCGGGGCCTTCAACCGAACCCTGATGGGGGAGCTCCCACTTTCGGTGGGATCATCTATTCCCACAGTGCGGAGAAGGTGGCCATCTTCATCGAGACCCTGGAGCGTTACGGAACTCCCATTCTCTTCGTACAGGACGTTTCGGGCTTCATGGTGGGAACGGAGGCGGAGCACTCGGGCATCATCCGCCATGGGGCGGAGTTCGTGGAAGCCATGGCCACCGCCACTGTACCCCGCCTGGTGCTCACGGTGAACCACGCGTCCGGCGCCGGCTACTACGCCATGGCGGGGCAAGGTTTTGATCCGGACTTCATCCTCTCCCTCCCCACGGGCAGGATGGGGGTCATGGAGGGAGACAGTGCCGTCATGGCCCTCTTCTCAGGCCAGCTGGAGAAGCTCAAGGCCGCCGGCAAGGTACCCGACGAAGATCTCACCACGCGGATGGACCAGGTCCGGGCAGATTACGAACGCCAGTTGGATGCGCGCTTCGCGGCGGCCAGGGGATTCGTGGATGAGGTGGTGCTTCCGGAGGAGGTGAGGCCGGCGCTGGCTCTCCTTCTGCGCACCGCCATGAACAATCTGGGACCGCATCTGGGGCCTTTCACCATCACGGACTCCATGGCTACCAAAGGAGATCCGTTTCCTCCTTCCCGGCATCCCAACTGGGATGTGTGACATGGGAATCTTCATATCACCTCACCTCAGGGGAGATTCATGAGCGTTGGACACGGGTCTGACGACGTACTTCGGATCGGAAGCGGCCAGGGCTTCTGGGGAGATGACCCCGATGCGCCGGTGCGGCAGGTGGAAGGCGGGCCTCTGGACTATCTGGTGATGGACTATCTGGCGGAGGTTACCATGTCCATCATGCAGAAGCAGCGCCGCCGAGATCCTGAGAGTGGCTATGCTCGGGACTTCATCCCCTTGATGGAACGGATCTTCCCCCGGGTGGCGGGGCAGGGGGTGAGGGTTGTGACCAATGCCGGTGGGGTGAATCCGCTGGGATGTGGGGAGGCGTTGGTGGAGGCCGGTCGCCGCGCAGGAGCCCACGGCACCCGCATTGCGGTGGTGACGGGCGATGATCTTCTGGATCGGCTGGAAACCCTCATCCAGGAGGGTCACGAACTCCGGAACATGGAGACCGACGAGCCGTTGGCGGGTGTTCTCCATCGAGTAGAGAGTGCCAACGCCTACATTGGAGCGCCTCCCATCGTGGAGGCGCTGGAGCAGGGCGCTCGGGTGGTCCTCACGGGTCGTTCCACGGATACGGCCCTCACGTACGGCCCCATGATCCATGAATTCGGCTGGAGCATGGACGACCACCACCGCATCGCCGCTGGTGTCATCGCCGGCCACATCAACGAGTGCGGGGCCCAGGCATCCGGGGGGAACGCCATGGCCGACTGGTGGAACGTTCCCAACCTGGAGGAGGTGGGATTCCCCATCATCGAGGCCAGTGCAGACGGGACCTTCGTGGTGACGAAGCATCCCGGAAGCGGAGGGCGGGTGGACCGGCGCACGGTGGGTGAGCAGATCCTCTACGAGATGGGGGATCCGTCGGAGTACATCACCCCGGACGTGGTAGCCGACTTCACCACCATCCGGCTGGAGGAGGAGGCGCCGGACCGGGTCCGGGTTTCGGGCATCCAGGGAGGACCGGCCACCGACTTCCTGAAGGTGTCCATCGCCTACGCCGACGGATACAAGGCGGTGGGAACCCTGGTCTACAGCTGGCCCGACGCGGTGGAGAAGGCCCGGGCCGCCGACCGGATCCTCAGGGCACGCCTGGATCGATTGGGTCTCCGCTTCCAGGAAGTGCGCACCGAACTGGTGGGATGGGACTCCACCCACGGGCATCTGGCGGGAGAGCCACCGGCGGATCTGCCGGAGGTACAACTTCGCATTGCCGTCCGTGGCCAGGACCGGGACGCCGTCGAACGATTCACCCGGGAGGTGGCACCCCTGGTCCTGACAGGCCCCCCTTCCGTCACCGGCTTTGCCGGCGGACGCCCCCGGGTGCAGGAGATCATGGCGTTCTGGCCCGCACTCATCCGGAAGGAGGCAGTTCTGCCCCATCTCAAGGTCCAGATTCTGGAGGTCTGAGCATGACCGATTCGACTCCCGGCACCGTAAAGGTCCCCCTCGTGGAACTGGCCCACACCCGCTCGGGTGACAAGGGGGATACGGCCAACGTGGGCGTCATGGCCTACGATCCGAAGGATTACCCCCTCCTTCGAGAACACCTCACCCCCGAACGCGTGAAGGCCCACTTCGGGCCCAGGGTGCGAGGTGATGTGGAACGGTTCGAGCTCCCCAATCTTCATGCGTTGAATTTCCTTCTCCACGGGGCTCTGGGAGGTGGCGGCACCGTTTCACTCATGACCGATGCCCAGGGGAAGGTCTTCTCCACGGCCCTTCTGCGCATGGAAATCGAGGTGCCGGAGGCGGTGGCTGCCAGGGTGCGGGGCCGAGGGCGGATCCCGGAGGCCCTCCGAGGGGGCGCTCCGCCATCCGGTGGTTCAGGATGACCCGACGGTCCGGTGTCCTGGAGGTTCGCGTGGAAGGCGGGATTGCCATTCTCACCCTGAATCGACCGGAGAAGCGGAACGCCCTGAACCGTCCACTGGTGGATGCCCTGCGCCAGGAACTCCACCGACTGGCCGACGACGAATCGGTCCGGGTGGTGGCCCTCCGGGGCAACGGCAAGGACTTTTCCGCAGGCGCGGATCTGGAGGAACTCCGACAGGCCACCCAGCAGGGGGTGGCGGCATCCCTGGAGGACGCTCGGGCCCTGGGCGACCTGCTGCTGGCCTTCTGGCATCACCCCTGCCCCGTAGTGGCTGCGGTGAAGGGTCGAGCCCTGGCCGGGGGTGCGGGTCTTGTGGCGGCCTGCGATCTGGTGGTGGCCGAGGAGGATGCGGAGTTCGGTTTCCCCGAAGTGCACCTGGGCTTCGTTCCAGCCATGGTCATGGGCTTCCTCCAGAGGAAAGTGGGCTCCGGATCGGCACTGGAATGGTCGCTCCTGGGAGGCCGGATCTCCGCGTCGCAGGCCCTCCAGGCCGGTTTGGTAAACCGTGTGGTCCCCGGTGGTGGATTTGAGGTGGCCGTAGAGCATCTCCTCATGGAGCTGGCGTCCCGCCCGCCCGGTGCAGTGGCTCACATCAAGGCCCTGGTCCGTCAGTTGGATGGCATGGAGGTAGAAGAAGGCGTGCGCATGGGAGCGGAACTGAATGCCCAGGTGCGACAGGGGGAAGAATGTCGCAAGGGGGTTGAGGCGTTTCTCGGTCGAGCGGGCTCCAACGGGGGTTCCTGAGCATGTTTCTGGACCGAGGTCGGCGAGCTCCTGCCTATCCATGGCTGGAGTGGAAGGTCCGGTTCTTCGTCATTGGAGCCATGCTGGCCCTGGGTGGCATGGCCATGAGCATCGAGTGGCTCGTCTGGCTGGCTTTTGTCTTCCTGGCGTTGGGCTTTCTTACCCGCTTTCTCCCGGCCGGGAAGGGAAGGGGGCAGGTCGAGTCAGACGAATCCACCGAACCCAACCAGCTGGGGGCTCGCGAGGTTGAAGATGGCAGGGACGAGAGTGATTGGTGGACCTCAGGCTCCTGAAGGGACGTCGCGCACCCAGGCTCGCGTGTGGATCAGTCCGATGGGCTGGGGTGGCGGCGAACCCGTTCCAGAGCCTGGAACAGTTCGTGGGCCTTGAATGGCTTGGAGACGAAGTCGTCCATCCCTGCTGACCGGGCTTTCCGCCGTTCCTCGTCCAGCGCATGGGCCGTGAGGGCCACGATGGGGGAGTCTCCCACCAGCTGCGTGACCTGGATGGTTCCGGTGTTTCCGAAGGTGCCGCTCCGTTCCAACGCCTGACGGAGCTGGAAGAGGGTTGCCTCCCGAGCTCCTCCCGGGAACTGGGAGGCGTAGACCTCATCGAATTCCGCCACCGCCTCCATGAGCTCGGCCCGGATGCGCACGGTCTCTGCCGCCGACCCCAGTATCAGGGGCGCGGCCACCAACACCGAGAGGAGGGCGGCCCAGGGGCTTCGGGTGCGAAAGCCGGTGGAGAGGGTGATGGCCACGGCGGCCCCTCCGGAGGCCACCAGGGCCAGCGCGGAGAGTGCCGGATCCAGCTCGCTGAGGATGGGGAAGTGTCTCGACAGGGTGAACAGGAGGAAGGCACTCCAGATCCCCACGCCCACCACCACCCCTCCTACGGGTAGAAGCTGCTTTCGCTCTTCCCAGTCCATCTGGCGGGAACGGCGAGCCAGCACCACCGACGTATACACTGCCAGCAAGCCAAAACCCAGCGCCAGCATGAACGTCAGAGGCTCCAGACGCTCGGGAAGGAGGGTGTCGGGGGTCATGATTTCAGGGGGAGCCCACTCCGGCTCGACGAGTGGCATCCTCCATCCAGTGTGAACTTCCGCTCATCCCCCGGGCTTCCGGTCCCTGAGGAAACGCTCCACCCTGGTCATTTCTCCCTTCACTTGCCTGCCAATTTCGCGCATCTCGCTGGTGGCACCTTCCTTGGCGGTGTTTTCCAACCGAGAGAGAAGCTGGTGGAGGTGGTCTGCGTGGATGGTCCCTGCGGCGGACTTCAGTGCATGGGCCGCCCGAGCCACCTCTTCCGGGTTTCCCTCGTCCAGCGTTCGTGCCACCTCATTGCTCCGCTCCGGGAGATCGTGGAGGAAGGCGTCCAACAGGATGGGGAGCATCTCGGCGATGCCACCTTCCTCCAGAGTCTGGCGGAAGGCCTCCAGGTCCACGGGCGGGGATGGCGATGTGGCGTCGGTCACGGTGAGGCCGGGTTTGCGGAGGGGAACAGCGAAGGGCGGTACATCCTTAAATCTAAGATGTCCTACCACGGCAAGCAGGGGAAGGCCGATTCCGCTCTGGTAGCGCCCCGATCCATAGGGAAGTTTGCAATATGGATCCAGCGCTACGGGTGCTTCGGGAGCGATTCGGCTTTCCAGATTTCCGCAAGGGTCAGCGGACGCTGGTGGCAGCCGTGCTGGATGGAAAAGATGCACTGGGGATCCTTCCCACGGGAGGAGGAAAGAGTCTCTGCTATCAGGTGCCCACCTTCCTGCTTCCTGGCATGACCCTGGTGGTGTCCCCCCTCATCTCCCTCATGGAAGACCAGGCAGGGCGGGCGAATGTGGCGGGTCTCCTGGCTCAGGTCCTCCATTCCGGTCTGGATCCGGCCATGGGGCGAGACGTGCTTCGGGAGGCAGCCCAGGGGAGCGTCAAGGTGCTTCTGGTGGCACCGGAGCGCTTCAATTCCCGGTCATTCCTGCAGGTGGTTCGGGATCTCCCCGTGTCGCTGGTGGTCATCGACGAGGCCCATTGTATCTCCTCATGGGGGCACGACTTCCGACCGGCATATCGGGAGTTGGGCCTGATCCGACCCCGGCTGGCAGCCCAGGTGCCCATCCTGGCGCTGACAGCCACCGCAACCCCGCGGGTTCGAGCCGACGTGGAAAGGGTTCTGGGCCTTCGGAACCCGGTCCGGGTGGTGCAGAGCTTCGATCGTCCGAATCTCCGATGGGAGGTGGCTCGCTTCGCTTCCCGGCGTCAGAAGTCCCATGGACTACAACGGGTCGTGTGGAAGGCACGGCGGGGAGATGGAGACCCCGGAGCGGTTCTGGTGTATGCCGCCACCCGAAAGGGGGTAGAGGGGATCCGCGATGGGTTGGCCCGCCTGGGACTTCCGGCCATGCGCTATCACGCCGGACTCCCCCAGGAAGAACGGAGCCGGGTCCAGGAGCTATTCCTCAGAAGTCCCGGACCCGTGGTGGTGGCCACCAACGCATTCGGCATGGGGATCGACCGGGCGGATGTGCGCCTGGTGGTCCACGCTACCTTGCCCAGGAGCCTGGAGGACTTCTACCAGGAGGCCGGACGGGCGGGACGAGACGGAGGTGCGGCCCGATCACTGGTCCTGGACGACCCATGGGACGCCGCTCTGAGGAGGCGTTTCCTGGAGAGCTCCGTTCCGCCCATTCCCGGCGGAATCTCTGGGCGGCTGGCCTTTCGCACCCTGAAACGCCACAGCCTGTCGCGGGATCGACGATGTGGGGAGGAGGAACGACTTCGGGCGGCTGAGGGGTATCTTGACACCAGGGGATGCCGCCGAAGGCATCTCCTTACCTACTTTGGGGAAGAACTCTCCGCCCGTTCGTGCGGCCTCTGTGACCGCTGTTCAGGGGCCTCGGGGTAGCCCAAGGTCGCCCGGAGTGTGAGATTTGGGGACCCATGGATATCTATCTTGACAAGGATCACACCCGATTCCGAGATCGGGTCCGCGCATTCGCCCACGAGGTGATCCGCCCCGTGGCCGGCGTGGTGGATGCCGAGTCGCGGTTCCCGTGGGATTCCGTGCGGGCCATGGCCGACGAAGGTTTTCTGGGCATTCCGGTACCAAGGGAACTGGGTGGCCTGGGTCTGGACGACATGAGCTACCTCCTGGCGGTGGAGGAGTTGGCACGGGTGGATGCAAGTCATGCCATCACGGTGTCGGCCCACACCACTCTGGGCACCACTCCTGTCCTTGCGTTTGGCACGGCGGAACAGAAGGAGTTGTTCGTGCCTCTCCTGGCCCGCGGCGAGGTGTTGGGTGGTTTTGGCCTGACGGAACCCGGCGCAGGGTCCGATGCAGGGGGGAGCCGAACCCGGGCCATCCGGGAGGATGGGGGATACCGGTTGAATGGGGCCAAGATCTTCATCACGCATGCCGGCGTTGGCGAGGTCTTCACGGTCACAGCGGTGACGGACCCCGCGGCGGGCACCAAGGGAATCAGTAGCTTTCTGGTGGCGAAACCTTCCACCGATCTGGATGAGGCGCGGCGGGTTGGGATTGGCCACCGTCCCCAGCTTCCGTATACGGAGGGGGTGCGGGCCGGGAAGAAGGAAGACAAGATGGGGTGGCGGGCGTCCGATACCCGGGAGCTCCTCCTGGACGACGCCTTCGTACCCGACGCTCAGCGTCTGGGAGAGGCGGGTCAGGGTTTCGTGAACTTCATGAAGACCCTGGATGCGGGACGCATCGGAATCGCGGCGCTCTCCCTGGGATTGGCCCAGGGAGCTTTCAATGAGGCGCTGAAGTTTGCCAATCGGACGGAATCGGGGCGCACTCTCTACCACAACCAGCCCGTCCAATTCCGATTCGCGGATCTGGCCACCGAACTCCAGGCTGCCCGACACCTCACCTGGCATGCGGCCTGGCTCAAGTCCCGGGGGCGTCCCTTCGGCAAGGAGGCGGCCATGGCAAAGCTCTTCGCGTCCGAGCTGGCCATGAAATGCACCACGCAGGCCATCCAGCTCATGGGGGCGGCGGGGTACTCTCGGGACTACCCCGTGGAGCGGATGTTCCGAGATGCCAAGATCTGTGAGATCGGAGAGGGAACCAGTGAGATCCAGCGGTTGGTGATTGCCCGGGAGCTGGCTCGGGAACTGAAGCAGGAGGACCATGTCCAGGCGCATTAGCACGCCTCCTTTCAGGCATATCGTGTCGAGGGGAGGCTGGCGAATTGAACAAGGGGACGGCGCCCATGGGCTCTGCACCGTGGTCGTTCTACGTGGAGAGGTCCCAGAGGACCGACTCCAGGGGAGCGAGGCGGGCGAGTCGTCATGGAGGCGGCGGACACCCCCAATACACATGACCGGAGTAACAGAACTTGAAAAGGGAAATTCTCGTCAGCGCGTCACGCCAGGAATCACGCGTGGCCTTGCTGGAAGATGGACAGCTTGTTGAACTGATGTATGACCGGCCCGACCAGGGCCGGATCGTGGGAGATATCTATCTGGGCCGGGTGGAGGCTGTACTTCCTGGAATCCAGGCCGCTTTCGTGGACATTGGGACGGAGAAGTCCGCGTTTCTCCATGTTTCTGATCTCGTCCAGGACGAAGACGAAGACGAGAACGGTGGCGGGAACGGTCGTCGGTCCAGGAAGTTTCCTCCCATCCAGGAACTCATCAAGAAGGGAGACACCCTCCCGGTTCAGGTGACGAAGGAGCCCATCAGCACAAAGGGCCCGCGGGTCACGGCCCAGGTGTCCCTTCCCGGTCGCTCGCTCGTGTACATGCCCTTCTCCAGTCATGTGGGTGTGAGTCGAAAGATCGAGGATCGGGAAGAGCGGATCCGCCTCAAGAAGTTGGGGAAGGAAATTCTTCCGGAGAACTCCGGGGGCATCATTGTTCGCACGGTGGGAGAGGAACTCACCCAGGCGCGCTTTGAGGGAGAGTTCAACCGCCTCCACTCCGCGTGGAAGAAGATCCAGCGCCGTGCGGACTCCAGCCGCGCCCCAGCATGCATCCATCAGGAAGCGAAGATGGTCACCGGACTCATCCGGGATCTCTTCAGCGACAAGTTCGAAAGCCTCACGGTGGATTCCCGGGAAGTGCACAACGAAATCGTGCAGTATGTGAAGGGTATCGATCCGGACCTGGTGGATCGGGTGCATCTCTACGACGAGCGGACCCCTCTTTTCGACTCACGGGGAATCGAAGAGGAGATTCAAAAGGCGTTTCAGAGGAAGGTGGAGGTCCCCTCGGGGGGGCATATCGTGGTGGAACCCACAGAAGCCCTGGTCTCCATCGACGTGAACACCGGCCGGTTCACCGGAGGCAAGGGGAAGAAAGATCCGGAACAGACCATTTTCCGGACCAACATGGATGCGGCCAGGGAGATTGCCCGGCAGATCCGACTGCGAGACATCGGTGGGATCGTGGTCTGCGATTTCATCGACATGGAATCCCAGGAGAACCGGGACAAGGTACTTCAGGAACTGCGAACCTGGCTGGGGCGGGACAGGGCTCGCACCCGCGCATTCGCCGTGTCCGAGTTGGGTTTGGTGGAGATGACCCGCCAGCGGGTGCGGCCGCCCCTCTACGACTCTCTGACCCGGGAATGCCGAGCCTGTGGCGGGGCCGGTCGTATCTTCACACCGGCTTCGGTAATCCGACGCATCGAACGGAGTCTCCAGAGGGCCGCCGCGGATGGGAAGGAGCGGCAGTTGGGGATCCGGGTGCACCCGGAGGTGGCGTTCCATGTCCTGGAGTCTGAGCCGGGCTTCATGAAGCGCCTGGCGAAATGGACCCGACTGGAACTCGATCTGGTAGATGACCCACTCATGAGGGCCGACGACTTCCGCCTCCAGGCCGGCCCGGCAGAGACGGATGTGACAGAGCGGTACGCTACCCTCTGAACGGGACCGTGGGTTGACCTCCAGGGAGGTTTTTGACACTTTTCATGGCTAGAGCGGTACTACGCAAAGTTGATGTAGGTTCTGAAACGGACCTCTTTCCGCCCGTCAGGGCATGAGGATGTGGGAGATGTACGCTCTCTTCCGTAGCGGTGGCAAGCAGTTCAGGGCCGAGCCTGGTCGTACGGTTCGGATCCCTTCTCTGGATGTACAAGAGGGGGAATCCGTGACCTTCGACGATGTGCTCCTGGCCTCCACTGGCGACGACGTGAAGGTGGGTGCCCCCACGGTGCCCGGAGCTTCTGTAACCGGTGAGGTGGTACGCCACGGCCGGGACAAGAAGATTATCGTGTTCAAGCGGAAGCGGCGTAAGCAGTACCGCAAGAAGCAGGGACACCGACAGGGATTCACCGAAGTTCGGGTGGACGAGATCAAGGTCTGAGGAGGGTAAATCCATGGCACATAAGAAGGGTGTAGGTTCCAGTCGAAATGGCCGGGATTCAAATCCCCAATTCCTTGGCGTCAAGCGCTTCGGTGGGGAAGAGGTCTCAGCCGGCAGCATCTTGGTACGGCAGCGGGGAACTCCCGTGCACCCAGGACGGAATGTGGCAAAGGGGAGAGATGATACCCTCTTTGCCCTCACCGATGGAGTGGTGAAGTTCGAAACCTTCCGACGTCGTTCGGCGGTTTCGGTCTACCCCGCAGAATAGCTGCCATATGGAAGAGCAGGTCCGACCCCGCCTTCCGGTG
This sequence comes from Gemmatimonadota bacterium, assembly GCA_040905545.1. Taxonomy (GTDB): domain Bacteria; phylum Gemmatimonadota; class Gemmatimonadetes; order Longimicrobiales; family Gaopeijiaceae; genus JBBDRI01. The sequence goes on along the minus strand of JBBDRI010000060.1, from coordinate 1,229 downwards.
GGGGCGGACCTCTTTTCATAGAGCAATGGAGGTCTGAGATGGAACGCTCAACTCCGATAGAACGCCCCCGATGTACCCCCTCCACCCCCATTTTTCGGGGGTCGGACATCCTCCCCGTGGTGGTGGCCCTTATGCTGTTGGCCATTCTCGGTGGATGCGCCCCGTCTCCAGGGGCCACTGAGATCGAACTCCCTGGGTCCGAGGCGGCCCACGAGTTGGTCCAGACCACACTCCCGGTAGAGGTCAACGCCAGGGTGGACAAGTGGATCCGTCGCTTCCTGGGCGGGCAGCGTCCTGAGCTGGAAAGCCTGTTGGCCCGCGAAGGTCTCTACGGAGAGATGATCCGGGAAAAGCTTCGCCAGCGGGGCATGCCAGAAGATCTCATCTATCTGGCCATGATGGAATCTGGATTCTTCCCTCGTGCCACCTCTCCGGTGGAGGCGTCGGGAGTCTGGCAGTTCATGGACGCCACCGCCAGGGCCTACGGGCTGGAGGTGACGGAGTGGGTCGACGAGCGCCGAGACCCGGTGCGGGCTACCGACGCGGCCCTGGATTATCTCGAAGAACTGCATGATCGGTTCGGATCGTGGTACCTGGCTGCGGCCGCTTACAATGCCGGCCCGAACCGGGTGGCCTGGATTCTCCAGACCCATGCGGGGGACCAGGGGGGCGATCAAGATCTCTACTGGGAGATCATCCATCGGCTTCCCTCAGAGACCCGGGAGTACGTGCCCAGAATCCTGGCTGCCACGATCCTGGCCCGCCAGGCACACCACTTCGGGCTTCAAGTGGAGCAGATGGAAGCGCTCCGCTATGAGCGGGTGCTGGTGCCGGGCGGCACATCACTGGCTTCCCTGGCACGATCTCTGGACGTGCCCGCCCGTCGGCTCCGGGATATGAACCCCCACCTCATCCGGGGAGTGACGCCCCCCGGCGGCTCGTATCTCGTTCGCGTGCCCCCGGGCCATGTGGGAACCGTCCTGGCCTCGTTGGATCGGGGAAGATACCTGGCGGATTGAGGTTGCGGGCTGCGCGGGGCTGCCCTCGTCCACCGTGTCTCGACGGACCCGGGCCTGAGACAAGGAGCGTGTCCGGGTAATGGGGCGAGCCGCGTTACGAGCACCACGGGTGCCAGAACCGAGGCGGCGCCCCGAAGGCATAGCGAAAGCTACGGCGAGGGGCGCCAACGAAGGAGATGGTCCCGTGCTGCCCGTAACCCGAAGGGCGCG
>JBBDRI010000059.1:0-18295 GCA_040905545.1 Gemmatimonadota bacterium | reverse complement strand
GTGGGCGCCGCCATGGCGTGAGGTAGCCAGAAGTGGAAGGGGAACTGGGCCGACTTCGTGAAGGCCCCAAGGAGCACCAGCACCAGCATGGGGGCGTACAGGGCGTGGCTTTTGATCAACTCACCGGACCCAAGGATCTCCGAAAGCTGGTAGGTTCCGGTGATCTTCCCCAGGAGCAGGAAGCCGGCCAGCATGGCCAGCCCCCCCCCGCCGGTGACCACCAAGGCCATCCGGGCTCCCTGGCGGGCCTCCGGGAGGTACTTCCAATACCCGATGAGCAGGAACGAGGTGAGGCTGGTGAGTTCCCAGAACACCAACAGCAGGAGGATGTTGTCCGCCAGCACCACCCCCAGCATGGAGGCCATGAAGAGGAGGAGGAAGGCGTAGAACCGCCCCATGGGATCCTGCTCCGACAGGTAGTAGCGGGCGTACAGCACCACCAAGAGCCCGATTCCCAGAATCAGGAGGGCGAAGAGGAATCCCAAACCGTCGGCCATGAAGGCCAGATCCAGTCCCAGGGACGGCATCCAGCTCCACTGGGCCCTGGGAACTCCGCCCGATAGAACCTCCGGTGCCAGGGAGAGGAGCAGCAGAAAAGCCGTACCTGCGACCCCTCCCGCAGCCAGAGCACTCTGGGTGCGACCCCAGCGGATGAACCACGCCGGAAGAAGAGCTCCCACAAGGGGAAGAAGAACAATGAGGAGGAGGGTCATGGAAGGCTACGAACCTGGAAGTCCCCTGGAGGCGAGTCCGAAAAGCACCGTAAGGTACTGACCCCGGGGGGGGCGTCAATGTTGGGCCACTGATGAGACCGTCCCCGTTGGGTTGCCCGGGGACGTGAACAGGAGACGCCGCCTACCTTCCTCCCGCCAGGTCGTTGCGCTCAGTGAGGACCTGGCGGACGGCCAATGCATCCCGCAGGGCCACTCGCAGGAACTCCGCCTCCACGGGTTTCACCAGATAGGTGCGGGCTCCCCGGTCCATGGCCTGGAGCGCCAGCGTGGGGTCATCCAGCCCAGTGAGCATGATGACGGCCATCTCGGGGTCCCGTTCCAAGGCCCATCCCAGGAACTCCATCCCCTTCATCTTGGGCAGCTCGATGTCCAGGAGAAGGAGATCGAAGCGCATGGCAGAGAGCCAGGAGTCCCCTTCCTCGGCTGAGGCGGCACCCTTCACCTCGTAGCCGAATCGGGCCACCAACTTCATGAGGGCCTTCCGAACGGGGGCCTCGTCTTCCACCACCAGCACCTGCGCCTGGGCCGGGGCGTCGGCCAGCACCCGAACCCAACCTCGTCGTCCACTCTGTACCGTCATGGAGTCCTGCCTGAAAGGTAAAAGAAGGCCCGCGGCTTCCCAGCGTGTCTCACCAGGGCGACTGACGGTTGTAGAACCCGCGGTCGAAGTCTTCCATTCGCCAGATCTCGTGGAGCACCCGATCTGCTTCTGCCTTGAAGTTGAGGAGATCACCCAATTCACTCTGTCTGCCCTGGGCCAGGTCTTCGGCGCTCTGGTGGGCCTGGAATCCCAGCCAGAGACCTGCGGTCGCCGCCATCAGGAGCACTACCACTCCCCCCAGGAGGAGACGCCGCCGCCGGGCCTGACGGGTGCGGGTCAGCTGCCGCTGCTGGGCACCCTCCTCATAATCCTCGGCCATATGCAACCGGTCGGGAAGCCGTCGAGGCGCCTCCTCATCCACTCCGGGCCGCCTGGGCCCACCGGGGTAGCTTCCTGGGATCCGATCCATGGAGGGAATATGGACGACCTCAGCCGTCCAGCAACTCCCGCACCGCAGCCACGACAGCTTCGGATGTGACCCCAAAGTGTCGGTACAGCTCCGGCGCGGGCGCCGAAGCGCCGAAGCGATCGACTCCGATGGAGACACCGGCATCCCCCACCCATCGTTCCCACCCGTGGGTGATCCCCGCCTCCACGGATACCCGGATGGTCACCTCGGGGGGGAGTACCTCCGCCCGGTAAGCACGGGGCTGGGAAGCGAACAGGTGCCAGCTGGGCAGGCTCACCACCCGGGTGGGAATCCCGTCGCCCTCCAGTTCGGCCGCAGCGTCCAAGGCGATCCCCACCTCGGAGCCACTGGCCAGAAGTATGGCACCGGGGGCTCCTCCGGAAGCCTCCTTCAGCACGTAGCCACCCCTGGCGACCCCGGCGGCAGAGCCCACCCCCGGCCGGGACTGGTCCATCTGGGGCACCGATTGCCGGGTGAGCGAGAGGAAGGCTGGTCCATCGCTCCTCCCCATGGCCACCCGCCAGGCCGCCACCGTCTCGGCCCAGTCCGCCGGCCGGAGGTCCATGAGCCCAGGGATGGCGCGGAGCGCCATGAGTTGCTCCACCGGCTGGTGCGTGGGACCGTCTTCCCCCAGCCCGATGGAGTCGTGGGTGAAGAGGTAGGTGACGGGCAGCCCCATGAGGGAAGCCAAGCGGATGGCAGGCCGCATGTAGTCGGAAAAAATAAGGAACGTGGCTCCGTATCCCCGAACACCTCCGTGGAGCGCCATCCCGTTGAGGATTCCCCCCATGGCGTGCTCCCGGATGCCGAAGTGGAGGTTCCGCCCCCCGGGGTTGGAAGCGCTGAACGAGGTGGCCTCCTCCATGACGCTCTTGTTGGATGGTCCCAGATCGGCGGATCCTCCCACCAGGTTCGGGATGGCTCCCGCCACCGCCTGAAGCGCTCTCCCCGAGGAGGCCCGGGTGGCTTCGGCCTTTGCCGGTGCCTGCAACTCATTCAGAGCGTCGTCCCAACCGGTGGGCAGGGTTCCCGAAAGGTAGCCGCGGAGTTCCGCCGCCAGCTCGGGGAATACCACCTGGTAGGCACTGAAGCGTCGGTCCCACTCACCCTCCAGTTCCTCCCCTCTTCCCCCCAGACGCTTCCAGGCATCCACCACTTCCGGCTCCAGGTGGAAGGCCTCCTGGGAGGGGTAGCCCAGGTTCTGGCGCGTGGCCTGGATCTCGCTCTCCCCCAGGGGTGCCCCGTGGGTGTCGTGATGCCCCGCCATGTTGGGGGAACCGAAGGCGATGGTGGTGCGGAGCACGATGAGGGAGGGACGGCCCGTTTCCGCCCTGGCTGCCTCCAGCGCCGCATCCATACCGGCCATGTCTTCGTTCCCGTCCTCCACCACCTGGACGTGCCAGCCGTAGCCCTGGAATCGCTGCATCTGGTCGGTGGAGGTGGCCAGATCCGTATTCCCTTCGATGGTGATGCGGTTGTCGTCGAAGATCCAGGTGAGCTTGTCCAGCTTCAGGTGCCCCGCCAATTCGGCGGCCTCATGGGAGATGCCCTCCATGAGATCCCCATCCGAACAGAGCACCCAGGTCCGATGATCCACCACGTCGTGGCCAGGTCGATTGAAGCGGGCCGCCAGCCAGCGCTCAGCCAGGGCCATCCCCACCGAATTGGCCACTCCCTGACCCAGGGGACCCGTGGTGGTTTCCACCCCGGGGGTCTCGTGGACCTCCGGGTGGCCAGGCGTGCGGGATTCCCACTGGCGGAAGTTCTTCAACTCCTCCAGGGAGAGCCCGTAGCCCGAGAGGTGGAGGAGGGAGTAGAGGAGCATGGACGCATGGCCCGCCGAGAGTACGAAACGGTCGCGGTCAGCCCACTGGGGGTTCCCTGGATTGTGTCTGAGGTGCCGGCTCCAGAGCAAGGTGGCTACCGGGGCCAGGGCCATGGGAGTACCAGGGTGTCCGGAATTGGCTCGCTGAACGGCATCCATGGACAGGATCCGGATGGCGTCCACGGCCTTGGGGAGAAGGGATTCGTCCAGACGAAAGGCGGGGGAGATCATTACGCAGTCACCACGAAGTTCAAGAGCCGATCTTTCACGAAGATGACGCGGCGGAGGGTAGCTCCCTCCAGGTACCGGGCAACGTTCTCCTCATTCCGAGCCAGGGCCAGCACCACTTCCTCGGGAGAGCCCGCTTCCACCTCCACGGTACCCCGGAGCTTCCCATTCACCTGGATGGCCAGTTCTACGGAGCTTTCTCGAGCCTTTTCGGGGTCGAAGGCCGGCCAGTTCTCTACCTGAAAAATGCTTTCGGAATGGCCCAGGGCCTCCCAGAGCTCCTCCGCCATATGGGGAGCGAAGGGGGCCAGCATCACCACCAGGGGTTCGACTTCGCTCCGGCCGGCTGTGCGGCCGCCGGTGCGAAGCATGTTCAGGTACTCCATGAGGGCGGCGATGGCCGTGTTGTACTGGAGTTGATCCACCTGTTCGGTGACCTGGCGGATGGTCTGATGGAGCTTCCGCTCCACCTCCGGTTCCAGGGGATCGTTTCGGAGGTCTTCCACCGGCAGCACCGAGTCCCAGATTCGGCTCAGGAAGCTGTAGGGGCCCTGGATGGCCGCGTCGCGGTAATCCCCCCCTTCCTGATACGGACCCAGGAACATGAGGTAGATCCGGAACGCATCGGCTCCGAACTCCTCGATGATGGGGTCTGGTACCACCACGTTGCCCTTGGACTTGGACATCTTGGCACCCTCCCGGGTGATGTGTCCGTGAGCCCGGAAGCGGGTGAAGGGCTCTTCAAAGTCCAGGTGGCCCAGGTCGTGGAGGGCCATGGTGATGAAACGGGAGTAGAGGAGATGGAGCACGGCGTGCTCGTTTCCCCCGATGTAGCAGTGCACCGGGAGCCAGGTGCGCGTGGTCTCGGGATGGAAGGCCACGTCATCCCGTTGGGCCGACGGGTAGCGGAGGAAGTACCAGGCCGAATCCAGGAAGGTATCCGAGACATCCGTCTCCCTGCGTCCGGGTCCACCGCATTCCGGGCAGGTGGTGCGGTACCACTCCTCCACCCGAGCCAGGGGGCTCACGCCCGAGTCGTCGGGCTTGAAGTCGTCCACCCGGGGCAGGATCACGGGGAGTTCGTCTTCCGGGACGGCCACGGGCCCACAGTCATCGCAGTACACGATGGGGATGGGCGGCCCCCAGTATCGCTGACGGGAGATACACCAATCCCTCAGGCGGAAGTTCACATGGCCCTCTCCTGCGGATTTGCCCGCTGCCACCGACTGGCCTTCCAGCCATTCCACCACCGCCGGGATGGCGGCTTCCCAGTCCAGGCCATCAAAGGTGCCGGAGTTCACGATCCGGCCCGCGCCCGTGTAGGCCTCTTCCAGGGGGGTGTCGGCGCTGTGGTCGGGGCCTGCCACCACCCGGCGGATGGGAAGCCCAAACTCCCGGGCGAACTCGAAATCCCGTTCATCGTGACCGGGAACCGCCATGATGGCTCCCGTGCCGTACTCCATGAGCACGTAGTCGGCGATCCAGATGGGGATCTTCTCTCCCGTGAGGAGGTTTCGGCAGTGGCCCCCCGTGAAGACCCCGGTCTTGGCCTTGTCGGTCTTCTTTCGGGCCACCAGATCCATGGTCCCAACCTGGCTGCGGTACCTGTCCACGGAGTCTCGCTGCTCCGGCGTCGTGACCGCATCCACCAGGGGGTGCTCCGGGGCCAGCACCATGTAGGTGGCTCCCGCCAGGGTATCGGGCCGGGTGGTGAAGACCTCCACCGCCAGGCTGCGTTCCTCATCAGTCGTCCCCGCACCTGAACCACCCTGCCCAGCTGTTTCACTCAGCACGGGGAAGCGGATGCGAGCTCCCAGGCTCCGACCTATCCAGTTCCGCTGCGCCTTCCGGGTGGTATCCGACCAGTCCAGGTCGTCCAGGTTGTCCAGGAGTCGCTGGGCGTATTTCGTGATTTGGAAGAACCACTGTGCAATGCGGCGCTGTTCCACCGGGGTGTCACACCGCTCACAGAGCCCCCCAATCACCTGCTCGTTGGCCAGAACCGTGAGGCACGACGGACACCAGTTCACCGGGGCCTCCTTGCGCTCCGCCAGGCCCGCCTTGAACAGCTGGAGAAAGATCCACTGGGTCCAGCGGTAGTAATCCGGCTGGGTGGTATCCACCGTGTGGTTCCAGTCGAACATCCCCCCAATTCGTCGGAGCTGCCGGGTGAAGTTGGCCACATTCCCGGGAATGAGGTCCATAGGGTGGGTTCCCACCTTCAGGGCGAAGTTCTCGGAGTGGATCCCGAACGCATCGAAGCCCATGGGCTCGAACACCGTGTGGCCCCGGAGCCTTCGGTAGCGACCGTGGACGTCGGCGCCCGTGAACGCGTAGATGTTCCCCACATGCAGCCCCTCAGCGGAGGGGTAGGGGAACATCATGAGGTTGTAGTATGGATCGTGGGGGGCTTCCAGCTGCTCGTGGCTGAAGAGATTGGTGCCTCTCCGTTCCCACTCCTCCTGCCAGCGGGTTTCCACCTGGGCGGGGGAGTAGGGGCGGCGGTCCTCTCGCGACATGGAATTCGGGTCCTGGCGTGGAGATGATGGAGGTCTCGTTCCCGGCGGTGGAACCGGAACCGATAAAGGTACCATGGCCCCGTCCTGGAAGGTATCCCGATTCGGTGTGCCGGCCCATGGAGACATGGCTGTGCAAGCAGGTCTGTGCCGATGGGCGTTTCTGCTGGCCTCGGAGGGCCCCGCGTTCTATCGTGCGTCTGCACTACCCTTGCTGGACCCACTCCCTGGGAGGTCCCATGCTCCGAGTTGACTCAGCTTCTCTGCAGGTGCGCCCCACAGCGGCCCACTGCCTGGTGATGGCACTCTTGCTGTCTTTCACGTCTCCGGCCACGTCTCTCCAGGCCCAGGTCCGCACGGCCACCCCCCTCCCCACGGCTCTTCCCGCAGGGGACCCCGCGCCCCAATCGCCTGACCGATATCGGGGGCTGGCCATGGAACTGCTGGCAGAACTCGTGGCCATCAACACCACCCAGAGTGTGGGAGACAATACCCTGGCAGCGGAGGCCATGAGAGATCGACTCCTGGCAGCCGGCTTTCCGGCGGGGGACATTCAAGTGGTGGTCCCTGCTCCCCAAAAGGGGAATCTGGTGGCGCGGTTTAGGGGGCGAGACCCCTCCCTTTCCCCCATCCTGCTCCTGGCCCACATCGACGTGGTGGAAGCCGATGCGGAGGACTGGACCCTTCCACCCTTCGAGTTGGTGGAGCGCGCCGGCGTGTTCTACGGTCGCGGCACCGCCGACAATAAAGACGAAGCCGCCATCTACGTGGCGAATTTCATTCGGATGTTGGACGAAGGCTTCATTCCCCAGCGAGACATCGTGTTGGCCCTCACCGCCGATGAGGAAGGGGGGCCGGTAAACGGTGTGGTGCACCTTCTGGCTGAGCACCGGGGTCTGGTAGACGCCGCCTTCGTTGTGAATGAAGGGGGTGGAGGTATCCTGGACGAAGGCGGAGCCAGGATCGCCAACACCATCCAGGCTGCGGAGAAGAAGTACCAGAATGTGGCCGTGGAGGTGACGAATCCCGGTGGGCACAGCTCCCGTCCCCGCCCGGACAATGCCATCGTGGAGCTTTCCCGAGCCCTCACCCGCATCGGGGACTTCAACTTCCCCGTTCGGTTGAACGAGGTGACCCGGGCCTACTTTGAGCGGGCCGCCGATTTCGAAGAGCCCGCACTGGCTGCGGCCATCCGAGAGCTCCTGGCGGATGAATCCGATTCCGCCGCAATTCAGCGCCTTTCCCAGGATGCCCGGCTGAACGCCATGCTCCGAACCACCTGCGTTCCCACCCTTCTGGAGGGCGGACACGCTCCCAACGCGCTGCCACAGCGGGCCCAGGCCAATGTGAACTGCCGGATCCTTCCCGATGAGGATCCCCAGGATGTGCTGCGCATGCTACAGGAGGCGGTGGACGACCCGTCGGTGACTCTCTCTCTTTCCGGCCAGGCGCAGGACAGTCCGCCGTCCCCCCTCACGGATGAGATCCTGGGCGCAGTGGAGCAGATCACCGGCGAGATGTGGCCCGACGTGCCTGTGGTGCCCACCATGAGCACAGGCGCCACCGATGGACTGTATTTTCGCAACGCCGGGATCCCCGTGTACGGTGTGTCTGGCCTCTTCTACGGAGAAACCGGGGCCCATGGCATGAACGAGCGTATCCCCGTGCAATCGTTCTACGAAGGTCAGGAGTTCCTGTACCGGCTGGTGAAGCGCCTGGCGAATCCCCCGGTGATGTAGGAGCGTGTCCGCCTCAACCCGGCCCGTTGAAATGCCTGCTGAAACTCCTCTTGATCTGTCCGGCTTCATCAACATCCACGACCTGGAGCGTGGCGCGCGTGAAGTGTTGCCGGGGATGGTCTACGACTACTACGCCAGCGGTTCCCACGACGAGATCACCGCCAGGGAGAACCGAGATGCGTTCGACCGTCTCGCGCTGCTTCCCCGGGCCATGGTGGACGTGGCGAACCGTGACACATCGGTCTGCATTTTCGGCGTGAAGCATGTCAGCCCCATGCTGGTGGCCCCCATGGCCATGCAGCGGCTCGCTCACCGCGACGGTGAAATCGCCATGGCTCGTGCCGCAGCCAGCTTGGGCGTCGGCATGGTGGTGAGCACCGTGTCCACCACGCCCATCGAGGAGGTGCAAGCTATTCTGCCGGAGCCACTCTGGTTTCAGCTGTACGCGTTTCCTGACCGAGCCCTTACGGAGAGGCTTGTGCGACGAGCGGAGAGGGCCGGCGCGCAGGCATTGGTGCTCACGGTGGACACGCCGGTGCTGGGACGACGCGAGCGGGATGTGCGTAACGAGTTCCGGCTTCCCGCCGGTCTCACCCTGGCGCACGAAATGCCTGGCGATTCGCAGGACCTCCCCCACGCGCACGTGGAAAGCGGACTAGCCGTCCATGCGGCGGGCATGCTCAACCCTTCGCTGACCTGGCGCGATGTGGAGTGGCTCCGCTCCATCACGTCCATGCCGGTGCTACTGAAAGGCATCATGCGGGGCGATGACGCGCAACAGGCAGTGGAACACGGCGCGGCAGGCATCGTGGTGTCCAACCACGGCGGCCGGCAGCTGGACACCGCGCTCCCCACCATCAGTGCCCTCCCTGCGGTGGCCGAAGCCGTGGGCGGTCGCATACCGGTCCTCATGGACGGAGGGATCCGGCGCGGAACGGACATCCTGAAGGCGCTGGCCCTGGGCGCGTCTGCGGTACTGGTGGGTCGGGCCGCGCTATGGGGACTGTGTTGCGGCGGAGAAGCCGGCGCCCGACTGGCGCTGTCCATCCTGCAGACGGAACTCGATATGGCCATGGCATTGTGCGGGGCGCCGTCGGTGGGCGAGATAACCCGTGATCTGGTTGCGAACTGAAGCTCTGAAAGGTACCCAGGGTGGCTCCAAGCACCGGATGCCGGAGCCACCCCGAGCGCTACCTCCCCGCCCTCCCCACCCTCAGGGAATAATCGGAGCGAATCCGGGCGACACCACGGTGAACGTGCCGCTGAGTATCTGCGACGCGTCGAAGTGGCGGCCGCCGAAGCGGAAGCCGTACTCATCTCCCGCCCCCACATTCAACTGCACCGAGCCGTTGAAGCTCTGTGGTCCGGTGAAGTTCTGATTGAAGAAATCTACCAGATGCGTTTCGGTGGTGCCGTTCGTATCTGTGACGTATGCCCACACGTCGATCTCCACGCTGAACCAGGAGTGCATGGCGTCATAGGTCCACGGGAGGGTGGCCACGCCGCCCACCTGGGCCGTGGTGGACAGGGTCCAGTAGTGCTGCCCGTAGGGATCGCCGTTTCCGTTGTAGTAGTTGTAGCTCATGGACGGATCGCCGGTGGAGCCATCCTCCAGGAGGGTGAAATTCGTGGGTCCGGCGGCTGTCCACGCCACCGTCGGGTTCACCGCCTCAGCCTCAAACACCACCGAACTCGTGTTGAAGGCGCTGGCCACCACCGTGTGCATCCCCGGCGTCATGGTGAGGACCCAGGGGATGCTGGCGTAGCCGGCCGAATCGCTCTGGACCGTGCTGCTCCCCATGGACGCAGATGCCACGTCGAAGAACTCGAAGGTCACCGCCTGCCCGGGCACCGGTACCTGGGGCGAGCTTCCGTGGAAGTGGGACGTCAGGACCCGAACCTTCGGATCAACTGGCACCGGGTCACCCGGGGACGCAGTCTGGGCCAGAGGGGCGATGGCCTGAAGTTCCAGGGGAAGCGCCCACTGGAAGTGGCTGAAGGCGCTGGTCACACCCCCGAATCCGGGATCCGCCGCTACCAGGCCCTGCGGGCCGGCCAGACGCTTCAGCGACTGGAAGCCGGCCTGCACGAAGCGGCTGAATGGACCGCCGTCCAACTGCGCCACCGCCCCCACACAGTCCAGGAAGGGGGCAGGAGCACCCGGGAGTTCCTCCACGGGTCCCGCCGGATTATCAGGATCGAAGCGGTGGATCGTGAAGTTCTCCGGATCCACCCCGGCGGGCACGCCGCTGGGGTCAAGACAGATCCCCACCACCACGTCTTCCGCGAAGCCCTTCACCAGCTTGGGCTCGGTATCGAACCGGATGCACTTACCCGTGGTGGCCAACATGGCCAGGTTCCCCAGGCATTCTTCCCCTGGATCCAACGACACCTCTTCGATGATCAGGGTGACGTCGTCGGTGCCGGGGGGGAGTGCGTTGGGTCCGATGGACACTCCCGCCTCGCCATCCGGAGTGGTGAAATCCCCTCCTTCCTGGGTGACGGTAGCCTCGTAGCAGTCGCCCTCGCAGAAGAGTCCGTTTTCGATGCGGTACCGGACGGGCACCGTCTGGTTTCGCACCAGCGGGGTCACACCCCCGCCCAACGCGTTGGCGAAGTCCTTCGCCTGCTTGGCATTTCGACCCACCACCACCTCTGCGGAGCCGATGGGGACCCCGCTGGCCAGCACCTGAATGGCGTAGAGATCTCCCAGCTGGATCCCATTCGTGTTCCGAACGCTCCAGTTGACCCGGTAGCTCTCGTCGTTCGCATTGATATGGATGTCATCCGACGCGAACGAGGTAAGCACGGCGGTGCAGGGGTCTGTCAGGGGGTTGCCGTCCGTGTCTGCCGCTCGGCTCCATACGCAGATGCGGACCTGGGTAAGCAACGCCGGGTTGAAGTCTCCGTTTTCTCCCCCCTCACCCAGAGGCGCCAGGAAAAAGAAGTGACCATCTCCATCCGGCATGTGGGACAAGGATGGAGCGGGAAGCGTGAGGTGCCCTTCCGCTGGATCCGTCAGCAAGGGGGCCTCACATCCTGCTAGAATCAAACCGAGAGTCAATACAGCGACTGAGTCCATGCGTTTCATAACAGCTCCAGACAGTGGGGGTGATGACGGGTGTGCGCCCGTGTTGGTGATGCGGTCGAAGGAGGTGTCGGTTCGAGGATGCTACCGCAGAGCCTCGCATTCCCCGATGGAATCTGTGGCCGGGGGCGAATCGGGCGGTAGCCGCTGCGTCGCAGATCGTTGCGCACAGGTCGCGGAACCGGTGCTTTACGTCACCGGTCGATTCTCAGGGTCTGCGAGTACTTTACCAGGCGAATCGGGTCATGGGCTCGGGGGTTGTCCCATCAGGCGCCGAACGGCTGCCAGAAGCTGCCGGGCGTTGAAGGGTTTGGAAAGCCAGGCGTCGGCCGGGCTTAGAGGCGGCATGACCTGCGCTTTTCCGCTGATGAGGAGCACCGGAAGGTGCTGGCGAACCGGATCGTCTCGGATGGCCTTCAGGAGCGTCCGCCCGTCCATCCGCGGTAGGACCACGTCGCTGATGATCAGGTCCACGCTGGCCTCGCTCAGGACTTGCAGCGCCTCGTAGCCGTCCGCCGCCCCCAAGACCGAGCCGACATCCTGGCCCATGGCCTGCAGGCATCCCCGCATATAGAGGCGCATATCGGGGTCGTCATCCACGACCAGGATGGTGAGGGGCTTCACGGGCTCCGGATCCTAGGACACGCTCCTAACCCAGCGGGGTGAGGACAAGCGATCCCCGAAAGATCGAAGGACTGGTTGTTGGATGGGTAGCCGCCAGGTCCCGTATCGTTGCACGCGGGTCGCGAATGGCCCCTGGAGTCTGAGGCTACTGACCCTCGTGGTGGCCTGGGGAAGACGCCCCAGCGCCTTTGTACTGCGAGGGTCGAATCCCGAAGTGGTCGGAGAATCGGTTGGAGAAGTGGGCTACACTCTTGAACCCCACGGCGTAGGCGATTCTCGACACCGATCCCGCTTGGGCTTCCAGGAGCGAGGCGGCTCGCTCCAAGCGCATCCTCCGGATCAGATCGGAAGGGCTCTCGTCGATGAGGTCCTTCAGGCGTCGGTGGAGGTGCCCGCGGCTGTGGGCCACGCGCCCAGCCAGCTCTTCCACGGTGAACTCCTCGTGCTCCATTCGCGCCTCGATCACAGCGCAGACTTCCTCGAGGAATCGGGATTCCTTGGAGTCGGCCTCCACCGGTGCGGCGTGGGGGCGAGCAAGGGTTGGGGGCACGCCGGGTGCGTGAGTGGATCCGGGCACAAGCGCCCCCGAGAGCCGGATCTCGAGCCGCTCCCGGACCTCGATGTGGTTCCGCACGAGGGTGCGGAGTTCGTCCATGTCGAAGGGCTTCGTGAGGTAGGCATCGGCCCGGCCCTCCAGCCCTTCCCATCGGTCTTCAGGAGCGGCCCGGGCCGTGAGCAGGATCACCGGAATGAAGTCCGTGTCGGGGTCTCCCTTGAGCCTCCGGCAGAGCTCATAGCCGTCCATCACCGGCATCATCACATCGGAGATCACCAGATCGGGCAGACGGCGTTGGGCCAACGCCAGGGCCTCCTCCCCGTTGTCGGCCTCGAGAACGCGGTACCTCGTCGCCAGGTGTGAGCGGAGGTACCCGCGGAGCTCCTGATTGTCCTCTGCCAGCAGAATCGTGCGGACGTCGTCGGCGTCGGGCTCGGCTTCCACGTGATGCTCAATCTCAAGGCCCGCCACGGTTACGGCCGTCTCCAGCATGGCCGGGGCTTCTGGCGAAGCCACGGTCCTGAGGTAGGAGGCCGGGTCGTCCGATACCTGGTCCGGGCGAAGGTGATCACGGCCAAGAGGAAGGGTCACGGTGAACTGGCTTCCGGCTCCGGGCGCACTCTCTACATCCACGGAGCCACCATGCAGATGGACGAGCTCGCGTACCAGTGCCAATCCGATTCCAGTACCGGGCGTTGCCTCCTCCGACGGCTGCTCTCCCCTGTAGAAGCGATCGAAAATCCGGGCGAGCTCGTGGGACGGGATTCCCGGACCCGTGTCGGTCACGGTGACGCGGGCCGTGGTTTCATCCGCAGCCAACCGCACGGCCACACCGCCACCTGGCGAGGTGAACTTGAGGGCGTTTGAAAGGAGGTTGGCCAGGATCTTGTCCAGGTGCGCCGGGTCGGCAAAGACTTCCACTGGCTGGTGGGGCACTTCAACCCGGAGTTCCACACCAAGGCGCTCCCCCAGCGGTTCGAAGCGCGCTCCAATTCGGTGGACGAAGGCCCCGAAGTCGAGGGCATGAGCGCGAAGGGGGGTATTCCCCGCTTCGAGTCGGGCCACCTCAAGGAGCTGATCGATGAGCTCCAGCACTCGTCCGGCGTTTCGTCGGGCCAGCTCCACCTGTGCCGCAACGGGGGCGGGAAGATCCCCGTGGAAGCCGGAGTGGAGGTCATCGAGGGGCCCCAGGGTAAGGGTGAGGGGCGTCCGGAACTCGTGACTCACGTTCGCAAAGAAGCGGCTCCGAGCCCGGTCAAGGCTTCGGAGCTGCTCTGCCTCCTCGCGCTCCCGCGCCAGGCCATACTCCAAGCGCAGGCGCTTCTGATCATAGCGTCGAATAACCAGCCCAGTAGCCAGAGCCAGCAGGACGTAGAAGCCCATGGCCCAGCGCGACCACCACCAGGGTGGGAGTATGACCAGGGCAAGGGAAGCGCCCTCTTCATTCCACACGCCGTCGTTGTTCGATCCCCGGACCTGGAAAGTGTACGAGCCGGGTGGGAGATTCGTGAAGGTGGCGGTGCGCTCCGTACCCCCGTCGATCCATTCCTGGCTGAAGCCCAGCATCCGGTAGGTGTAGCGATTCTTCGCAGGCGCCGAGAAGTCCAGGGCGGCGAACTCGAAAGTGAGCACGTTGTCGGCATGTGAGAGCCGAATCTCGTCGATTTCCAGGATGCTACGATCCAACACCGTGCTGCTGTCGCCCACTGCCTCCGGCCGGTTCAGTCGCCGGAATCCGGTGATCACCACTTCGGGGACGTGCGGGTTCTCGTGGATCTGGTCGGGATGAAAGTAGTTGACCCCGTATATCCCTCCGAAGAACAGCTCGCCTTTGGGGCTCCGGAACGCCGCTCCCGAATTGAACTCGTCACTCTGGAGACCGTCTCCGGCATCGTAATTCCGGAAGGTGCCCGTCGACGGATCGAAGCGGGATAGCCCCCGGTTGGTACTGAGCCACAGCGTCCCCGTGTCGTCCGGAAGAATTCCGTAGACGACATTGTTGGGAAGACCGTCGCGGGTGGTGTAGTGCGTGAAACGCTCGGTTGCGAGGTCGAAGCGATTCAGGCCGCCGCCGACGGTGCCCACCCAGAGAGTTCCTTGCGGGTCGGTTGGATCCACCAGGATCGCACGCACCCGGTCGTGGCCCAGGCTGGACGGGTCCGTCGGGTCGTTCCGGAAGTGGCGAAAGGTACGGGTTTGGGGGTCGAACCGTACGAGGCCCGTCTGCGATCCGAACCAGAGCATCCCGTCGGGCGTCTGGCTCAGCGACGGGAAGGTCCATCGGCCCGAGGGCGCGCGATCGGTATAGCGGAAGGATTGGAACCGACCGGCGGCGGGATCCACGAGCTCAGCAAGCCAGTTCTCTGTGACCACCCAGACACGGCCGGAGGGGTCCACCAGAACGTCATTGACTGCCGCCTCGGGCAGCCCATCCGGATCGTCGGGGTCGTGCCGGTAATGACGTGTACGGCCGGTGGCGATCTCGTGATGGTACAGCCCTTGGAACGTCCCGGCCCAGAGGAATCCGCGGGGATTCTCAACGAGAGCCCAGACCCCGGTGTTTCCAAAGTCGTTGAGTCGATCCGTACTGGTTTCGAATGAGGTGAACTCTCCGGAGCTCCGGTCCCACCGATACAGGACTCCGGCGCCCATCCAGATCGTACCGGTCGAATCCTCGAAGAGAGTGTATACGCTGAATCCAGCTTCCCTCCAGGGCTGGTCCTCGGGTCGGTGGAAGGTCCGAAAGCGGTTGGCCTTGGGGTCGTGCACGTTCAGGCCGTACCCATTGGTCCCGACCCAGATCACCTCGGACCGATCCTGTAAGAGGGCCGTGGGCAGATTACTATTGACCCCGTCCGGCACCAGACGATCATGCCGGAGGTATTCAAAGCCCTCGGTGGTTGGGTCGAACCGCATCAGCTCCGACGGGGTGGCCAGCCACAACACCCCTTCCAGGTCCTCCAACATTGCCGTCACCTGGCCCCACCCGAATCGCTCTGTTGCGTAACGATGGCGATGGTGGGTGATCCGGCTGCGATCCGAGTTCAGTACGCTGAGCCCCGACGCGAGTCCCATCCAGATGTGGCCCTCGCGGTCTTCCAGAAGTGAGGTGACGCCTCGGTGATCCATCAGCCCCGTAGGGGCTTCCGGGTCGATGGGGTACGATACAAAAGCATCGGCGCCCAGATCCAGCCGGTCCAGGCCGCTGCTGCGTCCCACCCAGAGCACGCCTCGACGATCCACAAGAAGGGCATTTACGAAATCGTCCCCCGGTGTGGATGGCTCGGGGAGCCCGTTGCGGAACCATTGGAACGAGGCGTCCGGGTCCATGAGTGCACCCGCAAGGAGCCGCGCGAGCCCGTCACCGTTGGTGCCGATCCACAGGCCACCGCCCGGGCCCTGTGCAATCGCATTCACCGCCGACCGGGCCTCGAGGGAGTAGCGGTGAAAGGTCTCCCGGTGGCGGTCGAATCGGTCCAGAGCTCCCTCTTCCGTGCCCACCCACATGTTCCCGTCCCGATCCTCGAATACCGCGGTGATGGAATTCCCCGACAGGGAGCGCGGGTGGAAGGGGTCGTGCCGAAACACCCGGAAGGAGTGGCCGTCGTACCGGTTCAGACCGTCGCGGGTGCCGAACCAGAGGAAGCCACGTCGATCCTGAACGATGGCCGTGACGGCATTCTGCGAGAGTCCGTCAGCGATGGTGAGCTGACGGAAGGTGGGGCCCTCCCGCCGCATCAGGTCCTCTGAAGGGATGGGATTGGATTGGGCCTGCGTCGGCGCGGGGAGGGCAGGGATGCTGCAGACCACCAGGCCGAGTGCCACTGAGCGGGCGGTCGCCGCGAGGACAGGCATCAAAGGGGGCAGCGCGTCTGGATTCGGAGGAGGTGCGATGCGGAGGATGGCCGTGACGGCTATGGCAGGTATACCGGGCTGGCTGCGCATCCGTCAAGTTTCACCCCGCCCCATGCATGGCGCACTTCGTGCAGGCTGACCGAGAGAGAGTTTTAGGATGGGTATCCGGTGGGCGTGGAGTTTCTCTCGCCACCGGCTCCTCGGGGTCGCTCGAGCTCGCGGTCCCCCCCAAGCCGACGAGACCCCGGGCGCGTCAATCTCGACGGGAGGCAGCCGTCCGCGCCGCCTTCGAGGCTCTGCGCACGCGGGAGAAGCCGGCGTCCGACTCGCCCTGTCCATCCTGCAAACGGAGCTCGATATGGCCATGGTATTGTGCGGGGCCCCGTCGATCGACGAGTTAACCCGTGATCTGGTGGCGAACTGAAGGGAGGACGGCTTTCATCGCTTGCCAGGGCAGTCCCAGGCTGATCCAATTAAGAGGTCGAGGAAGAAGCAGAGGGTCCCGGTGAGCGGATCCTACCGCCGGGTCCCCTCCGGCTTACCCTCCAACCGCCTGGCCGCCCGTGCCGAACGACGACCGCCCCATTCGCGCCGATCACGCCATCCGGGCCGACCACGCTATCCGTGCCGACCACGCCACCGGCGATCTCACCGATTTCCCCATCGTGATCTCGCCTGAGCTCCGCTGGGCAGACATGGACGCTTTCGGCCATGTCAACAACACCCTCTTTCTGCGCTACTTCGAGATCGCGCGGATTCAGCACCTGGAGGCCATTGGGTTCTCCCAACCTTTGGGGGTCGGGCCCATCCTGGGATTCGTGGCGTGCCGGTACGTGCGCCCCCTGGTCTATCCGGACCAGATCCAGGTGGGGGTCCGGGTGACGGAACTGAAAGAAGACCGCTTCAGCCAGGAATACGTGCTGGTGAGCGAGGAACAGGGGCGGGTCGCTGCCGTGGGCCAGGGCGTGGTGGTGGCCTACGACTATGCCAGGGGCCGGAAAGCCTCCCTTCCCGAGGAGATCAAGGAGCGCATCCGGGCGCTGGAGGGCCGTAGCAAGTGAAGGTACGGAGTGACGTCCCGTTTTCTCGAAGCCGCACCGACCATGTCCACCTTCTCGAATTGCGCCTCCCGCATCTAGATCAGCCACCGCCGCCGTCCGCTCCGAGGGGATGCCGTCCTCAAAGCACTTTGAGAACGGCTGTCGCGATACGCCGAACATCCGTGCGGCCTCCGCATTGGAGAGCCCCCATAGCGTGGTCAGACGACGGCTACCCCTCCACCACCTCGAGTCGCAGAGCTTCGATCCGTTCGAAGTGACGGCGGTTCCTGGTCAGAAGCGAAGCCCCGAGCTCCAGGCAGATGCCCGCGATGGCCAGATCGGCCATGGGAAGGGGGCTGCCCCTCACCTCGCAGTCCGAGTCCTTCCCTCGACGCCCGGTCCGCAGCCTCCCGGTCCCTGGGAACCAGCCACCTCCTCGCACCGATCGGCCCCACCACTCGGCTCGCCCTGCCGTTGTCGTCCAGGCGAAACGTACGTCTTACCTTGGCTTCGGATCGCGAGGGCGTTCGAATTGCCTATTCGTCTCCAGCAGCCGATCCACTGCCCGCGCCGCACCGCATCGCACCGCTGCGCACCGCACCGCACCGGTCGCCGTCAGATCGCCCCATTCCACCATGTCCTTGCCCTAGCTCCGGCGTACACATTCCAGATCTGAGCGACCCGGCGGGCATGGGGGCAAGCAAGCCGGCGGCGGGGCGGGAGAGGGCGCGAAATGACCGTTCGTCGTACGGGGAAATCGTCTCCGGTCGATCGAGGTGGCTCAGCGGCGTGAAATGACCGCAGGTGTCGGGGTCGCCATGGAGGCGCGGTCGATCGGAGTCGGTCAGCCACGGGAAGTGACCACACGTACCTGTCGGAGGGCGCCAGCGGTCGATTCGCGCGGTCGACCGGCGCCCCCGCCAGGGCCGTTCCCGCCGCGATCCGCGCGACTACCGCGGACACCGCACCCGCCGCGACCGCCACGGTCGCCGCAGCCACACGGCTCTGTCGTTAACGGCGCCGGACGAAAAGGAGGCCCCATCCCCAACGACACCGACCAGCGGATCGCCGTGCTGGCCG
>JBBDRI010000058.1:80168-82010 GCA_040905545.1 Gemmatimonadota bacterium | reverse complement strand
GGCACCCGTGGTGCTCGTAACGCGGCTCGCCCCATTACCCGGACACGCTCCTAGAGGCATGGGGATGACTCCGATGAACGGTGGAATGACTGGAACACCACGGGCATAAAGGGGCCGGAAGAGGGTGCGCCCATCAGGGAGGGGGAGGGCACTGGGCCCGAACGGGAGGGGCGCCACGGCAGGCGATGAGCTCGGCCATGCCGGACACATTCCCTCCACAGGCACTTTCCTGCGCGGCCTGGAGAGCCTCTTCCTCCGTGGCCCCGGCTCCGTTGCGGCACACCAGTTCTCCCTGGAACTGCAGACAGACCTGGCACTCAACTTCGGCAGACTGCAGGGTGGACCGCACCACCAGGGTCATGAAGGCCACCATGCCCAGCACCGTCAACAGAATCGCCCATGGCTTCACTCCTGCACCCCCCTCCTCCATGTTGCTCCCTATCGGGAGCCTGGGTATCTTTGATACTTGTGACAAATAGTACATCTTCTGGCCGGCGGCACCACCACCCGTGGCAGGCGCCCTCTGGGGGGAAGGCCCGCGTGCCCTCCCGGGCATCCCAACCCCCCCGAGTTCAGGCATCTCTCTGGAGAGCGAATCCCAGTGACTGAATCAACAACGCACGCAGCCCAGCATCAGCAAGAGCATGAGGCGCACAACGACATCGTCTACCCTGAGGTGCTCCCCTTCGTGCTCATGCACGTAGCGGCCCTGGGGGTATTCTGGAGCGGCTTTACCGTTACGTCCATCGTTCTCTGCGTCACATTCTATCTGGTGCGGATGTGGGCTATCACGGCCGGTTTCCATCGGTACTTCTCTCACCGCTCGTACAAGACCAGCCGGTGGTTCCAGTTCGTTCTGGCCTTCCTGGGGCAGATGTCAGCCCAGCGGGGGGTACTCTGGTGGGCGGTCCTCCACCGCCACCACCATCGCCACTCGGATACTCCCGAGGACGTGCACTCGCCGGTCCACACCGGATTCTGGCACTCCCACTTCGGATGGCTCTTCAATCCTGAGAAGAACCAGGCGGATTACTCGGGCATCCAGGACTTCTACAGATATCCCGAGCTTCGGTGGTTGAACCGTCACCAGCACTTTCCCGCCCTTTTGCTGGCCATCTTCTGTCTCGCGGTGGGCGGTTGGCCGGGGCTCTTCGTGGGCTTCTTCCTGAGTACCATTTTCACCTACCATGCCACCTTCGCCATCAACTCCGTGGCCCACGTGGTTGGGAAGAAGCGGTATCTCACAGCCGATGAATCCCGGAACAACTGGTGGCTGGCCGTCCTCACCTTGGGGGAGGGGTGGCACAACAATCACCATTATTACCAGAGTTCCACGCGCCAGGGCTTCTTCTGGTGGGAGATCGACCTCTCCTACTACGTCTTGAAGATGCTCTCCTGGACCGGCGTGGTCTGGGACCTCCGCACTCCGCCTAGGGCCGTTCTCGCCGGGGAGCAGCACCCAGGGAAGAAGGTGGTGGAGCGGGTAGCTCGGGAGGTGGCCGAGTCGCTCCCCCTGGATCGGATTGCCGATCAGGTTCGGGAAGCGTGGGCCAACAAGCCCGCACTGCCTTCCATGGAGGAGTTGCGACTGCAGGCGGAGAAAAGTCGGGCCGACGCGGTCCAGCTTCTCCATGACCTGAACCTGCCGCACGTGCCTTCGGTGGATGACCTGCGCCACGCCATCGCCGAGCGCTACGCCGAGTCACCCTCCCTGGATGAGATTGCCGAGAGGTCTCGGGAAATCATCCTGGAGCATCTCTCCCAGGCTCTGAAGCTGGTGCCACCACCGCGACGTGCCTGAGGGCTCGCCTCAGAGGCGTCGCAGGAAAGCCGTGGGCCCCC
>JBBDRI010000058.1:0-80158 GCA_040905545.1 Gemmatimonadota bacterium | reverse complement strand
CCCGTCCGGATCCGTCCGGACGGGGCCACGGTTCGTTACCGTTCTCCGGTTGCCTGCTACTCCACCACGTAGGCCAACGCCTCTGCGGCCTGCTCCAGGGTTTCCACCGTCACGTCTGCTTGAGCGTCCAACTCCTTTAGGGCGTGGGTGAATTCCTCGGGCCGCACCAGGATGAGGGGAATCCCCAGGCCCAGCGCCGCACCGGCGTCAGACGCCGAGTTCCACTGGCGATATTTCTCGGTGAAACAGACCACGGCCACATCGGCCTGTCTCATGTGGATGCGGGTCCGGAGGCTGTTCATCCGAGCCCCCATGAGATCGCGATATCGGTCTCCCGGCTGCTTGCCCAGGATCGCCTCGCCAACATCGTCAGATCGGTCGTGGTCTTCCTGGGGTCCCAGGAAGTGGGCGTCCACCCCCTCCGACTCCAGCAGAGTGCGGAATCGGTCTCTCCAGTCGGTATGGATCTCGCCTGCCAGATAGATGTTCAAAGCCATCACGGTTGAAAGTTCCTCCTTCGGTGGCGAGCGTCACCCCGAGCCGCGTACGGTCCATCCTGCCACGCGGAAGGTCCGGGATTCCGTCAGAAATGAGCGTTCACGAAAGGGAGGACACGAAACGGGGCGGGGTTGTTCCCGGTCCGATTCAGAAGTCCCACCTGCACCCCCGGAGTTCGTCTACCCAGTTCACCGGGGCAACGGACAGCCCCACCTGCAGTCCGGCTCGCTGGTAACCGGCCACCGACAGCCCCCGGATCTGTTCCGCTTCGATCCAACCTCCCACCGGTTTCAATCGCCTTCCTTCTCCGGGCTCCACCTTGCCTCCACCGTACCTTCGGGACATTCTTCGCACCTTGCAGTCCGCCCCAAGGGAACCCGGTGGGTGGGACGTATTCATCTCTCTTGTTCAGCGGGAGTCGCGGAATGGAGGCCATCCGGAGTCTGGTAGACCAGTTGGCGAATCTGGTCTGGAACTCGGGCATCAATGCCGGGGACGAGACCATTCCCTATGTGGTCATCGCCCTGCTGGGTGTGGGCGTGTTCCTCACGCTTCGCCTGGGATTCATCCAGGTTCGCCGGCTATTCCACGGTTTTGCCGTGGCCACGGGCCGGTATGACGATCCCGACGAGCCCGGCGATGTCTCCCACTTCCAGGCCCTTTCCACGGCGCTCTCCGCCACGGTGGGCATCGGAAACATCGCCGGCGTGGCCATCGCCATCCATTGGGGCGGACCCGGAGCTCTCTTCTGGATGTGGGTGACGGCCGCGCTGGGAATGGCTATCAAGTACTCCGAGGTGACGTTGGCCCAGTACTACCGGGAGGTGAAGGCACCGGACCCCAGCCGCCCCTGGGAGGGGACGGTAGCCGGTGGCCCCATGTACTACATCGAGCGCGGGATGGGTCATAAGTGGAAGCCCATGGCCATCTTCTTCGCCGTGATACTGGGCTTGACGGCCTTCCTCACCGGGAACGGGGTTCAAGCGAACACGGTGGCCGACACCATGAACGATGCCTTCGGCGTGGCCCACTGGGTCAGCGGGTTGATCACTGCAGCCATCGTTGCGGCGGTCATCATCGGAGGGATCGGGCGCATCGGGAAGGTCACCGGGATTCTGGCTCCCGTCATGGCCGGGGTCTATGTGCTGGGCGCCCTCACCATCATCGCGTTCCATCTGGACCAGGTGATTCCGGCCTTCATGCTCATCTTCCAGGAGGCCTTCAACCCCTCGGCGGGGATCGCCGGCACCGGTGTGGGCGCCCTCCTGGTGACCATGATGTGGGGCGTGCGACGGGGGCTCTTCTCCAACGAGGCAGGCCAGGGCTCCGCTCCCATCGCCCATGCCGCGGCCCAGACCGACGAACCCGTGTCGGAAGGTGTGGTGGCTCTGCTGGAACCCTTCATCGATACGATTATCATCTGCACCATGACGGCCCTGGTCATCATCATGACCGGAACCTGGGACGACCAGGTCCCCACCGAGATCACCCTCTCCGGGGGACACGTGGGCTACGTACAGCTCCATGAAGACGGGCGGGTCAGCCCCTTCGCTTCCCAGCCGGCCGAAATCCGGGTGGAGAACGGAGTACCCATCCATCGGGGAGTGGGCGATTCACAACTGGCTTGGAGTGAGGTGGCGGTGGAGGAGTTCTACACCGACCTGGATCGGACTCGCCCGTTCACGGGGACCATCTACCCGGCACAGGCCGAGGCCGTATCCGATTCGGGGGAGCGATTCGCCTCGCTCCATGGACTGGCGGTCCAGAACGGAGCTCCCCTCACCATGCTCAGCTTCCAGCGTGGCCTGGCCCCCCTGGGCGATTGGGGACACTACCTGGTGCTGGTGACCGTTCTCCTCTTTGGCATCTCCACTGCCATCGCCTGGTCGTACTACGGAGATCGCTGCGCATACTATGTCCTGGGGCCCAAGGCCGTGCTTCCGTACAAGGTCGTCTTCGTGGTCATGCACTTCGTGGGGGCGGTGCTTCCCCTGACCATCGCCTGGACCCTGGGCGACGTGCTCCTGGGTATTGTCATCCTGCCCAACCTCCTGGCCCTGGTGTACCTCTCGCCCAAGGTGGTGGAACTCACCAAGGATTACTTTACCAGGGAGCCGTGGAAGGAGAACTACGAGGTGCATCGTCGCATCGTGGACGAAAAGAATAGGTCCCGGAAGGGAGAGGGCTGACCCAGAGATGCCCACGGCGCCAGAGACATTGCTGCTGGTTCTGGGGGGCGCGCTGGGTGTAGCCACTGCCTTGCGATGGATCCGGGAGTTGTCACGGCGCCTCTGGCAGGACTCTGGGCTCTGGTTTCCGGTGACCGGATCCTGGCTGGGGAAGACTCCCGAGCCTGATACCGGGAAGGGAGAGGAGAAGGGAAGAGGGATGCGTGGGTGGTGACTCATGGCTCTTCGTCGGTGGGAGGTGTGGTGCCTGAGGCGGGCGGTGTGTCCGGCTTCATGGGGAGGGGAGTCATGCTTCCCGGGCGGATGGCCGATTCACCAAAGCGATCCCGGAGTTGGTCCTGCACCCGGGCCAGCCTGCGTTGGGCCGGCGATTCGCCCCGGGGGCCGGAGGCATCAAAGAGTGCCAACTGCTCTCCCTCGTGGGTGGTATCCAGGCTGGACACGCCCACCCCCAGGAGACGCACGCCTCCGGAATGTCGGGATCGGAGTTCTCGAAAGAGCTCCAATGCCAGTGCGAAAAGAGCCGGGTCCGTTTCCAATCCGTCCGCCACCGATCGAGCTGCGGAGTAGGTGGCGAAGTCGTGCAGACGAAGCTTCACCGTGACGGTGCGCCCCCGGAGACCCCGCTTCCGGAGCCCCCTTCCCACGGAAGTGGCGAGGCCCAGCAGCTGTCGTTCCAGTTCGGCTGCGGTGTCCAGGTCCCTTGGAAACGTCCTTTCTGAACTCACCGACTTCCGATCCTGGCCCGGGGAGATGGGGGTAGGATCAACGCCGGATAGCCGCTGGAACAGCCACCGCCCTCGGCGCTGTCCGCACCAACGGATGAGCCACTCCTCTCCGGCCGCCATCACATCGTTCCCGGTGCGGAGCCCCCGGGACACAAGCAACTCCAGCAGGGCCGGGCCGACCCCGGGGAGCGTCTCCAACGGCAGAGACTGCAGGAACGCAGCCTCCTCCCCAGGCGGGACGACGTGCACTCCTCCCGGTTTGGCTCGGGCCACCGCCACCTTGGCCACCATTCGCTGCGTTCCGCCACCCACGGATACCGAAATGGAGGTCTCCTGGAGCACGTCCTCCCGGAGACGCTGGGCAGTGGCCGCCAGGGATTCGGCCCGGAAGAGCCGCTCCGTCCCGGTGAGGTCCAGGTAGAACTCGTCGATGGAGGCAGCTTCCAGCACCGGGGTCCACCGCTCCAGCACCTTCCGCACGGCCCGGCTTCGGGCGACGCAGGCACCTCTGGGGACCGGGACCACCACACCCTTCGGGCAGAGCTCCAACGCCCGGGCAGTGGGCATACCGGAGTGGACGCCGAACGCCCTGACTTCATAGGCCGCCGAGGTGATCACCCCCCTTCCCGACGGCGACCCCCCCACCATGAGGAGAGGCTCCTGCCCCGCCCCGTCCGGATCTTCCAGACGGGCCACCTGGACAAAAAACATGTCGCAATCCACCAGCAGGATCCGTCGAGTGGGGAGGGGCATGGACTTTTTTTCACAATTTAAGTATCAAAAACTTGCAAAATCCTGTGCAAGGCCATAACATACAGGATATCATGACAGCCACCACTCCGCTTCCCGCCTTGGTTTCCGCCCTCCCGTTCCTGCCTTCGGGTCGCCGGGCTGTGGTGGAGATGGTGAAGGAGTTCGGATCGGCTACTGCCGAGGAGTTGGCCCAAGCGCTGGATGTGACGGTCTCTGGTGTGCGCCAACACCTTCAGGCCCTGGAGAATCAGGGATTGGTCCATCACGTGGCAGATCGATCCGGGCGAGGGCGCCCCCGCCACCGATACGCGCTCACGGTGGAAGGTCAGGAGCTCTTTCCCCGTCGCTACGGGGATCTGGTGGTGGGGATGTTGGACCATCTGGAGAGCCATGCGCCGGAAGTGGCGGGATCATACTTTCGCCAACGAAGCCAGGCGCGGGTCCGGGCGGCACTGCCGCGATTGGAGGGTCGTGCCCTGGGGGAGCGCGTGAAGGAGTTGGCACAGATCCTTATGGAAGACGGTTATCAGGCCGAGGTGACCGAGATGGAGCCCGGAACATTCCACTTGGTGGAGCGAAACTGCGCGGTGCACCTCATGGCGCGCCGGGATCCCCGGACGTGCCGAAGTGAGTTGGACTTCTTCCGTGCGGTGCTTCCCGGCGCAACGGTGGAGCGCACCCATCACCTTCTGGCCGGTGAGCGCCACTGTGCATATCGGATTCGGAAGGCTTGACGGCGCCGGCAAACCCGTCTTGCCCCTGCCAACCTGGGGGCACCAGGCACCGTCATGACCCCAGTTGGCTTCGGCCGCCTGTGGTGGAAGTCGCAGATCGTTAAGGACACACAACCTCAAACCAGAAGGAGCACAGCGAAATGGCATATCCTCATAAGCTTCCCGAACTGGGATACGACTATGGCGCCCTGGAGCCCCATATCGACGCAGGCACCATGGAGATCCACCATGGCAAGCATCACCAGGCGTACATCAACAAACTGAACGGTGCCCTGGAGAGCCACCCGGAGCTTCACGGGTATTCCGGAGAGCAGCTTCTCCGGGGACTCGGCGGGCTTCCGGAATCCATCCGAGGAGCCGTTCGAAACCATGGCGGAGGGTTTGTGAACCACTCCCTCTTCTGGGAAGTCCTCCGCCCCGGGGGAGCTTCCCAGCCATCTGGAGCCCTGGCCGGCGCGGTGGATTCTGCCTTCGGCTCCTTCGAGCAGTTCAAGCAGAAGTTCCAGGATGCGGCAGGCGGGCAGTTTGGTTCCGGCTGGGGATGGCTCACGGTGGGCCCCTTCGGAGGCCTGAAGGTGGTGGCCACGGCCAACCAGGATTCGCCGCTCATCGAGGGTCACACGCCCATCCTCGGCGTGGATGTGTGGGAGCATGCCTACTACCTCCACTACCAGAACCGACGCCCTGACTACCTGGCAGCCTTCTGGAATGTGGTGAATTGGGATGTGGTGGCGGAGAAGTTCAGCGATGCCCAGGGGGGCTGGATCAAGGCGGTCTGACTCTTGTCATCCGATCTGGCCTTCGGAGTACTGGCATTTACGTCACTCCTGGCCATTGTAAATCCCCTGAGTGCCGCCACTCTCTTCCTGGCACTCACTGCCGACGAGGCGGCCCCCCGGCGCCGGGGGGCCGTGCTCAGGGCTTTTCTCACGGCCACCATCGTGCTGGTGGTCTTTGCATCGGCCGGCCCCATGATCCTGGATTTTTTCGGGATCACCACCTACGCCTTCAAGATCGCCGGGGGAATCATCTTTTTTGGGGTGGGCTCCGACATGCTCCAGGCCAAACGCTCCCGGGTGAAGACCACCCGGGAAGAGGAGGCGGAGGGCGTCACGAGGGTGGAGGAAGGGGCGGATGTGGGGATCGTCCCTCGGCCTCCCCACCCTGGCGGGGCCTGGCGCCATCACCACCGTCATCGCCCTGGTGGCTCAAGCCGATGGCACCATCCAGGTGGCTCTGGTCTATGGTGCCATCGTGTCCGTACTGCTGGTGGCGTCGGCGGCGCTCCTGGTGGCACCGGCCATCCTTCGCACCTTCGGGCAGACCGGGATGAACGTCATGACCCGGATCATGGGGCTGCTGGTCATGGTAATCGGGGTGCAGTTCGTATTGGACGGGGGCCGGGAGGCCTTTCGAACCATGCAGTAGCGGATCAACTTGCCTCGTGGAATCATATGTTTATCTTGAGGGCTGTGGGTGGAAACCGTCTCCGGAATCCTGGTCGAGGTTCATGGTTCAACTCCGTCACCTAATCCCGGCACCGGCTCTCCTGGTCATCACATTCCTTGTGTTGGCGCCTGGGGAGGGGGTGGGTCAGACCCTCCGGGGGTCCCAGGCCTCTCTGGATCGTCAGAACCATCAGGCGCGCAGCCACGACTTCACCTATCTCCGCACTTCGGATCAGGTCCGCCGATTCGTGGCCGCCGGATATCTGGTGGAGCTTCCCGGAAATGCTGACTACCGGGTGCACAACGTGTCGTTCCCATATGCGCGTCCGGAGGTGAAGACCTTCGTGGAGAGACTGTCGCGTCAGTACCGCAGCGCCTGCGGGGAGCAGTTGGTGGTGACCAGCGCCACCCGGCCCCAGTCTCATCAGCCCCGAAACGCGTCATCCCGCTCGGTGCACCCTACCGGGATGGCTCTGGATCTCAGGGTCCCGCAGAATCCCCGGTGCCGGAGTTGGCTGGAGTCCACCCTCATGAGCCTGGAGGGAAGGGGCGTGGTGGAAGCCATCCGCGAGCGACGCCCTCCGCACTACCATCTGGCCATCTATCCCCAGCCTTACGCCCGCTACGTTGCCCAGATGACAGGGAGCACCCGCCTGGCCGAAGCGTCGGAGACCAACGGGACGGACGGGGGCACGAATGCCCGTGGTGCTGAAGCCCCCTCCGCCATGGCAGTGACCATGGCCAGTGCCACATCGGCGGGTGCGGATCCCGACGGTCAGGCTCCCCATCCATGGGAAGTGATCCGCTACCGGGTTCGGTCGGGCGAGTCGTTGTGGACCATCGCCCGCACCCACGGCGTCACGGTGGAGAGCCTCCAGGGGGCGAATGGTCTGCGGGGTAGCCGGATCGTTCCGGGGCAGCTTCTGGAGATTCCTGTCACCACCGGAAACTCCACCTTGGCGGCCGCGGCTACCCCGGTACAGTACCGGGTGCGGAGGGGTGATTCCCTCTGGACGATAGCCCGGGCCCATGGAGTTACGGTGGACCGGATCCGGGCTGAGAATGAGCTTCGGAACTCCCGCATCTACGCCGGTCAGCTTCTGACGCTTCCCCTCTCGCCATGAGGCTTGGATGAGTCGGTCGACTCCCACCGGCGGGACCCATCTGCCGGTGGGCGAACTCACCGGCCGGCAGAGGTACCATCTTCTCTCGTCCCTGGTGGTGCCCCGGCCCATCGGTTGGATTTCAACCTGTGGCCTCGATGGCCACCTGAATCTCGCCCCGTTCAGCTACTTCGGTGCCCTCTGTGCCACACCCATGCTGGTGGGCGTCTCCATCGGTCATCGCAGTGACGGACCGAAAGATTCCCTCAAGAATATCCAGGAGACGGGTATTTTCTGCGTGAATGTGGTCACCCGCCGAGACATGGAGGCCATGAACCTCACTGCGGGAGAATTCGCCCGGGGAGACGATGAATTCCAGCTGGCCGGATTGACTCCGCAGGCGGGTCAGTGGGTGAACGCTCCGTACGTGAATTCTGCCGCAGCCGCCCTGGAGTGCACCGTTTCACAGGAAGTGCTTCTGGAGGGCGGGAGCTCCACCCTGGTCATCGGGCGTGTGGAAGGGATCCACCTGGCTCCGCGCCTGGAGTGGGATTCGGAGCGGTATCTGGTGGACCCCCACAGTCTGGACCCGGTAGGTCGCCTGGGGGGCGCTGACTACTCCCTCCAGGGCGATGTAGTGGCTCTGGCCCGTCCGGTGGTATCGGCGGCCGATCCCAGATGCTCCATTCCCAAACCAGGTACACCTCATGATTCTCCATCTGGCCCCTGACCACCCTGACGCCGAGGTCCTCCGAAGCCGGCTGTCCACCGGGGCCGAGGTGAGGCAGCTGGGGTCTCTGGACGCCCTGCGGGACTTCCTTGGTGCCGAGTCAGGGCCCGAGTCGGGATTCCTGATCCTGGGGCCAGGGCTTCCGGCCGATGCGTGTCTCCAGGCCCTCGCCCTGGCCACCGACTCTCCCGGGAGGTGGGTCACACTCCTGGCAGACAGCGACGGTCAATCGCTGAGGAGCTTCTCCTTGGGGTGGCCCGAGTCCCCGGATCGGGTGGTGGAGCTGGAGAAGTGGGCCGCCGAAGCAGAGGCTTCCCACGAGTCCCCGGCGAACGGGGCACCTCCCCGTCCCATCCTGGAGCTGCGGCACAGTCTCAGGATGGTGGCCCGGATCCGCCACGATGTGAACAACCCTCTCACGGCGGCCATGGTCGAGGTCCAGCTTCTCCTCATGGATCTGGAGGAGGGGACTGAGCTGACGGAATCGGTTGAGTTGGTGCAGGAGCAGTTGCGGCGCATTCGAGACGAGATCGCGGAACTGGCCCGTCTCAGGGCGCCTCGCGCCCCGGGAGCGGGCCTCACCCTTTCATGAAACCGGGGAAGCCAGGCATCCTGGAGTTCCGGGACGCCGCCGGGCCATTCAACCCCATGGCCCTCCTCCGGTGGATATATCTGGGCCGTGTCACCCTGGCCACCGGCATTCTGGTGGGGGCTCTCCTGGTTTGGGGAGAGGCCCAACCGGAACAGACCTTTGTGGCCACCATTCTCTTCGCCATGGCCCTGTTGGCATCCGGCGCGTCCGCCTGGTACACCCACCTCCTGGAGCGGACACCCGGAAAGAACTTCCTGTACTCCCAAGCTGTCTTCGATGCGGTCATGGTTACCGGCATCATCCACATCACCGGCGGTGGAGACAGCAACTTCGCATGGCTCTACATCCTGGTGATTTCCGCAGGAGCGCTCCTGCTCCCCTTCGCCGGCGGAGTGCTGGTGGGAGCCTTGGCCATTATCCTCTTCTTCGCCGACATCATCTGGGGCCATTCCGAGACCCTGTCCGGGAGCGTGATGCTCCAGATGGGGCTGTTCGCCTTGGTGGCCATCCTCACCGGACTCCTGGGAGACCGTTTGCGCCGGGCTGGGACTGCGTTGGGTGCGGTGCGGTCCCAATTGCGTCGACTTCAGTTGGATACCTCCGACATCCTGGCTTCCCTCAGCACGGGGGTGCTTACGGTGGATGGGGACGGTCACCTTCTCTATCTCAATCCGGCCGGAGAGGCCCTTCTGGGGATGGAATCTCGTCAATGGGACGGTTCACCCGTGCTGGACGCGGTGCAGGAGGCCGCGCCGGGCCTGGGGGCGCTCCTGAGTCGCTCCCTGGATCAGGCCCAGGGGCTCTCCCGGTACAAGATCATCGTGCGCCGGGATGACGCCGAGGTGACCCTGGGGATCTCCACCACGGTGAGAGCGGGAGAGGAGGGCACCGCTGTCACGGCTCTGTTCCAGGATATCACTGACCTGGAGCGCATGGACGAGGTGAAGCGGAGGAATGAGAGGCTGGAGGCCGTGGCCGAGCTCAGCGCATCCATGGCGCATGAGATCAAGAATCCCCTGGCGTCCATTCGGAGCGCGGTGGAGCAGCTCACCCGGTCGTCGCTGGATGATGGGGACCGGGAGGTGCTCAGGAAGCTGGTGGTGACGGAATCCCAACGCCTCAGTCGGATCCTTTCGGATTTCATCGAGTTCTCACGGGTGCAGGTGAAGGAACTCGAAGAGCTGTCTGTCTGTGAACTCCTCCGGGAAGCGGTGGGGTTGGCCGAGCAACACCCCGATGCATCGGGGGTGAAGTTGACCCTCACCGGAGACCAAAGCGATTTCTGGATCAAGGGGGATGCCGATCTGCTCCACCGGGCCTTCTTCAATCTGATCTTGAATGGGGTCCAGTTTGCCGGGGAAGGGGGGTGGGTCAGGGTGGAGGTGGGACGCCCCCCACCTCTGGGTCTGGGCCTGGGCGGTCTGGTCGGCGGCGAATTCCCAACCCCATCGGCCACCATCCAGATTCGGGTGTCGGATTCCGGCCCCGGGGTCCCTGAGGCCGATCTGGGGCGCGTTTTCGATCCTTTCTACACCACCCGCAAGGGAGGAAGCGGCCTGGGTCTGGCCCTTGTGCATCGGGCCGTGGAGGCGCATAAGGGAATGATCCTACCGGGCCGGGCTCCGGAAGGCGGTGCCCAGTTCACTCTTCTGCTTCCAGGCGCAACGGGACAGGAATGAGAGGCATATGAGCCAACATGATCCCACCATCCTTCTGGTGGACGACGAGACGGGGATATTGGATTCCCTCCGCATTCTCCTGAAGGGCGACGGTTTCCAGGTTACCACGGCCGGCTCTGTGGATGAGGCGCTGGAGGCTCTGGAGGAGGCTCGACCGGATCTGATCCTGTCCGACATCCGCATGCCGGGAAGCACGGGCCTGGATCTGCTTGCCAATGTGAAAGAGAGGGAGCCCGAGCTCCCCGTTGTTCTCATGACCGCCCAGGCTTCCCTCCAATCTGCGGTGCGAGCGGTGAACGAAGGGGCTTTCTATTACATCCAGAAGCCGTTTTCAAACGATGAGCTGCTGGCCATCTGCCGTCGGGCGGTGGAGTCAGGTCGGCTGAAACAGGAGAACCGGGCGCTCAAGACCGAGATCCGGCGGCGGGACCGGAAGGGAACCGTCTCACCCGTGGGCAAGAGCCGATGTTTCGTGGAGGTTTTGGAGCTGGCCCGAACCGTGGCCCCCACCGATTCCACCGTGCTCATGACGGGGGAGAGCGGCACGGGGAAGGAGGTGGTGGCCCGGTACATCCACACCCTGTCGGATCGGGCCGACGGGCCGTTCATGTCCATCAACTGCGGGGCGTTGCCGGAAAGCCTGTTGGAGAGCGAGCTCTTCGGGCACGTGAAAGGGGCATTCACAGGAGCGGTGAGAGACCGCACGGGTCTCCTGGCGGCGGCAGAGAGGGGCACCTTCTTCCTGGACGAGATCGGTGAGATGGCACCTTCCACCCAGGTGAAACTCCTCCGGGCTCTCCAGGAGCGGGAGGTCACTCCGGTGGGGGCCAGCCAGCCCCTCCACGTGGATGTCAGGATCATCGCCGCCACCAACCGGAATCTGGAAGACGACGTACGTACCGGTCGCTTCCGGACCGATCTATACTACCGTCTGAATGTCATCGCCCTGACGCTGCCCCCGCTTCGGGAGCGAAGTGATGACATCCCGCTTCTGGCTCGCCACTTTCTGGAACGAATGGCGGGAGAGGAGGGAAGTCCCGCCGGTCTTTCGGATGAAGCCATGGAGCTTCTCAATGCGTATGCTTGGCCTGGGAACGTCCGGGAACTGGAGAACGCCCTGGAGCGGGCGGTGGTGCTGTCACCCCATGACCAGGTGGGCCCCGAGACCCTCCCGGATCGGGTCCGGGAGGCACCGCCGGCCCGGCTGATCACCGCAGAGCCGCCCCCCAATCCCCCGCTGGAGATCATCGAGCAGGCCTACATCCAGTGGGTGTTGGCGGCGGAGGGGGGCAACAAGACCCGGGCCGCCGAAGTGTTGGGCATCGATCCATCCACCCTGTACCGGAAGCTCACCAAGTACGGGTCGCCGGAAAGTTGAGCCGCTCCGGCTCTTGGATTGTGCCAGCTCTCTTGCAAAATCCAAGACCGGTGGGGTAGAGAGGTGCTGGACTTCTCAAGGTTGGGATCCTCTAATACCTTGTCATTGAAGCGTTTATGGATTTATCAGGGGGATTGGTCCCGATATTGCAATCAGTTGAGGCCAAGAACATTTCGCCCGGACCAGCCGGGACAGTCCACACCCTCCTCAGGAGATCCACAAATGAATCGCAAGGGTTTCACGCTCATCGAGCTCCTCATCGTGGTGGTGATCATCGGCATCCTGGCCGCCATCGCCATTCCGAAGTTCGGACAGACCCGTGACCGGGCCTACTTCTCGGCCATGCAGTCTGACCTCCGTCAGCTCCAGGCCGCTCAGGAGATCTTCTACTCCTCCAGCGCCACATTCACCTACGCAGCCGCCTTGGCTGACCTCACCGGCTACCAGACCTCCACCGGTGTGACCGTCGCCATCGCCGAGGCAGACACCGAGGGGTGGTCCGCCACCGCCGTGCACGCCGCCCTCGGTGGGGACATCGCCCGGGGCTGCGCCATCTACGTGGGTGAGGCCGCTCTAGTGGCGCCTGCCACGGCTCCTGGCGTCATCGCATGTCAGGGTCAGGACGGCTGAGCTTGAACTGAGCCAGAAGTTGGGCTGAGATACGTGCGGGGGGGTGGCGGAAGGAATTCGCTGCCCCCCCGATGCGTTCCCCGCTCCAACGTCGTTCCGCTGCGGGAGCCTCAACCGTACCTTGGTTTCCAGCGTCGCCTGATGCCACGGACCCCGAGATCCAGCATCATCGGATGGATCTCAAACCACGAACCCTCAAGCCTGGAGGTACCTGCATGACCTCGGTGCGCAGAGATGCCAGGCGGGATGGGTTCACCCTCATCGAACTCCTCATCGTCACGGTGATCCTGGGGGTGCTGGCCTCCATCGCCGTCCCGAAGATCGGGCATGTCCGGGAGCGAGGCTACTTCGCCAGCATCCAGCAGGATTTCCGCCGTCTGGGACAGAACCAGGAGATGTATCACGTTCTGAACAACGGATACGGCGACTCCGTGGTGGACCTGGAATTCTCCACTTCGCCCGGGGTGATGATCACCATGGTAGAGGCCACCCTCACGGGTTGGTCGGCGGTGGGCACCCACAGCAGTCTGGATGATGATCGGGGCTGCGCCATCTATCTGGGAGATGCCGAGCCGCCCGCACTCCCTGATGGCACGCCCCACACCGGTGCCACCGGCCAGGTACAGTGCACCGGAAGCTGAGGACGGAGCACGCGGATTCGTCGGGGTACGATTCCCACCGTCCGCCTGCAGTTCCTGCAGCTTCCCCCCCTCCGTCGCGCCCTCCCTCCGGAGGCTCTGCCGTCCACCCCAGAACCTCCGTACGCCGGGAGATCCTGGGTTCCCTCCTGGCGTTGTTCGCAGGGGCCATGCTCCTGGCTACCATCCCCCTCCTCCTTCTGGCTCCCCTGGTGCGAACCCCAGGGAGCGGCCTTCTCCTCGTGCTGGTGCTGGTGGCTGCCGATCTGGTGGTGGTATTCCTCTTCTCCCGACACCTACTGAACCGAGCTGTTCTCAAGCCCGTGGATCGCATGGTGGAGAGCGCGGAGCGGATCGCCGGCGGGGAGCTGGATCATCGTATCCCCCCCCAATCCGGCGATGAACTGCACCGATTGGGGGAAAGTATGAACGCCGTGGCGCAGAACCTCATCCGGAATCAACGGCTCCTGGAAGAGAACGTGGCCTCCCTGGACCGGACGAATCGGGAACTGGTGGAAGCCACCCAGGAGGTGGTGCGGAGCGCTCGTCTGGCTTCCGTGGGAACCCTGGCGGCAGGAGTGGCGCACGAGGTGGGGAACCCCCTGGGAGCCGTCCTGGGGTACCTGGATGTGGCCCGCCGCCGTGCCCAACGGGGAGAACCGGTAGACGAACTCCTGGAGGCCACCCGAGCGGAGGCCATGCGGATCGACCGGATCATCCGGAGTCTCCTGGACTTCGCCCGTCCTCCCCGCGGTGGCCAGGAGGGATCACTGTCGCCATGGGAATTGACCCAGCGCGTGCGTTCCCTGCTGGAGACCCAGGGGAAGCTCCAGGGAATCCGGGTGGAGTGGGAGGTGGACCGGGCGCTGGCGCCTCCCGCCTCCGACCCCCAGTTCCTGGAGCAGGTGCTGGTGAATTTGGTTCTCAACGCAGTGGATGCGGTGGAAGGAACCGACGACCCATGGATCCGGGTGCGGCTGGGCCGGGAGGGGAGTGAGGCTGCTGGGCCAGACCGGGACGGGCTTCCGTACCGACGCGAGAACGATCCCCCCGGGGTGAATTTTGCTCACCGGCGCCGTTGGCAGCAGGTCCGTGCCGGGATCCCGGATGTGCCGGAGGGCACGGCGGGATTCCTCCTCCTGGTGGTGGAGGACGGAGGTCGGGGGCTCCCGTCGGGAGGGGAGGGGCAGCTCTTCGACCCGTTCTTCACCACCAAGGAACCGGGTCGTGGCACTGGCTTGGGTCTTGCGGTGTGTGCCCGGTTGGTGGCGGAGATGGGAGGAGAAATCCGGGGCGAGACCGTGCCTGATCGGGGAGCCCGCTTTATCGTCCGCATTCCCCTGG
Source organism: Gemmatimonadota bacterium (assembly GCA_040905545.1). Taxonomy (GTDB): domain Bacteria; phylum Gemmatimonadota; class Gemmatimonadetes; order Longimicrobiales; family Gaopeijiaceae; genus JBBDRI01. The sequence continues at coordinate 65,714 of JBBDRI010000058.1, read as the reverse complement.
GCCGGAAGGAGGGCGCATGAAGGTGCTGGTGGTGGACGACGATGAGGGTCTGCGGAAGTCTCTGGCTCTGATCCTCCGGGAAGAGGGATATGAGGTGCGCCTGGCGTCCGATGGGGAAGAGGGGTTTGCCACGGCCGAGGAATGGCGACCGGAGATCATCCTCACCGATGTACGGATGCCCGGCGGTGGGGGCTTGGCCTTCCTGGATCGCTACCGGTCGGAAAACGACGAGGCGCTGGTGTTGGTGATGACGGCCTACGGGGGCATGGATATGGCCGTGGATGCCATGCAACGGGGCGCGTACGACTACATCTCCAAACCCTTTTCGGCGGAAGAGGTAGTGTTGACCCTCAGAAAGGCCCGCGAGCGGGAAGCCCTCCGACGAGAGGTGGTGCGCCTGAAGGAAGAGGTCCGGGTAGAGCGCCGCACCGGCGATCTGGTGGTGCGCTCGGAGGCCATGGTACAGGTGATGCGAATGGCCGAGAAGGTGGCCCCCCATCCCACACCCGTGCTCCTCACCGGGGAGACGGGGACGGGGAAGGAACGGGTGGCGCGCTTCATCCACCAGGAGAGCGGACGGGAGGGCGATCTGGTGGCGGTGAACTGTGGCGCCATCCCGGAGTCCCTCATGGAGGCCGAGTTCTTCGGGGCCGAGAAGGGAGCCTTTACCGGGGCCGACAGGGCCCGCATCGGGCTGGTGGAGAGCGCCCACCGCGGTACCCTCTTTCTGGATGAGATCGGCGATCTTCCCTTGTCTCTGCAGGTGAAACTGCTGCGCGTACTTCAGGAGGGAGAGGTGAGACCGCTGGGTGGTGGCGGCACCAGAACGGTGGATGTGCGGGTGGTGGCTGCCACGAATCGGGATCTCGAGGAGGATGTGGCGGAGGGGCGTTTCCGGGAAGATCTCTACTATCGGTTGGCGGTGGTACGTCTTCACCTGCCCTCCCTTCGGGAGCGACAGCAGGAGATCCCCCTGCTTTCTCGCCACTTCCTGGAGGCCCACAGGGAGCGCCTGGGTGTGGAGGTGGAGGGGGTGGAGAACGAGGCGGCCGAGCTTCTGGCCAGCTATCCCTGGCCCGGGAATATCAGGGAACTGGAGAATGTGTTGGAGCGGGCGGCCATCATGTGCGAGGGCAAGCGCGTCAGGGTGGAGGATCTGCCCCCCACCGTACGAGCGCCGGGGGGGCTCGCGGCCCTCCCCCAGGTAGGTGCCGATGGAGATCTATCGGTGAAACGTCGCACGGCAGCGTTGGAACGGCACCTCATCCAGGCGGCTCTGGAGCGCACCGGCGGAAACCGCTCCCGGGCCGCCGAGTTCCTGGAACTCAGCGGACGAGCTCTCCGATACAAGATCCGGGACTACGGGTTGGACTGAAGCGGCGGGCCCATCCCTCCATGGCTGGGCCCCGCGGCGCTGTGCATCGTGGCGTATGAACCGGTGCGCATGGTGGGGTAGAACCCGTGGAACCTCCATTCCAGAAGTCCTTGTGGTGCTCCTGATCCTGGCGGTGAGCGTGGGAGTGGCATGGCCAGGCGCCGCACAGGGCTGGGATCAGCTACAGGTGGTGCAGGCCCGGGAGGAGGTGCTGGCGCTTTTCTCACGGGCCCGGATGGAGGCCGTGAGCCGGGGTGGTGCCGGAGTCCTGGTGTTGCCTGCCCAAGGCCGGGTACTCCTGCTGGATGGGGTGCTGGTGCTGGCGCAGGTGGAGCTGGATCCCCGGGGCGTGGATCTCACGGCCCAGGGGAATCCCGGCGCCACCATCCGTTTCCGATTCGACTCCATGGGTCTGGGTCGGGTGGCCAGCCGCACCCTCTGGCTGTCCAGGGGCGAAGCCTCGTCTCGAATCGTGATCTCGTCGTTCGGGAGGGCCACCCGGCAATGAGTGGTGCCGACAGTCCCGGGGTGAATGGCGGGGCGAAAGACCTCCGGGGCGAGGGGTTCACCTTGGTGGAAGTGCTCATGGCTCTTCTCCTGCTGGCCGGAGTGGCGCCGGCACTCCTGATGCTGGGCACCCGAACCACGGCCCTCCTTCATGCGACTGCCGTCCAACGGGATCTTCTGGCCATGGCGGCGCAGGTGACGGATTCCTTGAGGCTGCACCGGGCCCCGGGGACAGGTGAACGGCGAGCCGCAGGCGGCACCGTCACCTGGGTTGCCATGGAAAGCGGGGGAGTCCTGGTGGAGGCCCTTCTGGATCCCGGCCCTGGCAGGCCGGGGGTGGAGCGGGTGACGGTGTACCAGGCGTATCTCGCGGATCCGGACAGGGGTGGGGTGGAGCCGTGAGGTCCCAGGGGGTCACACTCCTGGAACTCATGGCGGCGCTTGTGCTGGCCTCGCTTCTGGGTGCCCTGGGGCTTCGGCTGCTGGCCTGGCAGAGCGGGACGTTCCGACACGTGGTGGCCGTGTGGGAGTGGGAGGAGGCCTCCCGGATGATCTTCGGTGTGCTGGACCGCGAGCTTCGCCAGGGAGTGGTGGGGCGGGACTGGGTGGCCCATGCCGGTGACTCCCTCTCCCTGCGGGCATTTCGGGGTCTGGCGCTCCCCTGCGGCACCGCTTGGGAATCCGGGACCCGGCAGTGGTCTCTCAGAGTGGTAAGTCGGGGGATGCGGGACGAGGACCCCGGGAAGGATTCACTTCTGGTGCTCCATGAGACGGGAGAATGGGTGGTGCTACCCCTTCTCTTCTCCAGGGCAGGGGGAGTGGGCGGGGGCCTCGGGGGCGGCGCGTGGGGTTCGGAACTCGACTGTCCCCCACTCCCAGACGGTCGTATTCGCATCTGGGATGTGGGTTCTCCCGCCGGCGGTTCCTCGTCCCTCCAGGGGCCGGAGCACCCTCCGCCCCGGGAGCAGCAAGAATCCTGGATTTTCCTGCGATACTTCGAATGGGGGCAATATCACCTCTCAGAGGGGACGCTGCGCCATCGACGGGGGCGTGGGGGACGTCAGCCTCTGACGGCCCAGATCCTCTCTGCGGAAAGCGCCATGGTTCCCTACCATCAGGGGGTACGGGTCAACCTGGTGGGAGACTTCCCTTCCGGGCCCGGCGCGTCGGGACCCCGACGGCGAGTGAGGAGCATCTGGCCTCGGAGATCCGCCGAATGGTAAACGGGTTGCGAGGCGGTGGCGACGGGCGCGGGAGCTGCGAGGGGATCGCCCTCCTGCTGACCCTTCTCGCCCTGGTGGCCGCCACTCTGATGGCCCACGCCGCGTTCCTCCTGGCGCTGGGCGAAGGGCAAGGGGTGACTCGGCAGCGCCAGCTTATGGAAGGGTGGGCTGCAGTGGAGGAAGGACTGGAGACGGCACCCGGAGAAGGCGCGGCGGGGATCGGTCGGCTCCTGGAGCTCCCGGATGGCTACATGCTTCATTGGATGGAGGTAGAGCTCCCGCCGCCACCGGGCTTGGAGCGCGGCCCGTCCCTCCAGGGTGGGCGACTCTGGTGGCAGCTGGACGCCAGTGCGGAGGCGGCTCGGCTCCATGAAAGCGGGCAGGTCGCCGGGCAGGCTCAGGCGTCTGGTGACTCGCCACCACTCAGACTCGGCCCTTTCACGCTGGACGACTGGCTCCGGTTGGTCCCCTGGGAAGCCCTGGAACGCGCAGGCCTGACCGTGGCTTACCGCTACCCCCACGGTGGAGGCGGATCTTCCGTCGTCTGGGCCCCTGGATCTCTGGAATTGCCCCTTTCAGGACTTCCCCAACCCCTGGAGGGATTGCTGTTGGTGGAGGAGGAGTTGGACCTCCAGGGCGGGTCTACCATCCTCGGAGGAGTGGTGACGGGCGGAGGCATCCGGGTGACAGCTGAGGGTGGAGGAGTGCTCTGGGTGGCTTCTTCGGTGGAGGAGGCTCTCTCCCTGTTGGCCCACGACCTCGGCACCCGCGCTGTCCCCGGCGGATGGCTCTCACCGTTCCCTTGGTGACACTCTCCTGGGGAGCATGTTGTGGGACTGCAGGGGACATGCCGTCCTGCGGACGCGACGCAACCAACGAGCCACCAGCCCGTAGTCCTCCATCTCGGACGATGGCGGAAAAAAGATATGATTATGGAAAAAAGTATCGAATCAAGAAAAGTCTCCATTGCTGGCCGAGCCTGCGCTCCTCCAGGATTTCCCAGGTCGCACGCCATTTCTGCCGGTTTTCCCTCAAAGCTTTTCCTGGCACGCTTCTGGCTTCATACTGGAGCAACACAGGCAACACGTCTAGGAACCGAAGGTAGTGCTTTCTTCTGCCCTCTCCACTCAGGTAGCCATATGTCGCCGTTACTCGATCCGCCATGGACGTCTGCGTCCGCCCGAAGAGGGTTTACCCTCATCGAGGTGGTGGTAGCGCTGGTGGTGGCCGGCATCCTCCTGGGCATGGCCATCGGGGCCTTCGGTCCGCTGCAGAACGACCGGGCGGTGGCTTCCGCCCAGAGCGCGTTCCTGTCGCTCCACGCCCAGACGCGGGCCTTCGCCCTGGAACGCGGTACCCTGGCCCGGCTGGTGGTGGATGCGGCGGGAGACCGGGCCTTTGTCACCATCCGGTTGGAGGCGGGAGGCGATTCCACCGTCAACAGCTACGACTTCCAGGAGGTTCTGGGTGTCGCGGTGGCATCAGAGCCTGCGTCTCCGGTGATCTGCATGACGCCCCGCGGTGTGGCGAACCCCATCTGCGCGGGAGGAAACGTGCAGGTGACCTTCACCCGCGGGAGCAGCGAGTCCGCGGTTCAGATTCTTCCTCTGGGACAGGTGATCTTCTGATGGTCCGGATCGTGAAGTATGCCAGGCGGTCGCGAGGGGGGTTCACTCTGGTGGAGCTCCTGGTGGCGCTGATGATCCTCACGGTGGGGATCCTGGGGCTGGCGGGCGCCACCGGGCTGGTGATCCGTACAATCACGGCGGCGGACTTCACCACTCAACGGTCTGCTGCGTTGGCGGGTACCTTGGAGCGCCTTCGGGCCATGCCCTTCGATTCCGTACGAACCGGAAATGATCTGGTGGGTTCCTATGAGGTGACCTGGACCTCCAACCCCAGCGGAAACTCCCCCGGGGTACAGGTAAAGCAGCTGGAGATCGTCACGTTGGGGCCGGGATTGCCCCGAGCCGACGCCGTCCGGCTGGGAGGCCTGGGCCCGGCTGTTGCCGACACCTTCACCTTCACCCTGCTCCGACCATGAAGATGCCGCCACTCTTGCCCCGCCCATCGAACCGTGCCGGTTTCACCCTGGTGGAACTCCTCATCGTGGCGGTCATCGGTATGGTGCTCCTGGGATCGATGTACCAGATCATGGTGAGCAGCCAGCGCACCTACACCGTTCAGCAGGTGCGTATCCAGAACCAGCAGGTCATGCGGTCGGGTCTGGAGCTCCTTGCCAGTGAGATTCGGGAGGCCAGCACTCGTGATGCCTTCAATCCGGGCCTTCTCACCCTGGCTGCCGATGGGCTGGAACTCCAGAGTATGCTGGCTTTCGGTAGGGTTTGTCTGGTGCTCAATGCGGCATCCACAGATCTTATGGTGCGCCTGTCCGGGCCGGCCTTCGAGGCCGGCGATGCGGTGGTGGTGTTCGGAGAGGGAGACCCCGACATCCGGACGGACGACCGTCACTACGATACCACCGTGCAGTTGGTGAATCCGGAGATTCCCGACGGATGCCTGGCCGGAGTCCCCGGGCAGAGCATCGTGCTGGCCGGAGGGTGGCCCAATCAGGCGGTACGGGCTGGGGCCCCAGTCCGGGCCCACACTTCCTTCGAATACGGCCTCATTGACTTCGGGGGCGACATCTACCTGGGGCGCACCGAGGGTGGAGGTGCTGCGCAGCCGGTGGTAGGCCCCCTGGCTGCCGACGATGGCCTTCTGTTCGAGTACTTCGATATCCAGGGGAATGTGACCGCCATTCCGACCCAGGTGGCAGAGATCCGGCTGACCCTCCGCACCCTTTCGCAGCTTCGGGACACGGCCGGTGACCTGGTGGGCGACGACCTCACCACCCGCATCTTTCTTCGCAACTGACGTCCCTCTTGGGGGAAACCATGAAAACCACACGAAATCAGCTCCTTGCCCGAGAGGGCTTCGCTCTGCCCGCCGCCATCCTGGGATTGGTGGTGGTGGGTGCTCTGGTCACGGGAGGCTTCTATGTGGCACAGCAGGAGTCCCGTATTTCCATGGCCGGTGAAAATTCCACGCTGGCCCTGTACCTGGCTGAGGAAGGGATCAACCAGTCCCTGGCCAACTGGAACAATAACGCCTGGGGAAACCTTCAACTCTGGTCGGAACAGGGCACCGTGAACGGCGTGGGCTCCGGCGGTAGCTGGGTGGTGGACATCACCCGCATGCCCGACAACCTCTACTTCCTGGAGTCCACCGGCACCATTACGGCAGGAGGGCTCCGAGCCGGGGCTACCCGCACCATCGGGGTCACCAGCCGGTTGAACACCATCGACCTCAACCCCCCTGCGGCCCTCACCACCCGGGGGAATGTCCGACTGGCGGGTGGAGCCCAGATCACCGGCGCGGATACGAACCCGCCAGGATGGACGGGGGATGTCTGTCCGCCGGCCACGGGTGATACGCCTGGGGTCATGCATGACGGCTCGGGATCGGTCACCACGTCGGGGACGTCCACCATCACAGGCACGCCTGCCGACTCCATCGACAACACCATTACCGATGAGACGTTCACCGACTTCGGAATGATGGGATGGGACGATCTGGTGGCTTTGGCCAAGCGGCCTCCCGGACCCTATAACGGGATGGCACCTTCGTTGACGGCCGGCGGGGAGTGCAATACCGCCGATCTCATGAACTGGGGGGATCCCAACGACCCCGATGGTCCGTGTGGGGATTACTTTCCCATCATCTACATCGATGGGGACGCCACCATGCAGGGAAATTCGGTGGGCCAGGGGATTCTGCTTGTGGACGGAAACCTGGATCTCCGGGGGAACTTCATCTTCAACGGCATCATCCTGGTTCAGGGCGCTTTCGACACCCAGGGAGCCGGCCACCGGATCATGGGTGGAGTGATGGCTTCCAACGCCAACATCGACCAGGCCGATCTGGTGGGCGCTTCCGTAGTCCAGAACTCCCGGTGCGCCGTGACCCGGGCTGTGACGTCCAATTCGTCTTTGACCCGGGTTCGACCCCTGGCCTCCCGTTCCTGGGTGGACCTGACGTCGGTGATGTTCTAATCTCACGGAGTTGGCGGGGGCATCCTTGCCGGGTCTGTGTTTCACATATACATATGTTTACAGAATTCACCGATCTCTCTGAGTCCGGCGGATTCCCTTGACAGACGGAAAGAGCGGGTGGTAAGCTGATCTCGGTTTTTTCCGGTAAAAATTTGTTTCCTCGGGTACCGGGTCTACATGGGTCTCTTCGGACGCGCAAAGACTACGGTCGGCCTCGACATCGGCAGCGGTTTCGTGAAGCTGGTAGAGGTGGATCATTCAGGCGATCAGCCCGAGGTGGCTCGGATCGCCATGCGCGAGCTATTGCCTGACGCCATCGTGGAAGGGGAGATCATGGACCCCGGCCTGGTGTCGGATACCGTGAAGGGCCTCTTTCAGGAGGCCGGGATCAAGCCCAAGGAGGTGGTCACGGCCGTAGGCGGCCACGATGTGATCATCAAGAAGATCGAGATGGATCGGATGAAGGAGTCCGACGCCCGGGAGGTCATCCGGTGGGAAGCCGAGCAGCATGTGCCCTTCGACATCAAGAGCGTTGAACTGGATTTCCAGATCCTGGATCCCCAGGCCGAGGGCCTTCGGATGCAGGTACTGCTGGTGGCGGCGAAGCGCGAGTTGGTGGATAACAAGGTGGGACTCCTTTCCGGAGCCGGGATCACCCCCATCCTCATCGATGTGGATGCCTTCGCTCTCCACAACGCCTTCGAGTACAACTACCCCGAGGGAATGGAGGGCATTGTGGCCCTTGTGAACATGGGCCACGAAACTTCCAACGTGAACATCCTGGAGGAGGGGATCCCCATCCTCACCCGAGACATCCCTTTCGGTTCCCGGCGGCTGCGTGAGGAACTCCAGCGGGAACGTGGCGTGACTTCAGACCAGGCCGAGGAAGTCATCCAGGGTCATGATACCACAGTGGATCTCGCTCCCTTCGTCCTCTCCAGCGCAGATGAAGTGGCGGTGGGCATCGAGCGGGCTTCGGCCTTCCTCATGACCCAGCAGGCGGGCGCCGGCTTGGGCACCATTTACCTAAGCGGTGGAGGGGCCCGGATTCCCGGCATGGCGGCTGCACTGGGTGAGCGTATGGGTGTGGAGACCCGGGTGGTGAATCCCTTCGAGCGGATCCCCGTCCACCCGGAGGCTTCCCCCAACGTAGTGGTGGACGAAGCCGCCCCCATGCTCCTCCTTCCCCTGGGCCTCGCCCTCCGGCGGGTGTGAGGAGGATGACACCATGATTGAAGTCAATCTCCTACCGGGTGGACGGAAGAAGAGCCGGAGTGGTCCCAGGTTCTCCCTCTCCATGCCGGATTTGAAGGGAGGGATCCCCAACATGGATCCGTTCCTGGCCGGTGCCGTGGCGGCGGTGGTGGTGGCTGTGCTGGGGATGGCCGTGCTTTTCTTCCGCACCGGGGGCAAGGATGAGCTGGAGTTGGCCGTGCAGGCGGCCGTAAGCGACTCCGCCCGCTTCGCCGATGTCATCCAGCAGACCCAGGCCCTTCAGGCCCGGAGAGATTCCATCGCCCAGCGGGTGGCCATCATCCAGGATATCGACGGCGTGCGCTATGTCTGGCCGCATCTCTTGGACGAGGTGGCTCGGGCGCTCCCCGATTTCACCTGGCTCACTTCCTTCGTTCAGGTGTCGCCGGGTCCCCCACTGGAGTTTCTCCTGGAGGGCCGGGCTGCCAACAATTTCGCTCTCACCCGGTTCATGGAGAATCTGGAAGCCTCCCCTTTCATCACCGGCGTCACCCTGGTGAGCACGGCCCAGATCGTGGAGACGTCGGAAGGCGCGGGAGATCGTCTCATCTATGAATTCTCCCTGGAGGCCAGGAGAGCCGATCCACCACCTGAGCTTCTCCAGACCGTACCGCTCTTTGGATCCTCCGTTGGGATGAACAGCGAGCCGGTACTCGATCCCGTTGCGGGAGGGCTCTGACCATGGCGCTCATACCCTCCGATCCGAAGCAGCGAAACGCCCTCCTTGTGATTGTGGTGGCGTTGGCCGGCCTGTACGCATTCTACGAGTATTTCTACACCCCCCGAGCCAACGAACTGACAGAGCTGGAACTTCGGGTGGAGAGTCTGGAAGACCGAAACCGGGTAGCCAGGGCCACAGCCGCTCGAGGCGGTGCGGACCTGGAAGAGCGCTTGACGGTGTACGAGCGACACATCCGACAGTTGGAGCAGCTCATCCCCCGAGGAGAGGAAGTTCCCGCCCTGCTCAATTCCATTACCAATGAGGCCCGAATCGCCCGGGTTTCCCTGAACTCCATCCAGCCCGAAGGGACCCAGCCTGGCGACTTCTATTCTCGACAGAGCTACGCCATCTCCGTACTGGGGTCGTTCCACGATGTAGGGCGGTTCCTCACGGCCGTGGCGTCCCTCCCCCGCATCGTGACCCCGGTGGACATGGAGATCACTCCCTTCACCGGCCAGGCCGACCTGGTTGGGATCGTCGACCCCATCCTGGCGACGTTTCGCATCGAAACCTTCATCGTGACCCAGCCTCGGGAAGGTGAGGCAACCGCAATGGAGGACGCATCATGAGGCGTCTTCCGGGGCATAAGGACGGTCTTCGAAGCCGCTTTCCATCGGGGAGGGTCTTGCTCGCTCCCACCCTCCTGGCCGCTATCTTGGTCGCAGACTCTTCCGAGGCCCAGGAACAGCAGGGCCGGCAGGCGCAGGCCACCCGGGACTCGGTGGATCTCGTATTCGAGCGGGAGGTGTTCACCTATCCCTCGTTCACTCGGCGGAACCCATTCCGGCCCCTTACGTCGGGTCCGGATTCGGGCCCCCAATTCGAGGAACTGTCTCTCATCGGGGTCATCTACTCCACGGAGCCCGGGGCCAGCGTGGCTCTCCTGGCACAGGGGAATGTTGCCGCCGGAGGCGCTGGGGGTCGTACTTTCCGGGTACGAAGGGGAACGGTACTGGCGAATATGAGGGTACTGGAGGTGCAGCGAGATCAGGTGGTAGTGGAAGTGGAAGAGTTCGGCACTCGCGAACAGCGGGTCCTGACTCTGCGAAGAGGACTGTATATCGATGAGGGGGCATTCCCCGGTCCAGGGGACACCCTCCCCGATCCCCCAGTGCAGGGGGACACGATTCAAGGCGGGGCGCAAGACGACGCCCAAGGAGATCCAGCATGATCTCGATTCTGGCAATTCTGGGGACTCTGGCTTCCCTGGCTCCCAACGAGCCGGTGACCAACTTGAGCATCCTCTCGGCCATGGATCGGACCGAGGTGGTCATCGCGGTGGACGGAGCCACCGAGGTGCGGGACTTCACCATGGAGGGTCCGGCGCGGTTGGTGCTGGATATCCATCGGAGTCGCCACGCCCTGCCTGCCGATAACTTCCCTGAGATCCACCGCGGAGGGATTCGGGCGGTGCGGAGCAGCCAGTTCTCCGACGATGTGGTCCGGGTGGTGCTGGAGTTGGATGCCCTGGTGGGGTATACGCTCCTCATCGGCGACGGCTTCGTTCGCCTTTCCCTGGAGAATCACTTCGGTCCGTTCGAGGCCTGGTCTGCTTCTGATCTCGTGGCTTCCCCCAACGGGTTTCCCCGAGCGCTCACTGCGGGCTCATCAGCGGGGCCGGTGGCGGAACCTGCTTCTGCGGTAGAGGACATTCCGGCGGTTCGGGCGTCCCGGGCAGGTCAGACCTCGGACCAGGGCTTCTCCCTGATGAATCAGGTCCCGGCCCGACGCATCAGCGTGTCGTTCACCACCACGCCCATTCGGGACGTCCTCTTCACCTTCGCCGAATTCTCAGATCGCTCCATCGTGCCCGGCTCCGAGGTGGAGGGGTTTGTTTCAGCGGATATCCGTGACCAGCCGTGGGACATCGCCCTGCAGGCGGTATTGGAGTCCCAGGGTCTGGCGGCTCGGGAGTTGGAATCGGGAATCATCCGGGTGGATAACCTGGAGAACCTGAACCAGAGGGAGCAGGTGGAGCCGCTGGTGACCCGGGCTTTCCGGATCAACTATGCCACGGCCCAGGACCTCTTCCCCTCCGTGGAGGGCCTGGTGTCCGAGCGGGGTCGCGTCACCACAAGCCAGGGCACGAACTCACTGGTGGTGCAAGATGTGGCTCGGGTGCTGCGTTCCGTAGAAGATCTGCTGGCTGAACTGGATGTCCGCACCCCACAGATCACCATCTCGGCGAAGATCATCTTCGTGAACCGCACCGACCTGAACGAGTTCGGCGTTACCTATGATCTGAAAGACTCCCAGGGCAACCAGTTGAACGTGGTGAACCCCGGGGGTGTCATCAACGACGAGGGTGACTTTGAGCAGGTGGACATCGGGACGGATATCATCTCCCTGGGGGGTAACTCCTTCGCCGCCCTGGGCAACGCCCGGGCTCGGGTGGTACAGCCGTCCCTGAACTTCCTCACCTCGCTGATCATTGGCCGGCACACCCTCATCAACTTCGTAGAGGCGCTGGAGTCGGTGAATCTTTCGGATATCCAGGCGGCGCCCCAGGTGTCGGTATTGGACAATCAGCAGGCCCGGATCCTGGTGGGTGAACGCACTCCCATCCGGGTCATCGATGCGTCGGCGGGCGGTCAGCAAGGGCAGCAGGGACCCCCAACGGCCACCGTTCAGATCGAGGAAACGGGTATCGTGCTGGAGGTGACCCCACAGGTCACCGCCGGCGATCTGATTCTCATGACCCTGCATGCGGAGCGGTCGGCGGCGGAGCTGGCCGATTCCGATGTGGGGCTCATCTTCCGCACTCAGGAGGCCGAATCCAGGGTTCTGGTGCGAGACGGTGAAACGGCAGTGATCGGAGGGCTCACGGTGACGGAAGTGCAGGAGGTCCACGCCGGGATTCCCCTCCTCATGAACCTTCCCTACGTGGGCCGGCTCTTCCGGACCACCCGGGACCAGCGAATCCAGCGGGATCTCATGATTCTGGTGACCCCTCACATCAACCGCGACTGAGGGGACGGGAGCTAACGCCATGAAAAGCCAACGGAGCAGGGTGGCCATGCGGCGAAGACATCTGGTGGCCGGAGCAGTGGCCCTTACCGGAATCTGGTCGTGCGGAGGAGATAATGTCTTCGCGCCTGGAGACGAGACGCCCCCACGGGTCATTGAGCTGGTTGTACCCGCTCAGATCCGATCCGGGCAGACCATGGACGTGCGGGTTCGCGCCCAGGGGAGTGTGCAGATCCAGGGGATAACGGTGCGGGTGCGGGGCGCGCACACCGCCGACGTCACCCTGCAGCCCTCCAACCCCCGCTCCGAGGTGGTGGTGGACTTCACCTTCCCCCTTCCGGAGATCATTACCGACACCATCCTCACCGTGGCGGCAACCGCCACCGACGCCCGGGGGAATGTGAGTCAGGTGGTCACCCGCACCGTGCGGGCCGTGGATATCACACCGCCCGGGGTGACGGCTACCCTGGGAAACGCCACGGTGGGCCTGGGTAAGGAGGCCTCCCTGCGGGTGCAAGCCACAGACAATGTGGGCCTTTCCTCCGTGGGCTTCCGGGCGTTCATCCTGGGCGGAGACACCATCGCCTCCCGCTTCGTGGCCATCAACGGCGCCCTTCCCGTGCTCCAGAAGGACACCACCTTTTTTTTTACGGTCCCCCAGAACCTTGACGTGGATTCCCTCCGGGTCGAGGGGGTAGCCGTAGATCGGGATGGCAATACCACCTCTGCCGAGGCCGGCACGCCGTTGCGGGTCATCTTCATCGACGAGGAAGCGCCACGGGTTCGCATCCGGGAACCGGTGCAGGGGGTGCCACCGCATCCCGTGGGTGACTCCCTCTTCGTGAGGGTGGAGATCACCGACAACGGACTCCTGGATTCACTGAACTTCCGTGCGTTCGGGAAACGGGGCAGCCTGGACCTGGGGACGTACCAGGAGGTGGCTCGATACGAGCCCCTCCCAGTGTCCCTCACCAGTCAACCCTCCGACACCACCATTACCCGTTTCCTCTTCCCCGTGGTGGGTGAAACCCAGGGTGAGGAGATTCTGGTGGAGGTTCGGGCCATCGATGGCCAGGGGAATGTGGGGAAGGACTCCGTGCGAGTGGCCCTCATATCCGACAACGACCCGCCCCATGTGAGCATCACGGCTCCTACGGCAGGTGCCACTCTTCCCGTGGGCGATTCCGTGCAGATCCAGGCGGTGCTCACCGACACCATCGGCTTCGTGAAGAGCGGGGTGCGTCGGGCCGTGTTCTCTGGAGTGGCCGTGCGCGGCGATGCCAGCTTGGGGACCCAGGTGGTAGTGCAGCGATTCTCCCCCCGGGAAGTGGAATTCGATCCGGCTACCCGGAATCAGGCCGTGAGCCGCTTCGTGCTCCCTACGCCCGACTCCACTGCTGAGAACGTGCTGCTCATTGTCCAGGCAGACGACGACGCCGGGAATATGGGAGCGGATACCATTCAGGTGGCGTTGGCGCGTCAGGATCAGCCCCCCCTGGTGGAGATTCTCTCTCCGGCCAGGATGTTCTCCCGCCATCAGGTGGGTGACTCCATTATCGTGCAGGCGCGGGTGCAGCCGGCCACTGGAGTGGCCGCGAGCACCATCGAGGAGGTCACCTTCGAGGGAGTGGCCTTCCGAGGGGACCCCAACCTCGGGACGTTCGTGGAGGTACCCAGGTTCAACCCCATCGTGGTGCCAGGCGATGAAATCTCGGGCGAGCTGTTGACCCGGATCCTGCGGCCCACCTCGGAGAGCGGAGAGGAAGACGTACATCTCATCGTGACTGCCCTGGACAACTGGGGGAATGAAGGCGCGGACACCATTGCGGTGGGCCTCTTCGTGGATGACCTGCCCCCCCTCATCGAGATTCTGGCTCCCCAGCCGGGAGCCGGTGTGCCCGTGGGCGACTCCGTCTTCGTGGAAGTGAACCTCACCGATCCCATCCGGGAGGGACAGATCTCCCAGACGGGGCTGGCTTCGGTGACCCTGGAAGGCGTGGCATTCCGGGGCAGCGAGGCCCTGGGCACCCGGGAGGAGATCCAGAAGTTCGAAGCCAAGACGGTAAACTTCGTGCCGCCTGTGGCCACGGCCAACGTCACCCGGTACCTCCTGGCGTCGTCGAACCAGGACACGGAGGGGGCCTTCATCCGCATCACTGCGCGAGACGTGCAAGGCAATGTGACCCGCGACTCGGTGAACATCTTCGTGGGCGGACCCAAGGTGGAGATCCTGAACCTCATTTCGGGTCAGCAGGTCCAGGCAGGCCAGAACGTGCAGGTGGATACCCGCTCTGCGGATCCCCTGGGCATCCAGAACGTGACCCTGGAAGTGACAGGGGCGTTCACCACCAGCATCCCGTTCAACCCCGGCGGGTCACCCACTCTGGTTGAGCACACCTTTACCCTGCCCATCCCGGCGGGCACCACCGGAACCATCCAGGTGACGGCCCGGGCCCTGAGTGGTCAGGGTATCGTGGGGGTATCGCCCACCCTGACCGTGAACGTGGTGCCGGCAGGGGCCATCGATAACGTACCTCCCATTGTGGGCGTAACGGCGGTCCCCCAGGGGCCGCCCTTCAGCCCGAATCGGCTGGAGAAGACGGATTCCATCACTGTCATCGTTACCGGTCGGGACGAGTCCGGAGGCTCGGGAGTGAGGGGTGCCGGTTACACCATGGTGGCCACGAACCGGGTCACCGGGGCGACGGCCACGTCCAGTGTGGTGGTGGACCCCATTCCCGGAGCCCCCGTAGCGGGGCAGGCGCAGCGCACCTTCAACGTGCCGGTAGATGCGTTCGACGCCATCATCAGTCCGACTGCGCGGCCGGATACCCTGGACATCCAGGTGTATGGCTTCATGGTGGACGCCGCCAACAACTGTGGCGCCACCAACACCCAGGCGGAACAGAGCCTGGCGTGTTCCCCTGCCGGGGGTGGGGCAGGAACCACAGCGGCAGGGGTGTCGGGGCTGGCACTCACCGTGTTCGTGGTGTCGGGTCAGACGGTGCTGCTGCCCAACAACGCCGTCATTGCCGACGCCGTGGTGGATCCCACCCGGCAGGAGCTCTTCCTCTCCAACATCCGATCCTCCAGGGTGGAGCGCTTCGACCTGGCCACCCGGACCTTCCTGCCCAACATCCTGGTGGGCTCCGATCCCTGGGGACTCTTCTGGAGCGACCGGGCCACCAGTACCCTCTTCGTGGCCAACTCCGGGGGTACGAACATCTCCCTGGTGGACCTGAACAGCTACACCGAGACCCTGGCCGACCGGGTGCTCACGCCCAACTCCGTGCTCTGGGAGGTGGTGGAGGGTACCGGTGACAGTGGCCAACTCCAGTGGACCATCAATTTCTTCGACTACTCAGACCGTCCGCAGTTCCTGGCCGTGGGCACAACTGGAAACTACGTCTACTCCACCAAACCCACCGGGAGTGCCCCAGACGGCACCATCCGGGTGGCGGATGTGAATCTGGGCCCCGATCCGGAAGTGGTGATCTTCACGGATCACGGGGGACCCCTCCTTACGGGGACCAGTACCACCGCTCTGAACAACGTGGATGATATCGACCTGGCCACCGTGGGCGGGCAACCGGGGCTGACAGTCGTGGACCATCAGCCCGGCAACTTCGGCGTACCGGTGACAGGTGAAGCCAGCGGGGTGAACGCGGCCTTCTTCGCGGCGGTGGACCTGGAAGGCAATTACGTCCCCGGAGGACAGTTGGGTGAGGTGGAGTACGGAAACGGTGTCTGGAACCGGGATGCCATCGGCCTGCGGGACACCACCTTCGTGGCCGCCTCGGGCGATGGGGAGTTCGTCCTCATCGGGGAGGGAAACACGGCCAACGCCGGGCGGGTGATGATGTACACGGATGCCAGCACCAGTGTGAGTTCCAACACCCGGGTGGTGGATCTGGTGAACAATTCCTCCGAGCGGGTGCGGGGCATCGACCTGAACTACGACGGTACATTGGGGGCCTATCGAGGAGAGTTCGCAGTCTACTTCTTCGATCGGGGTCTGCGGCTTCAGGGCAGTCCGCCGTCTTCAGGCGGCTCAGGGGTGGCGCTGCATCCCTTGCACAACTCGGGGCCCCTGGGTACGGAAGCGAACGTAGCACTGGCCTTCGTGGGAGCGGGCGACGGGGTCATCGAAGTCTTCGATACCCGCAGCTTCTC
The DNA here is from genome assembly GCA_040905545.1 of Gemmatimonadota bacterium. Taxonomy (GTDB): domain Bacteria; phylum Gemmatimonadota; class Gemmatimonadetes; order Longimicrobiales; family Gaopeijiaceae; genus JBBDRI01. The sequence goes on along the minus strand of JBBDRI010000058.1, from coordinate 49,439 downwards.
CCGCATCGGGCGGGTGTTCCACCGGAATACGGTGACGGGGCCCATGAAGGCCACGTTGCCCTTCCCCGGGGATAACACCGGTCTCACCTGCGGTACCCAGACCATCGCCGGGGCCGGAAGTGGATCGGCCATCGATTGGAACTCCGGCGCTACGGATGACGCCTGTATCGTGGTGAAGCTCTCCCTGGTCACGGCCGACGGCGGCGTGGCCGTGGTGAACGTCACCAAGGCGGATATCATCCGGGACCTTTAACCGGGCCAGCGGGGAAGCTCGCGTTCCCCGGAACGAAAGGTTGGGCGGAGGGGCGAAGGTGGACCCGCCCCCGGCCCGCAGCACCCGACCCCGGGGGTGGACATCCGCCCCCGGGGTCTCAACATTCCAGCCGCCTGGGCCCGGGTGCCCCGGGGGCCCTTATGAGAAGTGGAAGGAGTGGACATAGCAGGATGCTGAAGCGGCTACAGGTGCGTACGGCTGGAGAATCCCATGGACGGGGTCTCCTGACCCTCATGGAGGGAGTGCCCGCAGGGCTCTCCCTGGAGATGGAGCGGGACGTAGACCCTCAACTCAAGCGGAGGCAGGGGGGGTACGGCCGCGGCCGCCGCATGCAAATCGAGTCCGACCGGGCCGAGGTGCTGTCTGGCGTCCGTTTGGGAGAAACCCTGGGCTCACCCCTGGCCCTTCTGGTCTGGAACAAGGACTGGAAGAACTGGGAGACGGCCATGAGTCACCTCCCTCCCGACCCCGACGGCAACCCCAAGGCACTCCGAGCTCACTACCTCCCTCGGCCCGGCCACGCCGACCTCTCGGGTGTGCTCAAGTACGCCCGGCGGGACACCCGAGACATCCTGGAGCGGGCCTCGGCCCGGGAGACTGCGGCCCGGGTGGCGGCCGGGGCCGTAGCCCGGACGCTCCTGGCGGAGTTCGGCATCCAGGTGGGCAGCCATGTGGCCTCCATCGGATCCGTGCAGGCGGAACTACCGGAGTCGTTGCCCGGCGATCTGAACGAGGCGGTGGACGGCTCTCCGGTGCGCTGTCTGGATCCCCAGGCGGAGGCCGCCATGATCCAGGCCATCGATCAGGCCAAGGAGGAAGGCGACACCCTGGGGGGCATCTTCGAGGTGGTGGTGCGGGGGGTTCCCGTGGGGCTGGGGAGCCACGTGAGCTGGGACACCCGGCTGGACGCCCGCCTGGCAGGGGCCATCATGTCCATCCAGGCCATCAAGGGGGTGGAGATTGGCCTGGGCTTCGAAGCGGCTCGCCGCCCGGGCTCCCAGGTGCACGACCCCATCCTCCCGGAGGGGGAGGCGCGGGCCGGGGGCTTCGGGCGGTCTTCCAACGGTGCCGGCGGCACGGAGGGGGGGATGACCACGGGTGAGCCCCTGTTGGTACGAGGGGCCATGAAGCCCATCGCCACCCTCCGCACCCGCCTCCCCAGCGTGGACCTGCGGGACGGTTCGGTAGACAACGCTGCAGTGGAGAGGAGCGACGTCTGCGCCGTACCCGCCGCCGCCGTGGTGGGGGAAGCCATGGTGGCCCTGGTGGTGGCCGACGCCTTCCTGGAGAAGTTCGGTGGCGACTCCATGGAAGAGATTCGCCGCAACTTCAACGGGTATCTGGACTACCTTGCCCAGCGCGGCTTCAGGGAGCGCTGAACCCGGCGGGGCTTCCCCCGACGCACTTCCCTATGATCGGGTGGTGCTGGTAGGCTTCATGGCCTCGGGGAAGTCTACGGTGGGGCGGCAGTTGGCCCGCCGGCTCAAATGGCGGTTCGTAGATCTGGATCGGGCGGTGGAGGCACAGGCGGGAAAGTCCATCCCCGAGATCTTCCGAACGGAGGGCGAGGCGGCCTTCCGGGAACTGGAAGAGGAGGTGGGCAGGGAGCTCCTTTCCCACCAACGGGTGGTGCTGTCCACCGGCGGTGGTTGGGGGGGAACTCCAGGGCGTGTAGACAGCCTGGATTCCCGCACCCTCTCGGTCTGGCTGCAGGTGGATCTGCGCCGAGCCCTGGGAAGGGCCAGACGCTCTCCAGGAACTCGGCCCCTGCTTTCGGGTCCGAATCCACTGGAAACGGCCCGGCAGCTTCTGGAAGCTCGGGAGCCTCACTACCGCAGAGCCGCCCTGATTCTGGACGCAGACGGCAAATCGGCCCGGGTACTGGCCCGGACCATCGTTGAACACATATTGGGAGCTTCATGACGAAAGGAAACGGCACTCGGACACTGGTTATCGTGGAATCGCCCACCAAGGCCCGTACCATCGGTCGGTATCTGGGAGCGGGATACGAGGTGACGGCGTCCAACGGTCACGTGGTGGATCTGCCGGACAAGGATCTGGGCGTGGACATCGAAGGGGGCTTCGAGCCCGTCTGGGTGGTCCAGTCCAACAAGTCCAAGAAGCTCAAGGAGCTGAAGGCCCTGGCGAAAGGGGCGGACCGCATCGTGTTGGCCACCGACCCCGACCGGGAAGGTGAAGCCATCGCCTATCACGTGGCCGACCGCCTGGGATACGCCAAGAACCAGAGTCGTTTCCAGCGAGTGGTGTTTCGGGAAGTGACAAAGCGGGCGGTGGAGCAGGCCATGGCTTCCCCGGGGGAGTTGGACCTGAAGATGGTGGAGTCCCAGCAGACCCGCCGCATCCTGGATCGGCTGGTGGGTTACCAGGCCAGCCCGTTCCTGAACAAACCCATCCGTCCCGGATTGTCGGCGGGGCGCGTGCAGACGGTGGCGCTGCGCCTCATCTGTGATCGGGAAGACGAGATCCAGGTGTTCGAGCCCCAGGAGTACTGGTCCATCACTGCCCTCCTGGAAAAAGACGGGCAGGACTTCGAGGCGAAGCTCCACAAGATCGGCGGTAAGTCATTCACCCTGGAGAACGAGGCGGCGGCCCGGGGTGTGCTGGAAGCCGTAGGGAAGCTTCCCTTCCAGGCCACCGACGTGAAGCGACGGGAACGGCGGAAGAATCCTCCCGCCCCGTTCACCACCTCCACCCTCCAGCAGGAAGCATCCAAGCGGCTTCGCTTCGGGGCCCGGCGTACCATGCAGACGGCCCAGCGCCTCTACGAGGGAATCGAAGTGGGAGGCCGGGGCCAGGTGGGGCTCATCACCTACATGAGAACAGACTCCACCCGGGTATCCCCTGAGGCGGTGGGGGTGGCTCGGAGGTGGGTGGAAGGGGAGATGGGAGAGCGCTACCTCCCCTCGGCCCCTCGACTCTGGGAAGGAAAGCAGTCCAAGGGGGCTCAGGAGGCCCATGAGGCCATCCGGCCCACCGACGTGACTCTGCACCCAGACGCGGTGCGCAGGTATCTCAAAGAGCCCGAAGCGAGACTGTACGAGCTCATCTGGCTGCGCTTCGTGGCAGGTCAGATGTCGCCGGCGGTATTCGATACCACCACGGTGGATTTCGATCTGCCCCACGATGGGGCGCATGCCGCCGGAACCGTCCACACCTTCCGGGCCACGGGCTCCGTCTTGAAGTTCGACGGCTTCACCCGTCTCTATCGGGAGGCCACTGAGGATCACGAGCACCGCCGTCTGGACGACATGGACCCCCTGCCGGACATCCAGCAGGGTGATGGGGTGAATCGAAAGGAGATCGTTCCGAAGCAGCACTTCACCCAGCCCCCTCCCCGGTTCAGCGAGGCTTCCCTGGTGAAGGAGCTGGAGTCCCTGGGGATCGGACGGCCTTCCACCTACGCCACCATCCTGGAAACCATCGAGAAGCGCGAGTACGTGGAGCAGGAAGATCGGCGGTTCAAGCCCACGCCTCTGGGGGACACCGTGGCCAAGCTCCTGGTAAGGGTCTTTCCCAACATCTTCGACGTGGCCTTCACCTCCCGCATGGAGGGGGAGCTGGACCGCGTGGAGGAAGGCGAGGTGCACTGGCGCACGGTGCTGGAAGAGTTCTATCCGGGCTTCAAGGAACGTCTGGACATGGGCAGGGCGGCTTCCGAGGAACTCGTGAAGGAGCTGCTGGCCGCCGAAGGCGAGGTGTGTGACAAGTGCGGGCGGCCCATGTTGGTGAAGTGGAACAAGCGGGGACGGTTCCTGGGCTGCTCGGGGTACCCGGAGTGCAAGAGCACCCGGTCCATGGATGGACCCCAGGAAGAGGCGTTGGGGAATCATCCCGACACCGGAGAGCCCGTATTCCTCAAGGCCGGCCCGTACGGACACTACGTGCAGCTGGGCGAGGACGGAGCCGGGAAGGAGAAGCCACCGCGCACCAGTGTTCCCCCTGGGGTGGAGCCTGGCACGGTGAACCTCCCCTACGCCCTGATGCTCCTCTCGTTGCCCCGGGTGTTGGGGAACGATCCCGAGAGTGGGAAGGAGATCACCGCGAATCTGGGCCGCTATGGCCCCTACGTGCGCCGGGGTGGGCCCAAGGAGAAGGATTATCGCAACCTGGCACCTCCCGAGATGCTGTTCACGGTGACCCTGGACGAAGCTCTGGAGCTCTTTGCCCGACCGTCGGGTCCCGCCGTGCTGAAGGAGTTCGGACCCCACCCCTCCACCGGGAATGAGCTGCGGATTCTGGACGGGCGTTACGGACCCTATCTCACCGACGGTGAGCAGAATGCGAATCTGGGAAAGGGCACCCAACCCGACGACCTCTCGCTGGAGGATGCGGTAGCGCTTCTGGCGGAGAAGGGGAAGAAGCCCGGTGGACGCGGCCGCCGAGGCGCTTCCAAGAAGAGCTCTGCCACCAAAACGAAGGCCGGGAAAAACACGACCAAGAGGCCTTCCACCAAGAAGCCTGCAGCCAAAAAGCCCGCAGCGAAGAAGGGTACGGCCAAGAAACCGGCGGCCCGGAAGTCCGCCGGCCAGAAGGGTGCGACTGGGGGCAAGGCCAGTGGCTGATGTGACGGTGGTGGGTGGGGGGTTGGCCGGGTGTGAGGCGGCTCTCCAACTAGCGGAGCGCGGGCGCCAGGTCCGTCTGGTGGAGATGCGGCCTGTGCGCCGGACACCCGCCCACCAGACCGAGCAACTGGGAGAACTGGTCTGCACGAATTCCTTCAAGAGCGAGGACCCCGCCAACGCCCATGGGGCCCTGAAGCAGGAGATGGTGGCCATGGGATCTCTCCTGCTACGAGCAGCTCAGGAGGCCCGGGTGCCGGCAGGTGCGGCCCTGGCCGTAGACCGGGATCTGTTCGCTGTCGCCATGACGCGAGAGGTGGAAGGCCACCCGCGGGTGCAGGTGTTGAGAGAAGAGATCACGGAGCTGCCCTCCGGGCCGACCATCATCGCCACCGGGCCTCTCACCTCCGACACGCTCTCCCAGGCCATCCGGGATGCGCTGGGCCAGGAGGGGTTGGCGTTTTTCGACGCCATCGCCCCCATCGTGCACCGGGATTCCCTGGATGATTCAGTGGTTTTCGCCCAGGGCCGATGGGACCAGGATGCGGACTACCTGAACTGCCCCATGGACCGAGACGAGTATTACGCCTTCGTCCAGGGGATTGTGGATGCTGAGATCCACGAGGGTGGCCACAGTTGGGATGCGGTACCCTACTTCGAAGGGTGTCTCCCCATTGAAGTCATGGCGTCACGGGGGCCCGATACCCTGCGCTTTGGCCCCATGAAGCCCATCGGAATCACCGATCCCCGCACCGGGCGGCGTCCCTTCGCCGTGGTACAGCTCAGGCGGGAAGACCGGGCGGGGCAGATGTGGAATCTGGTGGGGTTCCAGACCCGCATGAGGATTGGCGAGCAGAAACGGGTCATCGCCATGATCCCGGGTCTGGCCCACGCGGAGTTCCTTCGCTTCGGGTCCATCCACCGGAATAGCTACCTGAACTTCCCAGGAACCCTCACATCGCACGGCAGCCTGCAAGAACGCCCGGACCTCATCTTCGCCGGCCAGCTCACCGGCGTGGAGGGGTATACCGAGTCTGCCGCTTCCGGAATCCTGGCGGCTGTGAATCTGGACCGGATCCTTCAGGGAGAGGAGCCCGTGGTGCCTCCTCCCACCACCATGTTGGGGGGACTGTACCGCTACCTCCGGGAGTGCAACCCCAAGCACTTTCAACCCATGAACTCCAACTGGGGCCTGGTGGATCCGCTGAACGAACGGATCCGGGACAAGGGAGAAAGGCGGGCCCGGATGGGCCGGCGGGCCCACGACGACTTCCTCCGCTGGATGGAGGAGGTGGGGATCGTGAGTGAGGCGGATGCTGCTGGGAAGGGTGGCGGGGAAACGGAGGTGGCGGCTGTGTGAAGCCTGAGATCCAGGAGTTCGTGCGTCACCTCACCCACGAGCGGCAACTGTCTCCCCGGACAGTGGACGCATATGAACGGGACCTGCGGGAACTGGACACATTCCTCACGGAGTACAATGGCACCGGGGAGTGGACCTGGTCTGATGTAGATCGGCTGGCCATACGGGGATTCCTGGGGTCTCTGCACCGCCGGAAGCTCTCCCGGCTTACCGTGAACCGGAAACTCTCCTCCGCCCGGGTGTTTTTCGGCTTTCTCTTTATGGAAGAGCGGATCCCGTTCAATCCCACCCGGGGAATGCGGACTCCCCGGAAGGACAAGCCTCTGCCTGGACACCTGTCGAAACGGGCCGTGGAAGCGGTCTTCAACCTGGCGGAGACCCGGGCGGCGGAGAACTCCCTGGTGGGAGTCCGGACGCTGGTCATCCTGGAGTTTCTCTATGGGAGCGGCCTTCGACTATCCGAACTCCAGGGGATGGATCTCCAGGAGGTGGACTGGGTGAGCGAACAGGTCAAGGTACGGGGAAAGGGGCGAAAGGAGCGGGTGGTCCCCATCACCGGCAGGGCTCTGGCGGCGGCCCGACGATACCTTCCCAGACGGGAAGAAGCCATCGCTCAGGCCAAGCCGGGAGAGGCAGATCGTCGGGCATTCCTCGTGAATCGCAGCGGCGGCAGACTCTCCGGGCGCTCCATCCAGAAGGCCGTGCACGCTCTGTTGGAGAAGGTAGCCGAAGGCGAGGGTTTAAGCGTGCACTCCCTTCGCCATTCCTTCGCCACCCATCTTCTGGATGCCGGGGCCGACCTCATGGCGGTGAAGGAGCTCCTGGGGCATGTATCCCTCTCCACGACGCAGATCTATACCCACACCTCGAAGGAGCGACTGAAGAGGGTCTACGACCAGGCCCATCCCAGAGCTCGTTAGGGTTCTTGTGGGGCAAGGTCGACGATTGGTCAAGGTGGGGCTTGCTGTTATTTTTTTTACTTCACAATGCATGAATTTACAACAGGGCAGGGTATGAGCGAATCCTTTGACGAACGCAGATGGAGGGCCACCACGGTGCTGGCGGTACGCCACGGTGAGAAGGTGGCCATGGGAGGGGATGGCCAGGTTACATTGGGGGATACGGTGGTGAAGGGCACGGCCAGCAAGGTCCGCAAGCTCAAGGACGGGAAGATTCTGGCGGGCTTTGCCGGAGGGGTGGCCGATGCATTCACCCTCTTCGAGAAGCTGGAGGAGAAGCTGGACCGCTACCCCTCCAATCTCACCCGGGCTTGCGTGGAGCTGGCCAAGGAGTGGCGGATGGATCGCTTCCTGCGTCGCCTGAACGCCCTCCTGGTGGTGGCCGACCGGGACCGTCTCTTCCTGGTGAGTGGAGACGGCAACGTCATCGAACCTGATGACGAAGTGGTGGCCATCGGTTCCGGGGGTTCATACGCCCTGTCGGCGGCCCGGGCCCTGAAGTTGCATTCCAGCCTGAACGCCGCTGAGATCGTGAAGGTCTCGCTGGACATCGCCGCCGACATCTGCATCTATACGAACCACCGTATCACGGTGATGGAGTTGGACTGACGTGACTGAACCAGATACCCCTCGAGATGAGGATTCGCCCGATCCAGGCCATGATCCCCAAGTGGGATCGGAAGCATCTTCAGTAGACCATCAGTCTGCCGAGGATGACTGGATGGACGAACTCACCCCCCGCCAGATCGTGGCGGAGTTGGACCGGTACATCGTGGGGCAGGAGGGTGCCAAGAAGGCGGTGGCCATTGCTCTGCGGAACCGTTGGCGCCGCTCCAGGGTGGAGCCTGAATTGAGGGAGGAGATCTCTCCGAACAACCTCATCCTCATCGGGCCCACGGGAGTGGGGAAGACGGAGGTGGCTCGACGTCTGGCCCGCCTGGCCGGCGCCCCCTTCGTGAAGGTGGAGGCGTCGAAATTCACCGAGGTGGGGTACGTGGGGCGGGATGTGGAGTCCATGGTGCGGGACCTGGCCGACACCGCCGTGAACATGGTCCGGGTAGAGCGGGAAGACGAAGTGCAGGAAGAAGCCGAGCAGCGGGCGGAAGACCACCTGCTGGACCTACTCCTCCCTCCCGTGGCACCGGATTCTCCCAAGCCGGTGCCGGAAAGCGGAAGCGCTCCCGGCGGAGTCACGCTAGGCAGCGTCTTCGTGGCCGGCCCCCAGGGGGTTCGACGGGCGGAGGATCTCCCGAATGGGAGTCAGGGGGAAGTGGAGGCCGGACGGCAGGAGGCTGAGACCCAGGAGGCTGAGCCTCAGGAGGCTGAGGCGCGGGAGGAGCGGTCTCAGGATCCCGCTGCCCGTCGGGCTCGCACCCGGGAGAAGCTCCGGAAGCTCCTCCAGGACGGCAAGCTGGAAGATCGGGAAGTGGAGGTGGAGGTAGATCAGACGCCGTCCCTGGATGGGATGATGCTCCCCATGGGAGGCATGGATGGCATGGATCACAACTTCACCGAGATGCTCCAGGACATGCTTCCCCGCCGGAAGAAGCGCAGGAACATGAGGGTGGCGGACGCCCGGCGCATTCTCATCCAGACCGAATTGGACCGCCTGGTGGATATGGATGAGGTGGTCGGTGAGGCCCTGGCCCGGGCCGAAGAGATGGGGATCATCTTCCTGGACGAGATCGACAAGGTGGCCGGCGATCGGGGAGGAGCGGGGCCCGACGTGTCCAGGGAGGGTGTCCAGCGGGACCTCCTTCCCATCGTGGAAGGCTCCAACGTCCAGACCAAGTACGGGTTGGTGCGCACCGACCACATGCTGTTCATCGCCGCCGGGGCATTTCATGTGTCAAAGCCCAGCGACCTTATCCCCGAACTGCAGGGGCGCTTCCCCATCCGGGTGGAGCTCCGAAGCCTGGAGGAGGCCGACTTCGTGAGGATTCTCACGGAGCCCAGGAACGCCCTGCTCACCCAGTACACTGCGCTGGCCGCCACCGAGAACACCCAACTGGATTTCACCGAAGACGGAATCCTGGAGGTGGCCCGGGTTGCGGCGCAGCTGAACGACCGGATGGAGAACATCGGAGCTCGGCGGCTGCAAACCGTCATGACCACGGTACTGGAGGACGTGCTGTTCAACCTTCCCGAAGAGGGGCAGGGAGCGCTCACGATAGATCGGGACTTCGTGGCCAATCGTCTGGAGAACATCATGGACGACGAAGATCTCCGCCGCTTCATTCTCTGATTTTCCGCCCAGGAGCAGCCATGCCCACGCACCCCGGCGACAAGCGGGACTTCCTCGCCATTCCCGATCTGGAGACCCCTGCCCTCATGGGGCTGCTGGACCGCGCTCGACGCATGAAGGCCGGAGATTCGTGGGGAAACCCGCTGGCCGGCCGCCATGTGGCCATGATCTTCCGGAAGAGCTCGACCCGGACCCGGGTGTCGTTCGAGGTAGGGGTGCGTCAGTTGGGTGGCGATGTGGTGTTCCTGGCCGACCGGGATAGCCAGGTGGGTCGAGGCGAGGATCTGGCCGATACGGCACGGGTTCTCTCGCGCTACGTGGATGCACTGGTGGTGCGGACGTTCGGACACCAGGAGGTGGAGACCCTGGCGGCGTACGGGTCCATTCCTGTGGTGAATGCCCTCACCGATCTGGTTCACCCCTGCCAGGTCCTGGCCGACCTTCTCACCATGCAGGAGAACTTCGGTGAGGACCTCTCCGCCGTTCCCGTGGCCTGGGTGGGAGATGGGAACAACATGGCCAATTCGTGGCTGAATGCCGCGTATCGACTGGGCTTTCCCCTGCGATTGGCCTGTCCGGAAGGGTATGATCCGGACCCTGCCATTCTGGCCAGGGCCCGTTCCAACGCCGACATTCTCCTGACCCGCGATCCGGCAGAGGCCGTGGAGGGGGTGAAGGTGGTGAATACGGATGTCTGGACTTCCATGGGGCAGGAGGAGGAGAACGAACGGCGCATGGCGGCCTTCCACGGATTCATGGTCACGCCCGAGCTCATGTCTCGCGCCCGGTCCGAAGCCATCTTCCTACACTGCCTCCCGGCGCATCGGGGTGAGGAAGTGGATGCTCGGGTCGTTGATGGCCCCTGGTCCCGCGTCTTCGATGAGGCGGAGAACCGGCTCCACGTGCAGAAGTCGCTCTTTGTGGAACTCATGGTGAACGACCCGCACCCGTAACTCGAAGTCAAACAGCAAGAGGATTGTAAATGAGTCAGGACAGCGCACTGCTTGAGACCCCTCTCCATGGCGAGCATCTGGCCCTGGGTGGGAAGATGGTTTCCTTCGCCGGATTCGATATGCCGGTGCAGTATCCCCATGGCATCACCAAGGAGCACCGGGCGGTGCGGGAGGGGGTAGGCCTTTTCGACGTCTCCCATATGGGAGAGTTCCGGGTGACGGGACCTCAGGCCCTGGCCCTCATCCAGAAGGTGGCGGTGAATGATGCCTCCCGCTTGGAGGTGGGGCAGGCCCAGTATTCCGCTCTCTGCCAGGATGATGGAGGGGTGCTGGACGATCTACTGATCTATCGGAAGGCGAATGAATGGATGGTCGTGGTGAATGCCTCCAACCGGGCCGCCGACCTCCAATGGATCCTGAAGCACGCCCGGGGACTGGATGTGGAAGTGGAAGACCAGTCCGACTCCGTTGCCCTCCTGGCCCTCCAGGGGCCCAGCTCGGCCACCGTGGCGGCCCGTCTCACGGACTACCCCCTGGGTGAGATCGGCTACTACCGCTTCGCCCAGGGGACCATCGCCGGGGTGCCGGCCATTCTGGCTCGCACCGGATACACCGGGGAAGACGGGTTCGAGTTCTATGTGGCGGCCCATGATGCGGTCACCCTCTGGCGGGCCCTTCTGGAGGCGGGGGAGCCCGACGGAATCCTGCCGTGTGGCCTGGGTGCGCGGGATTCCCTTCGCCTTGAGGTGGGCTACCCCCTCTACGGGAACGACCTGTCAACCGAATACACGGCCCTGGAGTCGGGGTTGGGTTGGATCGTGAAGCTGGACAAGGGCGAGTTCGTGGGGTGTGAGGCCCTGGCTCGCCAGAAACAGGAGGGCGTGAGTCGGCGCCTGGTAGGGGTGGTTCTGGAGGCTCGCGGATTCCCCCGGGCCGGGTATCCTCTGGTGGATGATCAGGGCCAGGAAGTGGGCCAGGTTACTTCCGGGGTTCTGAGCCCCACCCTGGGCGAGGGGATCGCGCTGGGGTACGTGCCGGTGGCCCTGGCGGCCCCCGATTCCCAGGTGGGGGTCCGGATCCGAGGTGAGGATATTCCCGCTCGGGTGACTCGTCCCCCCTTCTACAAGCAGGGCTCCATCAAGAGGTAGGCCGAGACCATGCGAGTAGGGGTCCTGACAGTCAGTGACGGAGTGGCCCGGGGCGTCAGAGAGGACGGGAGCGGCGACCTCCTGGAGGCGTGGGCCCAGGAGGAGGGGAGGATCCTGGCCCAGCGGGAAGTGGTGGTGGACGAAACCAGTGCCATCGTGCCCATCCTCCTCAAGTGGTGCGATGGCGGTATGGTGGATCTCATCGTCACTACAGGAGGTACGGGCTTTTCCCCCCGGGACGTGACGCCGGAAGCCACTCTGGCGGTGGCTGATCGGCTGGTTCCGGGCATTCCAGAACTTCTTCGGGGGGAAGGGCGAAACTCCACCCCCCTGGCTGTGCTCTCCCGGGGGGTGGCGGCCATCCGTGGCCGAACCCTCATGGTGAATCTGCCAGGCAGCCGAGGGGGTGTGCAGGATGGACTCGCGGCCCTGGCCGGGGTGGTAGAACATGCCGTGGCCATTACTTCGCACCGAGCTACTTTCCACTCTCCCGGTGCTCCCCCCGTCCAGGGCCCCATGGGACGGCACCGCTGATGTTCCTTCGTTCGTTCGCTTGTCTCGCTGGAGCCCCTGGGAGGCCATGGTGAGCCCACAGATGGTGCTCATCTCCACCCATGGGATGGCGCTGGCCGGTGCCATCCGGAAAGGCCTGGATGGTACAGACTTCCAAGGGGACCCCCTGCGGGTGGATTACCTCCCCGAGGGCGCGGAGCCTCCCGGGCTCGAGGGCGTGGCTCTCGTCATCCTCACGGGGGGGTTGCAGGAGGAGGCGCTCAGGGCATGGCTCTCAGGCGAGGTGAGGGAGGAGGATGTGCCCGTGCTGGCCGTGGCTCCGGGAGAGGCGGAGCGCTACCGGAGCCTGGGAATCCAGGAGGTGGTGGCTCCTCCGGGCGATTCCGAGGAAGTCATCATGCTGGCCCGCCGGGTGATGGAGCGACGCCGACTCCAGGATACCATGGGCATCGTTGGAGAGACGGAAGCCATCCGGGAGGCATTGGAGAGGGTGGTGCATTTCGCCCGGGTCCCCTCCACGGTGCTCATCACCGGAGAGTCGGGCACTGGCAAGGAACTGGTTGCCCGTGGCATCCATTCCCTGTCCGCCCGGAGGCATCGACCCTTCATAGCCGTGAACGTGGCGGCGCTCACGGAGACCCTCCTGGAGAGCGAGCTGTTCGGGCATGAAAAAGGGGCCTTCACCGGCGCGGTGGACGCCCGAAAGGGACTGTTCGAACTGGCCAATAAGGGCACCATCTTCCTGGACGAGATCGGAGAGATGCCTCTGGCCACCCAGACCAAGCTGCTGCGGGTGTTGGAGCAGCGGGCATTTCTCCGGGTGGGAGGGGAGCGACCCATTACCGTGGATGTGCGGATCATCGCTGCCACAAATCGGGAACTCCGGGAAATGGTCATGGACCGTCATTTCCGCAGAGATCTATTCTACCGGCTGAACGTTCTCTCGGTAGAGTTGCCCCCGCTGCGGGACCGAAGGGCCGACATCCCTCTCCTGGTGCGAACCTTCATCCGGGACGTGGGAGCCCAGTTGGATCGGCCCTTTGTGGGAATCGCCCCGGAAGCCATGGACATTCTCATCCGGCACAGCTGGCCGGGGAATATCCGCGAACTGAGGAACCTGGTGGAAAGCATGGTGGTGCTGGCCCCGGGGAAGGTCATCCAGCCCCAGGATATCCCCAAGGAGGTCCGGGAGCCGGAAGCGGGTCGGAGCCTGCTCCCGGTACCCCGGCGACCCCCTGGACTCCCTGCCTCCCCCGACTCCCACCGGGACGACGGCCAGACTGAGGTGGCCAGAAGCGTGGCCCGCCCGGAGCTGGAATTTATCTTCCGGACTCTGGTGGAGCTCCGGGTAGACGTGGACCAGCTCCACGACGAGTTCGAGGAGTATCGTGCGGCCATCAGGTCAGGTGAGGTGGAGGCTCCGACGGGCCCCACACCGTCGTCGTGGGAACTACATCGAAAGGAAATTCCCTGGTCTCCGTCTTCGGCGTGGGAGGCTGGCCTTCCGGGTGGGGAAGGGAAGCCGCCGGAGGGCGAACTGGCATACTCGCAACAGCGCTCGGACCAGCCGGATCTTGAATTTCCCTCCCGGTTGGCGGAGGAGGAGGACGGGGAGGACGGAGTGGTAATCTACCGGCCAGGGATGACCATGGAGGAGATGGAAAGAGAGACCATCCGGTCGGCCTTGCAGCGGCTACGTGGCAATCGGCGCCGGACGGCCGAGGAGTTGGGAATCGGGGAGCGCACCCTCTATCGGAAGATCGGGAAGTTCGGGCTGGATGACCCGCGTGAAGGCGGAAGCGGTGCCTCGGAGCCTCCCCAGGACGATTAGAAGAGGCGGTTCCGTTCCGCCTGGATTCTGGGGAGCATCCGGGCCCACTCGCCCCGAGTGCCCGCGCTGCCGTAGCGGACATCCCACAGTTCGGTGGGATCCACCGCCTCGGGGAAGAGATACACGGCCATGGCGGTTTCCTGCTGGCCCACCCGACCCGACGACCACCCGGGCGTCACCGGGGATATGGCAACACTTCGCTGGATGAATCCCCGGCTCTCCAGGGTGAGATCATGGGCCTCGAAGGGGGCATCTGGAGCGTTGCTGAAGAGGGTCACCAGGAAGAGAGTGCCGGCTCCCCATCGATCAACCAGTTCCGGCCCGTACTCTCGTTCCATGGCCTCCAATCGGTTCCGGGTATCCGGCGCCGCAGTTTCCACCACCCAGGGCGTGAGGGGCGTCACCCGAATGAGGAGGGAACCTGTCCGAAGGGTGAGGGAGATCTCCTCCTGTCGGAGCGTCCCCTGAGCCTCACCCAAGGCCGGGAGGACGAGCAGGGCCGCTACCAAGAACCATGGGGACAGGAGGGCAGTTGGGGCCAAGGGGCGCCTCATGACGAATTGCGGGTCAAGGTGGAACCCATGTTTCACGGGCCTGTGGTCCTTCCTGCCCCAGTGGTCTCCTCCAGGAACGACTCCAGCGCGTCCAGAAGCAGATCCCGACCTTCCCCCGTTAGTGCGGAGAAGGGAATCACCTGTTCGGGATCCAACTGGAGTTCCTGGATGAGGCGGTTCACCCGATCCTTGGCCCGGCTTCCGGAGAACTTGTCCACTTTGGTGAGGGCCACCAGCGTGGGCGTCCCCCGGGCGGCGAGGTAATCCAGCATTTGCAGGTCCTCCGGCGTAGGATCCCGGCGGATGTCCACCAGGTGCACGGCCGCCGCTGGACCGTCATCCCGGGCCAGGTATCCCTCCACCAGGGATTTCCACTGATCCTTCACCTTCAGGGGAACCTTGGCATACCCGAAGCCCGGAAGGTCCACCAGGTAGAACCGCCCGTTCACCTGATAGAAGTTGAGGAGCTGGGTCTTCCCGGGAGTTGCTGAAACCTTGGCGATACGCTTCCGGGTGCGCTGCAGCAGCACGTTGATGAGCGACGACTTGCCCACATTGGAGCGACCGGAGAAAGCGAATTGGGGCAATCCCGGCTCCACGGGAAGGTTGGCGTGGGGGTCGGCCACGGAACCCATGAACGTCACTTCGGCAATCTTCATATCCTGCCCATCAGGTGAGAAGGGGAGAAGGGCCGCCGCCTTCCTCGGCCATGAGGCCCGGTTTCATGCCCAGTGCGGCGTCCAGCACCTCATCCATGGTGCTGACGGAGATGAAGGTGACGCGTTCCAGTACTTCCTGGGGAAGGCGCGCCAGCTCGCCTTCATTGTCTGCTGGAAGGATCACCGTGCGAATGCCCTCTCGGGCGGCGGCCACGGCCTTCTCCCGGATTCCCCCCACCGGGAGGACTCTTCCCCGGAGGGTGATCTCGCCTGTAAGGGCCACATCCGAACGGGTGGGCACTCCGGTGAGGGCCGAAATAAGCGCTACCGCCATGGTGATACCCGCCGATGGACCATCTTTGGGGGTGGCTCCTTCCGGGACATGGATGTGCAGGTCCAGTTCGTCCTGGAAGTGACTCCGAAGGCCCAGGGTCCGAGCTCTTGAGCGGGCATAGGTGAGTGCCGCCGCTGCGGATTCCTTCATGACCTCGCCCAGGGTGCCGGTGAGCTGCATTCGGCCCTGTCCTGGGACGACGGCTACTTCCACCTGAAGCAGTTCTCCGCCGGCTGCAGTCCAGGCCAGGCCGGTGGAAATCCCCACCCGGCTTCCCTCCGACTCCCGGGAGACGCGAGAGAATGGCGGGGGACCCAGGAGTTCCGGCAACTGTTCGGCCGAAATGGGCCTGCGGCCGCGGGAGGCTCTACCTGCTTCCACCTGTCCCCGGGCTGCCTTCCGAGCCAGGCGGGAGAGCTGACGGTCCAACTCCCGAACCCCTGCCTCCCGGGTATACCCCTCCATGATTCCCGAGAGAGCCGAGTCTTCCAACTTCACATTTCTCTCCGCCAGACCGTGCCTGGTGAGCTGGCGAGGCCAGAGGAATTCCCGGGCGATGGCCTGCTTCTCGGTGTCGAGATATCCGGGAATCCGGATGATCTCCATCCGGTCACGAAGGGGTTCAGGGATGCCGGCAAGCCCGTTGGCGGTGGCCACGAAGAGCACATCGGACAGGTCGAACTCCAGTTCCAGATAGTGGTCCGTGAAGGTCTTGTTCTGTTCGGGGTCCAGGACCTCCAACAGGGCGGCTCCCGGGTCTCCGTGGAAATCCCGGGAGAGCTTGTCCACCTCGTCCAGGAGAAAGACCGGATTTCGGGTACCACTCCGGCGCATCCCCTGGAGAACACGTCCGGGGAGCGCCCCCACATAGGTCCGGCGATGGCCGCGGATCTCTGCTTCATCCCGGACCCCACCCAGGGAGACCCGCACGAACTCCCGGCCCAGGGAGCGGGCAATGCTTCGTCCCAACGACGTCTTCCCTACGCCCGGAGGGCCTGCCAGGCAGAGAATGGGACCCTGGAGCTCGCCTACCAGGGA
This sequence comes from Gemmatimonadota bacterium, assembly GCA_040905545.1. Lineage (GTDB taxonomy): Bacteria > Gemmatimonadota > Gemmatimonadetes > Longimicrobiales > Gaopeijiaceae > JBBDRI01. The sequence continues at coordinate 32,991 of JBBDRI010000058.1, read as the reverse complement.
GAGCACGGCGATATGGTCCAGGATCCGATCTTTCACTTCCTCCAGGCCAAAGTGTTCAGCTTCCAGGATGGTGGAGGCTCGGGCCACGTCCAATGTGTCCGGGCTTCGAGCCTCCCAGGGGAGGGCCAGGATCCAGTCCAGATAGGTGCGGATGATGCCTGCCTCCGGCGAAGCCGGCGTGAGGCGACGCAGTCGGGCCATCTCCCGCTCGGCCCGATCTTGAGCTGGGGCAGGGAGGGGGGTGCTGGCCAGCTTCTCTTCCAGATCTCCCCACTCTCCCTCACCTGCGTCCAACTCCCGGTGGATGATCTTGAGTTGCTCCTGCAGATAGGCCTGCCGGCGCTCGGAATCCACATGCCGGCGCATCTGCTGGTCGATGGTCTCCTCGATCTGGAGAATCTCCATCTCCCGCTCCAGGAGCGCCCGGAGCTTCTGGTACTGCGCCGGCACGTCAGCCGCCTCCAGCAGCGGCTGTTTCTCTCGCGCTGGAAGCAGGAGGTGGCCGGCCAGAAGGTGGGCCTGACGCACCCGGTCTCCATCCCCGGCGAAGGGAGCCGCCAATTCATCCGCCAGGTCGGGGTTGATGCGGATATAATCCTGTCCCATTCGGAGCACCCGGCGGCAGAGGGCCTCCACCGAGGCTTCGGGCTTCCATCCTGGAGGGTCGGCCTCCTGCTGAGTAAGGAGTTCCAGGGTGGCCCGCATGCCGGACTCCCCGGTACTGGAAAATCGGGTCACCCGTCCTCGACCCACTCCCTCGAACACCACCCTGGCCGTGCCGTCCGGCAGGTGGGTGGTCTGCAGGACCCGCACCACCGTTCCCACTCGGTGCAGGTCGCTTGCCGTGGGGTCCTCCGTTTCCGGATCCAGTTGGGCTACTGCCAGAAGGAGTCCGTCCGTATCGGCAGCTTCCTCCAAAGCCCGGAGGGAAGGCGCTCTCCCGATGAGCAGGGGGAGAACCATGTAGGGGAAAAAGACGAGATCCCGGAGTGCCAGGACCGGTAGGCGCTCCGGGATCTCCAGGTGGTCATCCACCCGTGTCAGCGTGGGCATGGGAAGATGGGCAGAGGTGAGGAGGGGGCCTGGCTCACGCTTCCTTCTTTCTGGCCTCAGGCTTCAGCACCAGGAGGGGAGCCGCTCCCCGATCAACCGCGTCGGGGGTGATGAGTACCTCCTTCACGTCCTGGCGCGACGGGATGTCGAACATGAGTTCGCGCATGAGATCCTCCAGGACCGCTCTCAGCCCCCGGGCTCCCGTCCCCCGCTTCAGGGCCTTTCGGGCAATGGCCCGGATGGCGTCCGGATCGAAGGTGAGACCAATCCCCTCCAGCTCCATCATCTTGCCATACTGCTTCAGTAGGGCGTTCCTTGGCTCCTTCAAGATTCGCACCAGGGCCTCTTCGTCCAGCTCATCCAGATGGACGCTCACCGGCATCCGCCCCACCAGTTCTGGAATGAGTCCGAACCGCTGAAGGTCTTCCGGTTCCATATGCCGGAGCAACTGGTGGCGGTCCACCTGTTCAGCCAGTTCGTCGGTTTCATCCAGTCCAGGGCCGAAGCCGATCCGCCTCTGACCGATGCGGGCTTCCACGATCTTCTCCAGCCCGTCGAACGCACCCCCACAGATGAAGAGGATATTCCGGGTGTTGATCTGGATGTATTCCTGCTGGGGATGCTTTCGTCCTCCCTGGGGCGGCACGGATGCCACGGTGCCTTCCAGGATCTTCAGGAGTGCCTGCTGTACTCCCTCGCCCGAGACGTCCCGGGTGATGGACGGGTTCTCGGACTTGCGGGCGATCTTATCGATCTCGTCGATGTAGACGATACCCTGTTCGCAGTCGGCCACGTTGAAATCCGAGGCCTGAAGCAGGCGTACGAGGATATTCTCCACATCTTCGCCCACGTACCCGGCTTCCGTGAGGGTGGTGGCGTCTGCGATGGTGAAGGGCACCCGGAGCATCCGGGCCAGGGTCTGGGCCAGGAGGGTCTTACCCACCCCGGTGGGCCCCACCAGGAGGATGTTGGCTTTCTCAATCTCCACATCATCCAGAATGCCGTCGTGGTTCACCCGCTTGTAGTGGTTGTACACCGCCACAGCCAGGGCCTTCTTGGCCGTATCCTGTCCAATGACGTACTGGTCCAGCACATCCTTGATTTCCTGGGGATTCAGGGTGGGGACCGCGGTTTCCGCCGCTTCCCGCTCCTCCTCTTCCGCCAGGATCTCGTTGCAGAGCGAAATGCACTCATTGCAGATGTAGACAGAAGGTCCGGAGATGAATTTCTTGACGCTCTCCTTGGACTTCCCGCAGAAGCTGCAGCGCAGATGTTTGTCACTGGACATGGTTGCGTCCTCCTACAGGGAGGGGGAATGCCGGCCCCTCCGGTTCCGGGGGGAAAACGTGCTACTTCTCCCCTGACTTCTCCTTCGGCTTGGCGGTCTGGTCGATCTTCTCTTCCTCCCGCTTCGTGAGGACCCGGTCCAGGAGGCCGTATTCCACGGCGTCCGCAGGGCTCATGAAGCGATCCCGATCCACATCCTGGCTGATTCGGTCCACGGATTGCCCCGTGTGCTTGGCCAGGATCTCGTTCAGGCGCACACGGATGTCCAGGACCTCCCGGGCGGCAATCTCGATGTCGGCCGCGCTTCCCTGCATCCCGGAGGAAGGCTGATGGATCATGATCCGGGAATTGGGGAGGGCACTCCGCTTCCCCGGCTCGCCCGCCGCCACCAACACCGCTCCCATGGACGCCGCCATCCCCACGCAGAACGTTGCCACCGGTGCCCGGAGGTGCTGCATGGTGTCGTAGATGGCCAGTCCGGCGTAGACACTCCCCCCTGGCGAATTGATGTAGAGGTAGATGTCGCGCTCCGGATCTTCGGCGTCCAGGAAAAGCAACTGGGCCACGATGATGTTGGCCACGTCATCGTTGATGGGGCTTCCCAGCATGATGATGCGGTCCATGAGGAGCCGACTGAAGATGTCGTAGCTCCGCTCGCCGCGGCTGGTCCGTTCGATGACGTACGGTGGGTAGATGGCCATGAATCCCTATGGGTGGAAGGTCTCCTCCGTCAGGAGGCGGCCTCGGTAATCGTGGATTGCGACTTCAGGAAGTCGAATACTTTCGTGTCGGTAATCTCTCGCTCAAGGCTTTCCAGCCGCCCGCTCTTCTGGAGGCGGGCGTAGATTTCGGCAGGCGAGGATTTTCCTTTCTCCGCCATGGCCTCGATCCGCTCATCCAACTCTTCCTCAGTGGCTCTGAGATTGTTCTCCTCAGCTACCCGGTCCAGTAGCAGCATGCGCTTCACCGCTACCTCGGCTTCCGGCTTGAGTGAGGTGCGGGCCTCTTCCAACTGCTCCGGCGTGGCTTCGCTCACGTCTCCCAGCACCGATTCAATGTAGCGTTCGGCCAGGGAATCGGGGACCTCGAAGGGGTTCGCCTCCAGAATCTGCGACAGCAGCAGCCCCCTCACCTGTGATTCCGCCTGCTCTTCCGACTCGGCCTGCAGGTCGTCCCGGATGCGGGTCCGGAGGTCGTCCAGGGAGCCGAAGTCGCCAAGGGAGGTGGCGAAGTCGTCATCCAGGTCCGGGAGGAGCATGCTCTTCCGCTCCTTCAGGGTGATGCGCAACTGGCGGCTCTCTCCCCGCCGTTCCTCATCGGGAAAGTCTTCCGGGAAGGTTACGGTGAACTCGCCGGTAGCCCCCACCTCCAGGGTGCGAATGGCTTCCTCCACATCCGGAATCGCCTCCTGGCGACCCACCGTGACCTCATACCCCCGAGGCTCGGCCTCCTCCGGGGAGCCGTCCAGACGAGCGATCTCGATGGAAGCCAGGTCGCCGTCTTGCGGGACGCCGGTTTCCTCCGGCTTCCAGCTTCCCTGCTCCTCCCGCAACCGCTCCAGCACACGGATTACATCTTCGTCTGCCACCGCCACCTTCGGGCGCTGCACGGAGAAGCCTCCCAGGCGAGCGAGTTCGACCTTCGGATTCACGTCGAAGGAAACCGCGAAGGTGAGATCTTCCTCGTTTTCCCACTCCACCTGGTTCACCTCCCCTTCGGAGATGGGACGGAGGTCCCGCTCCTGGAGAACCCCGCGGTAGACCTCACCGATGAGGGAGTCCAGCATTTCCTGACGCACCGCCCCGCCGAAGCGCTTCTCCAGCACCGCGCTGGGAATCTTTCCCTTCCGGAATCCGGGGAGCCGAACCTTGGAGGAGAGGGTCTTCAGCACCTTTTGACGCTCGGCCTGAACCAGGTCGGCGGGGACAGTGATATTCAGCGTGCGACGCCAGCGTTCACCTTCCTGCACGTCTACGTTGAGTCGGGAGAGATCCAGAGCCATGGGATACAGTCGATTCCAGGGAAGAGCTTCTAAGGAGAAGAAGACAGCCTCATGAACTGCCTTCACCGATTTGTAATGCGAAAGGGGGGACTCGAACCCCCACGGCACGAGGGCCACGAGATCCTAAGTCTCGCGCGTCTACCAATTCCGCCACTTTCGCGTGTCCGGGAACGGAGCCCCCGATGCCGCCTCAAACACTCCGGGGCCTGAAAAGATAACCGGGGGGTCGGAGGCCATCAACACGAACCCCCTGGGGATGGGGCTCCTCCAGGGGGTTCGTCCGGGCACTGGCGACGCGGCCGGGCGGAGAGGTCTACTCCGGGATCCGGATGTTCACCACCCGGCGCGCACCGTCAGGGCTCTCCAGTCGCAACGTCACCACCTCCCCGGGGTCGACCTGTTCCAACGCCCCCCGGACGTCCTCGGGACTGGTAATGGTCTGGCTGTTGATCTCCACCAGCTTCAGACCGGGAGCCACACCTCTTCTTCCAGCAGGGCCCGCAGGAGCCACATCCTCGATGATCACACCTCCGGGGACGTCGTATCCCAACTGGCGTGCGGCGTCGGCGGTGAGTTCCCTCACCTGGATACCCAGCTTCTCCTCTGCCCGTACCTCAGCGGTGCGAACGGGGGGGGGTTCGGCACTGAAGGGAGCTTCCCCCAGCCGCACGGTGATGTCCTGTCGTTGCTGATTTCGATAGAGACTCACGGTCACCCGGTCGCCAGGCCGGTACTGGGCCACCTTGTTCTGGAGGGCTCCCGTGCGACCCACCTCCGTTCCGTCGATGGCCACGATGACGTCTTCCGACCGCAGACCTGCCTCCCGGGCCGGGCTGTTGTCAGGCAGGTTCTGCACCAGAACCCCGCTCACCGTGGGGAGGCCATAGACCTCTGCATCCTCCGGCTGTACATCCACGATCTCGATTCCCAACCAGGGCCGGCGCACCCGGCCGAACTCCACCAGATCTTCCATGACCCTCCGGGCGAGCCCGATGGGGATGGCGAAGCCGTATCCCTGATAGAATCCGGTCCGGCTGGCGATGGCGGAGTTTATTCCCACCACCTGGCCCCTGAGGTCCACCATGGGTCCCCCGGAGTTTCCCGGGTTGATGACGGCATCGGTCTGGATGAAGTCTTCAATGGCGAAGGGCGCCGCTTCCCCCATCTGGGGATTCCGCTGCAGCTCACCCTGGATGAGGCCCAGAGGGCGTCCTTTGGCACTGATGATCCCTGCAGTGACGGTGTAGTCCAGTTGGCTGCCACCTCCGAACCCGGGGTTCCCCACGGCCAGAATCCACTCTCCTACCCTGACGGCATCGGAATCCCCGAACGACAGGGTGGGGAGGTTCTCCGCCTCGATCTTGATGACCGCCACGTCGGTGGTGGGGTCGGTGCCCACGAGCTCCGCCCTGAACTGCCGCCGGTCTTGGAGGAACACCGTGATGACGTCCACGCCCGACACCACGTGATCATTTGTCAGGATATAGCCATCGGTGGATACGATGAAGCCACTTCCCCCGGCGATCTGGGGAGGCGGCGCCTGCCCGCCCTGGCCCTCCGGCATCTCAAAGAAACGCCGGAAGGGTTCGGGGATGGCCGACGGATCCTGCCTTCCTCGGGACGCGGTCCGGGGCCGCTGCGTTTCGATGCGCACCACAGCAGGCGTCACCGCCTCCGAGATGTTCACGAAGGCCTCGCTGAGGTCCAGGGCCGGACGGACGGCTGCGTCCGCAAGTTGCGGTTGCGACGAGACCGCGGGCATGGCCACGGAGTTGGCCGTCCAGCCCAAGCCGGAGGTGAGTCCTACCCCGAACACGAATGCCAGCGAGGAAAAGGCGACGATCCGGCCTTTGGATTTGAGTGGGTCGTGCATGGGTATGCGAACCTCCTGGAATTTACGTACTGTCCGAAACTGAATGGGCTATACACCCCGGTCGCGGCCTCGGGTCCCCGGTCACGGCTGCGGTTCCCCGATGGCGGCCGCGGTTCCCCTTGAAGCCCTGGGGGAACCTTAAGATGCTTCAGGGCACCGGGAGAGTTGCCCCCGATGCCCTGAAGTCATGCACCTCCAATCCCGAATCTGGGGATGCGTGAGAGAGACGGGGCGTCAGTTCTTGGCTTCGTCCTCTACGATCTCGAAATCGGCCTCTACCACATCGTCGTCAGTGGGGGTGGCTTCTTCTGCCGCAGGCCCCTCGTCACCGGGGGTGAAGCCGTCTTCCGGCACTCCTGCGGCCTGGGCCTGGTACATCTCCTGGCCCGCCGCACTGAAGGCCTGCATGAGTTCGTCCCTGGCCGAGTTCAATACTGCAACATCGTCGCCCTTCAGGGCCTCCTTGCCGCCGGTGAGGGCGGTATCCAGGCGGGCCTTGGAGTCTTCCGAGACCTTGTCTCCCCACTCGGCGGAGTCCTTTTCCACCTGGTAGACCAGGGAGTCCAACTGATTCCGGGCCTCCACCTTTTCCCTCCGCTCCTCATCTTCCGAGGCGTGGGACTCGGCGTCCTTCACCATCCGGTCGATTTCCGAGTCCGAAAGACCCGAGGAAGCTTCAATGCGAATCTTCTGTTCCTTCTCGGTGGCCTTGTCCTTGGCGGCCACCTGAAGGATGCCGTTGGCGTCGATGTCGAAGGTGACTTCGATCTGGGGGGTGCCTCGAGCGGCCGGCGGGATCCCCGTGAGTTGGAACTTCCCGATGGTCCGGTTGTCCAGAGCCATCTTCCGTTCCCCCTGAAGCACATGGATCTCCACCGTGGTCTGACTGTCTTCCGCAGTGGAGAAGGTCTCCGTCTTCCGGGTGGGGATGGTGGTGTTGCGCTCGATGAGGGGAGTCATGACTCCGCCCAGGGTTTCGATGCCCAGAGAGAGCGGAATCACATCCAGCAGGAGCACATCCTTCACATCTCCTGAGAGGACTCCACCCTGGATGGCGGCTCCCACCGCCACCACCTCATCGGGGTTGACTCCCTTGTGGGGCTCCTTGCCGAAGAACTCCTTCACCACTTCCTGGATCTTGGGGATCCGGGTGGAGCCTCCCACCAGGATCACCTCATCCACCTCCGACGGATCCAACCCGGCGTCTTTCAGCGCCGCCTTCATGGGGGGGATGGTGCGCTGCACCAGATCTTCCACCAGCTGCTCAAACTTGGCCCGGGTGAGCTTGTAGTTCAGGTGCTTCGGGCCCTCCTGGGTGGCAGTGATGAACGGGAGGTTGATATCCGTCTGCATGGTGGAGGAGAGCTCCATCTTGGCCTTCTCTGCGGCCTCCTTCAGCCGCTGCAGGGCCATGGCATCCTTGGAAAGGTCGATGCCCTGCTCCTTCTTGAACTCATCCACCAGCCAGTCAATGACCTTCTGGTCGAAGTCATCACCACCCAGGTGGGTGTCGCCGTTGGTGGCTTTCACCTCGAACACACCATCGCCCAACTCCAACACGGAGATGTCGTAGGTTCCGCCTCCCAGATCGAAGACGGCGATCTTTTCGTCCTTCTTCTTGTCCAGGCCGTAGGCCAGGGCGGCGGCAGTGGGCTCATTGATGATCCTGAGCACCTCCAGGCCGGCGATCTTCCCGGCGTCCTTGGTGGCTTGCCGCTGCGAATCGTTGAAGTAGGCCGGTACCGTGATGACGGCCTGGGTGACCTTCTGTCCCAGGTAGTCTTCAGCGGTCTGCTTCATCTTCTGGAGGATGATGGCCGAGATCTCAGGGGGGGTGAGGGCCTTCTCCGCACTGGGGATCTTGACCTGCACCCGGCCCTGGCTGTCCCGCTCCACCTCGTAGGGGACAAGCTTCTTCTCCCCCTCCACTTCGCCGGCCTTCCGGCCCATGAACCGTTTGATGGAGAAGACGGTGTTGGTGGGGTTGGTAATGGCCTGCCGACGGGCCACCTGCCCCACCAGACGCTCACCGTCCTTGGTGAAGCCCACCACGGATGGCGTGGTGCGGCCGCCCTCGGAGTTGGGGATCACCACCGGCTCTCCCCCCTCCATCACCGCTACCACCGAATTGGTGGTTCCCAGGTCGATCCCGATCACCTTTCCCATGAGCCAGCTTCTCCTCGTCTAAGTGGCTGTGTTTTTTGGCATTCTGTCTTCAGGGCCCTACAGCCCCAGTCGGGGAATAGGACAGCAAGCTCCGTGCCCACTTCCTGGATGCCGGTGATCCGCCACTTTGGCTCCATGAGCCGGCGGACTTGGGCTCAATGCCTCCCATCCCTGCCGATCCGGCAGGGGTTCTGGCGGGGAGGAGGAGAGAGGGGGATATTGCCCACGCACCCCGGATGCCAGTCGCGCCCGGCCATGAATCCGTCTCTTCGCCGGTGCCCTCGCGAGGCTCAACGCTCCGGCCACCCTCGACCCCGAGAGATTGAATGCACCAATCCCCCTCGATTTCCGTGCGGGTTCTGTGGGGGGGGTGCATGCTCCTGCTTCTGGCTGGGGGCGGCGCCCGCTTCCTGGAGGCAGGCAGTGGGGCGGTGGCCGTGCCGGCGGAAGTTGGGCTGGCGGAGGGCGGGGCGTCCATCCAGAACCCCCGCGCCCAGGAGCCCCCCTCCCTGGGTGCTGGGGCGGCTCGGGAACTCCAGGCCGCGGGGGAATCAACCCCGCTGATCCACCGTCTGCGCTCGCTCCTGGGTCTCCTGCTCATCGGCATGCTGGCGTGGGGCTTCAGCACCGACCGGAAGCGTATCCCATGGCGAGTGGTCATCTGGGGGCTTTCTCTCCAGTTCGTGTTTGCCCTCTTCATCCTGAAGACGCCTGTGGGCGCCGAGATTTTCTCTTTCCTGAATACGGTGGTAGTGGCGCTCCTGGGATTCACCGAGGCCGGCGCCCGCTTCATCTTTGGGGACCTGGTCTACAACCTGGTGCCGGTGGGGGAGGGAGTGCCCGGGATGGCGCCCATGGCCGAGGGAACCGGGCTGGTGGCCCGCACGGGAGCGTTCTTCGCCTTCAACGTGCTTCCTACCATCATCTTCTTTTCCTCCCTCATGACCCTGCTGTATCACCTGGGGGTCATGCAGGTGCTGGTGAAGGGGATGGCGTGGATTATGCAGAAGACCATGAAGACGTCGGGCGCCGAGACCCTAAGTGCTGCCGGGAACATCTTCGTAGGGCAGACGGAAGCCCCGCTCCTGGTGAAGCCCTTCGTGGAAAGGATGACCCGATCGGAACTCATGGCGGTGATGACCGGAGGATTCGCCACTGTGGCCGGAGGTGTACTGGCCGCATTTGTGGGGATGCTGGTGGCTTACTTCCCCGACATTGCCGGCCATCTCATTGCGGCCTCGGTCATGTCGGCTCCGGCGGCGCTGGTCATGGCCAAGATGATGGTGCCGGAAGATGGCGTACCGGAGACCCGGGATACCCTGGGAATCGATCCGGAGAAGCCCGATGTGAACTCTATCGACGCGGCGGCCCGGGGAGCTTCCGAAGGGCTCTTCCTGGCTCTGAACGTAGGGGCCATGCTCCTGGCCTTCATCGCCCTCATCGCCATGGGGAACGCCATGGTGGGGTGGGCCGGGAGTCTGGTGGGACTCCCGGGACTCACCATTGAGGGGATCCTGGGCACGTTGCTGGCTCCCCTGGCCTGGTTCATGGGGGTCCCATGGGCTGACGCCCCCACGGTGGGCTCCCTCATGGGGGTGAAGACGGTGCTGAACGAGTTCGTGGCGTACCTTCAACTCTCCCAGATCCTGGGGTCGGGGGTGGCACTGGAGCCCCGTTCCGTCATCATCGCCACATACGCCCTTTCAGGCTTTGCCAATTTCTCGTCCATTGCCATTCAGATCGGCGGTATTGGTGGCATCGCTACATCCCGGCGGCAGGACCTGTCGCAGTTGGGTCTGCGGGCCATGGTAGCGGGGTCGCTGGCTGCCTTCATGACCGCCACCATCGCGGGGATCCTCATCTGACATGAACCATATTCCTCCGGTAACATGAATCACACGCAGCTGGAGCGCGCCGCGGAGTTCGTGGCACGACACCTATCCCAGGCGCCCCGGGTGTTCATCGTGCTGGGCTCCGGCCTCTCAGGCTTGGCCGCCCGGGTAGAGGACGCCAAAGAGGTGCACTACGCCGACCTCCCCGGCTTCCCCCCACCGGGCGTAGCCGGGCATCAGGGGCGTTTTGTGGGAGGAACCCTGGAGGGGGTGCCCGTCCTCCTTCAGGCCGGACGGTATCACTTCTACGAGGGGCACGAGCCGTCCCTGGTGGTGGCCCCGGTGCGGTTGGCCTCCATCCTCGGGGTACAGGCCGCATTCTTCACCAATGCCGCCGGTGGGCTCCGGGAGGATCTCCCTCCCGGTTCCCTCATGCTCCTTCGGGATCACCTGAACCTCCAGGGTAGGAATCCCCTGGTGGGTGCGGTGGAGCCAGGAGAGGCCCGCTTTCCGGATATGACGGAGGCCTACGATCGGCGACTCCGGGGCGTGGCAGTGGAAGTGGCGAAGAAAGCTGGCATTCCCCTCAAGGAAGGTGTGTACGCCGCCGTACTGGGCCCAAGCTACGAGACCCCGGCGGAGATCCAGATGCTTCGGACCCTGGGAGCCGATGTGGTAGGGATGTCCACGGTGCCTGAAGTGGTGACGGCTCGCACTCGGGGCCTCCGGGTGCTGGCCTGTTCCGTGGTGACGAATTGGGCTGCGGGGATCTCGGGACAGCCCCTTGCCCACCAGGAGGTTCTGGACGAGGGGAGGAAGGCCACCGCGGCGTTGGAGGCCCTGGTGAGAGGCGTGCTCCGGGAGGGATTTGTTGCGCCGAAACAGCAGTGAGAGCAAGATTGATCGGCATGTACCACATCTGGTTCCGCGCCGTGCGTGAGATCTCTTGAGGCACTCCATGTTCTTTCGTCCCATTCTTGAGTTCCGTCCTGCCCTTGCACGGAGAGTCATTCTGTCTTTGACCCTCCTCCTGGGCCTCTCCTGTACCGACGGCTCGCTACCAGTGGGGTGGGAGGAGGGGGAGCGCATTCCCACCACCCTCCTGCTGAGTCCCACGCTGTCCGGTCCCGCTCTGGCCACCGGTGTGGCCACTCTCCCGGTGAACCGCATCCGGCTCACGGCGTTCCACGCCAACACCAACGCCCAGCTGGGCCAGACCATTGTGGATGTAGATCCAGCGGCGGACGGATGGGAAGTGCCCGTGGAAATCGGCCTGTTGGACGAAGGCTCGGTTCCGGTTGTGGTGCTGGTGGAGATGATCAATGTGGGGTCGGGCGGCATCGAACGCGTCGTCTTCAGCGGGCGGACGGGGGTTATCCAGGCCAGGCCCGGAGGGAACACGTCAGTCTCGCAGGTACCCGTTTTCCCCGGATCTCCCGGCAACCTCTCCATCACTTCGGTGGAGATTCAGGGGGCCCCTGAATCGCTGGTGGAGGGGTCCAGCGTGCAGCTGCAAGTGGAGGTGGTGGGGGCCGAAGGCGAGGCAGAGGTGTTCTGGTCGGCGCTGGATCCAGGGGTTGCCGGTGTGACCACCGAAGGGTTGGTAGAGGCTCTGTTGCCCGGTGCGGCCCGGATGGAAGCGGCCGCCGGGCCTCGAGCCGACACGGTCACCATCATCGTCACTCCTCGCGTGGATGGGGTGCAGGTCACCCCGGGTGATGCGGTGGTGGATGCCCTGGACGAAACCGTCCCATTCCAGGCCCAGGCCGTGGATCCCAGGGGTGACGTGATTCCGGGAACCGTCTTCAGTTGGACCGTTGGAGATCCGGCGGTGGCGGAGCACATGGGTGATGGTGTTTTCCGAGCCGTAGGACCTGGGAGTACCGAAGTGTCTGCCGAAGCGGCGGGGGTGGTAGGGCAGGGGACGTTCCAGGTGGATCCTTCCGTCCAGACCCTATCGGTGGCCGTGGAATCGCTGAGGCTGGAGGCACTGGGTGCGACTGCCACCCTTTCCGCCACACCCCAGGATCGGAACGGGTTTCCCGTAGCCGGTGCCCAGGTAACGTGGGTGACTTCCGACGCCTCCGTGGTGTCGGTGGGTGAAGGGGGCGAGGTCACCGCCCAGGGCATGGGTAACGCCGTGGTCACGGGTACGGCGGGTGACGCCCAGGCAGCCGTGCAGGTAGAGGTGGTCCAGGTGGTGACGGAGGTCCGGGTGGATCCGGCGAGCCTCCTTCTCCAGGCGATAGGCGCTACGGGTACGTTCCAGGCCACGCCCGTGGATGCCAACGGACATCCGGTGGTGGATGCGGTAGTGACATGGGCCAGTTCTGAAACATCCGTGGTTACGGTTTCCCCGGCTGGGGAAGTAACCGCTGTGGCAGCCGGGAACGCTCAGGTCACCGCTACATCCGGCGGCGTATCGGGGAGCGCTGCCGTGATGGTGGAACAGATTCCTGCCGCAGTGTCCGTCACGCCCTCCACTTCCACCCTCCAGACCCTGGGACTCACCACGGCGTTTTCCGCTCAGGTCACCGATGCCAACCGGAACATCATTTCGGGGGCGGCGGTTAGTTGGACCTCGTCCAACCCTGCGGTGGCGTCGGTGGCTCCCACGGGGGTAGCTACGGCGGAGGGCAATGGCACCTCCACCATCTCGGCCTCCTTCGGGGGCGTAAGCGGGAGCGCCTCTCTCACCGTGGCTCAGGCCCCTGATGCGGTGGCCGTCACGCCGTCCACCTCCACCCTCCAGGCCTTGGGCCTCACCACTCCGTTCTCAGCGCAGGTCACCGATGCCAACGGGAACCTCATTTCCGGGGCGGTAGTCACGTGGACTTCCTCCAACCCGGCGGTGGCATCCGTGGCGCCCACGGGGGTAGCTACCGCGCAGGGCAATGGCACCTCCACCATCTCGGCCTCCTTCGGGGGCGTGAGCGGGAGCGGCTCTCTCACCGTGGCTCAGGTTCCTGCCTCCGTCTCGGTGAGTCCGCCCACCGCCGCATTGGATGGAGTGGGGAGTACGGTCACCCTCAGCGCGGAGGTGCTGGACTCCGGAGGCAGCGAGATTCCTGGCGCCACCCTGACCTGGGGGAGTACGGATCCCGAAGTCGCCACCGTGGATGGCACAGGCCTCGTGACGGCTCAGGGTACCGGCACGGCCACCATTTCGGCAGCCAGTGGCGAGGCCTCCGGCAGCGCCACGGTTTCGGTCACGGCCGACCCGGAGCCTGACTTCGTCATTGTGAGTCCCGACCCCCTGACCCTGGAATACCTGGGTGCTCAGGGAACGCTTTCGGCTGATGTGCGCGACGCAGGGGAGAATCCCATTCCAGGGGCTTCAGTTACCTGGACTTCGGATGATGCCGGCATCGCCTCAGTGGATCCCGAGGGCGTGGTGACAGCCGTGGCGGTGGGCCAGACCTCCATCACGGCCACGACTTCCAACGGTGCCTTCGGGACGAGTACGGTGACGGTCACCCAGGTGCCGGCGACGGTGACCCTGGACCCCACTTCCCTCAGCTTCACCTACCTGGGGGAGGCTACACAGCTTGCGGCCACGGTATTGGATGCGGGGGGGAGCACCATCCCCTCGCCCTCCATCTCCTGGGAGAGCACGGATACCGAGATCGCCATGGTGGATGGCACGGGTCTGGTGACGGCGCAGGGGGAGGGGGAAGCACAGATCACAGCCCAGGCCGGCGACGCCACCGACGTCGTCGATGTATTCGTGAATGTGGCCTACACGGAGGACCCGTACGAAGCCAACGATGACCTCCCGGACGCCTGGGACATCGACGATGTGGAAGTGGCCGGTGAGTTGAATGCGGCCACCGGATCTCCAGGACTTCCCTTCGAGAGTGTCTGGGATCCGGGTCCGGGCGGGTTCAATCCGGATCCGGATGTGTACGTAGGGGGTGAGGACGGCATGACCTTCTTGGAGTACCTGGCCCTGGACGGACATTCGCTGGGTGCCCCCTTCCTCCATGAGGGCGGTGATGAAGACTATTTCCGCTTTGAGGTGACTGCGCCGGGGATCTACACCATGCGTGTCCTGAATCGAACGGAGGAGGAAGGTTCGGCGGGGGCTGACCGGACTACCCTGCGGGTGCTCAACGCCGTCACCGAAGAGGAAAGGCTCCATTGGACATCCTCCGGGCCGGGGGCCACGGGCCTCCTGAGGAGCCACCTGGCACCGGGAGAGTACGCGGTGCGGATCCACCCGTCCATCACCCAGACCCAGCCCCTTCCCTACACGCTATGGGTGGAGGCGGGGGGAGCCACGCCTACACCGGATTACATGAACGGAAAGCTGGAGACGTCCCTGGAGCCCAATGACTTCTCCACTTTCGCGGGCGCCCTGGCGCCTGTTTCGCTCCGCTTCGATATCACGGGCAACCTCACCAACGACCCGGGGCCGTATTACCCGGACGTGGACCTATATCTGATTCCCGAAACGGGACTCACGGTGGAGGTGTCGGCCAGAAACCCATTCTCCTCGTCCCAGCAGGTCAATGTTCGGTTCGTGGTGCGCCAGCCCGACGGAACGCTGGAGCCCTATGGTTCGGAGAGTGTGGCACTGGACGGGGGTGACGAGGGGGTCATAGTTGAGATGATTCCCAGCGACGACCGGGACTACTTCGTGGAAGTCATCGCCTTCGGCGGAAGCCCCTACGACCTTTGCGTTCGCGGGGTGGAGAGCTCCTGCTACGGATACGCGGTGAACTTCGACGGAGAGGTCATTCCCGCCACTGCGGCGGCAGGAAGCACCATTTCCCTTCCCATGTGGGCGGACAGTCGCTTGGAAAGTCCCTATCCAGGAGCACGGATCCGCATCACCACTTCCGACGGCCTGCTCTCCAACGAAGTCGTCCTCACCGACAACAACGGAGCGGCCACGGTGGAGTTGACCCTTCCTGCCACGGCGGGGACGGTGACGGTCACCGCATCGTTGGTGGGCGGAGCGTCGGATGAGATCGAGATCAACGTGGTGCCGGCCAACATCAACTGGGTGGCAGGCAGCGATCAGAACGACACAAATGCTTCCAACCTGGCGGTGTCGGAGGATGGGCTGAGTTGGTACGAATTGGTGGGTGCGCCCATCGGCGCGGTGGAATCGGTGGCGTGGGGCGGACCTGGGGCGGGAGGAAGCCTCTGGGTGGCCGTGGGTGGACCCCGCCATGAGTTCGACTGGGAGGCCCCCATGGTGACGTCCCCGGATGGGATCGAGTGGACGCCCAGGGCCTCCACGGGCCTGGACTATGCGTGGAGGGTGGCATACGGCGAGTACGAAGGGGAGCCGTCGTGGCTCGTACTGGGTTGGGAGGACGTCGAGCTCGTGAACTCCATCCACAAATCCACGGATGGGGTGAGCTGGACTGCCCTGGGCACGGGAACCCCCGGCAGCCCTCCGGCCGGGAGCTACGTGGATCTGGCGTTTGGAGACGGCCTGTGGGTGGTCCTCAATTCCCTCGGGGAGGTGTCCACGTACAGCCTGTCCAACGGTTGGAGTGGGTGGACGAGCCTGACTTTTTCCTCAGTTGTGGAGTTCACCGGTGTGACCTTCACGGGCAGTGAGTTCGTGGTCCTCTGGACGAACGAAGGAATCGGTCAGATGTCTCGATCGAGCGACGGAGTGAACTGGACCACGGAAAATGTGTCACCGGGTGGGGATTCGTTCATCAACCCCGGGCGGATCCGATGGGATGGAATGAGCTTCCGGGCTCCCTTCGGGGGGAACCCTGGGGAGATGGGGGTCTCCAGCAACGGCGCGAACTGGACCCGTCAGAACCTGCCCCATTCCGACGCGGTGATGGATGTGGCCTTCGATCCCGGTGCGAACCGATGGGTTTCGGCCGGCACGGGTACTTTTTCCCTGGCCACGTCCACCGACGGCACCACCTGGACCGGGGTGAGCACCCATTGGGAGGCGGCCGTGGAAGGGCGGCCTTGGGCCAGTACCGTGGCGCACAGGACGCCGTTCTATCCGCTGGGGCTGAACAGTGCGCCGGTGGCCAGCATCAACCAGCCCACTGATGGTGGTACCTACTATTGGTCAGGATCACCGGACAACATCCCCCTGGACGGCTCGGGAACGGATCCGGATCCGGATGACACCATCGTCGATCCATCCGGCTACTTATGGTACCGGGATGACACGGATGAGTTGCTGTTCACCGGCCCCACCGGGACCCTCGATGCGGATGCGTTCCCGGCCGACAGATCCGTGACCATCCGGTTGGAAGTGACGGATTCCAATGGCGCCGTGGGGGTGGACCGGGTGCAGATCTACATATCCGGGTGTTGATGACCTGAATGGGGGAAGGAGACGGCTGGATCGGCTTCGGCACCTACCGACGACCGGCATACCTGGAGCGGGGACTGAGAAGTGCCCTGGCTGTGCGGGAAAGCCAGGGGATGGTGGTCCTGGATGATGATCCGGACTCTTCTGGGGAAGGGGTGGTGGCCGGGTTGAACCGGGAGCTCGGTGCGTCGGTCGGGTATCTGGGGTGGGGGGGAAAGCGAAGACTTGTGAGCGCGCTTCAGGGGACGCTCCGGCGGGCTGGGGTGGACCCGGCCCTTCTGGACTTTGCCCTCCTGGGCCATTCCCAATTCGCGCATCTGCCTCTCAAGGCCAACCGGAACGCACTTTTCCTCTTGGCTGCCGGAACCCGGGCCGCCGGCCTGGATGAGGACGTGAACTGGGAGACGGCTTCCGTTCCGGGAGCGCTGAACGGCCGATCCTCCCCTACGCCGGGCCGGGCCGGAGGCCATCCTCCCCCGGGAACCACAGCCATCCGCTTCAGTTCTGGGCGTGACCCTACCACCCCCCGGCCCTTTCCCTCGCGGGAGTCGCTCCTGGCCGCATATCCCTTGACGCCTGACGACCCCATCCCGCGGCTGGTGGCTCCGCTGGGGTGGAACCCGGTGTGGAGGGAGGAAGAGGGGTGGCGGGCAGGTTCCACATCCGGGGTTGGCTCTGAGACTGCCGCCGGCCGGCCTCCCCCGGATCTGGAGGATGCCTCTTCCCTGCTTCGGCGGCGCCTGGCCCAGGGCACCCTCCGAGTGGTGGTGAGTTCGCTTCCGGTCTGGGGTCATACCGGGTCGCGCTCTCTCCATCACCGTCTGCTCCTCCCCGCTGCACTCCGCAGCGACTGGGAGGAGGATCCCGGGGTGTATGCTTCCATCCGGGAGTCTCGCTGGGAGCTTCGTGCTTCTGACCTGCCAACCATCTCCGACAGCGGGTTCCTCCAGCACACATCGGCGGCGTATGATCTCACCCGGACCCTTCCCCCCTTCTTTCCCCACCTCCCCCGGAATCACGATGGCGTTCAGGGTGCCCTGATTCCCATGAGCCGAGCGGGAGACGTGATATGGGTTGGGAACGTGGGAATCCGCCATGAGGGACCTCTGGATCGGGCGTTCGGCCCCGACGACATCTGGGCCGGAGCCGCCCAATGGGGTCTGGCAGAGGTGGTCCTCCTCCTCTTCTCCCAGGTGGAGTTCCTCCCTGATACGGAGGAAGGCGAACGGGTGCGACGCCTGGCGGCTATGCTCAGGGAAGCTTCCGGGGTGGACGAAGGGGCGTTTCTGGACACGCTGGGACCCCTGTGGCGCGGTTACCTCGAAGGCCGCCTTCGGGCACTGGGGGACGTGTACGACCGCTTCGGGGGCCACCCCCGTTGGTGGGGGGAAGATGTGGAGCGATCCATGGATGTGGTGGAGGAGGCGCTGGCGGCTCAGCAACCCGGTCCGCCTGCCGCTGTGGACGGGGGTTGGCCGCAGGTCCAGGCCCTTCTGGGATGGTATGGCCGTCTTCTGGAAGCATGGCCTGCCATCTTCCAGGCGGCGGTGGAACAGCGGGAGGAACTCAGCGACATTCCTCACATCCCCGGAGCGTAGCTTCGCCTCCGGAGTCGCTCCCCTTCGCGGGCAGCCCGTGCGACAGAGTGCCGTCTACGGCGCGCCGTCCAGCGGAGCGAAGTGATTCACCGGTCCATGTCCTTTCCCCAGGTCCGGGGCCGTGGCGATGGCCCGGGCCAGATAGTCCAGGGCCCGATCCACCGCCACGGTAAGCGCCCATCCTCTGGCCAGCCCCGCTGCCACTGCGGCAGATAGGGTACAGCCCGTGCCGTGGGTGTTCCGGCTCTTTAGCCGTGGGCGCCTCCAGACCCGCTCCTCCCGTCCGTCCCAGAGGATATCCACCACCTCCTCTCCTTCCAGGTGCCCCCCCTTCACCAGGGCGGCCCTTGCGCCGGCCTCCACCAGCTCCCGCGATGCCAGGGCCATCTGGGCCGGGGTCTGCACCTCCCGACCCAGGAGCACCTCAGCTTCATGCAGGTTCGGGGTCACCAGAGTGGCCAGCGGCACCAGTTCCCGAAGCACTGCAGCCTCCGCGTCGGCGGCCAGCAAGCGGTCGCCGGACGAAGCCACCATCACCGGATCCAGTACGTAGTTGCCCAGTCCATGGCGTCGAATGCCTCGGGCCACCCCTTCCACCAGCGCTGCCGTCGCCAACATCCCCGTCTTCACGGCGGAGGGCGTGAGGTCTGTGGCCACCGCCTCCAATTGCGCATCCACATGATGCAGGGGGATCGGGTGTACATCCGTCACTCCCAGGGTATTTTGAGCCGTAGTGGCGGTGATGACACTGGTTCCGAACACCCGGAAGGTGTGGAAGGTCTTGAGATCTGCCTGGATTCCGGCGCCGCCGCCACTGTCGCTTCCGGCAATGGTTAGCGCCACGGGAGGGTGTGGGGACTTTTGAAGGGGGGATGGAGTGGCCATGGCGGAAGATATGGGCGAGGGAAGGGTGCGTGAAGCCGGAGGGGGGCTTTCCCGGCGGCAGGAGGCGCTCCTTCGGCGACTGCGGGACCGAAAGGCACGGCGGAAGGAGGGCCGGGTCCTGTGCGAAGGGGTGCGGGTGGGTCAGGAAGTCCTGGAAGCCCGCCCAGGGGTAGCACAGGTGGAATTCGCTGCGGTCTCACCCGGTCTGGAAAGAAGTCCGAGGGGGCTGGAGTTGCTCCATGGTCTGCAGGATACGCACGTTCCGGTCATCCACCTTTCCGAAGCCCAGTTGCGGGAGCATTCCGACACGGAGAACCCCCAGGGGCTGCTTCTGGTTGTGAAGGAACCGGAATGGCGGTTGGATGACGTCCTGGCGAAGGAGGTAGACCCAGTTCGACTCCTGCTTCTGGACGGTATCCAGGACCCCGGAAATGCGGGCACCCTTATCCGAACGGCCCTGGCCTTCGGACTGTCGGGCGTGGTGAGCCTGGAGGGAGGAGTGGATCCGTGGAACCCCAAGACCGTACGGGCGGCGGCCGGCGCGTCCTTCCACCTCCCGGTGATTCGATCTGCGACAGCCTCGGCGTTGGCGGCACTGGCGAACCAGGGGATCCCACTTCTGGCTACTACCCTGGATGGAACTGCTCCATGGGAGATGGAACGGGGATCGACTTCGTGGTGCCTGGCCCTGGGCAGCGAAGGCCACGGCGTGGGTCCGGAGGTGTTGGCCGCGGCGGTCCACCGTGTCACCCTTCCCATGCCGGGGGCGGCGGAATCCCTTAATGTGGCATTGGCAGGAGGGATTCTCTTGCACGAACTCACAAGGAGAGACCGCGGTGCCCTCTGACCTCTGGATGATGGCCGTCCTGGCCGGTGTGTTCGGGCTTCTTCTGGGATCCTTCTTGAACGTCTGTTCGTTGCGGTGGCCCGTGGATGAGTCCGTGGTGCGCCCACCCTCCCACTGTCCGGGATGCGGCGAGGGAGTGCGGTGGTACGACAACGTTCCAGTCCTGAGCTGGATCGTCCTTCGGGGCCGCTGTCGCCACTGCCACACGGCCATCTCTATCCAGTACCCTCTGGTGGAGGCCGCTACCGGCCTGATCTGGGCGGGTATGGTGCTTCAGCATGGATTGACCATCGAAGCCGTTCACGGGGGCCTTTTCCTGACCATCCTCCTGGGGATCGCCCTGTCCGACGCCCGCTTCTATATCATTCCCGATCAGTTCTCCCTGGGGGGGCTCATAGCGGGCCTGGCGTTGGCTCCCATGGTGGATGGTGTGGACGGGCTCATCCGGGCCGGGATAGGAGCCACCGCCGGCTTCCTCATCCTTTGGGCAGTGGGGGTGTTGGGGAAGCTGGCGTTCAAGAAAGAGGCCATGGGAGGGGGGGATATCAAAATGATGGCCATGGTGGGAGCGTTCCTGGGGCTCCCCGGCGTGCTCCTCACCATCTTCCTGGGCGCCCTGGTGGGCTCCGTCATCTTCGGCCCCATCAGCCTGAAGACGGGGAAGCTGGTACCCTTTGGGATCTTCCTGGCCGTGGGGGGCGGGGTGGCGTATGGGTGGGGGGATGCGCTGGTGGCCTGGTATCTGGCCTGGGTGTTCGGAGCGGTGTAGGAGCCCGTTCCGGTAACGAAGCCGGTTCCCTGACCCCGGACCACTCGTAGCTCAGTCGCCGGCCTCAGGGGTCCGAGCAGTCCCGCTGGTAACCGCAGTTCAGGCAGAGCACCTTGCAGTGCCGGTCCAGCATGGGCGCTCCGCAGATGTCGCAGGTAGGGGTCGACGGCCGCGATGGGGGCGGTGACCACGGTGGGCGCGTGTGGGGGGCTGACGAATCCGGCGACGGTGGCGTGGGCGAGCGGGGCGGGGTGGAGCTCATCCGCCTCCGTCCTCCTCCAGATACAATCGCGACAGCGCCACATAGTGCGCCGAGCTTCGCCCCACCCAGCGGGCGGCTGAGCCGTCCAGCGTCTTTCTGACCTTCCCCGGCACGCCCGCCACAACGCTCCGGTCCGGCACCTCCATGCCTTCCAGTACCACACACCCTGCGGCCACCAGGCACTCCTTGCCAATCCTGGCTTCCTGGAGGATCACGGCGTTCATCCCGATGAGAGAGCCGTCTCCAATGGTGCAGCTCTCCATGATGGCGCCATGACCCACAGTGACGCCTTCCCCCACCACCGTGGGACCCCAATTTCCAACATGGATCACGGAGTTGTCCTGGATGGACGAGCGCGCCCCGATCCGGATGCTGTGCTGGGGGTCATCTCCCCGAAGCACAGCGCCGAACCAGATGGATGCCTCCGGCCCTACGGTGACGTCGCCGATGAGCACCGCAGTGGGTGCCAGGTAGGCCGTGGGGTCCACCTGGGGCTGCTTGCCGCGGAAGGGAAGGAGGAGCGCCATGATCCGGCTACCCGCCCCGGGACACTTCCGAAGGAGACTGACGCAGCAGCCGAGCCCGGATGACCTGGGTTTCGGATGCGTCCAGGATCTCGATGGTGAGTCCAGCCACCTCCAGGCTTTCCCCCGAACCCGGCACCCGGCCCAATTCCTCCAGGATGAAGCCGTTCAGCGAGCGCTGCTCCATTACGGGAATGGAGACGTTCAGGGCATAGTTGATCTCCCGGAGCTCGGCTGTGCCGTCCACCAGGATCTCGTCCCGGGACACCCGCACCACCGGCTCTTCCCGAACGTCGGTTTCGTCTTCGATTTCCCCCACCAGCTCTTCCAGCAGGTCTTCCAGGGTCACCAGGCCATCGGTGCCTCCGAACTCGTCGGCCACAATTCCCATGTGGATACGACGAGACTGGAAATCCTTCAGCAGGCGTGTGAGGCGAAGGGATCCGGGCACGAAGAACGGCTCCCGCGACAGAGCGGAAAGGGGAAGGTCCGCCTTGCCGGCCACATACGCAGCGTACGCTTCCCGGATGTACAGAATCCCGGTCACATCGTCGATGCTGTCGCCGTAGACCGGTACCCTGGAGTAGGGTACCTCCACCAGCTGATCCACGATGTCACCCAGGGTGAGGGTGGCGGGCCACGCAAAGATATCTACCCGAGGCGTCATGATGTCCCAGGCGGTGAGTTCATCCAGTCGGAAGGCCCGCTCCACCAGAAGGTGCTCCTCTTCTTCCACCACACCCTCCCGCCGACCCAGATGGGTCAACTCATTCATCTCCCGCTCTTCCGAACTCCTTGCCTCGTCACCGTTGCGACCCTCTCCTATTGCATCCAGGCGGAGAAGGAAGCGTCCGGCACCGCCCAGCGCACTGTCCAAGGCCAGAAGGAGAGGGGCCGACATGAGGCCGATGCGCAGGGGAGCTCGGGCCGAGAGGTGACGAGGGATCACCTCCCCCACCAGGATGATGGCGGCCGGCGCAGCCAGCACGGATACCACCACCCCAGGAAGACCCCAACGCTGGGTGGACGCGGCTACGGCCAGGGCTACGGCGCCCACGTTCAGGAAGAGGTTGGAGAGAAGGAGTGTGCCCCGCACGGAGGTGCTCCGGTCCCGCAGGAGGGCTAGGTCCCCCGCGCCGCGGAATCCCTCCTCCAGGAGGGTGCGCATGCGGGAACTTCCGATGGAAAGGGCGGCTCCGGCTCCCATGGACAACAGAGACGAAGCCAGCAGGGCCAGAAGGGCCAGGGAAAGGGTGGCCGTGGTCACGACCACCCCCTACTTCGGTCTACGTCCATTCGCGACTCGCGCTCAGGAGGGATTCAAGCACCTCGTGGGGCGTCACTCCGTCGGCCTCTGCTTCGAAGTTCAAGACCATCCGGTGCGCCAGCACCCAGGGTGCTACGGCTCGGACATCATCATACACAGGCTGGGGTTCACCTCGAAGGGCCGCCCGGGCTTTCGCTCCCAGAACCAGGAACTGCGAGGCTCTGGGCCCTGCACCCCATGCGGCGTACTTCCGGGTCATCTCCGGTGCCTGGGCATCGTCCGGCCGCGTGGAGCGAGCCAGGCGAACGGCCATGGCCACCAGCGAAGGAGACGCCGGTATCCTTCGCACCAGCTTCTGGAGCGCAACCAGTTCCTGGGCGGACAGGATGGGGGAGATAGTGGCCTCCAGAGCACCGGTGGTGCTCATGGCGATGGTTTCCTCCTCCTCCCGACTGGGGTACCCCATGGGAATTTCCATCATGAACCGATCCAACTGGGCTTCCGGAAGGGGGTAGGTGCCCTCCTGTTCGATGGGATTCCGGGTGGCCAGTACGAAGAAGGGAGCGTCCAGCGGATACGTATGTCCGGCTGCCGTCACGGCGCGCTCTTGCATGGCCTGGAGAAGGGCAGCCTGCGTCTTGGGGGGGGTCCGATTGATCTCATCCGCCAGCACCACATTGGCGAAGATGGGGCCGGGGATGAACCGAAACGAACGCCGCCCGGATGACCGGTCTTCTTCAATGACTTCGGTGCCCGTGATGTCGGTAGGCATGAGGTCGGGGGTGAACTGGATTCGGCTGAACTTGAGGTCCAGGGCCTCGGCCAGTGTGGACACCAGCAGGGTCTTGGCCAGCCCCGGCACACCCACCAACAGGGCGTGGCCGTTGGAGAGAAGCGCCGTGATGAGGCCTTCCACCACCACTTCCTGTCCCACAATCCTCCGCCCAACCTCTTCCCGGAGTGCCGTCATCGCTGCGGCGGTTCGCTCCAGGAGTTGCAGGTCCGGGTCGTGGACCTCTACTCCCTCCGTCGTGGCCATGCGTCTTTCTCAACCCCCGGGAGATCCCCATACGCCCCTCCGGCTCTATCCGGAAAGCACGGTTCCAAGCCGCTAAGGTAAAGGATAGAGCCACCACTCCGCTACCTCCCGCGCGCCATCCGCACATCTCGCCCACGTTACCGGAAAGAAGGGGGGGGACGGGAGGTTGCGAAAAAATTCACAAGCGGATAATTTCGTTTGGCTGTGCTCCGGACGGCAGGGAACCCCAGAAAAGATGCCAGGAGGCAAGGATGCCCTCAGGGCCGTTGGATCGGGGCCCGAGAGGGTCGGCTGGGCCGGAAACGGTCTGGACCGAGATGGGCCAGGTGGCGGGGCATGGCCTCACCCTGGCGGCCTCCACCGGCTTCTTCCTGGCGGTGGGTTGGTGGCTGGATGGGAGATTGGGGGTCACCCCTCTGCTCACCATCCTGGGATCACTGCTGGGAGCGGGCGCAGGGCTGTACAGCATCTACCACCATATGGTGGTGGCGCCCCGGGAACGGGACCGCCGCAGCAGGGAGGCTGATGCAGCGGGAGGAGGGGACGATTTCTCCCGCCGGGAGCCATAGCGGTTGCGGGATGTGGTGCGGTTCGGAGCCGTGCTGGGGGGCTTGGTCCTCTCGTTCGCTTCGGTGGCGGCTGCCTTCTGGTGGGATGGTGGATGGCTCTGGATGGCAGCCGGGGCGTGGGCGGGGTGGCTGGTTCAGCTACCTCTCTTTGCATGGATGAGGTGGACCGGAGGGCGCGAATCGGCCTTCCTGGTGGCGTGGGTGGGAGGAATGCTCCTCCGCCTGCTGGCGGTGGGAATCGCCGGATTGATCGTGGTGGTGTGGGAAGGAGTGCAACCGGCTCCCTTCCTGCTTGCGCTGGTTGCAGTGCTGTTCGTATCGAAATTACTGGAGCCCCGGTTCCTGCCCTGGACCCGGGATGACGATAGAGGGAGAAGCCGCACGTGATGCAAGTCGACGGTCCGAAGGAACCCTTCGACCTGGGCGGAATGCTCATGGGGAAGGTGTCGGACGCCCCCTATGTGGAACTTCCGGGCATTACCATCTCCCTTCCCCATTGGGAGCCGGTGCAGCTGGGACCCCTCCTCATCGACTTCTCTCCCACCAAGATGACGGTGTTCATGGCCCTGGCCGGCCTCCTGTGCCTGCTGGTCTTCCCGGCTGTGGCCCGAGCCTACCGGGGCTCCGCCGGAGAGCGGGCCCCCACGGGCTTCGCCAATGCCGTGGAGGCGTTCATCGTCTTTTTCCGGGATCGCGTGGTACGGGCCAACATCGGCCATGGTGCCGACGCCTTCACCCCGTATATCCTGTCGCTCTTCTTCTTCATCCTGTTCATGAACCTCCTGGGGTTGGTTCCCTTCGGAATCTCCCCAACGGCCAGCCTGTCGGTAACGGCTGCCCTGGCGGTTCTGTCTTTCATCATCATTGAAGTGGCGGGCTTTCGCGCCCTGGGGCCTTCGGGCTACGCCCGCACCATCTTCTACGCTCCTGAGGGGATGTCTCCTCTCGGCCGGGCGATGATGATGATCATCATGACCCCCGTGGAATTCATGGGGAAGCTTACCAAGCCCTTCGCGCTGGCCATTCGGCTGTTCGCCAACATGACCGCCGGGAAGGTGCTCATTCTATCTCTCCTGGGGCTGATCTTCGTGTTCGGAGATCTGGCCGTAGGGAGGTGGGGCATCGCGGGCGCGGCGGTCATCATGACGTCCGCCATCATGCTTCTGAAGTTGTTCGTCGCACTTCTGCAGGCGTTCATCTTCGCCATGCTCACGGCCGTTTTCATCGGCCTCATCCGTCATGCGCATTGACGGCGAGACATGGCTCCCTTCCGGGTGCCGTGACGGCATTCGGTTGTTCGCGGCGCGACCTGGTCCGCCACCGTTGAACTGACACCTTCGAGACGAAACGGAGACACTATGCTGGACGCCCTTCTTTTTGCCGCTCAGGACTTCGCCGCCGCTGCCGACCCCGAGGCTGCCAAGGTCTACATGGGCCTGCTGGGTGCCGGTCTCGGCATCGGCCTCGCCGTTCTGGGAGCGGGAATCGGCATTGGCCTCATCGGGTCTGCTGCTGCTCAGGGCATTGCCCGTCAGCCCGAGGCCGCCGCGAACATCCAGACCTCGGCCATCATCCTGGCCGCGTTCATCGAGGGTGCTGCGCTGTTCGCCCTTGTGATTACGCTGCTGTACAAGCTGCTCTGACGCACCCGGGTTGGGGGGTGGGGAGGCGTGCAGTTCAGGTGCGCTCTCCCCTCCCTGCACCCGTTCCCGCTTTTCCTGCTGGAGGATTGTAAGGTCCGCCGCAGGGAGGGCTGGGGGAAGCTGGACCAAGGAAGCCATCTACGATGCCATGGGGCGCCCTCCCGGCGTTCGGGTCGTCAATCGATCCGGATCGAGGGTGGGCGGCTCCAACTGGAAGAACGCCGGCGGGGGGTTGCCCCTTCGCCCAACGGCGAGTGAGTGGAATGACGACGCACATGGAACAGAGCCGGACGGAAGAGAGTGGCCGCCCGAAGGAAGGTGAGGAGATTTCGGCACCCAACGGGCTACGGCCTGGTTTGTGGGGCCTGGTTCTCCCTGCGGCAATCCTTCTGGTGCCAGCCCCTCTCTGGGCTGCCGACGAAGGGGGAGCGGGCCTCTTCAGCGTGAATCTGGGGCTCTCCATCTGGACGCTGGTGGTCTTCCTCCTGGTGGTTTGGGTTCTGGGGAAATTCGCCTGGGGCCCCATCCTCGGCGCCCTGGACTCCAGGGAGGCTGGAATCCGGGGGGCGTTGGACGAGGCTGCCGAAGCCCGGGTGGAAGCCCGGAAGATGCTGGAGGAGCACAAGGCCCAGTTGGCTGATGCCCGGAGGCAGTCGCAGGAGATCGTGGCGGAAGCCCGGGAGGCCGGCCAGACGGTGCGGAAGGAGATCCAGGAGCAGGCCCGCACCGAAGCCGATGCACTTCTGGCCCGGGCCCAGCGGCAGATTGCCCGAGACCGGGACGAAGCGCTGGCCACCCTCCGCAGGGAATCGGTGGAACTGGCGCTGGCAGCGGCGGGACGCCTCATCCATGAGCGGCTGGACGATGCGTCCGACTGGGCGCTGGTGGAGCGCTATCTGAAGGGTCTGGAGTCCGCAGACCCTGCCGCCTCTGCCGGGAGTGGTGCCGCGTGAGAGGGCAGACCGTAGCCCGGAACTACGCCGAGGCCCTCTTCGATCTGAGTCGGAAGCACGAAGGTCCGGAGGTGTTCGGCGAGAGTCTGGAGATGGTGGCTCGCCTTCTGGAGGAGGAGCCCCAGGTCCGGACCTTCCTGGAGACCCCGGCAGTGGAGGCTTCCAAGAAGAAGGAGGTTCTCCGTTCGGTCTTTCAGGAGCGGGTGCCGCATCCCTTCCTGAACTTCCTCCTCCTGACGGTAGACAAGCGGCGCCAGCATCTCTTCCGGGAGATGGCGCGGCAGTACATGGGCCTGCTGGACGAGCATCTGAACCGCGCCCATGTGGAGGTGACGGTGGCTCGTCCGCTGGATGAAGAGGGCCAGGAGCTGGTTGCTCGGGAACTGGGCCGGGTTCTGGGGAAGACCGTCATCACCCAGGTGAGGGTGAAGCCGGAGATCCTGGGCGGGCTGTTGGTGCGGTATGGCGACATGATTTTCGACGGATCCGTGCGCAGGCAGATGGAGCGTCTGCGCCGGAATCTCATGACCACGGAGCTTCCCGTATCCGGGGGAGCGTGACTTCATAGGACCCACACCGGGTCTGCACACTGAACGGAAGGCGTGGTCCGGTTGTCACCGGACGGCGCCGAAGCCGAGGAAAAGCAGATATGTCCACTTCCGATTCACAGCTTCGCGCCAGCGAGATCAAGGGCGTACTCCTCTCTGAGATCGAGCGGTACGAGGAAGATCTTCGGGCCGACGAGGTCGGCGAGGTGCTGGAGGTAAAGGACGGGATTGCCCGCATCTACGGCCTCAAGAATGCCATGGCCAGCGAGATGTTGGAAGTCACCTCTTCCGCCACCGGCGAAACCATCACTGCCCTGGCGTTGAACCTGGAGGAGGACAATATCGGAGCCGTGCTTCTGGGGGACTGGGTGGGACTCCATGAAGGCGACCAGGTCCGCCGCACCCGGAAGGTGCTGGAGATCCCGGTGGGTGAGAGCTACATCGGACGGGTGGTGAACCCCCTGGGTGAGCCCATCGACGGCGTCGGCCCCATCACCGGGCTGGAGGGCTCCCGCGGGGTGGACATCGTGGCCCCGGGAATCGTGCTCCGGCAGCCCGTGAGCGAGCCCATGCAGACGGGGCTCAAAGCCATCGACGCCATGATCCCCATCGGCCGTGGTCAGCGAGAGCTCATTATCGGCGACCGGGGCACCGGAAAGACGGCCATCGCGGTAGATACCATCATCAACCAGAAGGATTCTGGGGTCATTTGCGTGTACTGCGCCATCGGTCAGCGGGCGGGGAAGGTGGCCGGGGTGCTGGACACCCTGAAGGAGCACGGGGCCATGGACTACACCATCGTGGTGGCCGCCAACGCTTCGGACCCCGCGCCCCTGCAGTACATCGCCCCGTATGCTGCCACGGCGCTGGCAGAACATTTCATGTGGCAGGGTAAGGCCACCTTGGTTGTCTATGACGACCTTACGAAGCAGGCCCAGGCCTACCGACAGCTCTCTCTGGTGCTTCGTCGGCCTCCGGGCCGGGAAGCCTACCCCGGCGATGTCTTCTACCTCCATTCCCGGTTGCTGGAACGGGCGGCCAAGCTCTCCGACGAGCAGGGCGGGGGGTCGTTGACGGCTCTCCCCATCATCGAGACCCAGGCCGGCGACGTATCGGCGTACATCCCCACCAACGTCATCTCCATCACCGACGGCCAGATCTTCGTGGAGCCCGACCTCTTCTACTCCGGGGTGCGCCCTGCGGTGAACGTGGGGATCTCGGTCTCCCGGGTGGGGGGCGCCGCCCAGGTGAAGGCCATGAAGGCGGTGGCCGGACGGCTGCGGCTGGATCTGGCCCAGTTCCGGGCCCTGGAGGCCTTCGCCCAGTTCGGTTCCGATCTGGACCCGGCGTCCCAGAGGCAGATTGCCCGTGGTCAGCGCACGGTGGAGATCCTGAAGCAGCCCCAATACCAGCCCATGGCGGTGGAGAACCAGATCGCGGCTATCTACACTGTGACCAATGGCCTCCTGGACGACATCGAGGTGGAGCGCATCAAGGCGTGGGAGAATGGTTTCCACGACTTCCTGAACGCCCAGGGTGCCGATTTCCTCCAGGAACTGAAGAAGTCTGGAAAGCTCAGCGATGAGTTGGAATCCCGCCTCAAGGAGTTGGTTGGAGAGTACCGGGCGGTGTTCGACGACGCTCAGGCCGCCGCGGCCAAGGCCTGACGGATCATGAACCAACGGTACCTGAACTCGATTTCCCCTGACGGAGGCAGCTCCAGGTGGCGCTAGCCAGAGAGATCCGCCGACGCATCAAGTCGGTGGACAACACCCGCCAGATCACTCGCACCATGGAGATGGTGGCGACGTCGAAGCTGCGCCGCGCCATGGACCGGGTGGAGGCGGCCAAGCCCTACGGCGCCGCCCTGGGTGAGATCGTGGCCGGACTCCACGATCCCGAACTGGCCGGGCGCTTTCCCCTCCTGCGGCGACCAGCAGAGCCCAAACGGGCGGCTGTGATGCTCCTTACATCCAACCGCGGACTGTGTGGCGCCTTCAACGCCAATCTCATCAAAGAGGCCAACAAGCTGCTGGAGCGGCTTCAGTGGCAGGGAATCGAAACGGAGCTGCACGTGGTGGGGCGGAAGGGCGTTTCCTACTACCAGTATCGGGGAGAACCCATGGCCTCGGTCCACACCGATTTCCCCGAAACCCCTGGTGCTTCCGAGGCCGCAGCATTGGTGGCGGACCTCCGGGAGGGCTTCGAAACGGGCCGGTTGGATGCCGTGTGGGTGGTGAGCGCCCACTTCCGTTCGGCACTCTCCGCACCCCCGGCGGCCTGGGAGCTCCTGCCGTTGGCCCAGGCTTCTCCGGCGGGCCGGCCGGATGATAGGGAGGATGGGGGTGGGGCGACCGAGGACGGCACTGGGGCTGAAGCCGCGTCATCGCTGGAGCAGTTCATCCTCTCGCCCGACGCCGAACAACTCCTCCGGCGGATCCTCCCCCTCTACCTCCGGAACGCCATGTACCGGGCGGTGGTGGAGAACGTGGCGGCGGAGCAGGCGGCGCGACGCACGGCCATGCACAATGCTACGGACAATGCCGGAGACATCCTGGAGAACCTGACCCGCACGTACAATCGGGTGCGTCAAGGGCAGATCACGCAGGAAATCGCGGAGATCGTTGGCGGCGCAGCCGCCCTGGAATAAACGGAGACAGCGGACTTATGTCAGACAAAAATATTGGACGGGTTGTGCAGGTCATCGGACCGGTGCTGGACGTGGAGTTCAGCCCCGATGCCATTCCCGACATCTATAACGCCCTCCGGATCCAGGGCACCACCGATGCCGGCCACGAGCTGGACCTGGTGGTGGAGGTACAGCAGCACATCGGCCGGGGTCAGGTGCGGGCCGTCTCCATGTCGTCCACCGATGGAGTGGTGCGGGGCATGGAGGTGGTAGACACCGGAGACTCCATCACGGTGCCGGTGGGTGAGCCGGCCCTGGGGCGTATCCTGAACGTGCTGGGCGAGCCCGTGGACGAAATGGGCCCCGTGGGAGGGGAGGCCGCCGACGATGTGGTGAGGTGGTCCATCCATCGGGACCCGCCCAAG
Source organism: Gemmatimonadota bacterium (assembly GCA_040905545.1). Lineage (GTDB taxonomy): Bacteria > Gemmatimonadota > Gemmatimonadetes > Longimicrobiales > Gaopeijiaceae > JBBDRI01. The sequence continues at coordinate 2,519 of JBBDRI010000058.1, read as the reverse complement.
TTCCACGACCTGGAGCCCAAGACCGAGATCTTCGAGACGGGCATCAAGGTCATCGACCTTCTGGCCCCCTACGTGAAGGGTGGGAAGACCGGCCTCTTCGGAGGTGCCGGGGTGGGAAAGACCGTCATCATCATGGAGCTCATCAACAACATCGCCAAGGAGCACGGAGGGCGATCCGTGTTCTGCGGGGTGGGTGAGCGGACCCGTGAGGGGAACGACCTCTGGCGGGAGATGAAGGAGTCGGGGGTCATCGACTCCACCGCTCTGGTCTACGGCCAGATGAACGAGCCTCCCGGCGCGCGGCTCCGAGTGGGTCTGTCCGGCCTTACCATTGCCGAGTACTTTCGGGATGTGGAAAAGCAGGACGTGCTTCTCTTCATCGACAACATCTTCCGCTTCACCCAGGCGGGTTCCGAAGTGTCGGCTCTGCTGGGGCGCATGCCTTCCGCCGTGGGATATCAGCCTACGCTGGCCAGTGAGATGGGCGCTCTCCAGGAGCGCATCACTTCCACCCGCGACGGTTCCATCACTTCAGTGCAGGCCATCTACGTGCCGGCCGACGACCTGACGGACCCGGCGCCGGCGGCTGCGTTCACCCATCTGGACGCCACCACGGTGTTGTCCCGGTCCATTTCGGAACTGGGCATCTATCCGGCGGTGGATCCCCTGGACTCCACCTCCCGTATCGTGGATCCCCTCATCCTGGGGGAGCGCCACTACAAGGTGATTCAGGATGTGCAGCAGATCCTGCAGCGGTACAAGGATCTCCAGGACATCATCGCCATCCTGGGCATGGATGAGCTGTCCGAGGAAGACAAGGTCATCGTGGGCCGGGCCCGGCGCATTCAGCGCTTCCTGTCCCAGCCCTTCTTCGTGGCTGAGCAGTTTACCGGTCGGGAAGGGAAGTATGTGAAGCTGGAAGACTCCATCGAATCGTTCGAGCGGGTGGCGGCCGGCGAGTTCGACCATCTCCCGGAGCAGGCCTTCTACATGCAGGGTGGCATCGACGACGTCATTGCCGAGGCCCAGCGGTTGGAGCAGGAAGGCTGAGATGGCGTCGAAAGCTGAACTCACGGTGCAGGTGGTTTCGCCCGAGGCCCTGGTCTACGAGGGGGTGTGCTCTGCGGTGACCCTTCCGGCATGGGACGGTCGGATGGGAGTCCGCCCCGGCCATGCCCCTTTCCTGGGGCTGCTGGGCAGTGGCGTGGTGGAGCTCAGCGAGGCGGATGGGAACGACAAGCGGTTCTACCTGGCCGGGGGCGTCGTGAAGGTGAGCGCGAATCGATTGACGATCCTCTCGGAATTCGCGTCCGACGATGTCCCTGAGGGCAAGGAGGGGAGTTCCGGCGTGCTGGATCTGGACCCGGATTCCTTCGACGTGGAGCAGATGGCAGATCCGGGCAACCCCCTGGTCTGACCGCTCCGTCCGGCCTGACGGCCCGGCGGTACTGCGGTATACTCTTCAACAGCCTTTTAATGCGACTCGATCTCCACACCCACACCACCGCTTCCGATGGGGCCTTCTCACCTTCCCAGCTCATTGAAGCTGCCGTAGCGGGGCGGCTGGATGCGGTGGCCATCACCGACCACGATTCCGTGGAAGGGGTGGACGAAGCCCTGCAGGCAGCCCAAGACCTCCCCCTGGAGGTGATTCCCGGCATCGAAGTGAGCAGCACGCTGGACGGCAGGGAGGTTCACATGCTGGGCTACTTCGTGGATCTCTCCAATGCTCCGCTGCGGGCACATGGGCATCGGGCGTCCAACCGGAGGGAAGAGCGGCTCAGGGAGATGATCCAGCGTCTCGAGGAAGACGAAGGGCTGTCCATCCCCTTCGAGACAGTGTTGGATGCCGCCGGCCCGGAGCAGTTCACCCTGGGACGCCCCCATCTGGCCCGGGCCATGACCACCCTTGGCTTCGTGGCTTCTCCCGACGAAGCTTTCCTGCGCTATCTGTCCAACGATCACCCGGCCTACGTTCCCACCGACCTGGTGACACCGGCGGAGGCGGTGGAGCTCATCCAGCAGGCCGGAGGGGTATCTGTCTGGGCCCATCCGGGGCGGGAGGATCTCTCGGTCTTGTTGTCCGACCTGGTGGACGCCGGACTCCAGGGACTGGAGGTTTTCCGGCCCCGGAACTCGGCCCGTTGGGTCCTGGAGTTGGAAGGGCTGGCGCGCCACTACGGATTGGTGGTGTCGGGTGGTTCGGACTGGCACGGCCCGGCTGGGGGAAGCGATCTGGGCGACTTCCATGTGGGTGCCGATGAAGTGGGGCGGTTGCTTGAGTTGGGGGGGCTGTAGGACCTTCTCCGTGGATGTGATGGGTGTGCCTTCGGATAGGCTCTCGAGTGGAAAGCCCCAGGACCGCGAAAGCGCCGCCCACGGCCGTTGACCGGGGGCATCTGTTACCATATCTTTCCCTGCTACCAACGGAGGCTGTAGAACAACTGGTTTCCAGCGGTAACAAGCTTTTTGAAAATTTGGGTGGAGGGAAGAGAAGGGTAAGCACCTTGGAGCGAGGG
>JBBDRI010000057.1:0-19096 GCA_040905545.1 Gemmatimonadota bacterium | reverse complement strand
GCACCCGTGGTGCTCGTAACGCGGCTCGCCCCATTACCCGGACACGCTCCTAGCCAGGGATTCAAGGGCCTCCTCCAGCTCCCCAGGGTCTGACACCAGCGCCAGAACCAGCCGATCCGGCCGAACCAGGGCGGCGGTGGCGCATTGGTCCTTCAGCCAGTGCCGAATGGGAGGTGGTGGGAAAGAGAGATACCGGGTCCCCAGGCGATCCAACACGGCCCGGGTCTCAGGGGTGGGCGAGATACCTCCCACCAGGGCGAAGCCCGACCCCAGAGCCTCGTCCAGGCGGTCTCCGTCCGGGAGGATGGGCTGGGGAAAGGGCAGACCCACCCCTGCCCCGTCAGGCTCCCGGGCCAGCCCCGGGCCCAGGGGAAATCGCGGGGGGGAAAGGGGCACGCCCCCTCCGGCGGACCGGGCCTCCTCATCTCGGGCTCGGGCCACCCCCGGATCGGTGGTCTGGATGAGCCCCCCCAGCCGTAGATCCACTTCCACCGTCTGTCGCACATGGGGTTCCCGTTCCGTCTGATAGCTCTCCAGGAGCGCCGGCTCCGCGGCCCCCGAGAGCACCCGCTCCAACTTCCACGCCAGATTCACGGCATCCCGGATCCCGGCACACATCCCCTGACCCAGGAAGGGCGGCATCTGATGCGCCGCATCTCCGGCCAGGAAGACCCGACCCTCCTGCCAGCTCTCGGCCACCAGACCGTGGAAGGTGTACACGGCAGAGCGGTCCACCCGATAGCTCTCCGGCGGGAGCCATGGTCGCAGGAGCCCTTCCACGGAGTCGGCGCTGCTGAAGGCCTCCGGATCATCGTCGGGAAGGACTTGGAACTCGAAACGACAGCGGCCCCCGGGAAGGGGCACGAAGGTGGAGGGGCGCCGGGGATCGCAGTGCTGGACGGTGGTCTCAGGGAGATCTGGAGCTCCCTCCAACAGGAGGTCCAGCACAAGCCACGGAGCATCTGCGTGGTAGTCGAAAAGAGGCGCGTCCATGGCTTCGCGGGTCACGGAACGGGCTCCGTCACAGCCAACTACATACGAGGCGTGTACCTCGTAGGAGGCTCGCGCGCCCATAGCATGGTCCTTCGGCCCGCGCACCTCCACCCGAGCCCCGGCGGCATCCGCAGCCACGGCCTCCACGGTATGGCCCAGAAGCAGGTTCACCGTGGGATACTTCGCCAGCTGGGCGCGGAGAATCCGCTCCAGCTCCGGCTGATGGAACATGAATCCCTCCTCCCAACCCAGAACGCCGGGACCTTGGGGAGCCTGATACCGATAGAGGAGCTCACCCTGGGCATTCACCAGATCCATTCCCTTCACCGGCTGAACCGCGCTCTTCAGAAGCGGAATCAACTCCAATTTCTGAAACACCCGCATGATCTCGTCGTCAAAAAAGACGGCTCGGGGGCGGGGAAAGACCTCGGGCTCGCGTTCCACCACGGTGACTCGCACCCCCGCACGAGCCAGAAGCAGGGCCAGGACGGCCCCGGTGGGCCCCAACCCCACCACCAATACGTCCGACCCGGACTCCGGTGCAGGGGTGGCTGAGAGGGGGCGAAAGGCTGGACGCATGGCAAGCAGAGGGGGTGGAGGGCAGAGTCGAAGCCGGGGTGGGAACCGGGATAGGTTAGCGCAAAGTGGGCCAGATGGGGCCCTCTCCCTTCCCGCACAGCCACGGACCGGGCGAAAGGTCAAGCTCGACCCAGCCACCTGCAGGTGTCAATGCAACAGTCAATACGAGCGGGCGAGAGCTTGCCCGGATCGGGAACCCTCCCTTAGCTTCCCCTCTCCGGTGGGGGTCCACTTCCACCGCTTCATGCAGGATCCATCCGGCCAGGATCCACTGCGACCGTCCCCCACCTCCAGGTTCCCGTCCATGTCGTTCGTCCCCGGAAGTCTGGCGTCTACCGACTCCGCTCCCGAAGCGGCCCAGCCGGTGACGGCCCGACTGGTCTCGGTGGGGACGGCCACGCCGCCCTCCAGCTACACCCAGGACGAGGTGTTGGAGTGGTTCGGCGAGGACGATCGGAAAATCCGGGCGCTCTTCAAGAACAGCCACATCGGGAGCCGAGCGCTGTATCTGCCCCCCCGGGACGAACGCGGAATCGTGGAGGAGTCCAACCAGGAGCTCCTGGACAAGCATCTCAGGGGAGTTCTGGAGATCGGCCCCTCTGCCATCCTGGCGGCGCTGGAGCCGCTGGCGATTGAACCGGAGGAACTGGACTTTCTGGTGTGCGTCACCAGCACCGGCTTCCTCTGCCCCGGGGTCACCGCCCGCCTGATCCGGCACATGGGCCTCAGGGAAAGCATCCAGCGGGTAGATCTGGTGGGCATGGGTTGCAATGCCGCCGTGAACGGCCTTCAGATGGCCATCCACACGGCGAACCGCCGGCCGGGTTCAATAGGCGTACTCCTCTGCGTGGAGATCTGCTCCGCAGCCTATGTGGTGAATCGGTCTCTGGGGACTGCGGTGGTGAACTCCCTCTTCGGAGACGGCGCTGCAGCGGTGGTCATCCGAGCCGACGGAGGGGACGCTTCGGGGCATGGCCCCCGGGCGGTGGACTTTGAGTCGTTCATCCACACCGAGACCATCGAGTCCATGAAGTACAACCTGGAGGGCAGCAAGCTCTCCTTCTTTCTGGACAAGGAGATCCCCTGGGTCATCGGAGACAATGCCCATGTTCCGGTGAATCGGCTCCTGGCCCGGCACGGTCTGGATGTGCCGGATGTGGACCACTGGGTGATCCATTCCGGAGGGAAGAAGGTCATCGACGCCATCTGCGGGAATCTCGGGCTCACGGAACACGATGTGCGCCACACCCGGAGCATTCTCCACGACTACGGGAATGTCTCGTCGGGCTCCGTACTCTTCTCGTATCAGCGGCTCCAGCAGGAGGGCGTGACCCGGGAGGGGGATGTGGGGGTGATGATGGCCATGGGACCCGGGATGTCTATCGAGACCGCTCTCCTCCGCTGGTAGGATGGCCGGGGAATCCCGAGAAGGCCCGGAGATTCCCGGCTCCCTCAGTAATCCAGCGTGGCATCCACGAAATTCGGGGGCGTCGCGCTGAAGTACTTCATATCCTGATTCCAACTGCCCGGAACGCCTGCGTCCATGGAGGGCCCGGGCGGAGTCACGCCGTCCGGATCCGAGAACAACAGCCGGGTCCATTCCACGGTCTGGGCCACAGCTTGCCCGCGCAGTTCCTCCACCGAGCGGGTGTAACTCTCGCCGGAGATGGGATTCCGGTACTCCAGGGGGGAATCGAAGTATGGATCGGCCCGGCGCCGACCGTAGGCGATGAGCGAGGCCAGAGGACCCACCATTCCAGGGCGAATCCGGGCCAGGTGGTGGATGGCCGCACCCAACATTGGGGAGCGGAAAACCGTCTGGAGGCGAGAGAGGTGTCGGAGGCTACGGCCCCACTCCTGGCTCAGTGAAGAAGCATCCTCGCCCAGGGGAAGAGCTGCAGGATGCCGCCGGCTGGAGTCCGGGGGGGGGCGGTACCCAGGTCCATGGAAAGGCCCCCGGGGTTCCGCCGGGGCTGAGGATACCGGCTCACGGCGGGGCTGGGGGATGGCTGCGCTCCCCAGGGCCTCCAAACCCCAGGTGAGGTTCCTGCCCATGGCCCGGAGGATAGATCGCATGGAGGTGTACTTACGGGGAGTGGAAATCCTGGCTTCCCACCAGGAGTCCAGGAACACCTCGAAGGCGTTGTGGCGACGCCGGGCCCGCAACTGCTCTTCCGGGTCTGGATCGTAGTAATTCCCCGTAAGATGAAAGATGGCCGGATGGAAGATGGAATCGGTGGCCACATGGCTGACCCAACCCACGGCCAGGGCCATCCGCGCCTGCCGCGCCTCCGACAGGGGCAACGCCAAGGCACCCCGGACCAGCTCCCGGGGGAACGCCAACGTGTCTTCGCCCCGGGTACCATGGAGGCGCTCCGCCACCTCCACAAAGGAGGAGGCCCCCAGGCGGTAGTAGTAGGGAGCGTCCGGGGCCATGGCACCCAGGTGCCCAGCGGCACGGGCCCGTGCCAGGGCCTCCCCCACGGCGGAATTCTCCTCCCCACCCGCTTCCAACTGGCGCGCGGCAGACTCGAAGATTTCCCAATGGACCTGTTCTCGGGGCATTTACGGACCTGAGCTGGTAGGGGGGGGAACTGGGTTCTCCCTGACCCCGATACGGCCCCAAGGGTCCCCGCGGAGGCCCCCTGCGGTCCTTGTCCCGGCCCCCCTTCCAATGTACCGTGCCGGCTCACCCTTAAGCCACAAGGTACCCTGAGATGAGCACGACTGGCGCCATTCACCGCTTCTGCAGCCGTTACCTGGGACCGTGGGTCCGGCACCCTGCCGTGACGCTCCTCACGGGAGTGGGGCTTTTCGCCAGCGGTGTCATCGAGTTGCTGGAGGAAACCATGCCCGACTTCGAGCACTTCATCGGGGTGCATCACGGAGTGATCCTCATGGGTTTGGTGGGTATCCTGCGCGGATTCGCAGAGGCCATGGAGGGGACGGAGTGGCTCACCAAGGAGGAGGGGGAATAGGGGAAAGCCCCGTTGGCATGGTCCAGCGGGGCTGATGCGTCACGTGCTGCAGGACGTCGCGGTAGGGAGGGGGGAGGCAGTGGATTGCAGGTCTCATTCCCTGACACGTGGGCGGTGACCTCGTCTGAACGTCAGTTCGCCTAGCACTCCAGGTCAGTTTCCATAGCGCTCCAGGAAGGTGCCGTAATCGTATCGGGCGGTCTGGCAGTCGCCACGCTGGGCCAGGTTCTGGATGCGAAATGCCAGGGCCCTGCGCGTTGCGTCCCGGGTGTCCGAGCCCTCGTTCCGGGCCCAGTTGTAGAGGTCCCGGCACTCTGCGGGGTTGAACAGACCCGTGGGGGTTTCCCGCAGCTGTGCTTCCAGTTGGGTGACCCGCTCCACCACCCGACCCCGATCCAGCGCAGAGGGGGAGAGTTCCAGGTAGTGTCGGGCCTGCTCCACCGCCCGCTGCAGCTGACCTTCGGCTTCATAGCCCAGGGAGAGGTTGTAGCGCGCCGCCGGCGATCCGGGCGCCTGGCGGACGGCCTCTTCCAGCGATCCCCTTGCGGAGCGGGGGTCGTTGTCCCGGAGATGTTCTACGGCAGCTTCAAAGAGTTCCCGGAGAGTGGCCCCGATTTCCGGACCCTGAGACGGATCGTCCAGCCGCAGTTGTTGGCCGATGAAGGCCCGCCGAAAGGCGCTCACGAGTTCGTTGGCGGTGTTGGCAGAGTGACGGGCGCCGTTTCCGGAGGCTGCCACCAGTTCATCCAGATCGGCCTCGGCCTGACCCCCCGGGGGGAGGTCCAACCCCACGGCGTCCAGCCGCACGGGTATGGTGCTTCGAAGAAGACGGTTTCCAGCGTCCCGCACCGAGCCGCAGTTGTTCTGGCCGTCGCTCAGGAGCATGATCTGCCCCTGCGCACCCCGGGCGTTGCGGGCCAGATGCTCCTGGGCAAAGACCACTGCCGGAGCCATGGGGGTGCCGCCCCCGGGTTCCAAACCCTGGACTGCGTTGAGGAGAGGCTCTCGCTCCCGGGTGAAGTCATGGACCACCCTCCATCCCCCTGTGCACCCCCCGTCGTAGGTGATGAGGGCCATCTCCACATTGGGTGGCATGTTCCGGATGGAGGCCACTGCGGCGTTCCTGGCCTGTCCGATGCGATCATTGGTGCCCATGCTCCCGGAGGTGTCCATGAGGAAGATCACCGATGACTCGATGGGGATGCCGGCGTATGGATCCGAGGGGTCCGGCGAGGCTCCCCCTGCACCGGCTCCCGTTCCGCCGTCGGCCACCTCCTCGGCTTCAGCCGCCGCCTTCTCCCGCTCCAGGAGCTGGATGAAGTCTTCGATGAGGGGACGCTCACACCCCGGCGCCAGGCCAGCCGCGTCCTGGGCCAGGGCGATGGCCCGGTCCCACTCCCCATTCTGCCGTGCGGCTTGGGCCTGGGTACCCCGCTCTCGAGCGGTGCGCTGGGCCTGTTCCAGCGCCCGGATTCGGGGTCCTTCCTCACGGAGCCAGGTGAAGTGCGGAACCTCGGCTTCCAGCCGCTCCAGAGCCAGGAGGGCAGTCCCGTAGTCACACCCCTCGTTGGCGGTCTGTGCCAGGTCGCGGGTGCGTTGTTGAATGGCCTCAACATCGGCGGCAATGCGGGTGTACAAGTCATCGATGGGCGTGGTCATGCAAGTGGGGAGGTCCTGGATGGTGAAGGCGGCCTCCAGGTGGTCCAAGGCCTGCTCCGGATCCCGGTCTCGAATCCGTTCCCTTGCCGCCTCCAGACTCGCCCGGGCTGCCTCCACTGCCCGGGCCATGGTCTCCACCTCGGCCAAATCCACCTGGATCGCCGTGAGCGTGCCAGTCACCCTCTCCGGCGCTCCACCGGGGAAGTTCAGGGTCACCCACGCCTCGGCATCCGCCAGGACCCGGCGCTGAGCCTGCACCGCAGCGGGATAGTCGCAAGCAGCCAGCGCTTCGTCCCGAAGTCGCTCCGCGTCTCGCACGAGCTCGGTAAGCTCCCGCACAGGCCCCTCCGGATCGGTGGGATCGGCGCCGCCGGGACCACCCTCACCACCCCCGCTCCCTCCTTCCTCGCCTCCGGATCTCCCGCCGGTCTCCTCCCCCGCGCCATCATCTCCCGCGCCGCTGCCATCCTCACCCCCCTCTTCGTTCTCCCCTCCGTCGGCGGGACCCACTGCCGATGGCGCTCGATACGGAAGGATCACCACAACGGAGCCGGACCTCTCACTCCGAGCCCGGTTGGCGCCAGTGGCATCCTCCGAAGGGAGGATATCCAACGGGTCCACCACCTCGGCCATGGCGGATGCCTCGGCGTGGCGTTCGTCCCCGGGCCGGGGGAGCACCGTCACGGTGTGACTCCCGGCATCCAGACCACCCAGAGCGGCCCACCCGAAGGCGTCGGTGATTTCCCGCATGGAGGCCACCTCAACCAGCGCTCCCGAATAGGGCCGGTAATCGTCGGGACTCCCGGATTCGGTGGCAGCCATCACTTCCACGGTGACGGTCCCCGAGAAGGTGCCGGGATGCGGGACATAGTGGACCACCGGGAGGGTCAGGGCCGCACGACCCACCTCCACGTCCAGGGCGTCCAGCACCACCGCGCGAAATGCGTAATCCACGGTCACCGGCATGAGTTCGGGAAACCCGGACGCCCCGACTTCAAATCGAGGAGCCCACTCCGATCCGGGGTTCCAGCCGGAGGGGGCACCCACGCGGGCCGCCACCTGCTCTACCACCACGCTGTCGCGCAGCGGCTCGGCAAAAGCGGTGACGGGGCCCCGGACCTTCACCGTGATCTCCGGAGGCGCCATCTCTTCGGAGCTCCAGGCCCAGGGGTAGTGGGCCGTCACCGTGGGCGAGCCATCGGCCAGCTCCCGGGCCTCCTCCGCCACAGCCTCCAGCGCAGACCTGGAGCTGGACTCCACCTGGTCCTGGAGTCGCCGCTGAGTGGCCAGGAGTTGCTTTTCCATGCGCTCCATCGCAGCGAGGGTGACGCTGAGGGCTTCCCTATCCGCCTCCTCCGCAGCTCGTCGCTGGAAGTCCATCTCGTCCTGCCGGTGGTACTCCGCCACCAGATGGCTCACGAGTCGTTGGATGAGCGCCTCCTCCTGACTTCCCAGGAAGACATCGAAGTATCCCTGAAGCTCCCGTTGATACCCGTCGGGCTGGGCCTGGTACCAGCTCCGCACCAACCCCTCCAGAACCCGCTGCAGTTCCTTCTCCCAGTCATCGCTCCCCCGGGCCAGCACATAGGGTCGGATGTGCTCCCTTTCAACGTGTTCGTACATCCGCCGCATGCGCTCGTAGTACGGAAGGTCGAAGCCGAATTTCCGGGCCAACTCGCGGGAGCGCTGCAGCCACGCCGTACTCCCCTCTTCCAGCCCCTCCGCCGTCAGCGCTTGGGAGATGACCCCGGCGAAGCGGGTGGTGGCCTCGTTGGCCAGCCGGAGGTCGGACATGGTGTCTTCCGGGACCGGCAGGAGGCGATGGAATATCGGGTACCGGGGGGGGTCTCCACGGAAGGCGGGCGCGTCCTGGAAGGGGTTGCGCCGAGCCCGCACGGGTTCGGGAAGGGGATTCCCCAACCCATCCACCGGTCGGGAGCGGAACGCCTGCTCCAACAGGTCGTCGTCCATTCGACTCACGATATAGGTGCGGGCGATCTGAGGAACCCCACTGGAGACGTTGTAGAGCAACATCATCTGCCCCACCCCTGGGGCGAACTTGAGCGCTCCCATAAGAGGGAGGTTCCAGGTAAGGCCAGTGTAATCACCCCGCTGCGCCTGCATGAAGGCGTCGAAGACGGTGAAGGGGATCTCCACCACATCGGGCATGTAGTTCAACGCCTCGCTGAAGATGGCGTGGCGGAAAGCGAATTCGTCCCCCGTCTGGTAGGCTCTGATGAGGTTCACGGCTGAGGAACCCATCATGAGGCCGGTGGCCTTCCCGTACATCTCCTGGGCAAATTCACCACTCACCTGGCGGGTGGCGGTCCAAACCTCACCCAGCGCCACCCGCTCCGACGGATTCAGTCGCTGGGCTTGCGATCGGAGGATGTGATCCCGGAGGTCCGAGTCCGGCACTGTCCTCTCCGCTTCCTCCGGAGGTACCAACGGCACCCCAGCGGCTCGCACTCGCTCCAGCTTTCGCTCCAGAAGTCGCTCTGGCTCGATTCCCCGGTATCCCCGTCGGATGGGGTTGGACTCCGCCACCGGACCGTCCTCGAGGAACCGATCCACCTGGGCCGTCGTCACCTCGGAAAGCTGCCGATAGAGAACTCTCAACTCCGGGGTGGGTGCATCGTCGATGATCTGCTGGGCAAGGGCTCTCACCTGGGGGTCCCGGGAGGAGTTCACCAGCTCGAAGAGCAGCGCCACCTCGGTGGCCCGTTCGAACGCCACCTTCTCCACCCGGGCCGGATCCAGCACAGCTCGGGGACGGCCCGTCTCGGGATCGGCCTCGAATCGCAGCGCGTTCTTCAAGGCGCCCCGGGGAGTCAGATCCCGCCGGGCGCTGTGCTGGAGCCCGGCTCGAATGGATTCCACCATGGCCCGGGTCTGGTCCTCTCCGAAGAGCCGCTCCTGCTCCGCCAGGATGCGCTGTTCCATCTGGGCCGGCGTCAGCGGCTCGCTGCCCAGCACCGTCTGGGCCACCGTCACCTCAGCCTGGCTGCGATAGTCGGAGAAGTATTCGGCCCGCATGGCGTTGTAATCGGCGGGATTGGGTCCAATCTTGTCCAGCTCGATGCGCATGGAGATATCCACCACACGCTTCATCCTCTCCACCCGCTGGGTGAGGGTCGCCTCGTCCAGTCCCAGGGGCTGAAGAGCCCGCCGCAGCCAGGTGCGTTGGAGTTCTGACTTTCGGGTCTCCGGGAGTCCGCTCTGGGCGATCTCCATGTAGCTGTTGGCAAAATAGCTCAGCCCACCCAACCCCTCATTCACCACGCGGTTGAAGTATTTGGCCCTGCGCAGGGCTTCGGTGGCGTTGTCGGGATTTCCCGGCTCGGGAAGGTGATGGAAGAACTCCCTGGGGTTCTGGATCAGGTTTCCCAGGGCGTTCTTGTAGTCGTATTGGGGGTGTACGTCCTGGTACCGTTGGGCGATCTCTCGGGCAGGGCCACGCTCTACCCGGAGTTCGTCGGCCGCCACGTCGTACTCCAGGAGGGTGGTTTCGCCCTGGAGGAGGGCCCGATTATGCACCTGTTGCTTGTTTGCGCCCGGGACGAAATAGGCTTCCGGGAGGCTCCTCAGAACCCGCAGGTTCCGCCGGATCTCCACCCGGTGTTCGGCGGTGGTGAGGAGCTCGTTTCGCCAATCCGGGTAGAATGCGTCGCCGTTCATCACAGCGATCTCCACTCGTTCCGGTCGGAGTCCATCGTGGGTGGCGGCCCACATGTCGGAATGTCGGCGGATCATCTCCTCCAACGGGATGCCCACCTCTTCCGCCAGGTAGTAGAGGGTGTAGTCCAGGTCGCTCCGAACGCCGTTGTTTTTTCCCTGGTTCGTGAACTCCACACGCAGGGGGTTGTCCCGGAGCAGCCGCTCCCAGACCATGAGATCCATCTCCGCCCGGATTTCGCCCAGCCGCATGTTCCTGGCGGCCAGTGCAGGGTCGGACATGACGGTCCCCACGATCTTCGCCGCATCCGGGTCTAGGGCGTAGACGCGCTTCAGGAAGTCGGCATCGTAGTCGCCCAGCGGGGTGTCCAGCAGCAACTGACGGATCCGGTGATATGTGTCGGCGTCAGGGGGAGGGGTCTGGCCGACCAGCGGACTCCAGGCTCCAACGGCGAGAGCCAGGACCCACGTCATGTGGGAGAAAGGTGCCAGGGGGTTCGCCCTCTTCATCTGGCTCCCCCCAGCCTACTCCGCATCTCCTGGAACTCGCGGGAGTCCAACTGGAGCTCCTCTTCCAGGGGGAAGTTCTCCAAGTACCCGGAGGTGGACTCAATGCGCTCCGCGTAGGGAGGGTGCGTGGCCAGGAGGCGGATGGGGCTGCGACTGTCGGCCTCGAAGAGCCGGATGAAGAAGGAAGTCATGAAGGTAGGGTTGTATCCGGCATTGAAAGCGATGTGGGTGCCGTACCGATCCGCCTCCTCCTCATGACCCCGCTGGTACCCCCGATGGATGAGGTCCAAAGCCACCTCTGTACCCCGGTCCAGGGCCCACCGTCCCAGGTCCGAGCCTACCCGATCCCGGATTCCCGTGAGGGAGATGAGGGCTCCCGCCCAGTCCCGGTTACGGCTATCGAGAACCAGTTGGCGGGCGGCGTGGTGGGCATAGATGTGTGCCAACTCGTGGGCCAAAACAGCCACTAGCTCGGCTTCATTCTCCGCGAAGCGTAGGAGCCCGGTATGCACCATGAGCCGCCCCGGGAGGGCATAGGCGTTCACCTGGTCCGACTCCACGGCGTCCACAGCCACCGGGTAGGGAAGGTTCACCGGAGAGGCAGCCATGAGTCGGTCCACGATGGACTGGAGGTAACGCTGGGTGAGGTCATCGCCCAGAGGGCGGTACCCTTCGGCCAACTGCTGGAAGCTCCGGGCCGCCAACTGGGTTTCCAACTCCGGAGTCACCTGGAGCCGGGTCACCATTCTTCGGGTCTCGGCATCAAAGCTGATGACCCGGGCTTCGTCGCTCCCGTAGAAGTCGGAGTACTCGTACCATCCGCCCAGAAACGCCAGGTCTGCACTCCTCTTCACCTCGTCCATCTCGGAAAGGAGATTGGGGTCGGTGGAGACGGTCATGACCCAGTCGGCGTAGAGGCGGGCAGACCTGGGGTCTCCCGAGTGGTGGTAACTGTGGGCCAGGTAGCGCCCGGCCGCGACGCTGGCCGCGTCCACCTCCAGGACCCGGGTGAGGAAGCGCACGGCCTGGGGGAAGCCTCCCTCCTCTCCGAAGTAACCCCGGTAGAAGTAGACCACCCCCAGGGTCTCTGCTGCGTCTCGACTGTACGGATCCTCCCTCAGGGCCTCCGTCAGGATGCCCTCCGCCTGCTGCAGCGACGCCAGGCCCCGGGCGTAATCCTGATCCCACCCTGCCTGAAACGCGGCGTCCAGGTGCCCCTGGGCAGCCGCCAGGGCCTCCGCCGTGACGGACGGCGCGGGCTGCCCCGTGGCCCGGGGACCCAGATACTCCGGGAAGTTCTGCCCGGCAGCCGGCGCTGCCAGGAGCTGCGCGACAGCTACCCAAACCAGGAAGACGCCCATCCGGCGACAGGTCCGGGGGTCAGCCGGATGGATGGGCAGAGGGCACGGGGTGGGACGGCGCGGTTCCATCTCTGATCTTCCGGCCGATCAGAAGCCGGGAAGAGCGATTCCCAGGGAGAACAGATTCACCTCCTGGGTCCGGGAGAGGTAGAGACTGGGAGCGAAGCGACCGAAGAGGACCTCGGCACCCAGCACGAGAGTGTTGAAGCTTCCCCCATCCGTCTCTTCGGCTCCCACCAGGATCACTTTGTTCCAGGCGAAACCCACCCTGGGGATGACGGTGACGGCCTCGGTGCGGATGCGCCCGAACACCCCACCCTCTCCTCCCACCCGTGCCACGTTCTCGTGGATAGAGGCGCAGGCGCACCCGCCAGGGGTCGCGGCAACAAGGGTGGGGAGGGCCGACTGCGCCGCCAGGGAGGCGTGGGAACCTAGGCTTCCATCCCGCGTCATCCTCCCGGCGGCCTCCGACTGCCGTCCTGCCATGGGACTGAAGAACGAGTCCCGGAGATCCACCTCCCCCTCTCCTTCAGAAGGGAAGAAGCGCTGGAAGGCACCCAGCGCGGCCCCGTAGGCGCCCACGGGGAGCTCGTCCGTGGGTTGGAGGGCATAGAGACGATATCGAAAGCGAAGGTCCAAGCTCCATAGATCGTCTGCCCCGCTGAATGACGTCCGCGCTCCCACCAGATCCACCTCGAACTCACCGATCTGGTTCATCATTCGACCGTACTGGAAACCCGCCGCCTGCACGCTCTCCTGCACATCGTAGTGCAGCCGCCTCCATGAGTGGCTCTCGTAGAGGCCGCCCACCGGCCGACCGTCCACCTGTACGTCTCGCCCGGCCCCGGCTCCCCCGGACTGCCCCACCCCAGCCGCTGAAGGCGGTGGGGGCGGCGGTGCGGACCGGGCCGGCGGGGGCGCGGACCGGGCCGGCGGGGGCGCGGCCCGCGAGGAATCAGGGTTGGTTGCGGCCGGTGGCCACACGGCGGGGGTTTCGGCAGCCTGGGGCTCCGCCACTCCTGGTGCCCGGATCCACCCTGACAGCTCGGTGGAGATGGAGACGGCCCACCAGCCCCCTTGCTCCGTCACCAGCTGGACGGCCATGCCTGCGGGCAAGGTCATTTCCACTCGGGAAGCGCCATCCGGGCGCTCATAGAGGGATGTGGCCTCTTGGATGACAACCGAACGCTCACCGCGCTCCTGGGCCGCCACGGGGTGTGCGAGGGCGGATACGATGACAACCAGCGCGAGGGCCAAGCGCGAAAGCCGTGACATGATTCTCTCCCATTAGCGTGAGGCCTGGGCTCCCCGGAGTCCCGGGGGGATGGCTCGGCCTCGGATGTCCTCGGGTCAGTTGGCCTGAACCATCTGCCCTGAGAGAGAACGCGGAAAAAGTCAGCTTGAAGGGCTCATGTCGATCCGAAGCGGAGTTAGCGAATGCTTTCCGGAGCGAGCTCTTGGACCACCTCCCGGGCCGCCAAGGTCCGGGGATGGTCAGGTCCCAGTGCGGCCAACCTGATCTCCCAGGCCTCCCGTGCCATCTCCGCCGCAACCTCATTCGATCCCTGAGCCGCCCGGAGCTGGGCCAGGGGGACAAGAGTGAGGGCCAGATCCGGATGTCCGCCGGGGAGCACCTCCCGACGGAGCGCCAGTGCGGAAGTGAGGAGGGAGTCCGCCCCGTCGGCGTCGCCCTGCCCCATCCGGAGCTGTCCCAGTCCCGTGAGAGAGTAGGCCACATGAGGGTGCCGGGGACCCAGCGTGGCAAGACGGCTGGTCAGAGAGTGTTGGTAGAGAGACTCGGCGTCGGCCGACTCCCCTTTCTCCCTCAATAGGTCAGCCAGGTTGCTCTCCACCGCAGCCGTTCGAGCGTGTTGGGTTCCGAAGCTCACCCGGGTCACCTCCAGTGCCCTCCGGAGATGCGCCTCCGCCTCGTCCAGCTCGCCCCGGTCCCGGAGGAGCATCCCCAGATTCGCCCGAGCCACGGCAACCGTGGGGTGCGTCTCCCCCAGCGCCTCCATCCGGGCATCCAGCGATTCCCGTAAGAGGGGCTCCGCCTCGTCGTAGCGCCCCAGCCCGTGGAGCACCAGCGCCAGGTTGTTGATGGAGGGAGATGTCTGGGGGTGCCGAGGGCCCAGGAGTTCGATTCGCATGGCCAGCGACTCCCGGTAGGGCTCCACAGCCTGCGCAAGCTCTCCTCGAAGCTGCCGGACCAGGGCCAGATTGTGGAGAGATGCTGCCAGTTCCAGGTTGGGAGGGGGAAGGAGACGCCGTCGGGTCTCCAGGGCCTCGGTGAGGAGTGGCTCTGCGGCTGCGGGGTTCCCTCGAGCTACCAGAAGGAGCCGTCCAAGGTTGTTCCGCACGGTGGCCTCCAGGAGCTCCGCATCTGAGGCTGCAGTCAACATCCCAGGTCGTTCCTGAATTCGTTCCAGAGCCTCCGTCAGGTAGGCCTCGGCCTCATCGTACTGGCCCCGTTGATCCAGGATCACGGCCAACTGATTCAATACCCTGGGGAACACGGGGTCCCGAGGAGAGAGGTGCGTCCGTGCCAAGTCCACCGCCCGCGCCGCCCGAGCCTCTGCGGCATCGAACAGGCCCAGATGGAAGTAGGCCTGCGCCAGCGCCTCTTCCAACTCCAGGCGCACCTCTGGCTGGGTAGCCAGGTCTGACTCCAGCTGCTGAGCTCCCCGGTCCAGTACCTGGCGCACGGTGAGGGAGTCGCCGCCCGGCCCCAGGGGGTCCCCTCCCCTTATCAGGTCCAGGAGGAGCTCAGTAACCTGCTGTGCCTTGTCTCGCTCCGCAGCCACCCGGGCGGACTGGGCTGAAAAGGCCGCCGCCGTCCCGGAAAGGCCCACCACGATGACGGTCCCCGCCACTACGCCCAACCCGTTACGTCGCATGAATTTGCGGGCTCGATAGAGCCGAGCATCCCCCCGGGCAGTCACCGGAAGGTGGGCACGAAACCGGCGAACATCCGACATGAGGCCTGGCACGGAACCGTAGCGATCCTCCGGCCCCGGGCGAAGGGTCTTGAGGACGATGGCATCCAGATCCCCCCGGAGCTCCCCACGAGGAGTGCCGGGATCGGTGCCCTCCGGTCCCAGCGGGCAGTTGCTGGGGGGTGGGGCTTGGCGAGTAAGTACCGCTTCCCGCAACCGAGCGGGAGAATCCAAAAGCTCCTGAAAGGGATGGCGGCCCGTGAGGAGCTGGTAGAGGATGACCCCCAGGGCGTACTCGTCCGAGGCGGTGCCCAGGGGCTCTCCCCGAAGCTGTTCGGGGCTGGCGTGACCCGGGGTGAGATATCGGACGTCCTCCCGGGTGGCTTCCTCCTCCCCCTCCTCCTGGGATGTCAACATTCCGGCGATGCCGAAGTCCAGGAGCCTGGGGGTGCCTCCGGGGTCCACCACGATATGGGCTGGCTTCAGGTCCCGATGGAGGATCAGATTCTCGTGGGCATGTGCTACCGCCTGGCAGACCTCCACAAACAGGTCCAATCGGCGGTCCAATGCCAGTCTCTCCGTCCGGCAGAAGTGGGTGATGGGGACACCCTCCACCCGTTCCATAACCACATAGGGCCGCCCGTCAGGGGTGGACCCGGCGTCGTAGATCCGGGCAATCCCCGGGTGGTTCATCCGGGCCAGCAAGTGCTGCTCCCTGCGAAATCGCCGCAGAACCTCCCGGGTGTCCATTCCCCGCTTCACCACCTTCACCGCCACTTCCTGCTCGAAGCGGCGATCGTCCCTTCGGGCCAGGTAGACGGAACCCATCCCGCCTCGACCCAACTCCTCTACGATTCTCCATGGGCCCAGGAGACTCCCTGGGGAGAGGTCGTCATGGGCGGTCATCTCCGCGGCCAGATCCACCACGGAATGGTCCAGGAACCCCCCCTGGGCCTCCAACATGTCCAGATGTGCCAGGAGCGACTCCACCTCCCCCCTCAACTCCCCTTCACGTCCACACTCCCTATCCAGGAACTCCGCCCGCCCCCCGGGTGGAAGCTGGGACGCTGCGTGGAAGATCCGCTTGAGGTCTTGCCAGGGGACAGGGTTCATGGGCCGAGTCATGGTGGGAGTGGCTCCCTCAGGAAGGCGGAAAAGCGTCGTCTCCGGGGCTCACGTCTCCAGACTCCCCGTCTCCAGACTCCCCGTCCCCGTGACTCCCGTCCGTAAGCTCCCGGTGCAACCACGCCCGGGCCATAGACCAGTCCCGTTTCACGGTGGCGGGCGAGATCCCCAGGACCTCCGCGGTCTCTTCCACAGACAGGCCACCAAAGAATCGGTACGTGACCACCCGGGACGCTCGTTCGTCCAGTTCGGCCAGCCGATCCAGCGCCACATCCAGAGCCACAAACTCCTCAGCCTGCCGGAGCTCCAGCCCCAGCAACGGTGCAGAGAGTGGGTCCAGGGGGGAGCCATGCACGTCGGCTGCTGCTGCCTGATCCTCCAGAGGAACCCTATGGCGATCTCCTCCCCGTTTGTGAGCCAGGCGCTCCCGGGCTCGATCCACCAGGATCCGTCGGGTGAAGCGGGAGGCGATGGCAAAGAAGTGGGCGCGGTTCTGCCAGGAGAGGCGATCCTGCGACACCAGTTTCATGTACGCTTCGTGGACCAGCGCGGTGGTGTTCAGGGTGGCGTCGCGGTCCCGAACCTGACGCTGACGATGGGCGATGGAGCGGAGCTCGTCGTACACCAGGGGGAGAAGGCGGTCAAGCGCTTCCTGATGACCGTCACTGGCCTCCTTCAGGAGGGCCGTAATGCTTGCCCGCTCCTCGTGAGGTTCCGACATGTCCAATTCTCGTGGCGTAGGTAATTCGCAGTGGATGTACTATATGGATCCCATGGGAGGAGACGCTATGCTCTTATGTGCTGGCTCCGACGCGCTCGTCTCGTGGCGGCAACGATCGGACCACATCTAATGTACGTCCTTAGGGCAATCTGGAGCCCCGTAATCCAACCTACCGGGAAGAGGTCTGGGTGAACCTCCTCCAGAACTCCCCCGCAGGGTATCCTCGCCCCAGGAGGTTTGCCACCGCAGAACGCTGCGGTGCCGCAGGAACCAGGGGAGCCGTTCACCGCCAAGTCCTCCGGTAGCCTCCGACTCATCGGGGCCATATGCGAACATGAAACGAATACGCTGGCTACTCATGGCCGTCGCGGCGAGCCTCGTGGCGCTGATGGTCTACGCCATCTCCACCCGGAGCATGAGCGTGGTGTTCGAGGCCCCCTCCGACTTCGGGGGGGTGCAGGTGCTGGAGCGGGGCGACGGGCTCAGGGTCCTCACCACCCTGGAGGGAAGGGCATGGCAGAGCGCGATCTATCCTGGACGTCCCCTTCACCTGGAATTCCCATACACGCAGGTGGGGATGGTAGGTCTCGCACTCATCCCGGCGGACGCCCGCATCCTTTTCGTGGGCCTGGGTGGCGGTGCCATGCCCATGTATGTGAGGCAGCTGCTGCGGGAGGCCCGCATCGATGTGGTGGAGATCGATCCCCTGGTGGTGGAGGTGGCACAGGATTGGTTCGGCTTCGCACCCGACTCCCAACTCACCGTGCATACCGGTGACGGACGGCGCTTCATTCAGGAGAGCCGGCCGGCCACGTGGGATCTCATCGTGCTGGATGCCTTCTCGGACGATGAGGTGCCGTATGCCCTCACCACTCGCGAATTCCTCCAGGTGGTCCGCTCACGGCTGAGCCGAAGTGGGGTGGTGGTGAGCAACCTCTGGAGCGACAATCGACTATACCCGGCCATGGTGGCCACCTACGTAGCGGTCTTCGACGAGGTGCACATGGTCCGTGTCCCCCGGCGCGACCAGCGGATCCTGGTCACTGGCCCTGGCACGCGCGGTCTCGATGGCGAGGCCCTGGCGAACCGCGCCCGGGAACTCGCCCGGGATCGGGAGCTCGGCTTCGACCTCCCCACCCTGGTCGAGAAAGGTTATGAGGTGGCGCCCGCCCCTGCGGCCCCGGTACTGGAGGACCCTAGCGCCGGCCCTCCGGTTCGCCAGCGGCCTCCCTCACCCCTCTAGCGCCCCTCACCCCGCCAGCGCCCGGAAGTTCTCCCGCATCAACTCCCGAACGGGGTAGAGACGGCGTTCGTCACCCAGACGCGGGAGCTTCCAACGACCGTCGTAGTGAGAACCTCCGTTGCGGTCGCGGAACAGGAGGCGACCGCCGGGCAGCGCGGCCATCTGCCATCCCCCCTCGTGGAGCAGCCGGTGATGATGCCGGCAGAGAAGGACACAGTTTTCCAGTGAGGTCTCCCCTCCATCCGCCCAGTGACGCACGTGGTGGGCCTCGGCGTAGCGCAGCCCGCAGCCGGGGAAGCGACATCCTCGATCCCGGGCGTCCAATGCCCGCCGGAGGGCCGGGTTCACCACCCGCCGGGCGTGCCCCGTGTCCGAAATCCGACCCTCCGCATCCAAGAACAGCGGCACCACCGCCGCATCGCACGACAACCTCCGGGACGTTTCGTGTGAAACGCGCACACCATCGCCCAGGTGCGAGCAGCCGGAGCCACAGGTGGGGTCGTCTTCACGCAGCGCGTCCAACTCCACGTGTAGCATGACCTGATAGCGGGCGGCGCGGGAGCCGGAGAGGGGAAAGGAACCCGAAGTGGGCTGGGCACCGCCCGATACCGCGTTGCGCGCCTCCATCTCGTTGTCCGTGCCCTCGGCCGCCATCTCCCCGTTCACCAGCTCCCCATGCACCAGCTCCCCGTTCGCCTTCTCGTGATCCCCCACCTTCCCCTCGCCAAACCCCGCCGCCAACGCGCACTCGGCCAGGAGGGCCACCGCATCCGCTCGCCGCCGGGCCGCGGCCACCTGGCTTTCTTCACGATCGTGTGATTGCCCTGAAGGGTCACCGGGCGGGCGTACCTCCTCCGGGATCTGCACCCGCGACGCATACGGCTGCCCGTGTGTCTCCTCCCGGAAGAGCACGTCGCCGGCGGCTTCGATGGCCCGCATGAGCACCGCACCCTGCTCCGGCGTGAGCCTGCCGTGAACCACATACATCCCGTCCAGATCGGGCACGATGGAGAACCGCCGGGCCCGCTGCCGCTCCTCGTCGCGTTCCACCGCATCGGCGGCGGACTTCATCCGCCACCCTCGCACCATCCGCTCAATCTGGGCGGTGGTCTTGCCCTGCGCGGCTTCCAACAGCTCGCCCTCGTCATCCGGCGTGGCCACCCGGGTCAACGCCCGGGCCTGCGAGAAGCTGATCCGGCCCAGGGCTAGCCAG
The DNA here is from genome assembly GCA_040905545.1 of Gemmatimonadota bacterium. GTDB lineage: Bacteria > Gemmatimonadota > Gemmatimonadetes > Longimicrobiales > Gaopeijiaceae > JBBDRI01. The sequence goes on along the minus strand of JBBDRI010000057.1, from coordinate 103 downwards.
GCACTGGTCTCCGGCAAATCTTCCAACGCGCGGGCCACCCGCACCTTTTCCCGCGCCGTGCCCCGATCCAGCCCCGCCCGGGCCGCCAACCAGTGGGCGCACG
>JBBDRI010000056.1:0-244757 GCA_040905545.1 Gemmatimonadota bacterium | reverse complement strand
TCCCGCGCCGTGCCCCGATCCAGCCCCGCCCGGGCCGCCAACCAGTGGGCGCACGAGGCATGGCCTCCGAGCTCCCATCCCCGCCGCTTGTCGAACTCCGCCACCAGCTGCAGGAGGCGGTGCCCCGCTACCTCGATGTGGGTGGACAGCACGAGGATCCGATCCTCCAACTCCGCGATGGTGTCGGGGTCGTCGAAAGGATCGGGGAACGCTTCGGGAGACACATCGGGAAAAGCGTCGGGAGACGCGTCGGGGAAAGGATCAGAGCACGTGGCCTGCCCTCTCTGCGCTCCCCGCTCGCCCCGCACTCCCCGCCCTCTCCGCTTCCCCACATCCTCCGCGGGCCGCAACATCCTCGCCCGCACCCTCTCCATCCCACCTTCATCGAATCCCACCATGACGCCCCTCCCCGTGCTGGCCAGCCATCCCATGCGACACCATGCAAATCACTGTGCCGAAATCGCTTACATCAAATATAACCCGAGGTTTTTCGGAGCCCGGAAGGGTACCTGAAAGGCCTGTGGACGGGGGTAGGGGTCATGAGAAGGCGGGCCGGCGAGAGAACGACGCTCCTGGCCCCCGTGTAGCCCGCCAACGGGCACCCACAGGCGAGCATACGGACCCAGCGCTCGCCAAACACAAAATCCTGTCAACCCCTGGAAGGGCCAGATCCGAGCCAGATGCATGAAGATCTGGGCCCGATTCTTCGGGATACGCAGGGAGGGGGGGATCCGGCACCCCCCTCGGCACCATGCCCAGCAAGACGGTTCACATGAAACGTTGCCCAACCAACAGTTCAGGCCAGGCAATTCACATGAATCGTCTCCTGCGCCCAGTCGGACCATGCCGGTACGCATGCCGGCACGCACACAAGCACGCACACAAGCACGCATTGAACCCAGGCATCCCCCTCCGGTTCATCCTTCTCGCACTGCCCTGGAACCACTTCCTCCATCTCCGGTTACCACCGGACGGGATGTGGGTGACAGAGATTCTCCCAATCACCTTCAGCGAGCCAGCGAAATTCTCGCCTGACTGGCAGGACGCAGCTGGGCCGCTCCCCGACGCGAACACATTCGATGGGAGGTGAGCACAATGCGACGCATCGCGGGAATTTGTCCTGTCCTTCTGATGGCGCTCCTCCCGGCGTGCGGAGAGGAGAGCGGTCCCCAAGGCCCATCTCTCGAAGTGAGCATCACCACTCCAACGGTGCTGGAGCGGGATGGCGTTCAAGAGTGCTACTACACCGTCATGGCCAGGCTGGAGGGTGCGGAGTCGGCCCGGTGGCTCTTCGGGTCCAGCGCCCATCGGTCTGCGAACGGGTTGGAGTCGGAGGAGAGGTTCTCTGACGAAGCTGGTTTCCAGGAGGCCTGGGGTGGGGTGGAACTTCAGGGCCTGGCGAGCCGGGGGGTGGGGCGGAGTGTCTCCCTGGAAACCCCTCGGGTTGGCTGGGAGGCCCTGGAAGCATGGATGGTTCTGGTGGGAACGGATACGCTTCAAGCCCAGGCGAGGCGCCAGTGCTGACGGGAGAGGCCCGAAGCGCTTCACACAGGACGACTGGCCGGAACTGACTCCCGCAAACGACCGGTCCCAAGACCATCTGGCCCGAGCCATCTGCCCTGGACCCCCTCAGACCAAGCGGCCCCCCTGAAACCTTACCCGCATTCCCCGCACGCAGCCGCTTGTGAGCCCTCCTCCACTCGTTTACCGCGTATCCAATAGAGGATGCTTCCGGGTCCTTGGACGTACGAGGTTTCGTGGGGCGCCGGGCCCCAGGTCTGAATCGGGAGGAGGAGCGAACCCATGGCGGACAACACCCAGCCCACGGCACCAGGGAAGCAGGGCCCCGAGTGGACGTTGGAAGACCCTGGAGACCCATGGCGAGCATCCGTCCCCCTCCGGACCCCAGCGCCTCGCCCACTTCCGGCAGGGCCGGCAACCCGCGCCGCACTTGCTACCGCAGCCCTCCTGGCCTTTCCCATGCACGCCCAGGCCCAGGAAAACCGGTTCGAAGATCTCTTCTCATCGTACCTGGGGGCCAACGCCTCCGGATACCTGGCCCCGCTGGCTCAGGTGGTCACCGGCTCCTTGAACAGCGGATTTGTGCGACCCTCTCCCAGGGCCGAGGGCATGACCTTCCGGTTAGACATCCAGGCAGCCACCGCCCTGGTAAGCAACTCCCAGCAGGAGTTCCTGGCCACCACGGAAGAGGGATTCTCCCCCCAGACCACGACTGCGGCCCCCACCATCCTGGGTAAGAGTTCGGCGGTCAGAGTGCCCGGGGAGGGAGGAACCGCCTATATCTTTCCCGCCGGCCTGGCGGTTCAGAGGGTCGTGATTCCCATCCCCCAACTCACGGTGGGGTGGGGCGGCTCCGACGCCTCAGTCCGCTGGGTGGGCGTTGACATCCAGGATGTTGGACGCCTGGACCTCCTTGGCGTGGGCGCCCGCCACCGGATCTCCCGCTACCTGCCGGAGCTCCCGGTGGAACTCACAGTGGGCGTGATCCACCACTCCGTCACCCTGGACGAAGAGCTGGACCTCTCCACCACTCTGGCGTCGGTTCAAGTGGGGAGACCCTCCGGAGCTTTCGACCTCTATGGCGGGGTGGGCTGGGAATTCTCTTCCGGCAACGTCCGCTACGACCCCTCCGATCCGGAGGAATCGGATGTGGAAGTGGATCTGGAGGGTGTCTCCGGACCCCGGGCCACTGCGGGGGTGGCCTTCGGGAGGTCTCTCTTCACCCTGTCCGCAGACATCACCCTGGGCACGCAGAATGTGTTCACCTTCGGCGTGGGGATCGGACGATGAGGCACTTCACGAGCTCCCGGTGGATCCTTCTGGGTATGAGCTTCCTCGTTCTCCAGGCGTGCGAAGGTCGGTGGGTGGAGTACACGGCCACGGTCACGTTCTCTCAGGCCTACTCCGTTCGTGCCGACGGACCCACCACCACCGTGCACCACCTCACCGTGAACGATCTGGCCGGCATCATCGACGATATCCCCGACGATGCCGACATCCTCTCCATGGAGATCAGCCATCTCGGAGGAACGTACAACGTGCTTCCGGCCACGACGGCATCCAGCGTCGAGATCGGCTACGTCATCATCGACGACTTGGGCCGTATCGAGCCTGTCATGGGAATTCGGAGCCTGGACGGCACGGTACTCGGGATCGATGTGGGGCTACGCAACAAGCTTCAGGCCATTCCCCAGACCATGGTGGACGGGGCATTCGCCAAGCTCAAAGCCCGCTTGAACGACATTCTCACCCAACGCCGGGCCACGAACCCCCGCATCGGTATCGGCTTTCAGGTCGATCCTTTGGGGGGACCCTTCCACGCCGACCTGGTGGCCACCGCCACTGCCAAGGTCCAGTATCGCGTATGCGAGGACGTAGGCAACGCTTTGGTGGTCACCGACCTGGATGCCTGCACCACCCTCTCCCTGGACTGAGGCAGCTCCAGCCCTCACCACCACCCGAACAGCGGCGGAAACACCAGCACCACCACGGCCGCCCAGATGGCGAATAGCGGGAGGAACCGGGTCTGCCACCGCTCCAATGCGGCGAACCCTCGCCGGCCGGTGATGAACCGGAAGTAGAGCCAGGCTGACACCGAAAGGTTCGCCAATAGAAGCGTGTTCTCCCCCAGCGCCGCCACCCGGTTGGGTGTGAAGCCGAAGTCGGAGATGCGGCTGGCAATGGCCCCCAGGGCCAACACATCCACCAGCAGTGCGCTCACCACCAGAACCAACAACACGCCATCCATGAGCCCCGCCGGCTCCACCGGATCCCGGGCCGAAATGGAGTAGAGAAGCAGTCCCAACACCAGGGCCAGGAGCAGGTCGAAGGCAATCAAAACCTCCCGCTCCACGTTGATGCCCTGCCCGGTGACGAGCATGGTGGCCAGGAACGCCAGAAGAAGGATGGCGAAGAGCGGCGCGAAGATCCGGGCCAGCACTGGTGCCATGTTCTCCACCACGCTCTGCTTGGCCTCTACCAGCCAGCCGGCTACCAGCACCGCCCCCGCTGCGCCACACGGTGCTATCCACTGCTGCACAAACCACTCGGCATCCATCCTGATGGACTCGAACACCATCAGGGTGAACGCGATGAGGATCCCCCCTCCGACGGCGATGAGGACGAAGTAGATGAAGAACTCCCCCGAGAATCGGATGAAGTCCATCCGGCCGGCCACTTCCCGCCATCGCTGGCCCGCATAGGCCAGCCCCACCAGGAGCCAGAGGGCGATGGGCAGGTGCAGCGCAGTGAGGGTCTGGGTATGCCCGTCGGTGACGAAAGGATAGAAGTTCACCACCAGCGCAAAGGCCACGAAGACCCCGGCGGGAAGGGCCCAGTGCACCGCCGTGCGGCCTCGTTTCCAGAGGAAGTACGCCGTGAGAAACGGCAGAACCAGGAGGGGGGCGTTGAGCGCATAGAACCAGTCTTCCCGAGCACCCTCCAGCAGACCCAGAAGGGCAGGAAGCTTCACCATGGCTCCCGCAGCCACAGCCAGAGCCAGAACCACCCGTGCCTCCGGGGTCGCCCACGTCCCCGGCTCCGAGGCGCCGCCCCCCGGCACCACCATCTGCTTCCAGAGACGTTCGGAATGCTCCCGGGCGAACTCCCGGGAGAGATCGTCCAGCGCTCCCAGGCGCTTCACCGCAATAAGGAAGGCCTCGTCGGTGTGGAGCCCCGACGACACCAGACCGTCAATCTGTTGGCGCAGGTGGTCTTCCAACTCCTCCATGTCCGCGGCGTTCATGATGCCCCTGTGGCCCAGGTAGCTCCGCCACTTCCCGATCTGGGACTCCAGCTCGGTGCTCTCGGACTCCGATCCGGCGTCTGCTGACTCCAATCCAATGCCTCGGCTATCGGCACTCATTCGGTGCCGAGCCTCGCCTGGGAGATCTGAAACCGAGCCGGAGAAAGCTGAAGCCCGGCCCACACCGTCCGGAGCGTCTGGTCCACCGCCTCCCACTGTGACCGCTGATCCGCCAGCTGCGCCTTTCCCGCCTGGGTAATCCGGTACGCCTTCCGCCGGCGGCCCTCGTCCGAGCGCTCCCACTCTCCCTTGATGAACCCCTCCCGCTCCAACCGGTGGAGCACGGGATAGAGCATCCCGTCCGTCCACTGGAGGGCGCCGTCCGACAGCTCGCGCACCTTCCCCAGGATGGCGTATCCATGACAGGGCTCCCTGGCCACAATGGCCAGGACCAGGGGCGTGGCCGAGGCGGCCACCAGATCCTTTCCGATGCTCACTGAGTCACCTGGGTGTGAAGTGGGCTCTCATACCTAGGAGTATTATACATTGTACTTCTATGTATGAAAAGGGGCACCCACCCCGAGGGGCATCCGTCCGAAAGGGGCATCCCGCCGAAGGGTGGAGGGAAACTCCCCCGTCACTCCCCCGCCGTCCACACCTCCGTTCCCTGGTTGAACTCGGCCCAGGCGAACCAGAAGGCCACATAGGCATCAGCTATGGGGGTGAGCTGCCGGCCCTCCAGAGGGCCACTTTCCGCCAGCCCATCCAGCCGCCAGCTGCTCCCGGTGGCCGCATCTCTCACCTTCCCCCCCTCCACCACGAAGTCCATCTGCTCACCATCCAGTTCGGCGTGAAACGCCGCCGCACCTTGCCAGGCGCGGTTCCAGAACACCACCACAGGCCCGTCACCCAGATCGGCCTCCGCCACCGTCACCGGGCCGGCCTCATCCAATGCGCCGAAGGGGAAGGCCATGGCCGTTCGGCCGCCGCTTCCTCCCGGGGTGGTGGGTAAGCTGATCTCCGAAGCCGGAATACCCAGAACCCGCTCCTTCAGGGGACGCCGGAAGTCTTCCTCCGGGAACGGAAAGAGGATGGCGCCACTGGTCTCATAGTCTCCGTAGGGGTAACGGTAGAGGCCGTAGAGTTGATTTCTGGACAGATCATGGGCCGGTACCAGCGTCTCCGGATGCAGCGTACGCCACCCCTCCCAGTTCATCTCGAATGCCGCCAACATGGGCAGTGGGGTTCCCCGTGTGGCTCCGCACACTGCCGAACGTCCCATTTGCGACCAGAGAGCCTCGGGGTTGCTCCGGTTGTACATGATGAGGTTCGTCCGGTACAGGAGGCCCGAAACCCCGAATTCCGCCCCATGGAGGGCTTCCCGGTCGAAGACCATGCTGGAGCCTGTGAGGGGGCAGTATGTTGCCGAGAGCATCACAGGGTGGCTCATGTTCATGATCTCGTGCTGCCACCCCAAGGTGTGGGGGATCGCGATGGCCCGACCGTCGTAAACCACGCCGATGACCCGATCTTCCGGGTCAACCCACTGGGCGTCCGGATGGTCTGGGCGCACCATATGGGGATCGGTGAGGGCCGGAATCCCATCCTTTCCTGGGCCACCGTCGAAGATCTCAGTGGTGGGAATCACACAGACTGACTGATCGTTCTGAACAACTCCCGGAAGGTCTGGGCCTATGGAGCTGTTCCCCCCATCGCAGGCCAGGGCCCCCATGAGGACCAACGAAGTTGCGGCGGCGGTGATGCGGTTCATGGCAAATTCCCCACGGATGATGGTGGTCTCTGTTCAGCCAATCCGCGAGGTGGGTTCGCGGGTTCCCCGGAGGGAGGCCCCGCCCCTCAGAACGGCTTCATCAACCCCGTGTACCCCGCCAACGCCGCCAGCAGAGGCACCAGGGCCAGAAGTGCCATGGACCAACTCCGCTTCCGCCGGGCCACCCAGAGGATTCCGCCCATGGTGACCCAGATGGCCAGCTTCAGCCACACCCATCCCGGGAAGAGTTCGCCATGTTCGACTCCGATGCGGGCCAACAGCCCGAACCCACCCAGGAGCACCAGGAAGAGTCCCACACCATGGGCCACCCACCATCGCCGCCGGAGTCCCTCCCGCTCCACCGCCAACTGCCCCAGGGCCGCCCCCAACGAAGTGACCAGGATGAAGATTCCCAGATAGTGGATAACCTTGTAGGTGAAATACGACATGGCTGAAGGAGGGGGGCTGGGGAAGTGCAAGTGGCCCACGGGCCGGGATGGTTATCTTTCACTCCCATCTGCCCTGGAGTCCAGCCCACAGTTTAACCTCCAGCCCCACGCCTACCTTCCTCGAGATGACGGCCCCTCCCCTTCCTCCTCCTCCTGAATGGGCTCCCCACGCCGCAGTCTGGTCTGCGTGGCCCAGCCACCCCGAGCTCTGGAAAGGCTCCCTGGAGCCCGCCCGTCAGGAGGTGGCCGCGCTCTTCCGGGCCATCGCCCACCCACATCCGGACACCGGCACCGCGCAGGGCGAAGCGCTTCACATCCTGGCTCGGGGAGCCCAGGCCGTGGCATCGGCGGAGGAGGCGCTGGAGGGGTTGAACCCCCGGATCTTGGACGCTTCGTTCGGCGATATCTGGCTTCGGGACACCGCGCCCACCTTCACCCGCACCTCAGAGGGAAGCATGGTAGCCGTGGGCTTTCGCTTCAATGGGTGGGGAGGGAAGTATCTCCTGGAAGGAGACGAAATGGTGCCCGCCCAGGTGGCTCTGGCCGCAGGAGTTCCCCTGAGCTCGCACCCCTGGGTGTTGGAGGGAGGCGCCATCGAGGGCGACGGCACCGGCCGGCTTCTCACCACCCGCCAGTGCGTCCTGAACCCGAACCGGAACCCCGGAGTCACCGAGGCCCAAATGGAGGCATGGTTGGCCGAGGCCCTGGGCATCACCCAGGTGATCTGGCTGGACAACGGCCTCCTGAACGACCATACGGATGGACACGTGGACAACCTGGCCCGCTTCGTGTCCCCGGGCCGGGTGGTGGCCATGGAGCCCAGCGGCTCGGATGACCCCAATCGGGAGGTTTACCTCCACACCCTCCGGACCCTGGAAGCCGCCGGCCTGGAGGTGGTGCCGATTCCCTCCCCCGGACGGGTTGTGGATGCGGATGGAAAGGTGGTCCCCGCCAGCCACATGAACTTCTACATTGCCAACACCACGGTGGTAGTGCCCCTGTACGGCACCCCCTGGGACGAGGTGGCCCTGGAGGCCTTCGCCCCCCTCTTTCCCAACCGCCGGGTGGTGGGGATCCAGGCTCCCGCCCTTCTCACCGGGGGTGGATCATTCCACTGCATCACCCAACAGCAGCCCGCTTCGGATGGGGAGAGCACATCCAGATGACCAGCCAGAACTCTTCGTCGCCCTCCACCGTCACCGTGGCGGCCCTACAGACCAGTCTCACCGACTCCGAACCCACCAACATCCGACGCATCACCGAGCTGGTGGACGAGGCCGCCGGGCAGGGGGCGAAGGTCGTCCTGCCCCCTGAACTCTTCGAGGGGTACTACTTTTGCCGCACCGAGCGGGAAGAGTTCTTCGCCCGGGCCCGCCCCGCGGGCGAACATCCGGCGGTGGCCGCCATGCAGGCTGTGGCGGCCCGGCTGAAGGTGGCCATTCCCACCTCGTTCTTCGAGCGGGACGGCCCCCACCACTACAACAGCCTGGCCATGGTGGGCCCCGAGGGCGCCATCCAGGGCGTCTATCGGAAGAGCCATATCCCCGACGGACCGGGCTACGAGGAGAAGTTCTACTTCCGTCCCGGGAATACCGGCTTCCGGGTATGGCCCACTCCCTTCGGCGTCCTGGGGGTGGGGATCTGCTGGGATCAATGGTTCCCCGAGAGCGCCCGGGCCATGATGCTCATGGGTGCCGATCTGCTCCTCTATCCCACCGCCATCGGCTCCGAGCCCGAGGAGCCCGAGTTGGACACCCGCCGCCTCTGGCAGCGGGCCATGCAGGGGCACGCCGTGTCCAACATCGTGCCGGTGGTGGCCGCGAACCGCACGGGGGTGGAGGAGGACCAGAGCTTTTACGGCCACTCCTTCATTTGCAACCACTTCGGTGAGATCCAGTCCGAACTGGGAGAGGGGGAGGAAGGGGTCATCGTCCATGAGCTGGATCTGGCCCGAGCCCGGGAGAAGCGGGCAGCGTTCGGGTTCTTCCGGGATCGGCGTCCCGAACTCTACGGGAGATTGGCGCGGGACGAGTAGCCGGGGGGGGCGGCTGTTGTCACCGCCGGGGCCCGGAAGGGCAGCCGCTCAGAAAACTTCGTCGAACACCCCGTCCAGGCGAGCCAGTGTGGCAGGCACATCGTAGAGCTTGTCCAGGCCGAACAGCCCCAACCGGAAGGTGCTGAAGCCCTCCGGTTCGTCGCACTGGAGGGGCACGCCGGCGGCGATCTGGGCTCCGGCCTTCACGAAGGCCCGGCCACTCTTCACCTCCGGATCATCGGTGTAGCCCACCACCACGCCTGGCGCGCCAAACCCTTCTGCCGCAACGGAAGTGACCCCTCGTTTCGCCAGGAGCGCCCGCACCCCCTGGCCCAACTCCCACTGGGCGGCCTCCAGCCGATCCAGGCCGTATTCCATGCTCTCTGCCATGGTATCCCGGAACACCGTCAGGCCGTCCGTGGGAAGGGTGGCATGGTACGCATGGCCACCGCCTTCGTATGTCTCCGTGATGGAAAGCCACTTCCCCAGATCCAGGGCGAAGCTCGAGGAGGTGGTCTCCTTCACCCGGGCTCTGGCCCGCTCTGAGAGCATCACCAGACCGGCGCACGGCTGAGACGACCACCCCTTCTGGGGCGCCGAAATAAGCACGTCCACCCCGGTGGCCTTCATGTCCACCCAGACACACCCCGAGGCGATGCAATCCAGCACGAAGAGGGCACCCACCTCGTGGGCCGCCTGTCCCAGGGCCTTGATGTACTCCTCAGGCAGGATCACCCCGGCGGAGGTCTCCACATGGGGGGCGAACACCACCTGGGGACGAAGCTGCCGGATGCGGGCCACCGCCTCTTCCAGGGGAGCAGGAGAGAAGGGGGTGGGAGTGCCGACCCCGGAGGCGGCCGGCGTGCCCCCGCCCTGGCGCGCCCCACCCACCACCGGAAGCGCCTTCAATACCGTTTCAGCTTCCGTAAGGCTCCCGGCAACGAAGATCTGACTCCACCGGTAGGAGAACCAGCCGTTTCGGAGCACCAGTACGCTGCCCTCGTTGGCGAACTGCCGTGCCACGGCCTCCATGGCGCACGTTCCCCCGCCAGGAATCACGGCCACGGCCTCGGCGTTGTAAACCTGCCGGAGCATGGTCGAGATGTCGCGCATCACCTCCTGGAACGCCTGGCTCATGTGGTTCAGCGAGCGATCGCTGAAGACCACGGAGAATTCCATGAGGCCGTGGGGATCGACGTCAGGACGCAGGGGGCCGGAGGCGGGCATTCAAGAGCTCCTTATCGGGCGACTGTGGGAATGACTCGGAGGGAAAAGATAGCCACGATGCAGGCCGGCGTCTCATTTGGCAGCACCAAGCGCCGCCTGGCCGACCCCATCCCGCCGACTCACACCACCAGGATGTTCTGCATCATCCCGTGATCCTCGTGCTCCATGTTGTGGCAATGCAGAAGATACAGCCCCCGGTGCTCGGTGAACCGCACCGCCACGTCCACTTCTTCGCCGGGGAGCACCAGCACGGTGTCTTTCCGCCCTGCTTCCCACGGATAGATCTCACCCCGCCCACCCCGTCGTCCAAGCACCCGGAAGTGGGTGGCGTGGAGATGCACAGGGTGGGGGTAGTTGGCCGTATTCACGAAGGTCCAGATCTCCGTCTGGCCAAAGGGCACCTCTTCGTCCACCCGATCCATCTCGAAGGCCCGGCCGTTCACGGTGTGGTTCATCATGCGGGAGTTGAAGTCGAAGCGCCGCTCCCTCACGGACCGGGCGGGATCCGGCAGCTCAGGCATGGGTGGAAGCGCTGTGGGAAGGACGCCGGGATGAGACGTCTGACCTTTCACATGAAACGTCAGGAGATCCAGTGGACGGCCCTGCTGATACGCCTCGGCCATGCGGCTCCCCATGCCGCCCATCATGCCCTGCCGGCCCATGCCACCTCGACCGCCCATGCCGCCCATGCCGCCCATCATTCCTCCAGGGATCTGGAACTCCAGAGACCGAAGCACCACCCGTTCTCCATCCTGGAGGTCCCGGAAGTCCATCAGCAGTTCCACCCGCTCCGCCGGGGCCACATCCAGATGGGGAAGGGTCACAGGCCGTTCCAGGAAGCCGCCGTCGTTGGCCACCAGCACCATGGGCCGCCCATCGCTACGCGCCAGTCGGAAGATCCGGGCGTTGGATCCGTTCAGGATCCGGGCGCGATACACCGCAGGTTCCACTTCCTGAATGGCGTCCAACTGCCCATTCACCAGCGCCTCGGGACCCATGAAACCGTTCATCATGGAAGGCCCGGTGGGGTCGTACACCGACACCCCATCGGCGCCCAGCCTTCGGTCCTGTAGAATCAAGGGGAGCTCTCGTTCCCGGGGCGGAAGCTCCACCCCCCGTTCCTCCTGGGGGTCGTCCACGATGAGAAGGCCGGCGATTCCCCGATACGTGTGCCGTCCGGTAAGGTGGTGGGCATGGGAATGGTACCAGTAGGTCCCCCCCCGATCGTTCACCTGGAAGCTGTAGTCGTAGTGCCCTCCCGGAGGCACGGCCAGCCTAGGGTGGCCATCCACATCGTCGGGGACGGCCAGCCCATGCCAGTGGAGAATGAGGGGGTCCGGCAGCCCGTTCTCCATGCGAGTGCTGAAGGTCCGGCCCCGGGTGAGGCGGATGAGGGGAGAGGGCAGAACCCGGTTCACCAGGAACATGGGTGCCTCCACCCCCCGACCCAGATCCCACGAATCCGGAGCCACTCGGAGCAGCAGCGGGGGGCCACCGGCCTCCGAGGCCGCGCCTCTGCGCCCGCCCACGCGCATACGCCCGCCCAGAAGAGTGGCCCCCACCCCAATCCCCACGCCGGCGCTGATGGAGTGCGTGAGGAAGGAGCGTCGGGTCCAACTGGAATCAGATGAGGTCATGGGAAACGGCTTCCGAGAATGTATTGGTTGGTGGAGTCTGCCGCCTGGATGAACTGCCAGGCTCAGGAAAAACATGGGGGTAAAAAACTTACGCTATCGGTCGACATCCTCCTCACCCTCTTCCGACTCCTCTTTCGGCACTTTCGGCAGCACCGGTCGAACCCGGAACACCCGCCTCAGCACCGCTCCGTCAAACGCCTCCGATTCCCGCTCCACCCGGGGCACCCCGGTAGCCAGGTAGCGGGCCAAGGCACTGGTGTGAAGCACGCCCGCCGTGGCCACCAGCTCCAGCCAGTCGCCCCGGGCCGTCTCGTCCGGGGCCTCGGTGGTGGCGGAGAAGGTGAGGATTTTGGGGTTGGTGGGCCCGGACCCTTCCGCCCCCCGCCCCCTCAGCGACATGTAGGTGAGCATTCCGTTGTGGAAGTGCTCCGAAAAATTGTCCACGTTCTGTCGACCGTACTTGGCATACCGGGCATACTGGCGCCGGCTCATGGCCTCCACCTCCGGGTGGCCCGTCACTGCCGCCGCCATGGAATCCAGGATGGCAAACTGGGCCGTCTTGATTTCCGGATGGTCCGGATCATCCACATAGGTGAAGCCGGGAATGAACCACCCCCGAGGCGCCCACCAGGTGCGCTGCGCCACCGTCCGCCCACGCACCCACGCCGCGTATCCGGAGAAGTGCTGCACCCACTCGTGGGAGGGGTAGCCGTGGAGGTTCATGAAGATGTCCGGCAACCACATGGCCTGGAGGGCAGGCCGCACCTTGGACTCCGGGTAGATGGGGTCGTCGTCCCCTGACCCCGAAGTCACATCCACCCCCAGCGCCCCCAGATAGCTGGCATGGTGGGTGAAGTCCGGGTTCTCCTCCTGGAGCTCCACCGCCAACCGGGCTCCGTCGGCGTTCGTGATGGGGTGGAGTACTACGTTCACCTTCTGCAGCAGCTCTCGATACGCCGGATCCGTTACCAGCAGTTCTCCCAGTCGGAGGATGTGGCTGGTGCTGGATACCTCGTTGGCGTGCTGCCGACCCGAGAGCATGAGCGTGGGTCGGAGGGCCGAGAGCTTGGCCTGGGAACGGAACGCTCCTTCCACCGGAGGAAGGAAGTCGGCGGCGAACAGGTTCTGTCCCAGATACGAGCGCCCCACGAAGTAGGTCTCCACCTCGGGGAAGGTGCCCAGATGGGCCATGATGGAGTCGCTCTCCACCGGGGGAATGGGGGTGTCCCACTGCACCATGGGCTCGCCGGTCTGCCCCATGTCTGCGGCGGCCTGCCACCCCTCCGCCGCCAACACCGGGTTCCGGGTGGATAGCGGCGCTGCGCTCCGGGGCAGGGTGGCCGTCTCCTTCCACCCGTCTTCATCCCGCTCCACACTGAAGCGGAATCTCAGCTCGCCCACCCCCTGGAACGCCAGGGTCTCGGTGAAAAGCCCCCGGGCATGGAGTTGCCGCACCTGCTCTACCATTCCCTGGAGGAGGGGGGCCGGAAGAAGCTGCCGATCCACCCCGCCTTCCGAGGCCCGGTCCCGATTCTCGGGGAAGCGATCCAGGGAATCCCGGGCCACCACGTCGAAGAGCAGGCGCTGGAGCTCTCCCAGCCTGGCCTGGGACGCCTCCCCCGTGCCCGGCACCTCTCCCGCCTCCGACGCCTCCAACGCCACCCCCCTCAGTTTCGGCGCCTCCGTGGGGAGGGGTGAGAGGCCATACCGCCACCGGCCATCTCCGGCCCTGAGAATCAACTCCGGCGCGGCCTTCGACTTCCCCGTGAGACGAACACGGGCGTACCCCGCCTGGCCCGAGCCCGAGGGGTCGATGCGGGGAATCACCCGACCGATGTGGTTCAGTGATCCCACGTTGTAGTGCTGCCCCAGATGGCCCACGAAGGCCAGGGTGTTGAAGTAGAGATCGTTGTGCATGGACTCCAGCGAGGAAATGACCTCCTCATCCACCCCGATGCGCTGGTTCGGCTCCGACAACCGTACCCGGATGTCCAGTTCATCGAAGAACGGAGCGGTGCCCGGGGTGATGGCGCCCTCATGGATCTCCATGAGATAGTCTCGCAAGCTAGGCAGCACCTCTTCCTGCCAGGCATCCCAGAAGAGCTCCAGATCGGTGCGGATCCGTTGGTCTACCAGCGTCTCGCCCGAGTCCATCAGAGTCTCGCGGGAACCGGACCTGTTCTCGTCATAGGCCACCAGCCGGATCCCCCCGGTGGAAACCCGCACCTGCTCGTAGTCGGGATAGAGGTGGAAGTAGGGCTGGATCACATACCGGGGGTCGAATCCCTCCTCCAGGATCACCTGGCCGGAGCCATCCAGCACCTGGAGCTGGTACACAGGCCCGCCATCGTCCGCAGGCATGGCCTGGAACACCACTGCGGAGTCGGAGATCTCCAGCTCCCGGGCCAGCACGGCATCGATGGGGAAGAGCTCCTGGATCCAGCGGGTGTCCGACTCCAACTGGCTCCAGGGCAGCTCGTCCGAGTCCTGGAGGTGGCGGTACCGGATGATGATGCGATCTACCTCGTGGGCCTGGGGCCGAAGCCGGGGGAGAACGGCATCCTCCAACCAGCTGAACCCCTGCTTGTACGCGCTCAGCACCCGGACTTCCACGGCACCGGTGGGGAAGCTCGCCCCCTCCAGCGTTTGGGCCACCGCCTGGGCAAACTCGGCTTGAAGGGCACGGCGCACCTCCGGGGGTTCGCTCACCCGGACCTCCAGGAAGAGTGGGACCGCTGGAGACGCCCCACCCGCCCACCGCTGCAACGCGGGCAGCACCTGGGCCCGAAAGATCCGGCGGGCTTCATCCACTTCCCACGGGAATTCCATCTCCCGGTCCAGGATGGACTCCCCGGCCCCGAACCCCACGCTCTGAAGCTCCACACGCCGCTGGGCGTCGGGGAAACGAGCCACCAGGCGATCCTCCAGGTACCCATCCAGCCCCGCCGGAACCGAATCCAACGCCAGCTCCAGATGTATGCCCGCAAGGGGCGGTGCCGCCGGTGCGACTTCCCCGTCGGCTCCATCCGGCCCCCCGGCCACGTCTGGCCCCTCAGTCGCACCCGGGGCCCCGATGAAATCCGAAGCCGGCACCCCTGGCCGCTCTCCTGCCTCCAAACGGTCCAGCCACTGCTCCAGCTTGTGGAGAGCCAGGGCCGCCTGCCCTCCATTGCTTCGGGCCTGGAAGAAGCGGCGCACCTCACGCTCCACATCTTCCAGGCCGTACTCCCCCTTCCGGTTCAGGTGCAGGAAGGGCGCCCGACGGGCCAGGAAGCCTCCGGCGGCGGCGAGGCCCGCCTCATCCGTTCCCCAGACGGCCAGAGCATGCCGTTCGTCGAACGCCTCGGGAATGAACTCCACGAAACCCGTGCCCGCGCCGGCACCTTCGCTCCCCAACCCCAGCTTTCCTTCCTCTTGCAGCCGCCGGGCGACTGGATGATCCACCCCGAAGAGGATGGGAAAGCCCAGCGCCTCCTCCGGGGGATCCTCCTGCCCCGCCACCCGGGCCAGGGGGAATCGGATGCCCGCCGTCTCCAGGCCCATGCGGGTAGCCAGATCCACCGCCGAACGGGCGACTGCGAGCGCACCGGCTCGCATCCCCTCCCCGGGTCCGGCCGCACCCACGGCTGCGGTCACCCCATAGAGCGAGAGGTACGCCTCCAGGCGATCAGGCAGTAGATCGTCCCGGGTGTCCCGGAAGATCCCCTGGATGGTGTAGAGGCGAGATAGGGTGAAGTCGGGGACCTCTCCCGGCTGCCAACGAGGCGAGGATTCGGCGGTCCACGAACCCTCACGCACCACCCGATGAACCTCATCCACGGGGCCGGTGAGGCGGATATCCAGACGCTGCAGCCCCTCCGGCAGTAGCCCCCGAAGGGTGGCCAGGGCGCTGTCGGGAACCATCCTCTCCCGGAACCTGGCCGCCTGAGCCGAATCCAGGGCGGCCAATCGGGCTTCAGCGCGGGCCACTCCGGGCCGGCCTGAGGCCACCACCCACCGCTCCAGGCTCAGGGTGGCCGGGGTATCGTTTTCCCCCAACGCACTTTCTACCTCCTCAGCGAACTCCTTCCAGCTGCTCCCGGAGGTGAGCCAGACCTGGGGGTGGCGCCCCGACAGATAGTCCGCCGCCGCCAGAAGGCCCGTGGCGTCCGCCCCATTTATCCAGACGCCTCCTCCCGGCAAATCCGAGGAAGGGTGGAGCCACTGGATGGCCCCCTCCCCAGGAGCCAGATCCACGGACATGCCTGGGCCCACGCCCTCCGGGAGATCTCCAATCCAGATCACCGGTCCGCCCGGCCAACCGGGAGCCGCCCCGCCTGCCGCCTGGCCGGCATCCAGGAGAAGATCCAGATCGGTGGCGTAGCTCTCGAAGCTCAGGCGGGCCGCCAGATTCGCCGCAGCCGCCACTTCGGCGGCCGATGCCTCCGAAGGCACCACCACCCGGCCGGCCACATGGTCTATATGGCCGTCGCCGTTTCGGTCTTCCAGGAAGAGCCCGGGCTCCAACAAGGAGCGGAGATCCCAGACCGTCACCTGCTGAGCTCCGACAGCCGGCGGGATCAGGAAGGGGAGCAGAACCGGGAGTGAGATCAGAATTGGTCGAGAGCGCCAGCGGTAGAATGCGTTCATGGCCTCAATCCTGGGACTTCTCCAGGATGGGCGCCAGCGCCTCCCTCAGCCCGGGCGCACCCCGCACTTCCAGATCGTAGCGCACCCGGGTGAAGGGGACGGGGATGGTAATGAGTCGCCCGAGATCAATGGGGGTCCCTATGGCCACACCCTCCACACCCCCCTCCTTCACCGACCGCCGGATGGTGGCCTCCAGATCCCGGATCTGGTTCTCGCCGTACCCCATGGCGGGAAGCAGAGGACCCAGGTGTGGATAGGTGGCGAAGGCTTCCTTCAGCTCGCCCACCAGGTACGGCCGCGGATCCACCAGGTCGGCGGCCCCGGCCTCCCGGGCTCCCAGGGTGCCGGCTCCGTAGGGCATTTCTCCGTGGGTGACTGTGGGGCCGTCTTCCAATACCAGCACCCGCTTCCCTCGAACCACAGCCGGATCCTCCACCCGGGGAGGCGATGCAGCATGGATGACCATGGCATGAGGATTCACCTGGGTCACGGAGGCCAGTACCGTCTCCACTCCACCCTCTGGAGCCGTGTCCACCTTGTTAACAACCACCACATCCGCGAGTCGCAGATTCGTCTCGCCGGGGTGGTAGCGGAGCTCGTGGCCCGCCCGATGAGGATCCACCACGGTGATGTAGAGGTCAGCGTGGAAGAAGGAGGTGTCGTTGTTCCCACCGTCCCAGAGGATCACGTCGGATTCCCGCTCCGCAATCTTCAGAATGGCCTGATAGTCCACCCCCGCGAACACCACCGAGCCATTGGCAAGGTGGGGCTCGTACTCTTCCCGTTCTTCGATGGTGACGTCGTGGGCCACCAGATCCTCTTCCGACGCAAAGCGTTGCACCCGCTGTTTCAGCAGATCTCCGTAGGGCATGGGGTGGCGAATCACCCCCACCCTCAGCCCCGCTTCCCGGAGAAGCGAGGTCACGGCCCGGCTGGTCTGGCTCTTCCCAGCCCCGGTGCGGGATGCGCACACCGCCACCACCGGAAGGCGGGAACGAAGCATGGTCCGGCCAACCCCTCCCACCTCGAAATCCGGCCCTGCCGCATTAACCCGGCTGGCCAGATGCATGACGTATTCGTGGGAGACGTCAGAGTACGCCATGACGCACCGGGTCACTCCCTGATCACGGATGACCGCCTCCAGTTCGTCCTCCGGATGGATGGGAATTCCCTGAGGATACCGGGGTCCCGCCAACTCGTGGGGATAGATGCGCCCGCCGATATGGGGGATCTGCTGAGCCGTGAAGCCCACCACCCGGGCGGACGGGTGGTCCCGATACGCGGTATTGAAGACATGGAAATCCCGTCCCGCCGCTCCCAGAATCACAACTCGATCGTAGTCGCTCATTTGTCATCCTCCTTGAGTCCGGGAACGCTGGCCCAACTCCCCCTAAAACTCGTACCATGGTGGGTGGGAGTTCCAACATCGACGGTTCCACCCCTGGAGGCCACCATGAGCGATCACCTACCCTCTGGCCGGAGACGCACGCGCTTCTTGGCCCGGATCCCCCGGCGCTTCCTGGCCCTCTTCACCCTCGGCCTGACCGCCTGTGTGGCCGGGGATGGCGCCGACCCGGCTCCCGAGCTGGTATCCGGCGATCTGGTGCTTCGAAACGTCAACGTCATCCCCATGGACCAGGAAGAGGTCCTCTCCGGGCAGAACGTGGTGATCCGGGGCAATCAGATCCTCTGGATGGGCGTCGCCGCCGTGGGAGAGCCCGCCCCGGAGGGGATCCAAATGGTAGACGCCACCGGGAGATACCTAATTCCGGGCCTCTCGGAGTTTCATGCCCATGTAGGCAGCGGAGCCGGAGCCGCCGCCAATCCCCGGATTCTGGAGTTGTACGCCCTGAACGGCGTCACCACGGCTCGGGGGATGCTGGGCCACCCCACCCACCTCCCCCTGAGGGACTCACTGAACCAGGGGCTAGTGCTGGGCCCCCGATACATCACGTCGGGGCCATCCTTCTCGGGTAGCACCATGACCCCCGACGAGGCAAGAACGAGAGTGAGGGAGCAGGCGGCCGCTGGTTACGATCTGTTGAAGATCCACCCTGGACTCACCCGCGAGACCTTTGATGCCATGGCGGAAACGGCCCATGAAGTCGGCATTTCTTTTTCGGGGCACGTACCCGCGGAGGTGGGGTTGGATCGAGCTCTGGAGGCCCGCTACGGCACCATCGATCACCTGGACATGGTGATGGAGGCGCTGGTGCACCCTGACGCCACCGAGCCTCCGGCCTCGGGGGGGTTCTTTGGCCTGGGCCTGGTGTCGTGGGTAGACCGGGATCGGATTCCCCAGGTGGTGGAGGCCGTGCGGGAGGCCGGGGTGGCCATGGTTCCCACCCAGACCCTCATGGAGTTCCACGCCAACGACCTCACGGGAGATGAGTTGGCTGCCCGCCCGGAGTATCGCTACTGGCTCCCGGAACAGGTGGCGTCGTGGCAGAGTCTGAAGAATTCGCTCCTGGCGGATCCGGACTTCCCCTCCTCCGCGCACCGAGCGGAGTATATCCAGCTTCGACGGGACATTCTTCGGAGCTTCCACGAAGGGGGCGTACTGGTACTCCTGGGCTCCGATGCCCCGCAGCGGTGGAACGTGCCCGGCTTCGCCGCCCACCGGGAGTTGCACATGTACGTGGATGCCGGCCTCTCGCCGTATGAGGCCCTCCGTACGGGCACATTGAATGTGGCCAGCTATCTGGGAGAGGACGGTACCCCTGGGTCCCACGACTGGGGATCGGGAGCGATTCGTCCCGGCGCCCGGGCCGACCTCATTCTCCTGGAGGACAACCCCCTCACCGACATCCAGAACACCCTGGCCATCGCCGGAGTGGTGGTGAACGGAAGGTGGATCTCCGGCGAGGAAAGGGAGCGGCGCCTGGCGGAACTGGCCTTCTGACACCCTCTTGGCGGTCCAAGCCGCCACTCTTCGTCCAGCCGGTGTTACCCGGCTTGGCCCGGCGTCAGCTTCCCAGGCCTGGCGTCAGCCCCCCGATTCCACCCCCAGCTCCTGGGCCAGGAAGGTGAGCTCCAGCGCCGTATCCACCACCCGTTGACTGAACGAGAGCCCCCGCCCCGCCGAGTGGCCCGCCTTCTCGTGATACCGCAGGAGGGTGGGCCGGTCGGACGCCGATGCCGCCTGGAGCCGAGCCGTCATCTTCAGAGCGCCCTCCGGCGGGACCCGGGTGTCCAGATCGCCGGTGGTGAAGAGGATGGCCGGGTACTCCACGCCCTCTCGCACGTTCTGATACGGGGAGTACTGCCGGATGGCCTGGAACTGCGAGAGGATTCGGGCATCTCCGTACTCCAGCAGCGCCGGCGCGTTGCTGTTGCTGACGTACCAGGGGAAGCGCAGGATGTCCACGTCGGGAAAGCCGCAGAGCACCGCTCCGAAGAGCTCGGGCCGCTGGGTCATGGCCGCCGCCACCAGGAGGCCGCCATTGCTGCCCCCCTGGATGCCCAACCGTTCAGGCCGGGTGTAGTTGTTCTCCACCAGATATTCCGCCGCCGAGATGAAGTCGTCGAACACATGTTGTTTCCGCTCCAGCATCCCGTCCCGGTGCCACTCTTCCCCGAACTCTGCACCGCCCCGGAGGGTGGCCACGGCATAGATGCCACCCAGCTCCAACCACGCCGCCGCCATGGTGCTGAAGCCCGGCGTGCGCGACACATAGAAGCCGCCGTATCCCGAAAGCATGGTGGGGTTGTCGCCATCGAGCTCCGCGTCCCGATGCCGCACCACCCACATGGGGGCCCGGGTGCCGTCGGCAGACGTGCGCCACAGCTGCTCCGTCACATACGCGCTTCCATCCCAATCCACATCGGGCTCCTCCCACACCTCCCGCTCGCCCGTCTCCAGATCGTGGAGCCAGGTGGTGGCCGGCGACGTGTACGACGAGAGGGTGAGGAGCAGCTTCCCGGGACCTCCCGCACGAAACGATGGGGAATGGAAGTCCGGCACCTCCACCTCTCCCTCGGGGGTCCCCGGCGCCCCGGCTGGAGTCCCGTCCAGATTGAAGATGCGGATGCGGTGGTTCACATCTTCGTCCAGGTAGGTGGCGAAGATCCGGTCATGCAGGATGGTGAAGTCCTGCAACACCTCGCTGGGGCTTTCGGGGATCACCTCCCGGAAGGCCTGGGGGCCCAGTCCGGCTCCGGGGATGAGGTTCTGAACGTCCACCGCCAGCACCCGATTGTGGAAGGCGTCCAGATCGGTCCGCAGGTAGACGGTGCCATCGTGGTAGCGGGTGTAGAACCGAGCCGGCACCCCCTCCACCAGGGTGATTACCGGAGGCGGGGTGGCCGCGTAGAGAGCAGCTCGCTCCGTTCCTCCCACGGCGGCCGCGTCACCTGGCCGAGCCTCTCCGGTGCGAAGGGGGCGACCAGGCGCCAGACGGGCGTCCACCGCTTCCCGATCCAGCAGATGCACCTCCGAGCTGCTCCAACCGTGGCTCACCCCCACCAGGAAAAAGCGCCCGTCGGCGATCTCGCTCACATTCAACCGGCTCTCGGGACCATACCCCTCACCAAAGAGCACCGGATCGTCGGCCAGCTCGGTGCCTAGGGCATGGTAGCGGAGGCGGGGTCCCGTCTCTCGGGAGCGATGTTCGTAGTAGATCCCTTCCGATGCATTGTCGAAGAAGATGCTGCCGTAGAGTCCCCACGGCAGGGTGTCGGGTAGATCCTGGCCAGACTCCAGATCCCGGATCCGGATGACCACCTCATCGGCCCCGCCGTCCCGCTCGTTGTAGATCATGTAGCGGTCATCGGGAGAAAACCCCACGATGGAGAAGCGGGTGGTGTTCTCCGGCGAGAGGCCATGGGGATCCAGGACCACCTCGTAGTCGCCGTCCGGGTCAGGCCGACGGGGGGGGGCCTCCGACTCCTCATCCCCGGTGTCGTCGGGCCCGGTGTCGTCGGGCCCGGTGTCCTCAGGCGCCGGGCGCCGCACAATCACCGGCAACTCCTGCCCCACCCGACGGAGGGAGAAGTATTCAAAATCCCCGGCTCGCCGAGGCATATCCACGTCCGGCGTATCCATGAGTTCCCGGAGGCGGGCTTCCAACTGATCCCTCAGGGGCGACCTCCCCACCACCTCTTCCGTATGGGCATTCTGGGCTGCGATGTACGCCCTGACCTCCGGTTCCATCCGGTTCTCCATCCACCGATACGGGTCGGGAATCGCTTCCCCATGGAGGGTATCCACCACCACCGCTACTCGAGCCGCCGGGTGATCTCCCTGGAACGAGCAGGCGGCCAGCAGCAGCGAGCCCGCGAGGAGCGATAGGGACGGTACGAAGGAAGGGGAGCGTTTCATGACGGGGTCATCCGGGAATGGGATGGGGTGATGGTTGTCAGCGGGTCACCAGAAAGGATGCAATGATGAATACCACACCCACCATGGTTCGGGCCAGTATGCTTCGCTGGGGTTCTCCGGGACCCGGCTGGCGGGTCCAGAGGAGGATGGTGCCGCATCGACTTCCGGAATACTGGGGCGGGGCCCCGACGGAGGAGTAGACCTCCATGGCCTCGATGTCGCCGGGCAGGAACTCAAAATCCAGAGTGGCGGAGTCCACCAGCCGCACGCCGTCCACATAGTAGTCCGGAATACACCCCCCCCGGCCCACCACCGCCGCCCCTCGTCCGCCGGGAAGCTGCTGGGCACGGAGCATGGGCACTCCACCCAGAATCTGTGACAGCTCGTAGGCCCCACGGGCCTCGATCTGGTCCCGGGTGATGAAGGTGCCAGGGCGCCGCTGTCGTCGTTCGTAGAAGCCGTTGGCCTCCAGCCGGGAGCGCCGGATGGTGGTCACCACGATTCCCTCCAGCGGGAGAGCGTCAGGCGAGAGTTCCACCACCACCCGGATCTCAGACACGGGCGTCACGTCCACGCTCTCGGCGATGGTCTCGTATCCCAGGCGGACCACCTCCAGGCGGTAGACGCCGGGCACCAGCGGGGAGAAGAGGAACCGGCCCTGCTCGTCGGTGACGTCCTCAAACCACGCCTCCTGCCCCTCCGGGCGCAGCCGCACCCCCACCAAGGAGACGGGAAGTCCCGTGGCGCGATCCACCACCTGCCCCTGGAGGTGAGCGTTGGCCTCGGTGCGGCTCTCACCCGGACGCCACTCCTGGGCCTCTGCCGTCCCGGGGAGCCCCACCGCCGCCCAGCACATCGCCGCCCACCAAGCCAACAACTGTCGGACCGGGCCGGGGTGCCACCGTGCGGTCACCGCCTGATACCGGGCTGGATAATGGCTTTCGTCACGCTGAGGGCCTCCACGTCTGCCAGGGCCTGACCCGTCTCATCCAGGCCATACGCCGCGCCGATGACCCGCTTGAAGGGAAGGCGGTCCCGGTGTCGGGCCAGGAGCCGAAGGGCTCCCACCAGATGCCTGAGATCCGTTCCCCACTGGCCCAGGATCCGGGCGTGCTTCCGATTCACCTGGCTGTGGGGATTCACCTCCGTGGGGCCTGCATCCGTATAGTGGCCCGCCACCACGTACGTTCCCCCATCCCTTAGAAGATTCAGCCCCTCCGGGATGGCCACCGGGTTCCCACTGGCCTCCAGGACCACATCGGCGCCCCGTCCCTGAGTAGCCGTCAGCACCATCTCCCTTCGCTCTGCCGGGGAGGTATGCTCCAGATGGAGCACTTCATCCGCGCCGAAGAGCTTCCCCAGCTCCAACCGGGCCTCAGGGGCACCGATGAGGATGAGCCGACCCGCTCCCCTGAGTCCGGCAAAGGCCAGGGAGGCCAGCCCCACCGGCCCTGCCCCCTGCACCACCACGGTATCTCCCATGGCCAGGGTGCTTCGCTCCACTGCTGCGAAACCGGTGAAGAGGCCGCATCCCCCGCCTATGACGTCCTGGGCCGTGAGCTCTTCGGGAATCTTCAGGATCTGGACGTCGGGTCGAAGCACGATGGCCTCGGCCCACCCTCCCAGAAGACCCTCGTGGGCCGAATGGCTGATGCCGTAGACCTTCCGGGACGGACAGCGGTTGGGCTGACCCAGAACCAGGCAGTGATGGCAAGCATGGCACACCTGGTGGACATCCAGGAAGGTCACCAGATCTCCCACGGCGACGACGCCGGCGCGGTCCCGGCGCGCCACCTCCACCACCCGGCCCACACTCACGTGACCGGGGATGATGGGATAGGGAACTCCGGCCAGCCGCCCATGATGGAGGTGGACATCGGTTCCGCACACTTCCGATGCCACCGTTTCCAGGAGAACCTCCCCCGAGCTGAGTTCAGGATCGGGAAGGTCCCACACCTCCATGGGGGCCCCAGGGGCCGTCATCACCGCCGCACGTATGCTCATGCCTTCCAAATGGCGGCCCCAGGTGGGCCGTTGGCAAGGCTCACAGACCATCCTTTCGTTCCTGCGGCCTCTCTCCCTACATTCCCCACGTCGGGAATGACGGGAAGCCGGGCAAGCACGCCCGGTCCAATCCCACCCCCAGAGTCCTCAGCGGACGGTCGCCAGTGCAGCACATGCGCCCCACCGACGTCTCCGACCCCCATTACTACCACCGGGTAGTGGACTGCCAGTGGGCATGCCCCGCCCACACCAACGTCCCGGAGTACATCCGCCTCATTGCGTTGGGCCGCTACACCGATGCCTACCTCCTGAACCGCTGGTCCAACGTCTTTCCGGGAATCCTTGGGAGAACGTGCGACCGCCCATGTGAACCGGCTTGCCGACGCACCCGCCTGGATGGCGACCCCGTGGCCATCTGCCGGCTGAAGCGGGTGGCCGCTGACCTGAAGGGCGAGGTGGACCACCTTCTCCCCCGGATTCCGGAGGAGAAGAACGGGAAGCGGATCCTGTGCATCGGGGCCGGGCCCGCCTCTCTTACGGTGGCCAACGACCTCCTTCCCCTGGGCTATGAGGTGACCATCTACGAGAAGTTGGCCAGGGCCGGGGGGCTCATGTGGAACAACATCCCCCAGTTCCGCCTGCCGCCCAGGGTGCTGGACGAAGAGATCGACATGGTGCTGGACATGGGGGTGGATCTTCGCTGCGACCATCCGGTGGAGAGTATGGCCGCTGTGCTGGAGGAAGGCTGGGATGCGGTCTTCATTGGCACGGGGGCCCCCCGCGGCAAGGAGTTGGACCTCCCGGGTCGGTGGGAGGCCCCCGAGCAGATCCACATCGGAATCGACTGGCTCCAGTCCATCGCCTTCGAACACATCGATTCCATTGCGCCCCGGGTGCTGGTCATTGGCGCCGGAAACACCGCCATGGACTGCTGCCGATCGGCCATGCGTTTGGGAGGCACCGACGTGAAAGTCATGGCCCGGAAGCCCCGACCACTGTTCAAGGCCAGCCCCTGGGAGTTGGAAGACGCCGAAGGCGAACAGGTGCAGATCCTGGAGAACCATTCTCCCACCCGGTATCTGGTGGAAGATGGCAAGCTGGTTGGGATGGAATTCGAGGTGGTGCGCTGGCACGAGCAGGAGGGTGGGAGGCTGAAGAAGGAGGTGTTGGACACCACCCGGATCCCCTGCGATGAAGTGATTCTGGCCATCGGCCAGGAGACGGCCTTTCCGTGGATCGAAAGAGACCTGGGAATCGAGTTCAACGAGTGGGACATGCCGGTGGTGGACCGAACCACCTTCCAGACCACCCGGGAGGGCGTCTTCTGCGGCGGAGATGCAGCGTGGGGGCCGGAGAACATCATCTGGGCGGTGGAGCACGGGCACCAGACGGCTATTTCCATCCACCTCCACTGCCAGGAAGAGGCCGGCGGCGAGCGCCCCCCTTATGGCCAGAATCTGGTGAGCGTGAAAATGGGCCTCCACGAGTGGAGCTACTCCAACGACTACGACGAGGCTCACCGGACGGAAATGCCCTACGCCGATCTCCGGCAACGGCTGGGCTCCATGGAGGTGGAGGCGGAACTGGGATTCGATCTGGAGCGGGCCCTTCAGGAAACGGAACGGTGCCTGAACTGCGATATCCAGACCCACTTCACAGACCATCTCTGCATTGAATGTGATGCGTGTGTGGATATCTGCCCGTTGAGTTGTCTCACCATCACCCACGACGGTGACGAGCCAGAACTCCGCCTCCGCCTCACGGCCCCCGCCACGAATCTGGATCAACCGCTCTTCGCCTCGGGGCCGCTGCCCCAGACCGTTCGGCTCATGCTGAAGGATGAAGATCTGTGCATCCACTGCGGCCTCTGCGCGGAGCGCTGCCCCACCGCCGCATGGGACATGAGGCGGTCCGAGCTCCTGATCCCATACGCGGGACTCATTGCAGGAGCTCAGCACCCCGTTCGGGAAACGGCCGAGGCCTCGCCGTGAACGACTTCGCCTTCAAGCTGGCCACCGTGAATGGCACCGGCTCGTCCAGTGCCAACGGCCTCCTCATGAAGGCCATCTTCCGTATGGGAATCCCGGTATCGGGAAAGAACCTCTTTCCGTCCAACATCCAGGGCCTTCCTACCTGGTACGAGATCCGGGTGAATGGGGAGGGGCACGTAGCCCGGTCTCCCGACTTCGACCTCATGGTGGCCATGAACCCTGCCACCTACGCCCAGGATGTGGCCGAAGTTCGCTCAGGCGGCTGGCTCCTCCACGACTCCACCTGGCCCCTGCCTCCGGATCTGATCCGGGATGACATCACCCTACTGGGCGTTCCACTGGCTCGGATGTGCAACGAGAGTTTCGACGGGCCTCGGGAGCGGATCCTCATGAAGAACATCGCCTACTCCGGGGTCCTCGCGGCGCTCCTCCAGGTGGACCTGGACATCATCTCTCAGCTCCTGGAAGAGACGTACGGGCGGAAGAAGGCTCTCCTGGATTCCAACTTCCAGGCCCTCCGGCTGGGATCTGATCATGCCCGGGAGCATCTACCCTGCCCCCTTCCCATCCGGCTGGAAGCCATGGACGGGAACCGCGACCACATCCTCATGGACGGTAACACGGCTGCGGCCCTGGGCTGCATCTACGCAGGGGCCACCGTGGCGGCCTGGTATCCCATCACGCCCTCCACCTCTCTGGTGGACGCCTTCCGGGGCTTTTCCGCTCAACTCCGGAAGGAGCCTGAAAGCGGGCGGAGCCGGGTGGCGGTGATCCAGGCGGAAGATGAGCTGGCGGCCGCAGGCATGGTGGTGGGAGCCTCCTGGGTGGGCGCCCGGGCCTTCACCGCCACCAGCGGCCCGGGTATCTCCCTCATGAGCGAGTTCATCGGGCTGGCCTACTACGCCGAGATCCCGGCGGTGTTCTTCGATGTGCAGCGCACCGGCCCCTCCACCGGGATGCCCACCCGGACCCAACAGGGCGACCTCATGATGGTGGCCTACGCTTCCCACGGCGACACGAAGCATCTCGTCCTCTTTCCGGCGGATCCGGGTGAGTGCTTCACCATGGCGGTGGAGGCGTTCGATCTGGCCGAATGGTTCCAGACCCCGGTCTTCGTGCTGTCGGACCTGGACATCGGGATGAACGACTGGGTGATTCCCCGGCTCACCTGGGATGACAGCTACCGACCGGACCGAGGGAAGGTGCTCTCAGCGGAAAAGCTGGAGAAGATGGAGCGCTTCCATCGATATGTGGACCAGGACGGAGACGGGGTGGCAGCCCGCACCCTTCCGGGGATCCACCCCAGGGGAGCCTTCTTCACCCGAGGCTCCGGACACGATCGCTTCGGAGGCTACACGGAAGACCCGGACGCCTACACCGATGTCATGGAGCGGTTGGCGAGTAAGGTGAACGGGTCGACCCACCGCCTCCCACCCCCCGAAATCCTTCGGGTCCCTGAAGCCAGGTTGGGGCTCGTCACAGTGGGGGGGTGCCGAGGAGCCGTACTGGAGGCCCGAGATCAGCTTCTGGAAGAAGGGATCCCCCTGGATGTGCTCCGGATCCGGAGTTTCCCCTTCCACGCCGAGGTGGCGGACTTCCTGTCTTCGTACGATGGGGTCTTCGTGGTGGAGCAGAACCGCGACGCCCAGCTCATGGGCCTTCTCACCCTTGAAACCGAAGTTCCCCGAAGCCGGATGACGTCCATCCGGAGTTATGGAGGTATGCCTCTGAGCGCCCGGGATGTGGTGGAACCGGTCCGGTCCCACCTTGCGCTGCCCCTTTCCGCTGTGGGAGGAGCGGCGTGACCCATATCACCAAACCCCGGGTCCGGCATCCGGATCTTCCCACCAACGGACTTGGGCTGACCCGGCGGGACTACGAGGGCCCCATGTCCACCCTCTGCGCCGGGTGCGGGCACGACTCCATTACCGCAGCCATCGTAGATGCAGCCTGGGAGTTGGAGCTGGAACCCCACCGGGTGGGAAAGATCAGCGGTATCGGGTGCTCCTCCAAGACGCCCACCTACTTTATGCGTGATGCCCACGGCTTCAACTCCGTGCACGGACGAATGCCCGCCATCGCCACGGGAGCACAGGCGGCGAACCCGGACCTCACCTACATCGGGATCTCCGGAGATGGAGACTCCCTCTCCATAGGGCTGGGGCAGCTGGCCCACGCTATCCGCCGGAACGTGGACATGCTCTACGTGCTGGAGAACAACGGGGTATACGGCCTTACGAAAGGCCAGTTCTCTGCTTCGGCGGATGTGGGGAGCCGGGCGAAGAGGGGCGAAACAAACCGGCAGGAGCCCATCGATCCTGTCCTCCTGGCCCTTTCCGTGGGCGCCACTTTCGTGGCTCGGAGCTTTTCCGGCGACAAGGCCCAGTTGGTACCCATCTTGAAGGCGGGCATCCGCCACCGGGGCCTGGCCCTGGTCGATGTCATTTCTCCGTGTGTGGCTTTCAACGATCACGAGGGGTCCACCAAGAGCTACCGCTACACCCGGACTCACCTGGAGCGGGCCGTAGAGGCGGATCTCATCCTGCCTCGGGTGGAGATCACCGCTTCATCGGTGGAAGGCGGCCGACGCTCCGTCACCATGCATGACGGCAGCGTGGTGCACTTCCGCAGGGTCCCTCCCGACTTCGACCCTTCGGATCGAGACCGGACCTACGCCTACATCCGGGAGCGTCAGAAGGCCGGGGAAATACCCACCGGCCTCCTCTTCCTGGACCCCAGCATCCCCGACCATTTGGATACCCTGGGCGTCGTGGAATCACCACTGGTGGACCTTCCCTTCGACTCCCTCTGCCCTGGAAGTACCGCCCTGGATGAGATCCTGAACGACTTCCGCTGACTTTTCTTTCTCCCGGATTTGCCCCATGCCCCGACTTCATCACACCCCCCGTGCCCACTGCGTGGGCGCGCTGGCGATCCTGCTGCCTCTGCTGGTTGCTCCCCTGACGGCCCAGGAGAGCGAAGGGGAAGAAGACAGCGGCCTCCCCCTGGCCGTGGATCGCACCCACGCCATGGATCTCACAGAGGGAAGTTGGATGTCCCTGGATGTGAGCCCTGACGGGAGCACCCTGGTGTTCGACTACCTGGGGAGCCTGTTCACCCTCCCCATGGCCGGCGGCGAAGCCACCCGCATCACCCACGGGCTTTCCCTGGATGCCCAACCGCGCTTCTCCCCTGACGGAGACCGCATCGTCTTCACCTCCGACCGGTCCGGCGGGCAGAACATCTGGATCATGTCGCTGGATGGACCAGATACGGTCCAGGTGACGAAAGGGGCATCCAACCGGGCGGAATCGCCAGACTGGACCCCGGACGGCGACTACGTGGTGGCCTCCATGGGCGATTTCCGGGGCTCCCAGACCCCCACGCTTCGCCTCTATCATGTGAAGGGAGGAAGCGGCCTCCGTATCCTCCCTGCCGACGACGAGAACAAGGCCATCGGGGCAGCGTTCGGGCCAGACGGTCGATACGTCTGGTACGCCCAACGCACGGGGGGAAGTGACTGGACCTACAATGCCCAGCTTCCCCAGTACCAGGTCCGGGTCTATGACCGGGATACGGGCCAGAGCTTCAGCCGCACCTCTCGCGTGGGCTCAGGGCTCAGGCCCACGCTTTCTCCCGACGGGCGCTGGCTGGTGTATGGCACCCGGCACCACACGGAGACGGGGTTGGTTCTGAGAGATCTGGAAACTGGGGAGGAGCGGTGGCTGGCCTACCCTGTGCAGAACGACGACCAGGAGTCCCGAGCCACCTTCGACGTACTGCCGGGCATGGCCTTCACCCCCGACTCCCGACATCTGGTGGCATCCTATGGGGGGAAGATCTGGAAGATCCCCGTGGCCGGGGGAGAAGCTTCGGAGATCCCTTTCCGGCTTCGCTTCGACCTGGAGTTGGGACCCCGGGTAACTTTCGACTACCCCGTGGACGATGCCCCCACCTTCACGGCTTCCCAGATCCGGGACGCGGTACCTTCGCCTGATGGCTCCCGGCTGGCGTTCTCGGCCATGAATCGCCTCTGGGTGGCCCAGGCCGATGGATCCAACCCCCGGCGTCTTACTTCTTCGGAGGTGTCCGAGCACTATCCAAGCTGGTCGCCGGATGGAAATTCCATTGCCTATGTCACCTGGGAAGGGACTGGCGGGGCCGTCATGCGGGTCTCGTCCCAGGGTTCGGGCCAGGGGTCGGGATGGGGATCCGGCCAGGGATCGGCCCAGCCCCAGCGCCTCACCCCGCGAAGTGCTCTCTATCTCTCACCGGCCTGGTCGCCCAATGGAGATCGGATCGTGGCAATGAGGGGTTCCGCCCAGGCGTATCTGGAGTCGTCGGGAGCCGGGGCGGCCGGGCAGGCGGTGGACGAACTCGTCTGGGTACCGGCCGGCGGGGGTCAGGCCACCGTCGTTGCCCCACAACTGGGTCGATCTCACCCCCACTTCACTTCGGACCCAGAGCGGATCTTCCTCTCAGGCCCCGATGGCACCCTGGTGTCCATTCGGTGGGACGGGTCGGATGAGCGTACCCACCTCCGGGTGCGGGGCAGCACGCCCCCCGGGTCCGAGGACCCCCTGAACGCCTCCACGGTTGTCATGGCCCCCAGGGGAGATCAGGCCCTGGCAGTGGTGAACCAGCAGATCTTCACAGTCACGGTGCCCCGGGTGGGGGGCGAAGCGCCTACCGTATCCGTGGCCAATCCGGACCACTCCAGCGTGCCCGCTCGGAAGCTCACTGACATGGGCGGGGAGTTTCCCGCCTGGGCTGCCGACGGACGGCAAGTGCACTGGTCCCTGGGGCCCGCCCACTTCGTCTACGACCTGGACGCGGCCCGGCAGGCGGAGGTAGAGCAAGAGGAGCAGGAGTCCGAGGAAGCGGACGACGAGGAAGCGGAGGACGAGGAGGAAGCTGGATACCGCCCCTCAGAGCACCGGGTGACCATCCAGGTGGAACGCGACCTTCCTGACGGAGCGGCGGTGCTGAGAGGCGCGCGGATCATCACCATGCGGGGCGACGAGGTCATCTCCGGCGGAGATGTGCTCATCCGGGATCACCGCATTGAGGACGTGGGCCCCCGGGGTGAGGTGGAGGTGCCTGAAGGGGCCCGGGTCATCGATGTATCGGGTCATACCATCGTTCCCGGGTTCGTAGACACTCATGCCCACCTCCGGCCCGCTCGCGACCTCCACCGGGACGACGTCTGGGTGTACCTGGCCAACCTGGCGTACGGGGTCACCACCACCCGGGACCCCCAGACCGGGAGCACCGATGTACTCACATATCAGGATCTGGTTGAGGCGGGCAGGGTGCCCGGCCCCCGGATCTACTCCACCGGTCCGGGGGTGTTCTGGAACGAGGAGTTCAAGGATCTGGATCATACCCGCACCCTCCTGCGCCGCTACTCCGACTACTGGGACACGAAGACCATCAAGATGTACGTGGCCGGCAACCGGCAGCAGCGCCAGTGGATCATCATGGCGTCCCGGGAGCTGGGCCTCATGCCCACCACCGAGGGGTCGCTGAACATCCGTCAAAACCTGACCGAAACGCTGGACGGGTATCCGGGACTGGAGCACTCCCTCCCCATTTACCCCCTCTTCCAGGACTACGTGGACCTCTTCGTGGCCACCCAGCGGGTCTACACGCCCACCCTCCTGGTGGCGTACGGAGGGCCCTGGGCAGAGAACTGGTTCTACGCCAACGAGAATGCCTACCACGACACGAAGCTCAGGCGGTTCACCCCTGAAAGTGTTCTGGCAGGGGTGGCTCTCCGCAGGGGGCAGTGGTTCCATGAAGACGCCCACGTGTTCCGGCAGCACGCCCGATTCGTGGCGGATCTGGTGGCGGCCGGCGGGAAGGCAGGGGTGGGGAGTCATGGCCAGCTCCAGGGGTTGGGTTTCCACTGGGAGCTCTGGGCCATGCAGTCCGGGGGCCTTCCTCCCATGGACGCACTCCGGGTGGCCACCATCCACGGCGCCCAGGCCATCGGCCTGGCCAACGATCTGGGGTCCATTGAGGAAGGGAAGCTGGCGGACCTGGTCATCCTGGAGGGGAATCCGTTGGATGATATCCGGAACACGAACACCATCCGCTGGGTCATGAAAAACGGACGGCTCTACGAGGGCGACACTCTCACCGAGACGTACCCCCGGCAGCGGGAGCTCCCTGCCATGTGGTGGTGGGACACGGAGCCGGTGGGCGTTCCCGGGCTGCAGCGGGAGGGGCAGTAACGCCCATGCAAGTCTCAGGAGGGCATCTCAAATCCATTGCCATCCTGGGGAGAGCGATCCTGGCCGGAGCGGCGGTATTTGCCTGGAGCACCCCGGCGGCCGGCCAGCGCGCGCCACCATGGCTGGTGGGTGAGCTGGACCTCGTACACGACGACCAGCCCCGGACGGCTCTTCACGCCCACTTGGAATACGGTCGCTTCCTGGGGCCCTACATCACGCTCTCCCTGGGTCTCGACGCTGCCCGCGTAATCGCAGATGCACCCCTGGCCCTCGGGGCCCAGGGTTCCTCGGGGGAAAGTCAAACCGCCCCTGGCCCAGAAACCACCACTCTGGTTCCCCGGCTGGGTGGTACGCTGGCCATCCCCGCCTTACGTCTCGGCCTCTCCGCCTCGGCAGGAGGTCTCCTGGGAGCCCCCACGGGCTCCGGAACCGCTGGAACCGAAGTACCCATCCTCTGGGAAACGGGGGCGAACGTGCGCATCGGCCCATCCACCTTCCTGCAGCTGGAGGCCTCGCAAGAGCACTACACGTGGACCATGGCCAGCATCGATACCCTGCTCCTCATGCAGTCGTTCGTTGTGGCGGTGGACCGTGCGGCCGCTCCAGGCTGGGCCGGGCGGCTGTCCTTGGGTCTGGAGAGCTTCGGAGACGACAATCCCATTCGCTCGGCCTACGCCTGGATTCTGGCGCCGCTCCATCGGTCTGAGTCCCGATCTCTCAGGGTGGGCTATTCCGCCTCGTACCGACACGCGGAACGTTCAAACTGGGTGCCGGCAGGGGGTACCCACCGCGGGCCCGGCGAGAGTTCAGGACTTGGCCCGCTGGGGATCCTGTCTCCTGACGGCTCCATCCCGGGCCAGTACGCGCCCTACTACACTCCGCAGGAGCTGTCCATCCACTCCGCCGTCGTGGCGGTAGCCCAGTCCATGGGGAGCGGATGGCTGAAGTTGGACGGAGCCGTGGGCATCCACGCCACGGAGCAGGCGCCGGTTCTCTGGCCCACGCCCGCCGGCCCATCCCAGTATCAGCTTCAGTTCCATGAACATTCCTTCCGTCCTTATCGGCTGGAAGTGTCTTGGTCCATGCCGCTGGCTGGAAGCACCTCCCTCACGGTGGGTGGGGACTACAACCGTACCGCCTTCTATGGCGCAGGTCGTGTTCGCCTGGCGTTGAGCCGGTCACTTTGACTGGATTCAGGCGCTCGATGAAGGTCACGAATGAATGAACTCTGGAGCCCGCGTCGGGCCAAGGTGGTCCGGACCGGAGACCGACTTATCCTCTTCACCCTCATGGGGGCGGGATTCCTTTCGGTGGTCCGCTTAGCGGATTGGTGGTTCCGGCCCGATCACGTAGGCCAGCCAGCGCTGTTCGTGCTCCTCTCCCTGGCCTTCTGGTACGGGATGTTCCGGGTGGTGCTGGGCTGGATCAACCTGGCTGCGATTCAGTCCGTACCCCACCGGCCGCCTCCTGAGGGGAGGAGCGTGGCCATCTTCACCACCAGCTCCCCAGGCGAGCCGCTGCCCATGTTCCAGCGGACCTTGGCCGCCTGTGCCCGGATCCGCTATCCCCACACCACCTACCTGCTGGACGACACCGGTGATCCGCGCTTCGCCGCCCTGGCCCGAGAGCACGGAGCCGTGCACCTGGAACTGGTGGGTCTGCCAGGCGCCAAAGCGGGAAAGATCAACGCCGCCCTCCAACGAACCACCGAGGAGTTCATTCTGGTCCTGGACCCGGATCACATTCCCTTCCCCTCCTTCTTGGACCGTGTCTTGGGACACTTCGACGATCCGCAGGTGGGATATGTCCAGGTGGCCCAGGCCTACTACAACCAGGATCGTTCGTTCACGGCCCGGGCGGCGGCGGAGCAGACCTACGCCTTCTATGGGCCCATCCAGATGGGCCTCCATGGACACGGGGCTAGCGTGGCCATCGGAGCCAACTGCACTTTTCGCAGGAGTGCGCTGGATGCCATCGGGGGACATGGGGTAGGCCTGGCTGAAGATCTGGTAACCGCCATCCGCGTCCATGCAGCCGGATGGACCTCCGTCTATATGCCGGAAATCATCAGCCGGGGCCTCGTCCCGGAGGACATCGGATCGTTCTACCGGCAGCAGCTCAAGTGGGCCCGGGGGGTGTACGAGGTGCTGTTCACGGAACTGCCATCCGCCTTCCCGGGTCTCAATTGGCGGCAGCGGCTCTCCTACGGCACCATCGGCACCTACTATCTCTCGGGGGTCACCACCGCTGCCTACCTGGTCATTCCATATGTATATCTGTGGACCGGTCTGCAGCCGGCCAATATGCGTTTCGAGGAGTTCGTGAACTTCGGGGCTCCCGTGGCCCTGGTGGGAGTGGGAGTGTACCTCTTCATTCAGAAATGGCTCTGCCACCCGGCGGCGGAGCGGGGCCTTCACTGGCGAGGACTCATGATGAAGGTCGCCTGCTGGCCTGTCTTCTTTCTGGGCACTGTCCTGTCCGTGGTCCGTGCTGAAATTCCCTACATTCCCACAGCGAAGGAAGCGGTCAAAGGTAGATTCCTCGCGTTGGCGTGGCCTCACCTCCTCCTTCTGGGCGCCTACTTCACCACGCTGACCTACACGCTGAACATGCGCCTCCTGCGCACCGGGGAGGGGGCCCTCATGCTCACGTCGGAGGCTGTCTGGGGCATGATGGGCTTCGCAACCCTGGCCCTCATCCAAGCTGCTGGTGGACTGAAGGCCGCCTGGGAAGCCCGCACGCCGCCTGCCGGCTCTGCCTGGGATGAGGTGGACATTCGGCTCGTAGGCGATCTGGCCCCGGAGGAAAGCCCATGAGCCGCTCCCTCCGGGTCATTCTCACCATGCTGGTGGTCCTCACCAGCATAGGGATGGTGGGCCTCTTCATATGGCTTGGCTCCGCCTCGGAAGGCCCCATCGGCACTTCCATCGGGAAGCTGGGGGGTGCTTTCAGCCAGATGGAGTCCGAACTGGCCCATCGTATCCGCGCTGCCCCCCGGCGAGCTGATTCACTTTCCTGGCTTGGCCCCATGCGGATCGACCCGGATTCGCTCCGGACCCCAGGCCGACTCCTCCTGGGGGTGCATGACGACGGCCTGCCCCACTCGCTGGAGGGAGCCCTGGAGGTGGAGGAGGCGTTACAGACTTCCCTGCCCCTCATTCACCTGTATACGGCCTGGGGCGACCGTGCCGACCAGCGCTTTCCCCTCCGTCCTCTGCGAGCCATCCAGGACCTCGGCTCCATCCCGGTGGTGACCTGGGAGCCCTGGCTGGTGGATTTCGAGAACACGCTCCACCCGCATCTGCCCCTCCGGGACGATCGCGACGCCGGGGGCCTCGCATCCATCGCCCAGGGGGAGTATGACTTCTACATTGACGATTGGGCCCGCCAAGCAGCCGACTACGGCGGACCCCTCCTGGTCCGCTTCGCCCACGAGATGAACGACCCCTACCGCTACCCGTGGGGACCACAGAACAACCAGCCCCAGGACTTCGTGGTCGCATGGCGACATGTGGTGGAGCGGTTCCAGGCCGCCGGAGCCCAAAACGTGGTCTGGGTATGGGCACCCCACGTGGCGTATGAGGGCTACGATGCGTACTACCCTGGCGACGACGTCACAGACTGGGTGGGAACAGGAGCCCTCAACTACGGGACGGTAGCTCATTGGTCTCGCTGGTGGAGCTTCCAGGAGATCTTTGGCAACCATTATCCCCAGCTGGAAGTGTACGGGAAGCCCATCATGATCGCGGAGTTCGGCAGCCTGGGCGTCGGGGGAGATCGGGCAGCATGGCTTCATGAGGCACTGGAGGACCTGCCCCGCCGCTTTCCCGCCTTGAAGGCGCTGGTCTTCTTCCATGTGGAGGCAGATCAGACCGTCACCCTCCAGGTTCTGGATTGGGCCTTCGTGCAGGACTCGGTCAGCGTCGCCTCCATACAGAAGGCCATAGACAGTTGGTGACGACCTTCGTCCGGACTGATAACCTTTTGAGAGGCCGGCACCGTCCGGAGTCCGGAAATCAGGTGCCAGGATCAGTCCCTCCAGAGGGAGTCCCTATCATGATTCGCTGCGTCCCATGGGCCATCGCCCTTCTCCTCCTCCCGGCCCTTCCAGGACCTGACGTCTCGTCCCTCCTGGAAGCCCAGGAACGCACGACCGTCGGGCCACCACCCCCCATGCCGGCGGAACAGTTCATCATGGATCCCCCCGGCATCCAGGTGGAGAACTTCGCCACGGGGCTGGAAGCCGTATGGGACATCCTCTTTCTTCCCGACGGCCGCACCCTCATCAGCGAACGCCCGGGGCGGATCCGGGTGGTGACCCCCGACGGCACCCTGCAGCCGGAGCCCTGGGCCGAACCCCACAACGTGTACCACGACGGAGGCGGCGGGATGATGGGGCTGGCCCTCCACCCCGATTACCCCCGGGAACCCTGGGTCTACGCCATGTACACGGCGGTGGTGGATGCCGGCTGGGTGAACCGGGTGAGCCGCTTCCGGGTGGGGGGCGCAATGGGCGGGCCCGGAGCGTTCCTGGGCGGGCGGGCGCTGGAAGAGGAAGTGATCCTGGACTACCTCCCGGCCGTGAACACCCACAATGGTGGGCGCATCGCCTTCGGGCCCGACGGAATGCTCTACGTCACCCTGGGTGACACGGGACAGCGAGCCCAGGCCCAGAATCCCTACGACCTCCGGGGAAGCATCCTGCGGGTCACCCCCTTGGGCGAGACCCCTCGAGACAATCCTTGGGCCGGGACGCCCGTCTGGGCCAAGGGGCTCCGGAACGTTCACGGGGTGGCCTTCCACCCCGCCACCGGCGCCCTCTTCGCTGCGGACCACGGCCCCTCGGGAGAGTGGCGAGAGCCCCTGGTGGCGCACCTGGATGAGGTGAACATCGTGGAGGGGGGCAAGAGCTATGGCTGGCCCGTGGCCGTGGGGGCCCCCGGTCTGCCCGGCCACGAAGACCCCCTCCTGGCCTGGGAAGTGGCCGTTCCGCCAGGAGGGCTGGCCTTCTACACCGGCACGCTTCTGCCCCACCTCCAGGGCGACCTCTTCCTCACCGGGCTCCGGAGCGAGGCGCTCCATCGGATCCGATTCCAGGACCCGGATGATCCCCACCGGGTGACGGCTCTGGAGCGCTGGTTCGTGGAAGGGGAACTGGGCGATGCCCCCATGGGAGAGGGACCCTCCAGATTCGGTCGCCTTCGAGCCGTAGCCACCGGGCCCGACGGCGCCCTCTATATCGGCACTTCCAACATCGACCGGGGACGGGGCGAACCCCGGGCTTCCGATGATCGGGTCATCCGAATCGTTCCGGTCCAAGGCCTTCGGGAGTAGCGGGCCCCAGCGCCCTGAAGGCCATGAAGCTGGCCACGAGAATGGAAACGATCCCCCAGGTGAGGATTCCGTCCAGGTCGCCGCCCCGATCCAGAACCCACCCCATGAGCACAGGGCTCACGGCGGTGCTCAGCACCATGAGAGCCACCATCATGGACTTGATGGAGCCCAGGTGGCGGATGCCATAGAGTTCCGCCCACACCGCCGGCTTTACCGTTCCGCTCATCCCGGCGGTGACTCCCAGGAAGGCCATGAAAACAAAGGCCGTCCAGGCATCCTGAAACCCCAGCAGGAGCGCCAGGGACCCAGCCATGGGCAACACGCAAAAGGGATAGATCTGACGGGCCGAGAACCGGTCCACCAGATTCCCCGTTCCCAAGGCAAGCAGGAAGCGAGTCACTGCAAACGCGGTGAACGCCGACGCCATGAGGGGGATGCTCCAACCTTTCAGTCCGGCGATGGCCGTCTGATACAAGAAGAGGCCGGTGGTCCAGAAGGGAGGAAGGAGGGCCGCGGGAAGAATGAGCCAGAAGCGGGAATCCCGCAGCACTTCCCGCCGACTCCAGGATCTGAGTTCCGGGTTCCATTCGCCCACGGGCTCCCCATCTTTGGCTTCAGCCCGAGCCGGATCCAGCTCAACTCCCGATCGGCGGAGGAGGAGACGGAGGGTGGGAGCAAACACCAACACAGCCAGCACCGCCACCAGCACCCAGCTTCCCCGCCAGCCCAGCCACACGATGCATCCGGCCACCAGGAGGGGTAGGGATGCCTCACCCAGGGGGAAGCCCAGCCCCGAAATGCTCAAAGCCTTCCCCCGACCAGGTCCGTAGTATCGGGCCATGGCTCCCATGGCCGCGTGACCCGACAGACCCTGTCCCGCCAGGCGCAGGCCCAGCAACCCCGCGAAGAGCGCCAGGGGGCTCCACGACACGGCCAGCAGGAGGGCCGAGCAGGCCATGAGCACCACCACCGCCAGGCTGAAACGGGTCAGGCGAATCCGGTCGAACCATGATCCCGTCCATGGCAGGAGCAGGGCGCTCCCCAGGGTGGCCACCGCATAGAGCACCCCAAACTCTCCGTTTCCCAAGGCGAACTCCACGAGGAAGTAGGGAACGAAGAGGGAGATGAGGAAGGTCTGGCCGAAGCTGGAAAAAAAGGTGAACGACAGCCCGAACCCCAGCAGGGGATATTCGTCTCGAAGGAATTTGAGATAGTCGATCATCACCACTGCGGGGCTGGGGTAGCCGGGAGTCTACCCGATGGAAGCCATCACGGTCCCCGGGACGCCCCCACTCGAGGAGGGGCGGAGCGGGGGCACTTCGGCGAGTCCGTCGTTGCCACACCAGGCAGGACAGCGATATTCAGACTGAGCAATGCGAAATCCTTGAGGCAAGCTGAGGCAGGGGAAGACAGCTTATGCGGGACATCACGCCGAGCTATCAAACGCCGTGAGCAGTCATCTTGTAGATTACCCCGCATCCCCGAAGAGCCAGGATCTTGCGGCGGCAATCCTGGATCATGTCCGGGAGCTGGAGTATGAATGGGTGGGGTTGGTTACCAAACTGGCTGTTCTGGAATCGCCAACCACCCACCCAGAGACGCAGGGACCGGTACAGGCCGTGGTGGAGGGGACGCTCACCGAATTGGGATTCAGGGTCCGGCGCTACCGGACTCCCAACTCGGGAGGGATGCTCCTGGCCCGACCCGATCCCGGCTCCATCTTGCAAGGCTCCAAGAAGCAACGCCCCTTTCAACTCCTCATTGGACATACAGACACCGTCTGGCCCCTGGGAACCCTTCATACCATGCCTGTGGAACGGGAAGGGAATATTTTCAAGGGCCCGGGAGTGTTCGATATGAAGGGAGGCGTGGCCCAGATGATCCTGGCACTGCGGGCTCTTCACGACCTGGAACTCCAACCGGCGGTGCAGCCAGTGGTCTTCCTGAACTCCGACGAGGAAGTGGGGAGCCACGACTCCACGCCCTCAATTCGACGTTTGGCCCGCCGGGCATGCCGGGCCTTCGTCATGGAACCGGCCCTGGGCCTGGAAGGGCGAGTGAAGACTGCGCGGAAGGGCACTGGGAAGTTCAGCATTCGGGTGCTGGGTCGGAGCGCCCATGCCGGGCTGGATCCGGAGAAGGGTGCCAGCGCCATTCAGGAGCTGGCACTGGTCATCCAGACCCTCCACGGCTTCACCGACCTGAGTCGGGGCATCGTGGTGAACGTGGGCGAGATCACTGGAGGGGTTCGCCCCAACGTCGTGGCTGCCGAAGCCCGAGCCGAGGTGGACGTGCGGGTGAGTTCCGTAAAAGATGGAGAGGAACTGACCCAACGCATCCATGCCATCGAATCGCAGGTGCCCGGGTGTACGGTAGAGATTCGTGGAAGCGTCGATCGCCCACCTCTGGAGCGCACCCCCGGAAACCAGATCCTCTGGCGGTCCGCCCAAGCGTTGGGTAGACAGATGTCCATGGAGCTTGAAGAAGGAAGCGCAGGCGGCGCCTCTGATGGGAACACCACGAGTCTCACCACGCCGACCCTGGATGGTCTGGGAATGGTGGGCGACGGAGCCCATGCGGTCCACGAACATTTCCTCATCGACCGTTCTCTGGAGCGCTGCGCGCTTCTGGCCGCACTGCTTCTCCTGCCTCCACAACCATGACCACCCTTTCTGTGGAAGGGCTCCCCCAGGGACGCACCATCTTTCGGACATCCCTCACGAGGATCTGGGATGCGGAGGCCAAGCTTCCCGGGCTTGAACCGCTGGCTCGGGACGAGTGGCGCTTGGGAGACTACGTGGTGGTCAAAGTCAAGGAACCCGTGGAAGGCCGAGAGCTGGAACTCTTGAGCGGACGCCTGATTCCCTTGGACGCAGGAGACCTTATCATGGGTGCCCTGGGCAGCCGATTCGCCACCCTGGACGCCACAGGATCGTGGGAAGACGTGTCTTCGGATGGATGCATGCACCTTCTGACAGCCGGCGGGCTTCTGGGACGAGTGCGCAGCCGCTCCCCTCTGATGCCCCCCCTGGTGAGCGTCAAGTATCGGGGGCACCTGCTGGTAGGCGGAGAGCGGCTCACCATGGACCAGTGCGCTCCGCCTGTGTCGACTCCCCCTACCTTCCAACTCCCCGTGGTACTCCTCACGGGCACATCCATGTCGGCGGGAAAGACAACTGCCGCCAGAACGGTGATCCGAACTCTCCGTGGCATGGGCCTTCGGGTAGCAGGAGCCAAGCTCACCGGGGCGGGTCGTTTTCGAGACATCCTGGCAATGCAGGACGCCGGCGCCCATGCCGTTTTCGATTTTGTGGATGGCGGACTGCCATCCACCCACTGTTCCGAGGAGCGGTTTCAGGTGGCGGCAAACAGGGTTCTGGCACTGCTGGCGAAGAGTGACGCCCAGGTGGCGGTGGTGGAGGTGGGAGCTTCCCCCCTGGAACCCTACAATGGATCACTGGCCATAGACATGCTGAGAACGTCGGTGGTCTTCCATCTACTCTGCGCCAGTGATCCCTACGCGGTGTTGGGAGCCCTTCAGGCCTATCAACTCGAACCCCAGTTGGTCACCGGGCCCACCTCCAACACGGAGGCCGGAGTTCAACTGGTCTCTCAACTCACAGGGCTCACCGCCCTGGACCTGCGCGTGCCCTCCAACCTTCCTCACC
Organism: Gemmatimonadota bacterium; assembly: GCA_040905545.1. Lineage (GTDB taxonomy): Bacteria > Gemmatimonadota > Gemmatimonadetes > Longimicrobiales > Gaopeijiaceae > JBBDRI01. Next base: position 203,691 of record JBBDRI010000056.1, on the reverse strand, counting down.
TGGATGCCGGGCTCAGAGCTGCCCTGCGGGAGACCCTGCACACACCATGACCACTGAGAATCACGAAGGCGAGATGGTGGAATTGGACACCACCCACCCCATCTGGGACCGTTTCTTCACGGTGAACCCCTTGGTCTTGGTGGGAACCCGTGAGGGAGAAGGGTATGACCTGGCCCCAAAGCACATGGCCTTCCCTTTGGGATGGGACAACTATTTCGCCTTCGTCTGTACCCCGCGCCACTCCACCTATCACAACGCCCAGGCCACGCAGAGCTTCACCGTAAGCTACCCCCGCCCGGATCAACTCATCCATACCAGCGTAGCAGCTCAACCCAGGGGAGATGCCCCCCATACCCCCGGGTTGGAGCTTCTTCCCACTGAACCGGCGCGGACCGTGGACGGAATTCTCCTCCGGGGGGCCTACGCCCATCTGGAATGCGAACTCGATCGCGTCCTGGATGGCTTCGGAGTGAACAGCCTCGTGGTGGGAAGGGTGGTGGCAGCCCGGGTGCATATGGACGCATTTCCCATCAGTGAACAGAGCCACACCGAACTCATCCACGAAACCCCCCTTCTGGCATACATCCATCCCGGTCGTATCGCCGAGATTCACGACACTCGCGTCTTCCCCTTCCCAGCCGACTTCAAGAAATGAGAAGACCCTTCTCCATCGGCCCCGTAGGCCCCCTCCTCCTGGTGCTCCCCCTCTCCTCGTGCGGAGGATCGGACGCGGGTTCGGAGGCCTCCGACACTGCTTCCGCAGCCACCGCCGCCCAGGCCTTCATGGCCAACCTGGCCCGCCACTGCGGCAACGCCTACCCCGGAGGCCTGGCCCTGGCCCCTGAGGGCGACCAGATGCTTGCAGGCGACGAACTGCTGGTGGTGCACTTCCGGGTCTGCGGAGAGGACGAGAATCTGCTTCCCTTCCACATCCAGCAGGATGGAGGGGCCTCCTGGGATCGTTCCCGAACCTGGATTTTCCGCACGGCGGCCGAGGGTCGACTGGAGCTCCGCCACGACCACCGACAGTCCGACGGCACCGAAGACGAGGTGACCTGGTACGGCGCCTTCACCCTGGACCCGGGAACTCCCAACCGGCAGGAATTCGTATACGACGAGCCCTTTGAGGACGATACCGTCCGGGGGTGGAGAGTGGAGATCGAGCCCGATGTGCGCTACACGTACGGCACCATGCGAGACGGGGAGTGGCGCTGGAGGGTGGACTTCGACCTTACTTCTCCCATGGCCGAACCACCGCCTCCACCCTGGGGGTACGAGGAAGGGCAGGCACCTCCTCGCTGACGACGCTCCATCGACTCTGCCCCAAGGTGGGCCTTTTTGTCCACCTCCGGCAGGCTCTCTCCCCCCGGAACGCAGGAAAGCTCGGCCCTCACCCCTGGCACACTTCTGGCACACTTGTGCCTATCAGGGGTCAAACCTAGCGCCCCACAGATGGAAGTGACCTGGAAATGGTCACCCCCCCCCCCGAACCATTGGGAGCTCTTCATGTTCCGTCGCATTCTGGTGAGTATGGACCTGTCTCCGGCCACAGAGGCCCTGGTGGCCGCTTTGCCAGGTCTCAAAGAGTTGGGCACCCGGGAGATCATCCTGGCCCACGTGGCTCGCCCGGTTCAGGAACCGGTGAGCCACTCGCTACGACAAGTCGAAGATATCCGGGCCCGACTCACCAGCCTGGCCGAACGCCTGCGAGAGGACGGCTTCCAGGTTACTGTGGAGGTTCCTTCCGGATCACCTGCGGCGGAGTTGGTGCGCCTGGCCGAAGCACGAGAGCCCGACGCCATCATGGTGGGGAGCCGAAGCCACGCCCGTGTCTACGAGGCCTTCGTGGGAAGCGTGGCCTGGGAGATCGTCCGACGCGCCCGGCGTCCGGTGATCCTGCATCGGATCGAGGCCAGCCGACCCGATCCCGAAGCCGCACTCCAGTCCCGGGGTTCGGGACGTCCGGCTCGGGTCATCTACCCCACTGACTTCTCCACCATCGCGGCGGGAGCCCTGCCCTGGCTGTCCAACCTGGCCAGGGAGGGAGTGGAGGGCTTCACTCTGCTCCACGTACTCCCTGTGGGAAGCATGGAAGGCAGAGAAGACGCCCAAGCTTCCTTGGATGCCCTTGCAGACGAGCTTCGAAGTGCCGGCGCCAAGGATGTCCGGGTGGAAATCCGCCCGGGGACCCCACACGAGGAAGTGCTGGCCATGGGTGGCCGGAATCCGGACAACTGGGTGGTCATGGGCACCCACGGTCGGGGGTTCCTCCCTGAAATTGTCATGGGAAGCGAGAGTCGGCAGGTGGTGCGTCAAGCGTCAGCCACTGTGCTTCTCATCCCTGCGGAAGAAGGCAACGATTCCGCCTGAGCCGGCCCCCATGGCACCGACGTCCGGGGGCCCGCCGCCTACGCCCTACGCCCGGCGGAGGGCCCCCGGACCTTGCCTGGGAAGCTGCAGGGTCCGAGCTTCTCCCTCGGCTATCCCGTCTGCCCCATTCGTGTCACCGCCCTGTGGAGGATGTTCCGTGAAGGTTCTTTCCCTGGTTTCCATCCTGGTTCTGGCCGGGCCCCTGGCTCTGGCTCCCAATTCGGCATCGGCCACTCCGGTCCACGGCCTATACGCGTCCCAGGCCGGACCGTCGGCCACGGCCTCCGACCCGGGCCCTTCCGACCTCCGGGATGAGGTGGAACGCTTCAGTGCAGACCGGGCCGCTCTGTATCGGCGGTACGACGTGGACTCTCCCACCCGGCATGACCGACTCCGAAACTTCTACCGGGAGTGGGAAGAGCGGTTGAACGGGATGGATTACAACAGTCTGAACTTCCAGGGAAAGATCGACTATCAACTGCTCCGGAACCGGCTTCGGTACGAACTCAGCCGTCTGGACATCGATGGGGAGCGCTACCGGAACGCCCTGGAGCCCCTTCCTTTCCTCCCGGACCTAATCCGGTTGCATGAGACCCGGCGGGAACTGGCCCCGGTAACCCCCCGCGAGTCGGCGCAGACGCTGAACGCAGCTATAGCTTCCATCGTCCAGACCCGAGCTGCCGTTGAAGCGGGTCTCCGGGAAGGTGGATCTTCCGCCATGTCGCCCATCGTGGCCCGTCGCGCCGTGGGTCGGGCAGGTGAGATCCAGCGGGCTCTGGCCGGGTGGTACAATCTCTACGTGGATTTCGACCCCCTCTTCACCTGGTGGGTGGCCCAGCCATACGAAGCCTTCAACCAGGCCTTCAGCAGCTACATCACCTTCCTGCAGGATCAGGTCGCCGGCGTGGAGGAGGGTACCGAAGGGGACATCATTGGCGACCCCATCGGGGAGGCCGCGCTCCTGGTGGACCTTCAGGCCGAACTGATTCCCTACACCCCTGCCGAGCTCATCCAGATCGCCGAGAGGGAATTGGCGTGGGGGCTGGACGAGATGCGCCGGGCCTCCCGGGAGCTGGGGTACGGTGACGATTGGCACGCGGCCCTGGAGCACGTAAAGACGCTTTCGGTGGAACCCGGTCGTCAGCCGGAGCTGGTGGTGGAGCTGGCCCGGGAAGCTGAAGAGTTCCTGGAAAGCCGGAACCTGGTGACCATCGACCCCCTGGCGAAGGAAATCTGGCGGATGGAGATGCTCTCCGCCGAACGCCAGCGCTTCGCCCCGTTCTTCCTGGGAGGAGAGACGGTTCGGGTGGCTTTCCCCACAGCCATCCAGACCCATGACGAGAAGACCATGAGTCTCCGGGCCAACAACGAGCACTTCTCCCGGGCTGTGGTGCACCATGAACTCATCCCTGGACATCACCTCCAGGGGTACATGACACAACGCTACGCCACCCATCGGGGAGCCTTCTCCACACCCTTCTGGGGTGAGGGATGGGCCCTCTACTGGGAGTTTCTCCTCTGGGATCTGGAGTTCCCCCGAGGTCCGGAAGACCGCATGGGCATGCTCTTCTGGAGAAACCATCGGGCCGCCCGCATCATCTTCTCCCTCTCCTTCCACCTGGAGCAGATGACCCCGGAAGAAGCCATCGACTTCCTGGTGGAGCAGGTGGGCCACGAACGGAACAGTGCCGCTGCGGAGGTAAGGCGCTCCTTCGAAGGCGACTACTCCCCCCTGTACCAGGTGGCATACATGATCGGGGGGCTCCAATTCCGGCAACTCCACCGCGACATGGTGGAGTCGGGCCAGATGTCCAACGTGGAGTTCCACGACCACATCCTGAAGGCCGGCCGGATCCCGGTGGAGATGGTGCGAGCCAGCATCACCGGCCAGGCCCCGCCCCGGGACTTCACTTCCAACTGGCGCTTCTACCCCCTGGACTGACGTCTGAAATTGAGCAGTTCAAGGGTCCACGCCAGGGTCGTCGCATTTGCAGCGGCGACGGCAACACCCCTTCAGGCCCAGTGAGGCCGTTCGGCCTCGTCGTCATCCCCGGCGAGTGACGCGGTTTCCAGCGCCTCCAACGCCCCTTCCTCACTGAGCATGGGGTTCTGGAACGAGATCCCGAGAGCCCGAAGCATCACCTCGAAAAGCTGCGTATTATCCACCACGCCGAGACCGGAGCTGGAAATCCCGGCACCGTACAGTGCCACCGGCACGGGCCCGGAAGTATGTGTACTCGAGGCGTAGTTGACGTTCAATCTGAGGCCGGTGCCGGAGGTTCCCGGAGCCAGAGCTTGCCTGGGTGTGGCCGGCGCCCTGGGCCCCACCACCGATGCCTGACTCACGGCCTGGTGCACCGAGTTCAGGGGCTGGCTCGTATGAGCCCACCTGTGGCCCATGCGCTCCTCACTCAAATGCACCCGTACCAACCTCTCTGCGTCTTCCTCGCTCAGTTCGACCCCCAGAAGGTCGGCAGCCGTCATCCGAACCGCGTCGGCAGTGACCTCCGACCCCAGCGCGCGTCGGAACCACCCATAGGAGGCCTTCTGTCGAGCCACCTCCTGGAGCGCCTCGGTGGTTCGTCGATAGCCGGACCCGCGGCCGAACACCACGCCGCCACCGGTGGCGTGGTCCGACGCCACGATCACCAGGGTCCCGGGTGTCCGGTCCGCGTAGTCCAGCACCACCTTCAATGCCTCGTCGGCAGCCAGGATGTCGTGGAGGCACCCACCGGGGTCGTTTTCATGATTGGCGTGATCCACCCGGCCGGCCTCCACCTGGAGAACGAAGCCCGTGTCCCTGCCGTCCATAACCTCCAACCCCTTGCGGGTGAGCTCTGCCAGCGAAGGATCCGGAGCGCCCTGGAACAGCCGATCAATCTCGTAGGCCACATGACCTCGGGAGAACACTCCCAGCAGGCGATCTCCCGTGGCTCGGGCCAGCGCCTCCCGGCTCCGCAACACCTGGTAGCCCCGGCTCCGAAAGGCCGGGAACAGATCCCTGCCGTCGGCCCGATCGCCAGGTAGGAAATGCTCCTCGCCTCCACCCAGAAGCACATCCAACCCTGACTCCAGATACTGGAGGGCGATATCATCTTCCAGATCCCGATGGCGGATCTGTGCCCACCAGCCGGCAGGGGTGGCATGGGTGATGCGGGCAGTGGTCACCAGACCCGTCGCCATCCCCCGGGCCTGAGCCAGGTGGAGGATGGGGGTGAGATCCGTGCCATCTGGATACTGGCTCACGGCCTGATTCACGATCTTCCGCCCGGTGCTCCACGCCGAACTGGCAGCAGCGGAGTCCGTCACCACCGATGTGAGGCTGTGGGTAAGCATGGCACCCGACGCTCCCGTGGCCAGCAGCCTCTCCAACTCCAGCACGCGATCTCGGTTGTGAAGCGACCAGTACCGAGCCAGCCCGATGTCTTCCCATCCCAGCCCGTCGTAGGCGAAGAAGATGACACGCTGGGCTCGGGGAATCCCGTGTGCAGACGTCCCGCCTTCCAGTGCTTTCCCCAGAGGCGACCCATGGGCGGCTCCCAGCTCTCGGGGACTCCAGCCCGACGCACCCAATCCGGCCACACCCAACCCGGCCAACCCTCCCCGCCTCAACCATTCCCTGCGATCCATGGTCCCTCCCTGAATGGGTGCTTACGTCCATACAAGGCTTGGGGGGCCGGACTGGCCGGTCAAGCTACACCCTGTCACAAGAATGTGTCGGAAGGGGCTGGGTCGGAACCTTGGTGGCCGTCAAGTGATTCTCCTGTAAAGCCCGTTGCACATATAGGAGACCTCCAGTGACCCCACCACCGTCCGGTGCGCCCACCCCTCTCGATCCCCATGAACCGCCCGTGGGGCCCAATGACCCTCCGGCTCCGGGGTCGTCTTTGGCCGGGGGAAGCTTGTTGGATCACTACCGCGCCGTTCGGCGTCGGAGCCGGTATCTCACCCGGGGACTGGCGCCGGAAGACCAGGTGGTTCAGTCCATGACAGATGTGAGCCCCACCAAGTGGCACCTGGCCCATACCTCCTGGTTCTTCGAGACCTTCGTGCTGGTGGAACACCAGGATGGATATACCCTTCACGACCCGGATTACCCCTACCTGTTCAACTCCTACTACGTGCAGGCTGGGGAGAGGCATTGCCGGGCTCGGAGGGGATACCTGTCCAGGCCCACGGTGGATCAGGTCTGGACGTATCGGGAGGCGGTGGACGAAGCCATGGAAGCCTTCCTGAGCCGCCCGCACCCCCGCAAGGTTCTGGAGCTGGTGGAACTGGGACTGAATCACGAGCAGCAGCACCAGGAGCTCCTCCTCACCGACATCAAGCACGTTTTCTCGGTGAACCCCCTTCGGCCGGCATACCTGGAGCTGGGCTCACCACCCCTCGATGTCCGGGGTAACAGATCCCACGCGGCATCTTCACAGGGAGTTCCCACACCCGCGGAGCTTCGATGGGCGGAATTCCAGGAGGGTCTCCATTCCATTGGATGGGAAGGTCCCGGGTTCGCCTACGACAACGAGACGCCCCGGCACCGCCGTTTCCTGGAGGCCTTCGCTTTGGCCCAGCGCCCGGTGACCAACGGGGAATTCACGGAATTCATAACCGATGGCGGCTATCAGCGGCCGGAACTCTGGATGTCCGACGGGTGGGCCATCCTCCAGGAAAACGGCTGGAGCGAACCCTTCTACTGGGAGCGCCGGGACGATGAGTGGTGGACCTTCACTCTCCGGGGAATGGCCCCGGTACACCCCACCGAACCGGTCTGCCACGTGAACTGGTATGAGGCCAACGCCTTCGCCCGTTGGGCAGGGGCCCGACTCCCCCGGGAAGATGAATGGGAGGTGGCGGCCCAAGGAGTTCCCATTCAGGGAAATTTCGTGGATTCAGGTCGTTTCCACCCGGAGCCGCTATCCGACTCAGATTCGCCGACTCCCTCGGCATCTGGATTCCCCAGCGCTCCGGCGCCACAGCGGCTCTTCGGGGATATCTGGGAGTGGACCTCCAGCCCCTACTCACCGTATCCCGGCTACCAACCGGCACCTGGGGCGGTGGGTGAATACAACGGAAAATTCATGGTGAACCAGTTTGTGCTCCGGGGAGGTTCCTGCGCCACCTCCCGAAGCCACATGCGCCCCAGCTACCGCAACTTCTTCCACCCTGACGCCTCCTGGCAGTTCTCGGGGTTCCGACTGGCCAAGGATCTTTGAATAGATGATGGACCTACCAAGCCTCCGAAAGGAGGTGGCCGCTTCCCTTGCACGCACCCCTCCCCATCTTCCGCCGAAGCTCTTCTACGACGAACGGGGTGCGCATCTGTTCGAGAAGATCACCCGCCTGCCGGAGTACTACCCCACCCGCACCGAACTTGGGATCCTCCGGACCCATCTTCCGGAGATGAGCCGACCGGCTGGGCCCGGAGTGCGGCTGGTGGAATTCGGGAGCGGGAGCGGCGAGAAGACCGAACTCCTCCTGGAGAGCCTGGAGCAGCCCACGGCCTACATCCCTGTGGACATCGCCCGAGAGCAACTCAACGAAGTGGCTGCTCGCCTGGATCGACGCTTCCCCGGCCTGCAGGTTCTTCCCCTTGCGGCAGACTACACCCAGCCCTTCCATCTCCCGGAGCCCCGGGGGGCCTCCGACTCCGGGAGAGGCCGTCCCCTCCTCTTCTTTCCCGGTTCCACCCTTGGAAACTTCGAGCCCCAGGCGGCCCAGACCTTCCTGGCCGGCGCCGGCTCCTCCCTGGGACCGGGAGCCGCACTCATCCTGGGAGTGGACCTGGAGAAGTCCCCGGAACTTCTCCTACCCGCCTATGACGATGCCAGGGGCGTCACGGCGGAATTCAATCGCAACAGTCTCGTCCACCTGAACCGCCTTCTGGGAACCGATTTTCGTCCCGACGCCTTTGAGCATCGGGCCGTATGGAACCAGCCGGCCAGCCGCATGGAGATGCATCTGGTGGCCCTTCAGCCTCAGACCGTCACCCTGCCGGCGGCCCAGAATGGGTCCGGGCCGAGGGACGACCAACGGCTGGACTTCAAGATCGGGGAGCACATCGTCACCGAACACTCCTACAAGTATACGCCTCAGAGCCTTCAGGCCCTCACCACTGCAGCCGGTTGGAAAACGGTGCAGAGTTGGACCGATGCCAACGAATGGTTTCTGGTACGATTCCTGGAATGGAAAGGACCACCTCATGAACGTTGAAGCGAATGGACAGCCGGAGGAAGCCTCCCTGGACTCCCTCCCCTGGGATTTTTCAGGCCTGCGAGCCCTCTTCCTGAACTGCACCCTGAAACGGAGCCCGGAGCTCTCCCACACCGAGGGGCTCATCCGGATTTCCCGAACCATACTGGAGCGGGTGGGTGTGGAGGTGGAGCTGTTGCGCCCGGTGGACTACCGCCTGGCCCACGGGGTTCAGCCGGACATGCGGGAGCATGGTTGGGACACCGACGATTGGCCCGAGATCTACGAGAAGGTGAAGGCGGCCCACATTCTGGTGCTGGGTTCGCCCATCTGGCTGGGGGAGAAGTCGTCCGTGTGCACCCAGGTCATCGAACGCCTCTACTCCTCGTCCGGGCACCTGAACGAGCATGGGCAGTACGCCTACTACGGTCGGGTGGGAGGGTGCATCATCACCGGGAATGAGGACGGAGCCAAGCACTGCTCCATGAACATCCTGTACTCCCTGCAGCACCTGGGATACGTCATTCCGCCCCAGGCCGATGCCGCTTGGTTGGGTGAGGCCGGTCCCGGGCCATCGTATCTGGATGAGGGATCCGGGGGGCCGGAAAACGAGTTCACCACCCGGAACACCACCTTCATGACCTGGAATCTCCTCCACATGGCACGCATGCTCCGGGATGAGGGCGGCATCCCGGCGTTCGGCAACCAGCGGTCACTCTGGGAGGCAGGGAGCCGTTTCGGGGCGCCCAACCCCGAGTACCGATGAGTTCCCGGAGCGTCCGCTTTCCGGGATCCTCCGGCGTCATGCTGGCCGCCCGGCTGGACACTCCCGCTTCGTCCCGGCTGTCAGCGGCTGCTTCCACCTCCCAGACGAGCGAGGCGGGTTCTTCGGCGACTCCCATGCCCTGGGCTCTCTTCGCCCACTGCTTCACCTGCGGGAAGAATCTGAAGCCCGTGGTGAACATTTCCCACGCCCTGAACGACGCCGGGTTCGGGGTCTTCCGGTTCGACTTCACCGGATTGGGAGAAAGCGAGGGTGATTTCGCCGATACGAATTTCTCTTCCAATGTGGACGATCTGGTAGCAGCCGGGCGGTTCATGGAGGAACAGGGGATGGCACCGGCCCTCCTGGTGGGCCATTCCCTGGGCGGAGCCGCAGTGTTACACGCGGCACACCAGCTCCCCTCGGTGAAGGCGGTGGCCACCATCGGAGCGCCGGCCGATCCGTCCCATATTCTGAAGCACATGCGAGGCTGGGAAGACGAGATCCGGTCGTCGGGTGAAGCCACCGTCACCCTGGGCGGACGCCCATTCCAGATCCGGGCGCAGTTCCTGGACGACCTGGAGGCCAGCCGGATGGAGGAAGCGGTGTCAACGCTGGAACGGGCCCTCATGATTCTCCACTCCCCGGTGGACGATACGGTAGGGATCGAGAATGCCGGCCGCCTGTTCGGCTTCGCCCGGCATCCCCGAAGCTTCATCTCCCTGGACGAAGCCGGCCACCTGCTTCTGGATCCCCGGGACTCCAGCTATGTGGGAGCCGTCATTGCCGGATGGGCTCAACGGTACGTGGCCTCCGGGCCGGACGAGGAACCAGGGGATACGTCGTCATTCGGCGTCCCTCCAGCCGAGTTGGCCGACTCCCACATCCTGGCTCTGACGCCTTCGGAGGGCCTTCGCACCGAGGTGCGGGCGGGGCGTCACACGTTTGTTTCCGATGAACCCACTTCCGTGGGCGGGTCGGATGAAGGTCCTACCCCACCTGACCTGGTGGCGGCCGGCCTGGCGGCATGCACCACCATGACCCTCCAGATGTACGCCCGGCGGAAGGGGTGGCCGCTGGAAGAGGTCTATACGTCCGTCCGAAAGAGACGGCGCTCGGGCGACGACCCTCCCGCCTCTCATGTAATGGAACGGGAGATCCTCCTCCGGGGCGATCTGTCGGAGGAGCAGCGCCAACGACTCCTGGAGATCGCTGACCGCTGCCCCGTGCATCGGATTCTGGAGGAGGGAGTAACCATGCGGAGTTCGCTCATCCCCTGAGGCGTGAGGGGAGCGCCGGAGTACCCGCCGTCCCCTCGATCTGAGGTGTCCACCAACGCGGGGGAACTTTAGTTTCCCTTGCTCGCCTCACAAGCTCGAATTCGCGCCAGAATGGAACCGATATTCACAAAGTCACCGGTAGGAAAACCCCTTTTCATGTGCTAGAATCAAAAATCGGGTAAACGACACCCCAGGACCGTCAATTCAGGAACAAGGCACGGGATTCATGACTTCGGCCTCACGGAAACAGTTTTCAGGGCCGATGACCGTTTTTCGGGAGAGACGGCTGCCCGAGACGGCAACCCCGGCAGGCTACAGCGCCCTGATGGACGCCTACGGCCTTGAAGTCCCTCTACCCCGCACGCTGAGCGCCACCGGCGCACATCACCGATTCCTGGAGCGCGACGGTTGGCGGATCAGGACGCCACGCCACGCCCCGGTCGCCACGCTCGAAGGCCACCTCACCTTCGCCCTGAAATACGAAGGGCTCGACCTTGCGGTCTTGAAGCGCCTCTTCCTGGCCACCGGCCCGGACCCCATCGGGGCCATCGTCCGCGACAAGCCCACCGGCACCTATTCCCGCCGCTTCTGGTTCCTCTATGAGTGGCTGACCAGACGAACGCTGGACCTGCCGGACGCAAAGACCGGCCGCTATGTGCCGGTGCTCGATCCGCGCCTACAATGGGGCATCGACGGCGAAACCGCCCCGCGCCACCGGCTTCAGAACAACCTGCCCGGTACCCCCGAATTCTGCCCGCTGGTTTCCCGCACAAAAACCCTCGACGAATTCATTGCCCTCGACCTGCCGAAGCGCGCCAGAGAGATCGTTGCGAACGTCCCGCGCGACGTGCTCGCCCGCACGGCCGCCTTCCTGCTGCTGAAAGACTCGACATCCAGTTATGCCATCGAAGGCGAGAGTCCGCCCCAGGACCGTATCCAGCGCTGGGGCCGCGCCATCGGTGAAGCGGGCCGCCAGCCGCTGGACGTGGACGAGCTACTGCGCCTGCAGCGCATCGTCATCGGCGATGATCGCTTCGTCGCGCTGGGTTTTCGCACCGAAGGCGGATTCGTCGGCGAGCATGAACGCGAAACCCGCATGCCACTTCCGAGTCATATCAGCGCCCGGCCCGAACAGCTACCAAGCCTTACCGATGGCATGATCGCATTCGACCGCGGCCCCGCGCAAAGCATGGACGCCGTCATCGCATCTGCCATCCTCGCCTTCGGCTTTGTCTATGCGCACCCGTTCGAAGACGGCAACGGCCGTTTGCACCGCTACCTCATCCATCATGTTCTGGCGGAGCGCGGATACCATCCACCCGGCGTCGTCTTCCCGGTCTCGGCCGCCATCCTGGAGCGAATCGAGCACTACCGCGAAACGCTGGAAAGCTATTCCGAACGCCTGCTCCCGCTCGTCAGATGGGAGCCCACCGAGAACTTCAACGTCCGGGTTCTGAACGACACGCAAGACTTCTACCGCTTCTTCGACGCCACCCCGCACGCCGAATTTCTCTACGCGTGCGTCCGCCGGACCATTGAGCATGACCTGCCCTACGAGACCGACTTTCTCAGACGTTACGATGAGTTCCGAAGGGGGGTTGCCACCATGATCGACATGCCCGCGGGTACCATCGACCTGCTGTTTCGCTTCCTGAGGCAGAACGACGGTACTCTTTCAAACCGCGCCCGCGAGAAGGAATTCGCGGCGCTGACCGACGAAGAAACCCGGCGCATCGAGACCATCTACAAGAGTGGGGAGTTCCAAAGCCCCAATGCCTCAGGATAGCAATCGCTCGGGGGCCTCCCCGTCAGTCTCCCAACACGTAGGCGAAGATGAGGGGAGCCACGATGGTGGCATCCGAGATCACCACGAACTTCGGCGTGTCCACCGCCAGTTTTCCCCAGGTGATCTTCTCGTTGGGGGGGGCGCCGGAGTACCCGCCATACGACGGATCGGCGTCCGTGATCTGGCAGAAGTATCCCCAGAACGGGGTTTCCCGCTCCAGATCCTGGATGATGCTGGGTACGGTGCAGATGGCGAAGTCCCCGGCAATTCCCCCTCCGATCTGGAAGAAACCCACCGACGGCTTGCCCTCGGCTTCGCCGTTGTTGGCCAGGTACCACTCAATGAGATGCTGAAACTGCTCGGTGCCCGACTTCACGCACTGATGATGGGGAATCTTCCCCTTCAGGACGTTGGCGGCGAACATGTTCCCGGTGGTGGAATCCTCCCACCCGGGGGCATAGACCGGAACACCCATGTCCATGGCCGCAGCCAGCCATGAATCCTCCCGGGGCACCTGGAAATGTTCGTCGATTTCCCCGGAGCGGAGAATGTCCATGAGAAAGTCCGCCGGCATCTTCCGCTCTCCTGAGGCGCAGGCCCCCGCCCAGCCGTCGATGAGCCTGCGCTCGATGTGGCGCATGATGTCTTCGGGGATGCAGGTGTCCGTCACCCGGTTCATTCCCCGATCGTAGAGGGCCTGCTCGTCTTCAGCAGACAGGGCTCGCCAGTTGGGGATGATCTCGTAGTCATCGTGGCCCACCAGATTGAAGACATCCTCTTCCAGATTCGCACCGGTGCAGGAGATGGCGTGGACCTTCCCCTCCCGGATCATGCGGGCCAGGATGACCCCCAGCTCGCCGGTGGACATGGCTCCCGCCAGGGAAACCAGCATCTTTCCCCCGGCCTGTATGTGGCTCTCGTACGCCTTGGCTGCCGCCAGGGCTTCCCGTGCGTTGAAGTGCCGGTAGTGGCGCTCCATGAAGGTGCGAACCGTTCCCATGCTGAGAGGCCTCCTGGCTCATTGGTACCCGTCGGTGGGATCCGTTGGTGGTGTCCGGACCAGGGAAGGTACCAGATCCAAGGCTTGCCTTCCAACTGATTAGGCGTACCGTGAAGGTATGGTGGTTCTCTATCTGGCAGCCTTGGCGGTGCTGGCCATCCTGGCGGCCGCCCTGTCCACGGCGGTGTACCGGGTCCCTCGCCGATGGGCTTGTCCCAAGTGCCATGTGGCGACCGTCCCCCTGAAGAAAAGGGTGGGATGGCTGGTGAGCCGTTGGGTGGAGTGGAGGTGGTGCCCCCGCTGCCACTGGCAGGGTCTGAGTCGGGGGAACGTGGGGAAGGCTCCTCCCCCCCCGTCAGGTCGGGACATTCCGCCCCGAGACAGCTTCCGGTGGCGGGGCCGGCGCTCCCCATCCCCCGATGCTCCCGGAGACATCCCCACCCCAACCCTGCAGGCCGACCATTCCGCCTTTCAGTGGGGAACCGAGCGCTCACCTCCTCCTTTTCAGTGGAAGGGGGATGCCGCCGGCCAGGCAACGGTTGCTCCTGACGAAGACCGGCACCCCGAAGGAGACCGGAGCTCGGAGGCCAAGGCGGCCCGCCCTACGGTTCGCGCTTCTCGCCCGGCCTCGCCCGGAGACAACGATGAGCAGGAGGCTGCCGAAGACTCGGACCCTTTTGGCTTCCGCTGGAAGGAGTGAGGTCAGGGGCACTCGTCTCACATCCGAAGAATCCTTCCCCTGGGGCCGGCACCGCCCCATCTTCCGGTGCACCCGGTCATTCGGCAAACAACGTGCGTTCGCGCCCTCTCCCCAGGCACCCGCTCACAGCGGACCGCCCGCCACTTCTCTCCATGCCCAATATCCCCATGAATCTCCGCCGCCACATCCGTCAGCTTCGCCGACCCCTTCGCAACCGGGTCGTCCCTACGATCCTACCGGCTTTCGCCTGTCTGCTCGCGGTGTGGAGCCTGGCTGGAGCGGCGGCGCCCTTGCAAGGCCAGGATACATCCGGGGGTGGACTCCCGGAGTCGCCCATCAACGAACTCCGGGTTCTCCCTCTGGATCTCACCATGGAGGCCCAGAGCATCCTCCAGCTTGAGGTGCAGGCGCTGGACGCGGCGGGGAACCTGCTAGAGGGGGTCCAGCTTCGCTTCAACGCCATCGGGGGACGGTTTGAGGGTTCGGTAGACCCTGACGGGACGGTCCATTCCGGGTCCACCGGCACCATCCCCATCAGCGTGGCGGCCTTCGTGCCCGGCACCCGCCCCGTGGTGCAGCGGGTGGAAGTCCAGATGGTCCCCGGGCCGGCAGCCCGGGTTGAGATCACTCCCCGACCCACCCGCATGGCGCTGGATCAGCGGTTTCGTCTCTCGGCCCGGGTGCTCTCCATCCATGGCGATCCGCGACCGGATCCAGTCCGCTGGGAATCGTCCGCCCCGGGCATCGTATCCGTCACACCCACAGGCCTGATCCGAGCCCAGGGCCCCGGGCAGGCCCGCATCACCGCCCGATGGGGAAGTGTGGAAGAGAGCTTCCCGGTGGAAGTGGTAGCTGAGCGCATCGCCTCGGTGGAGGTGACCCCGGGAGCCCTGGAAGCCCTTCAGGGAGATGTGGTCCGATTCCAGGCCGTGGCCCGAGACGAGGGCGGATCCGTCATCCCCGGACTCACCCCTACCTGGACCTTCTCTCCCGGGCATGGCCAGGTGGAGGACGACGGAACCTTCGTGGCCTATGAGAAGGGTGACTATCTCATTACCGCCAACTTCGGCCAGCGGAGCGGGGACGCCACCGCCAGCGTGGAGTGGCGGGAGGTGCGCCGCCCACTGACGGTTCTGGGCCGCCTGCCCCGAACCCTCTTCAGCACGGAAGAGGTGTGGGTGCATCCCGATGGGAAGCATGCGTATCTGGGTACGGGGAGTGGAGGTGATCGGATGTATGCCATCGATATATCCGACCCGGAGAACCCCACCGTAACCGACTCCCTGGTGGCCAACACCCGCAGGGTGAACGATGTCATGACCACCCCTGATGGCCGGTACCTGGTCCACACCCGGGAAGGAGCGGCCGACCGCCGGAACGGAATCGTCATCGCATCGCTGGAAGACCCGGCCCACCCGCAGGTCATCGCCGAATTTACCGACGGGGTCACCGCCGGAGTCCACTCCACCTTCATCTACCATCAGGAGCGGTTCGGCACTCACATCTATCTCACCAACAACGGCACCGGGGCCCTCCACATCGTGGACATCTCCGATCCGTACAACCCCCAGGAAGCGGGCCGCTGGATCACCGACCGTCCTGACGCAGGGAGAAGCCTCCACGACGTGGATGTCCAGGACGGCCTGGCCTATCTGAGCTATTGGAACGACGGCCTGGTGATCCTGGATGTGGGCAATGGCGTGAAGGGAGGCTCGCCCACGAACCCTCAGTTCGTGAGTCAGTTCAAGTACGATCTGAACGAACTCTACCGGGATGTGGAGGCTTCAGGAGGACCGGGCTTCATCCGGGGCACCCACACGGCCTGGCGCCATAACGACTATGTCTTCATCGCCGACGAGGTGTTCCCCGCCAGCCAGGTGCGTGGAGCACGGGACGCTGCCGCCGGACGAGCCTACGGCCGCATGCAGGTGGTGGATGTGAGCGACCTGGAGAACCCCCGCTCGGTGGCCTGGTACGAACCGGAATTCGGCGGAGTGCACAACCTCTGGGCAACCGGTGATACCCTGTATATGGGTGCCTACAACGGGGGCTTCCGAGTGTTCGACATCTCCGGTGAACTCCGGGGCGATCTCCGGGCTGGAGGTCGGGAGATGGGTCACCTCAACACCGCCGACATGGACGGCTACGTGGCCAACTCCGCCATGACCTGGGGAATGGTGGTGAAGGACGGACTCATCTATGTGAGCGACATGTACAACGGTCTCTGGATCGTCCGCATCGAGCCCCGGGAAGATCGAAGGCTCATTCCCTGAGCCTGGATGGCGGAAGGAAAAAAGAGGGAGGCGAAGGGTGTCGGACCGGAGTGTGCTGGAAGAGCGGCTGAAGGCGTTGGAAGGAAAGGGATACCCTGCCTACAAGTCCATCAAGGGAGTGTGGCAGTTCCCGGGCTTCTCCCTGGAGATCCTTTACGTACAGGGTGACCCCTACGCCACCCCCTCCCGGGTTCGGGTGCTTCTTCCCGCCGACTTCGTCCGGCTTCCCGAATTCGTGTTGAAAGAGCGGTCCCGCCGACTGGGAGTGGCTTCGTTCCTGGCGCGGGCCTTCGCCGCTGAGGCTCGTGGGGGGAGCCGCGCCGGGGGGAGTGGGAAGAGCGGGCACATCCTCATGGAGTCGCCGGGCCAGCAGGTTATGCCCCAGACCGCGGTGCAGATCGCTTCCCACGGCGGTGTGGAGGCACGCTTGCAAGTAGGGCTGCCGGCCCGGGGGCGTCGCATCATGGGGAAGGCGGCGGCCCAGCTTCTCTGCACCACCCTTCCGGAGTTGGTGGAAACCACCCTCAGGGCCGCGGCCCACCCCGAAGACACGCTCCTTCTCCACGCTCAGGTGAACGAGGATGGCCATGCCCTGAGGTCGACCCTCCCGGAACGTGGGCTGGTGGCCTTTGTGGCCGACGGCGCCCTCCTGCCCCGGCGCTCCGGAGTGGAGGATACTCCCATGGAGGAATCCCACGTGGTGCTCTTCCGCTCGCCAGACTCTCTCCGGGTGACCATTCCCGTGCCCCACGCCGGAGAGGTGACGGGGATGGGGATTCCCCTGGGGATCACCCTCATCGTAGGCGGAGGCTATCACGGGAAGAGCACCCTGCTCCGGGCCCTGGAATGTGGGGTCTACAACCACCGACCCGATGACGGCAGGGAGCAGGTGGTGACCCTCCCGGACGCCATGAAGGTGCGGGCGGAAGACGGTCGTTCCGTGGCAGGGGTGGACATCTCATCCTTCATCGCCCCCCTTCCGGATGGCACGGATACCCGGACTTTTTCCACGGCCAACGCTTCGGGCTCCACCAGTCAGGCGGCGGCTATCGTGGAGGCCCTGGAGGCAGGCGCGTCCACCCTCCTCATGGACGAAGACACGTGCGCCACGAATTTTCTCATCCGAGACCGGCGGATGCAGGCCCTGGTACCTCGGGAAAGGGAACCCATCACCCCCTTCCTGGATCGGGTGGAAGAACTCCGGGACGACGGGGGCATTTCGTCCATCCTGGTTCTGGGGGGGAGTGGCGACTACCTGGATGTGGCCGATACCGTCATTGCCATGAACCGATACCTCCCGGAGGAGATCACTGCCCGAGCCCGGGAGGTGGCGTCGGCCCACCCCACAGGACGCCTCCGGGAAGTGCCGGCACCCATGGCGGAGCCCGGTATCCGCATCCCCGACCCCGATTCGGTGGATCCATCGCGGGGCCGGAGGGCCGCAAGCGTGAAGGTACGGGATACGGAGACCATTCTCTTCGGCCAGGTGGAGTTGGAACTCCACGCCCTGGAGCAATTGCTCTCCCGAGCCCAGGCCCGGGGGGTATCCGAAGCCCTTCTTCTCCTCAGAACCCAAATGGATGGCCACACCCCCCTTCCCCAACTCCTGGATGGGGTCATGGGACAGTTGGAAGAGAGGGGGTTGGACATCCTGGGCAGGGGCACCGACGGAGATCTGGCGGGCTTCCGGCGACTGGAGCTGGCCGGAGCGCTGAACCGACTCCGGGGACTCCGGGTACACTGAAACTTGCGGCTGCTGGCCCTCTCATCTGGTCACTTCCTACGGTGACCCCACCTCTCCTCCTGCACCCCCGGAGAACCCATGACCTCTGACGCTGCCCTCCCGGCTCGAGCCACCGTGACTCCAGGAGAATCGCTGGAGAGCCGGCCAGTGGGTGCCGGCTCCGGCACCACGCGCCAGCTTCTCACACACCCCAATCCCGGTTCCGCCTTCCACATGCGGCGTTTCATCATGGAGCCCGGGGGAGGGATGCCCCGTCACACCAACACGGTGGAACACCAGCAACTGGTGCTCCGGGGCCAGGCCGTCATCGGTCTGGGCGACGAAGAGGTGGAAGTGAAGGCAGGAGACGTGCTCCACATCCCCGCCGGCCTTCCCCACTGGTACCGAGCCCAGGGTTCCGAGCCCTTCGAGTTTCTCTGTGCGGTACCCAACGCACCCGATGAACTCCGGATCCTGGGAGAAGCGGAAGAGCCGGAGTGCTGAAAGTCCAGGCCGGGGAATGGCTGGGCGAGGAACTGGCACCCCGGACTTTCCTGGAGGCCCAGGCGGGAACAGACGATCTCCCACAGGGAGTGCCTGTTCCACTTCTGGGTCAGGGGATTGCCGTCCTCCTGACCCCAGGAGCGGGGCTCACCCATCTGTGGGAGCTGGATTCAGGAGAGGCAGCGCCCACGACTGTCCTGGAGTGGCTCTACTCCGGGATGGAGGGCCCGTGGGCCATGTCGGCCCGGGGTCTGTCGTGCACCCAGGATGGGTCTTTCACATGGAGCCGTTCGGGCTGGAGCCGGGTGACCCGAGTTGCAGGCGCCACGGCAGACACGGCGTTGGAGGAGGTGGGACTTCTGTTCCGGGACGGACCGGTGGTGGTGGTGCAGCATCGATGGTTGGGCGCCCCTCCCCCTGAACTCCCCCGGGGGCCTCGGGTTCGGGTCCTGGGTCCTGGCCATGCCGTCGAGGCAGCCCTCCCCCTTCTTCTCCCCCTGCGAGCGCGACAGCGTCAGGCGGCGGAAGGTGGGTGGGGTTCGGAGTCCACTCCCCTTCCGGGCCAGGGCGAGGCGGTGCAGGTCCAGACGGATCTTGCCTGGGGGAAGACGTTGAGGCAGGCCCTGGAGATTGTGGAAAGCGCTGCCGTCGCACCCCATTTCCTGGGCGGCGTGGAGCCTCGATCCCAGGGGAGCCGGCCCGTGCTTCTGGCCGGAGATGCACTTGCAGAGCTGGGGCTGGCGCTGGTGCTCATGGGAGAGATCCACAAGGCCTGGGCCGCCCTGGATTCCCTCTTGCAGCACGCCGACGCTCCCCCCCCCCGGACGCTCCTCCTCCTGGCGGCCCGTTGGGCGCTGGCCACCGGAGACCCTTCGCCCCTGCTGCCTTTCCGGAATCGGCTGGACATGGCAGCCTCCTCCACCCTGGAGCAGTCTTTCTCCCCGGGAGGCGAACGATGGGGAGGGCGCGCCCTTCCCCCCCCCACTGCGGTGCTGGAGGAGCTGGCCACTGCGGTGGAGCCTCTGGGAAAGGACGGGTGGGCTGGAGCCCTTCGCCGCCTCATTAGGGAGCACCGCCGATCCCCTCCTGAACTGCAGATGAACCCCCTGGGCGGTGTCACGCTTCCGGTCCTTGGAACCCCCTCAGCCCTCCCGATCACCCCACCGGAACCGCCCTCCTTGGAAACCGATGACATCCTTCTTCCCACCCCCGCCTCATTCGCCTCCCCCATGCTCGCGGTGTTCCTTCCGCGGCGAACGTTGCAGGCTGCGCGATTGGTCCGGAGCGTGCTGGAAGGCATGCTGGGGGTGAAGGTGGAAGGGGCCCTGGGCCGCATGAGCCTGGCGCCGAAGCTGCCGGCAGACATGGCGCACCTCCGAGTCAGCGGCCTGGGAGTAGCTGGGGCCCGGGTCGCCTTCAACTATCGGCGGGCAGATGGGGTGCATACTTTCCACCTTCTGCAAACGGAGGGCGGGATCCCCGTGAACCTCACCCTCCGTGTGACCCTGGAGGGCATGCCGGCACACAGTCGAATGGAGGTGACCATGGGTGGCGAACCGGTGGAAGTGGAGGTCTTCACTTCCAATGGACAATGGGGCTTCCAGTTGCAATTTCCCCTGGATCCGGAACGGAGGCTCAGGGTGGTCTCGGTTGAGAGGAACCCATGACCCCTGACCGTAGAGGCCCACCCCCTGAAGCTCCGGAAGCATCGGAGGGGTCGGGCCCCCGGGCACTCGGGCCGGCACTTCTCGTTACCGGCGTGGCCGTGGCATTGGCCCTGCTGCTTACCCCCTCGGAGCTCACCCCGGTGGCCGATGGGGGGCACTACGGCTTCGCCTCACTCCTGCCGGCACTCACCACCCTTCTCCTGGTATTCGCCACGCGAGAGGTGGTCTCGTCTCTCTTTGCCGGCATCGTGGTGGCCGGTGTGGTGGTCCGGGACCTGAACATCATCCAGCTCTTCCTCATCCCATCCATTGGAAGCGAATCGTTCGCAGTCATCCTCCTGGTCTACCTCTGGTTCCTGGGAGGCCTCATCGGTCTCTGGACCCGTACGGGAGGAGCTCACCATTTTGCCCAGTGGGCGTCGAAACGGATGGTCCGGGGACCCCGGTCGGCCAAGGTGTTCACCTGGTGCATGGGGCTTCTCTTCCATCAGGGCGGCACCATCTCCACGGTGCTGGCCGGCACCACGGTGAAATCCGTCACCGACCGGCAGAGGGTCTCCCACGAGGAGGTAGCCTATCTGGTAGACTCCACCGCCTCGCCGGCGGCCACCGTGATTCCCCTGAACGCATGGCCCCTCTACGTGGCCGGACTTCTGGTGGGAACCACTCCCCTCTTCGCCACCGAGCAGGAAGTGGTTTCGTTCTTCTTCCGCTCCATACCCCTGAACTTCTACGGGATCTTCGCTCCGCTCATCACGCTGCTCTTCGCGCTGGAACTCCTCCCGTGGGAAGGGAAGCGCATGAAAGCGGCTCGGATGAGAGCCAGGGATACGGGACAACTGGACCGACCGGGGGCGGAACCCCTGGCAGCACAGGAACTCAGCCGTCTTCAAGTTCCCTCGGGCTACCGCACCGGACTGGCGGATTTCTTTCTCCCCCTCCTGGTCCTCATCGGGGTGGCCCTCTCCGGCGTGGTCGCTTCCCTCTGGCGTTCGCTGGCCACAGGCGATCTGAGCCTATTCCTGCCGGGGATCCAGGTCCCCATCGCCGAGGCGTTCGGGCTGGCCGTCCTGTCGGCCATGGCTCTGGCCCTGGTGAAGGGGATGGGCGTGAAGGAGGTGGTAAACGGCTTCGTGGATGGATGCAAGGGAGTGACCATCGGCGCCATCATCCTGGCGCTGGCGGTGACCCTGGGCCTGGTATCCCGAAATCTGGGGACGGCCAACTTCATCGTACAGGCCACGGCCGAGCTTCTGAACCCAGTGTTCCTCCCAGCCATTTTCATGGGGATCTGCATGGCCGTGGCCTTCTCCATCGGCTCATCCTGGGGGACGTACGCCGTGGTCTTTCCCCTGGCCATGCCCCTGGCGTGGGCGGTGAACCCCGATCCCACCTATCTTTCGCTGGCTTTCGGAGCCGTCTTGGGGGGAGCAGTGTTTGGGGATCAGTGCTCGCCCATTTCCGACACCACCATCCTTTCCAGTCTAGCCACTGGATGCGACGTCATGGATCACGTCCTCACCCAGCTTCCCCTGGCGCTGGCAGCGGCGGGTCTGGGGGCCATAGCAGCCACGCTTCTGGCCGGGATCCTGGTTTGATCCAGGGGAGGGGGAATGCGCCCACGTCCGGTTGAACGGAGTCAGGACTTCCGACTCTTCCTCTTCTTGGGAGGAGCCGGCTCCATGAGTCCCCGCTCCACCAGGAGTCCACGAAGGCGATCGCCCCGCTCAGCCAGGGGAGTCCGGCTGACCTCCCGGGCCAGGGTGATCCTGTCCTTCTCGTCGATTTCATCCAGAGCCACAATGGGAGCCCCGTATCGGAGAAGTATTCGCTTGGCGTCCACCGCCACTGAATCGCTCACGCCACCCCCTCTGGTAAAACCTGAGAAAATCATCATCCCAAACACTGAAAATACGTCAACCTTCCCCTTGCGCCAACGAGGGGCGCCGCGATGAGGCCCCGACAGCGGTTCTACCTGGGCACGGTGGTGGTTCCCCTCACGCTGGGATTGTGGGCAGCTGGATATCTGGTTTCCGGCGAGGCGGAGCGGTTGGGAAGGGAAGAGACGCGCCGGGTGGCCGCTACTGCACTCACCCTGATGGAGCGGGAGATAGACCGGGTCACCCGGGCCCCTTCGGCAGGAATCCGGCGCCTTCCGGGAGACCCCACCGGTCCGGTACCCGTGCCCATCTCTCCATCGGACACGGTGCGGTCGGTGATCTGGTACGAAGACGATTTCACCGGAATTGTGCGATATCTAGACGTGGATGATGCCGTGGTTGAGCGGCGAGGGCGCATGGAACCCGACTTCCTGAACGCCCTGGAGGAGGTGGCCGGATATCGGGGGGCGCTCTATCTGGAGGGCATCCGTCGGGCCAGCACCGAGCCACCCATGGGGCCAGAGGAACTCTCTTCTCGTCTGCACTTTCGGCTCGCCATCTTCCCGGAAGGTCTCCCCCTCGAGATGGATGACACTCCCGGGATCCTCTTTCCCCATGCCCCCCGGGCCGATACCCCTCCAGCAGTGACCCTCCTGGTGTCCCGGGAGGATGCAGGCCGAAGACTCCTACCCACCTATTACCTGCCTGCGGTGACCCTGAGCGGGATTTTTCTGGCCATTCTGGGATTCCTGCTCCTTCCCTCGCGGGGCGGGCCCCAATCCCACGATCCGGCCGTTGTGCGTCATTGGCGACGAGCCGCACTGGGGCTGGTACTCCTCCCCCTGCTCCTGTCGTGGGGGGCTCTCCTGGCACTGGTCCAGGGATCTCGTGCTGAGGCCCGGCAAGGCACCGTGGGGGAACTGGCCCAGGCCATGGCATTCGTGCGGATGCAGGGGGAAGGGCTGCCCCTGGCCGACCTCAGAGCCATGACGGGCTTTGAGGTGACTCGCATTCAGGATGGGGAGATCCTGGAAAGCACTCTCTCTCCCTCCCAGGGACGGGAGGCACTTGCAGCCCGCATTCCACCGCCGGGTCCCTTCACGGTGACGGGCCGGCACCAGGGAGCCGAACGGGAGATCGTGTTCATGGCGGGACGCCTGGGACCTTCCGTCACTGTGGTACTGTCCACCCCACCCCCCGAATCTCCGGACCGCTCTCTGGGCCTGCGACTGCTGGTTCTGGGGGGCGCCATGGGGATCCTGGTACTCTTCTTCCCGCTCCTTATCAGCCGACACCGATGGTTGCGGCATCTACCGGGAGGGAGTCAGAGGGAGCTTTCTATCCCCCCACCGGTCGACCGAAGCCCGTGAGCCGCATGTCCACCGTCCCGAAAATGGGCACGGGGGTCTCCATGCGGAGCAGCAGCCGACGAGGGTCATCGCTGAGATAGAGGGTGGTCGTACCCCCGTCCTCAAAGCGCCTTCGGGGTGCGAAGTGGATCTCCACAACCAGAGCAGGAAAGGTGCCGGCCGGAACCTCCACCTCTTCCCGCCTGAGTACACGGATCTCCACCGGATTCTCATAAACCCGGAAGTACCGGGTGATCCGGATGCTGTCCCCTACGTTGAGGGGGAGTCCCCGGGCGTAGTAGAGGAGAGCCAACTGATCCACGGGCCAAGCGGAGGGGAGGGGCCCGGTATCTCCCGAGAATTCCTCCACCCAGACCCCTTCCGCCGGTCGAATGTCTACCCGATCGTGCTTCCGGAAAGTGAACTCCCGTGCCTGCGATTCGTAGCGCAGGGACACCATGGTCCGGGGATCCACCCAGGAGAGATTGTCCTTCTCCACCGGGGCCAGGAGCACCCGACCCCGAACCCGAGAGTGGAAGCGTACCGTGGGGACTCCCTGCACCGCCTCGCCGGCCTGCACGGAGAAGGTGGCCCGAGCCACTCGACCCAGGGGAGACATCCGCAGCTCGTACTCCAGGTATTCACCTACCCTCCAGGGAGCCTGGAACTCCGGCTCCCCGGGAACCCGCACCAACGTGCCCACGGGGAGTCGCTCAGCGGCAGGCACGAAGCGCGGAACCGCAGCTTCGGTGGAAACGTCCTGGGCCCAGGCCGACGGCGCCGGCCCGAGGCCAGCCATCACCAGCGCGGATACCAGCAGGGAGAGGAAATACTTCACCGACCCAGAGCCAGCCCCAAAGTAAGGAACATGTCGTGCTGACGGCCTCCGGACGAGCCGTCGGCCCCCTCCAGCCCGCCAATGAAGTCGGACAACTCCAGGGCCACCCCCATCCCCAGAACCGAGACCGTAGCCCCAACGCCCACCTGCATTCCCCACTGGTCCTGGTCTTCAATGACCCTGGGGAAACCCTGTTCGAATTCGAACCCGTAGCGCTTCAACGCCACTCCCAGGGAAAGATGCGGCTGCACCAGCGGGAGGCCCGCCCGGACCACGGCCTCCAGGGACCCCGTGAGGAGAGTGCTCCTGGGGCACGGACCGTCGCACCCCACATCCTTCAGGGGCACGGAGCCGTCGGAGCCGTAGAGCCAGGTGGTGCGAATGCCGAATGGGGAGAGGGGGGGCGAGAACTCCAACGAGGCCCCGTAGGCCAGCGACGAGTTTCTCCTCCCAAATTCCCGGCGCTCCTCGGAGGTGGAGGCACGGAACTCTCCCATATCGGTCACCGGTAGATAGGCGCCCACCTGAGGGGTGAAGCGCACCTGGGCTTCTCCTGTGGCAGGCAGTACCAGAAGGGCGACGGCCACCACGGGGACGACGAGTGTGCGAAGCGTGACGGAATTGAGGTTCCTGGGGTTCATGGAGGTGCTCCGGTGGTGATGGACAGGTAGCGAGCGTCCGTGGCACGGACAGGGGATCAACACCCCCCAGACCCCCCCAGGGCGGGGCTGGCCGACGGTTTCATCCCAGTGCTACACCACACTTCTCCGGCATGGTCCCCCCGGGTACATTCCAGGCATGACCGAAGAGATGCCCCCTCTATCCCGATCTGTCGAGGACTACCTCAAGGCCATCTACTCCCTGTCGAAGGGGGGAGAGCCGGCCTCCACGTCCGGAATTGCCCAGGCCCTGGAGATCCAGCCGGCCTCGGTGAGTGGTATGGTACGGCGCCTGGCGGACTCGGGCCTGGTGGAGCACGTTCCGTACAAGGGGGTGCGTCTCACGGAAAAGGGGTCGTGGGAGGCCCTTCGCATCATCCGCCGGCACCGGGTCCTGGAAACATACCTGAAGGTCCGCCTGGGGTACTCCTGGGACGACGTGCACCCCGAGGCCGAGCGGTTGGAGCATGCCGCCTCGGACCACCTCATCGACCGCATGGCCGCCGCCCTGGAAGAACCCAGCCACGATCCCCATGGCGCTCCCATCCCCACCCGCAGCGGGGAGATCGACGAGGTGGACTACGGCACCCTTGCAGACGTGGGCGTTGGAACGCGCGTTGAGATCCGGGCCGTGCAGGACGAAGATCCGGAACGTCTTCGCCATATGGAGGCCCTGGGCCTACTCCCGGGGGTTACCGTACAGGTGGAGGCCGGAGAACCCTATCATGATTCCGTTACCGTCAGGGTAGAGCGGGACGATGAAGGGGGAAGTGGAGAACGAAGCGCCGTGGGTCTGGAGTTGGCTCGTCGGATCATGGTTTCACCCGCGGGACCCGCATGAGTCATCCGTAGCCGGCCCTCCGCCAGGGGTGGTGATGAGGAGGCTCCGCACCACGCTCGAGCCGAACACCCCTGTGCCGTCACCGAAAACACTGGGCACCCGCACCTGCCCCGACGGGTTGAAATTCCCTCCCCGGATCCAGTTGGCCCAGTTTCGATCCACGGCACCCAGCCACACGGTGGCCCAACTGCCGTCGGGAAGGCCTCGCTGCAGGCGCACCAGAAGATCTCGATCTTCCTGGAATCGATCGAAGAGACCCAGCTCTGAGGGGAAGGTGAGACTGGTGTCGGCTTGTGACACCGAGAGTCCAAGGAGGGGGAGGGGGTCTGATTCAACCGGAATTCCCTCCGATTCCAGCGCCTGGGGAAGCCCATACAACTGACCCTCCACGACGTAGGCCCAGGCGTTCTGGGCTTGCCCCCACACCAGGGGCAGAGGCGTGTCGGGAGCCAGAGTGCACTCCTCCGCAGAGGGGTTCCAGAGTTGGAAATCCCCGGGAATGGTAGTTAGTCCCTCCAGCCGCCCCCCCCTTGGAAGATCCACCTCCAGGCGGACTGTGGCTCCCGGTCGCAGGAGTGATCCCCCCACATCCTCCCACTCATAGCACCGACCCCCGAACTCCGGCGGGAAAGGGGGCTCCACGCACCGATCCAGAGGCTGCTCGTCCAGAACATGCGAGAAGGTATCCACTTGGGATCCCGACGTTGCGGTGCCCACCAGTCGGACCCTGGCCCCGTCCAGGGGTACGGGGTCTCGCCCGCCCACGGTGCGGTGGAGAAGGGCCACCGCCCGACCGCCCTCGTCCAGAACGGAGAGGAAGACTTCGGCCAGGATCACGTCTTCAGGTACCGCCACAGTGGTCTCCTGCAGCTCACATCCGGACAGGCCCAGGAGAATGACCGCGCACCCGGCCCTCAGCCATCTTCCACCCCCGCCACCCATCGAGCCCCCCATGGAGCGCCCCATCAGAAGCGCACCTCCACACCCACGGTGGGAAGGATGGGAAACATGGAGAACCCGGACCGCACCGGGGGATCAGCATCGAACTGATAGAAGTAGAAGAGCACGTTCCTCTGGTTGTATACGTTCAGGATGTCCAGGTAGGGCGAGATCATGCCCCACGACGGACTGAAGCTCCGGCGAAGACTCACGTCCAGCCGGTGATAGACGGGAAAGCGTTGGGAGTTACGGGGAGCCAGAAGCACCCCGAACTGACCCTCATCCTCCTCCGCCTCCTCCCCTTCCTCGGAAGCGCCCAGCCAGAGGAGTCGCCCCCCCAGCGAGTTGCGGGGTCCGAAGTAGGGGTACGAGGCCAGTGCCCGCGTGTAAGGGAGGCCGCTTCCCACACTCCAACGCACGCCACCATTCCATGTCCCCGGGAGGGGAATCCGCAGCACCAGATCTCCCCCCAGCCGGCGATCGAACACCGGCGGGTAGGTCAAGGAAGGGCTTGGGTCTCGCCCGGTGAGGAAGTCGGGGAAGGTGCGCTCGGTCTGGAGCCAGGAGACGGCAAGATTCCCGGTGACTCCCTCCCCGGAACGGCGCACGAAGAGGTCCACCCCCCTGGAGTATCCGTCACCTGCCAGGAAGTCATCCAGAGGATCGTTGGGATCGTTGGCCAGGTTGTTCGTCACCACACCGTCGAAGGTCCGCAAATACCCTTCCAACGAGACGAACCAATCCCGGGCCACGAAGCCCTCCACCCCCAGTTGAAGCTGGTCCGAGACCACGTGCGGAGCCCGGTTGCCCGCGAGGATCCAGATATCCAGCCCAAGGGGGAGTTCCTCATCCCGAAGGGAGTGGAGAAACTGGCTGTACCGGCCTGCAGACAGCTTCACCGCTCCCTCACCCCCACCCACGAATCGCTTCATTGAGAGGCGAGGGCTCGGCACCAGGGTCTCCTCACCTTCCCTGGGAACCCATCCGTCCAGCCTCACCCCACCCTCCAGTATCCAGTCCCTGGCCGGAAGCCACTCCGCCTGGAGGAATCCGCCCAGAAGCCAGCCCTGGCCATCCCCCTTCTGGAATACGGTTCCGCCTGTCTCCGCGCGATTCGCGTACCGGTACGACTCACCGCTCCCGCCCCACCGGAAGGTCCATCGGCCCGGAAGGGGCTTCACCATCTCGGCGGCCACGGTGGCCTGGCGAATGGAACTGGAGAAGTCGGAGTCTCCGAAATCGGGAAAACGCAGTCCCGTCTGGAATCGGGAGACCGAGGTGCGCAGCTCCCAGGTGCCGCCCCGGGCCCGAGGAAGTATCCAGCGGGCTCCCAGCGCATCGTTGCCCCACTCCCAGAAGATCCGGAGGGGGAAATCCTCCGATTCCAGGGTAGTGAGGTTCAGCACATCCTTTCCGGTATAGCCCGTCACCAGCAGGCGCCCCCCCCCTGGCGTCCATCCGTCGAACACGCCCTGCAGATCCTGGAGGTGGTAGGGAAAGTCGAAGGCAGGTTTGGCCAGGATATCCACGTACGAACGCCGACCCGACACCCGCCAATTTGCCCGGCGGAACCCCAGCCTTTCCGTCACCCCCTGGGGGAGACTCCCGGCTACCGCCACCCGGGTGGCCAACAGCGAGATTCCGGCATCCACCCGGAAGAGTCCTGGCCCGGCATCGGACTCCACATTCAAGACCGACGAGACCCTTCCGCCGTAGCGAGGTGGAAAGCCTCCTGACTGGAGCTGAGCAGCGGCCACCATGTCTCCGTTGAAGACGGAGAAGATTCCCCCCAGGTGGAAGGGGTTGAAGAGCGGCACTCCGTCCAGCAGGATGAGGTTCTGGTCGGCTGACCCCCCCCTGACATTGAATGCCGCAGAGAAGTCCGAAACCGACACCACCCCTGGAAGCACCTCCACCGCCCTCAACGGGTCGGACTCCGCCAGACCCGGGATGAGCTTGAGTTCACCCCCCGCCAACTCGAATGACGTCACTCCGGCTTCTCGGAGAAAGCGGATGCGGTTCGCATCCATCTCCCCCTCCACCGTGATTCCCTCCAGGGTGAGGGCCTCGGTACCCAACCTGAAGGACAACTCCACCACCTCGCCGTCCTCCACCTGAATCGCCTGCTCTTCTTGAGATGACCCCAGACGGAACGCCCGAACAAGGTATGCGCCGGGTCGCACATCCCGGATCCGGAAGTACCCCGTAGCGCCGGTCTCACCCCCTCTCACAGCCAGGCCCGTGGCATCCACCAGGAGGACGGTGGCGCCCGGAAGGGGAAGGGAGTCGGCGTCCAGGACCGTGCCTACCACCTCCCCCATGCCTTCCCCTCCGCCGGAAACCTGGCTCTCCAGCTGCCACGGGTATGCCAGCGCCCCGGAAGCAGCTACTACCAAAACCACGACCCAAGGGAGGAACTGGGCGCGGCGAGGAGCAGGTCGGGCGGTGCCGAATTGCACCCGGAGACGGCCGGAAGGCATGCTGAAAGGGGAAGCGAGAGGGAAATGGACGGCAGTGAACCCAGCTGGGGAGTTGGGAGCTCTGGAACCCCCCTGGTCCCGCCGGGGTCCACCCAGCGCATCATGAATCACTCCCGCACGCCCCCTCCTGACTTCCCCTCCCCAGGCCAGATTCTGGACCTCCTGGACAGAATTCCCCGTCACCCGTTGGCCATGACGCCCACCCCCCTCCTCCCGGTCCCCGCCCTGGCTGGAGAGCTGGGGCTACCCGACGACGGACTTCTGTTGAAACTGGACGCCTGGACGGGCTTCGGGCTGGGAGGAAACAAGGTCCGGAAGCTGGAGTACGAACTCGCCCCGAGAAGGATGGAAAGGGTGACCTGCCTCATCACCTCCGGCGGGCCGCAGTCCAACCACTGCCGAGTCACTGCGGCTGCGGCCGCGCACCTGGGTTTGGACTGCATCCTCGTTTTGAATGGTCCGTTGCCGGAGCGCCCCTCCGGCAACGCCTTGCTCCACCGCATTCTCGGAGCGGAAGTCCGCACTGTGCAGGAGCGAGACCAGCGGGACATGGGGGTGAGCCGCGCCGCCGCTGAGGTAGCGGCGAAGGGCGGACTGGCACGGATCATCCCTCTGGGCGCCTCCACCCCGCTGGGAGCCCTGGGGTACGCCCGGGCAGCCCTGGAATTCCTGCAGCAGGTGGATGGAGGAACCCTTGTCCCCGGCACACCCTTCACGGTGGTGGTGGCCTCGTCGTCCGGTGGCACCCTGGCCGGTCTGATTCTGGGGTTCCATCTGGCGGGACGGCTGGGTCCGGAAACCCTGGATTCCCGGGGCCGGGGAATGGTGAACCTCCTGGCCGTGAGCGCCGATGTATCCGCGGGGGGGATCCTGGACACGGCCCGAACCCTGGCCCAGGGGGCGCTGGAACTGATTCGGAAGGAAGCCTCCGCCGCTCCGCTCGCTTCCGTGCCTGACATCGTGCTTCATGCGCTGGCCCGGACCATCCCGCACTTCACGGCTGATCCTGCAGCGGAATCGGGGGTTCGCGCCACCCAAGCCTTCGTGGGGGAGGGATATGGCATCCCCACCCCGGAAGGGAATGCGGCCCAGGCTCTGTTCGGAAGCCGGGGAGGGGTGATTCTGGATCCCGTCTACACTGCCAAGGCGGGGGCAGCCCTGGTGGAAATGGCTGCCACGTCCAGGGGGGTCGGCCGGATGGTGTTCTGGCATACAGGAGGCCATCCCGCCGCATTGACATGACGGAAAGGCTGGCCTCGCATACGTCACCGTGCGTATCTTGGGCCTCCCATGACGACTTCCGACTGCCTTGCCCGAGTGCCCCTCTTCCAGGGGGTAGATGAAGAAGCCCTGACCCTCCTGTCCGAAACGGTCCGCGACGTGTACTTCAACGCCGGCGATGAGATCGTGGAGGTGGGCGAGGTGGGTCATGCCATGTACCTCATCCTCGACGGAACCGTCCAGGTTCTGTACCCCTCCAGGAGTCAGGACTTCGAGTTGGCCCGTCTGGGTCCCGGCGATGTGTTCGGCGAAATGGCGCTGCTGAACGATGAACCCCGCAGCGCCACCGTCAGGGCCATGGAGTCCATCCATGCCCTGGTCCTGGATCGTCGCCGCTTCCGGGAGGTTCTCATAGCTTCGCCGGAGATCGCCGTGAAGCTCCTGGAGGTTCTTTCCACTCGCATCCGCCTGGCCGATGAGCAGCTCTCGGGCCTTTCCGACAAGGCGCTGCGCGATGGACTCACAGGCCTGCTGAACCGCAGGGCGTTCCAGGAGCGGCTCCGGGAAGAGGGTGACCGGGCCCGGAGGTACGGAGATTCCTTCGCCCTGGTTCTCCTTGACGTGGACAACTTCAAGACGGTGAACGATACCCTGGGGCACGACGTTGGAGATGAGGTACTCCGCTGGTTGGGGCGAGTCCTGACGGAGCATACCCGCGCCGCCGACACCGCCTTCCGGATCGGCGGGGAGGAGTTCGCCATCCTGGCTCCGGCCACCTCCGCTCCCGTGGCTCACGCGGTGGCCGAGCGGCTGCTGGCCATGATGGCAGAAGCCACGCCCCCGGTGAAGGTGCAGCTTCACATCACCTGTTCGGCGGGGGTGGCGGCTTGTCCTGCCCACGGACACAGCCCGGAAACCATCTTCCATCAAGCCGATCAAGCCCTTCTTGCGGCGAAGCGGGCCGGCCGGAATCGAGTGCATGCGGCTCCTCTTGATGAACCCAGCTCTCCCACTTCAGAAACGGAAGGCGTACCGTGATGACTTTCCCAGGCTCCCCCCTACGCATCGTGGTAGTCTATGTCTCGCTGGTGCTCTCATCCGTCCTGTGGCCCGCGGCGTCTGTGGCAGCCCAGGACAACGGCATCCGTGGCCAGGAAAGGCTCCAACTGGAGATGTTCCTGGAGTTGGAGTCGGTGTCCGACCCACAGCTTTCTCCCGACGGCTTCCAGATCCTCTTCAACAGGGGGTGGATCGACCCGGTAAACGACAGTCGGGAATCAGCCATCTGGATCATGGATGCAGACGGATCCCGGGCCCGCTTCCTGGTGGACGGCTCCTCGGCCAGTTGGTCTCCCGATGGCACCCGCATCGCCTATCTGGCATCGGGTGAACCCAGGGGGAGTCAGATCTTTGTTCGGTGGATGGACGCCGAGGGTGCCGTAAGTCAGATCACCCGAGTGGAGAACAGCCCTTCCAACGTCCGCTGGTCTCCCGATGGCGAGAACCTCGCTTTCACCATGGATGTGGACTCAGAGCCGGACTTCCGCATCAGTCTGCCGTCACGCCCCCAGGGGGCGGAGTGGGTAGAAGATCCGAAGGTGGTCACCCGCCTCAACTTCCGAAGAGATCGGGTGGGCTACTCCGATGGCGGATACGCGCATCTGTTCACGGTACCGGCGGGGGGGGGTGCGCCCCGGCAGGTCACTCAGGGAGACTGGGATCACAGTGCCCCCGAATGGATGCCCGATGGCCAGGAGTTGGTGTTCTCGTCACTCCGGGTAGACAGCGCAGAGTATCGTTGGAGGCAGAGTGAGATCTATGCGGTGAACGTCCGCTCCCGAGCCGTGCGGGAGTTCACCTCCCGCCGGGGGCTGGCCTCGGGCCCCGTGCCTTCGCCAGACGGTCGTCATGTGGCCTTCGTGGGAGGCGAGTGGCACGATGACACGTACCGGGATCGGGAAGTCTGGCTGGTGGACCGCACTGGAGCCAATCTCCGGATGATTTCCAGCGGCCTTCAGCGGAGTGCCGGGAGCTTGATGTGGGCCCAGGACGGCAGCGGCGTCTATTTCGACGTAGACGCCGACGGCACCCGGAATCTCTGGTTTGCCTCCGTCTCCGGCGGAGCCCGAAGGATCACGGAAGGCAACCATATGCTCTCCACCTCATCGGTGGACGGTGGAGGCCAGGCGGTGGGCGTCCGCACCACCTCCC
This sequence comes from Gemmatimonadota bacterium, assembly GCA_040905545.1. Classification (GTDB taxonomy): domain Bacteria; phylum Gemmatimonadota; class Gemmatimonadetes; order Longimicrobiales; family Gaopeijiaceae; genus JBBDRI01. Next base: position 171,021 of record JBBDRI010000056.1, on the reverse strand, counting down.
ACGACCCGGGGCAGGTAGTGACGTTCGCTCTGAACCGCCCTTCGGAGATCCGTTCCCTCACCCGGATGAACGAGAGCCTCCTCTCGGAAGTGGAACTGGGAGAGGTGGAGCAACTCTGGTACAACTCTCAGGACGATTACCGCATCCAGGGCTGGCTCATCAAACCTCCCGACTTCGACCCCTCCCAACGCTACCCCCTCATTCTGGCCATCCACGGTGGCCCCCACGGCATGTACAACGTGGGGTTCAATTTCTCCTGGCAGGAGCACGCCGCCCAGGGATATCTGGTGCTCTACACGAATCCCAGGGGGAGCTCCGGCTACGGGAGCGCGTTCGGAAATGCCATCAAGAATGCCTATCCCGGGGATGATCTGCACGATCTCCTGAATGGGGTGGATGAGGTGGTGGATCGAGGGATTGTGGACGAGGAGAACATGTTCGTGTATGGCTGCTCCGGAGGGGGCGTTCTCACAGCCTGGGTCATCGCCCATACGGATCGCTTCGCCGCCGCATCGGTGAACTGCCCCGTGATCAACTGGCTGTCGTTCGTGGGCACCACCGATGGATCCGGGTGGTATCGGAACTTCCAGAGCTTCCCCTGGGACGACCCCACCGAGCACCTGGAGCGCTCTCCCCTCATGTATGTGGGCAATGTCTCTACCCCCACCATGCTCATGACGGGCGAGAAGGACCTTCGGACTCCCATGGGGCAAACCGAGGAGTACTACCAGGCCCTGCGGGTTCTGGGAGTTCCCGCCATGATGGTGAGGTTCCCCGACGAGTGGCATGGCACGTCATCCGTGCCGTCCAACTTCCTCAGGAGTCAGCTGTACCTCCAGGGATGGTTCCAAAAATGGAGCCGCTCGTCTCCGGCGTTGGAATAGTCTCCGGACCCATATGGGGGTACACCGGCTGGCCGGCCCGATGGCGAACCGCCATGGGCCTCCTGGGGGTGGTCATCCTGGCCGGGGGCTGCTACAGCGAGCCGGAGGAAGGGCCTGCCGTGGTGCTGAGCCAACCCGAGGTGGCCAGGATACTCAGGGTGGAAGGCGGACTGACTCCGTGGCACCGCCTCCCGGGCTATCCGGCACCCCGGGCCTCCATAACGGAGCGCATGGAGCACTATCAGGTACCCGGTGCGGTGGTGGCTCTCATCCGGGATGGGCACATGCTGTGGGTGCGCGGGTGTGGCGGAGTCGGGACGGGAGGACGGCCCCCGGTGCTTCCCGGCACCTGGTTTCCCGCCGGATGGTTGGCACCGGAGCTACTGCGCCTGAGAAACGGGGTGGGTGGAGGAGTTCTGGACCAGAGGAATCCACTTCCCTCCCATCTCCTTCAGGACGCCGCCAGGGGTCATGACGCCCAGGGTGCGCCGCTGCCCCTGGATCCCTCAGGCACCTGGGTAACCGTTCAGGGGGTGGGGCGGCTCCTCCATCGGGTCTGGCAGGCCGCGCCCCACCTCGTCCCCGAACCCCTCGTGCTGTCTCGGGAAGGGGAGGCTGGACACATCTTCTTCCTTCCGGAGACCGGGGAAGGAGCGGTGATCTTCACCAACGGTGCCGGGGGCGGGGCACTGGGGCTGGAGATCCTGGAAGCTCTGGCCCGAGAATACGGGTGGGTCCGAACGCCTTCTCCCCCCACGCTGGAGCGCATCGAAACCGGCTCGACCACCGCAGCGGAACGTTACGAGGGGAGTTGGGAGATCGCCGGCAGTCCCGGCAGTCGGTTCCATCTGGAATATGTGGGGCAAGCCCTGCGGATGACCCTGGAGGGCCCCCTGGCTCTACTCCCGGACGGTCCGGGCCAGGCGCCCCCTCCCACCTATTACTTCCCCCTCACGGAGGGAAGTTGGCTGGAGCCCCGCTCAGGGAGTCGGATTCGACTGGAAGCCGGCGGCGAATCTCTCCAGCTCGAGCCCGGAGGCTATCTGGCTCGCCGGGCAATCGGTAGCTCCGTCATACCACCTCCTCCACCCGGTGACCCTCCCCTTCCAGGAGGGTCTTGATCTCTTCCACGTGATCCCGGCCTCGAGTCTCCATCTGGATGACGATCCCCACCTGGCCCACCGAGATATCCGCGAAGGCACGACGATGGGAGATCTCCAGCACATTTCCCCCGGCCTTGGCCACCAGATTGGTGAGGCGTGCCAGCGAGCCTGGGCGATCCCGGACCCGCACCAGGAGCCGGGCAATCCTCCCGTCTCCCACCAGCCCCCGCTCGATTATGCGGGCCAGCAGGTTCACATCGATGTTTCCTCCACAGAGGATGGCTACCACCACCTCATCGGGTGAAAGCGTGAAACGCCCGGCCAACAGTGCCGCCAATCCCGCAGCCCCGGCTCCCTCCACCACCGTACGCTCCCGCTCCAGAAGAAGCAGGATGGCCTGGGCCACTTCCTCGTCGGAGACCAGGGCCACCTCGTCCACGTATTTCTGAATCAGTGGGAAAGTCACCTCTCCCACCTTCTTCACCGCGATGCCGTCAGCGATGGTATCCGCCGTCTCCATGGCCACGATCTTTCCGGCTTCCAGCGACCGAAGGGCGGAGGGAGCGGCCTCCGACTCCACGCCCAGAATCCTTACGTCCGGGCGTTGCTCCTTGATGGCCATGGCGATACCGCCGATGAGTCCACCGCCTCCGATGGGCACCACCACCGTGGTGAGCTCCGGCACCTGCTCCAGAAGCTCCAGTCCCACCGTCCCCTGGCCCGCCACGATGCCTTCATCGTCATAGGCGTGGACCATGGTAAGCCCTTCCGAGGCCGCCAGGCGATGGGACTCCTCGATGGCCAGGGAGAAGTGCGATCCATGAAGAATCACCCGGGCCCCGTGGCTCCGGGTGTTGGAGACCTTGATGAGCGGCGTGGTCTCGGGCATGACTATCGTAGCGGGAATGCCCAGGCGCCGGGCATGGAACGCCACGGCCTGGGCATGATTGCCGGCGCTGGCCGTCACGACCCCTCGTTCCCGCTCCTGGGAAGAGAGGAGGAGCAAGCGGTTCAACGCCCCTCGCTCCTTGAACGCACCTACCCGATGGAGATTCTCGAACTTGAGCCAAGTGGGGGCCGGGATGGCCTCCTGGAAGGCGAAGGAGCGAGTGCATGGCGTGAGAGCCACCTCGCCCCGGATGCGTTCCCGGGCTTCCCGGATGTTCTGGAGGGTCAGCATGGGGACTTCGGCAAAAGGTCGGGAAAGGAGGCGAGACCTGCACGGCGCAGTGAGGTTCCCCCACGGGAAGCCCTTTCGTTCCGGACGCAGGGTTTCAAGGTGCTGAGGGATCCAGGGTTCGATGGAGCCATCGGATTTTCCACCCCCCCTCACCAGGCACCAGAATCAAAATCTGAACGCCGGTGACGGTGGCCCGGGGATCGGAGCCCTCCTCCATCACCAGGATTTCCTTCACCACGGCACTCCCTTCCAGGATGGTGATGGACCTCTCCTCCACCTGGAAGCTCCGCTCCCCCTCCTGACGCCAGAGGAGTTCCTGGAGCAGGCGCTCGCCAGGAGAAAGCGTGGAACCCAATGATCCCGGAGGACCATAGACGAGCTCCACATCCCGGTGGAGGAGTGCCAAAGCCTCGGAGAGGTCCCCATGGGCCATCCCTTCCTGGAAGCCGCGGGAGATCCACAACACCGAATCCATGACAGTGGCCGGCTCCTGGAAAGCACCGGAAGCATCCAGCTCCGCTTCCTCCCCCGAAGCCCCTTCACCCACGGAATCGTCGGCCCGGGCCTCGCCGTTTGGGCGCGGCTCAAAGGTGCAACCGGCCCAGATGGCCATGAGGAGCACCAGAGCCGCCACAGGCAAGCGTCTGGAATCGCCCGTCAGCGTCATGGGGTCTCGACCCCCACAGATCAGCCCGGGTTCAGGAGGGCTTCCAACTCCTCCGGAGTCAGGTCCTTGGCCGACTTTCCTCCAAAGCCCAGTCCGGAGCGGGAGTGCTTTTTCGCTTCCGGTCGAGCACTCTCGGCGGTGGGTGCCCCGGCGTAGTCAAACCCCCGGAGATGGATCCTCTCCAGGGTTCGGCCCAGTCGGTACTGGATGGACTTGAGGTGGCCCAGATCCCCGGCGGTGACAAAGGTCACGGCGGTGCCTGCCGCGCCGGCCCGACCGGTGCGTCCGATACGATGGACGTAGTCTTCCGGGTCTGTGGGGATATCGTAATTCACCACATGGGAGATCCCCTCCACATCCAACCCACGTTGGGCGATATCGGTGGCCACCAGCACTCGCACGCTCCCGGTGGCGAATCGGTCCAGCGCCCGGGTGCGGTGAGACATCTGTCGGTCGGAATGCATGACTTCCACCTTCACACCTGCCCGGGTGAGGCGGCGCTCCAACGAGTTGGCACCCGCCTTCGTCCGGCTGAAGACCAGGACCTGATCCCACCCGGGCTCTTCCAGAAGCTGCACCAGCAGATCAGGCTTCTTTTCGGGCTTCACCGAGTAGACCAGCTCCGTGATCCCCTCAGCCGTGGTACCCTCCGGGGTAGCCTCCACCCAAACGGGGTCTCGGGTCACCTGGAGGGCCAGGGCATGGACCCCGTTGGGCATGGTGGCGGAGAAGAGCATCCCCTGCCTCTCCCGGGGGATCTTCCGGAGGATGGATTCGATCTGGGGTCGGAACCCCATGTCCAGCATCCGGTCGGCCTCGTCCAGGATGAAGATCTTCACCTTCCCCAGGTCGGCCGTCCCCTTCTCGATGAGATCGTTCATCCGACCGGGCGTGGCAGCGATGATCTCAACGCCGGTGCGCAGAGCGTCCTCCTGCGGTCCGTACGCCATGCCCCCCACGATGTCGGCAGCGCGCAGGGTCGTCCCCATGGAGAGCATGCGGGCATCATCCGCCACCTGCTGAGCCAACTCCCGGGTAGGGCAGAGCACCATGATCTGAAGTCCGCCGCCGGCGGTGATCTGCTCCATCCCCGAAAGCAGGAAGGCCCCGGTCTTTCCGGTGCCTGTCTGGGCGATGCCTACGATGTCCTTGCCCTTGAGGGCTTCAGGAATGGCTTTCCACTGGATGGGGGTGGGGGTGTCCCACCCAAGGGCCTCTACGGCCGCCAGGCGCTCCTGGGAAAGTCCCAATGCCTGAAATGTTGGTTCCTGCTCCACGTTCTCCACCTCGCGTTCGCGCATCTGTTCAACATGACTTTAGCATGTAAAGATACGGAATGAGCCAGTTCCCGCCCACCCCCAGGGGAGGTACCCTTCCATGACTCGCAGGTCGTCCGTGCTCTTCGTATGCCTCGGCAACATTTGCCGCTCCCCCCTGGCTGAAGGAATTTTCCTATCACTCCTGCAGGCTGAGGGGCTCGAGAATCGGATCCAGGTGGATTCCGCAGGCACCGGAGGGTGGCATGTGGGCGAAGCACCGGACCCCCGTTCCCGAGCCGTAGCCCAGCAGAATGGAATCGAACTCACCAGTCGCGCCCGGCAGGTAGCCCCCCAGGACTTCGCCCGCTTCCAGTGGGTCATTGCCATGGACCGTGAAAACCGAAATGAGCTGGGTAACGTCCAAACTGTCCAAGGAGGGCCTGCCCGCCTTCACCTCCTTCTGGAATTCCATCCGGAAGCACCGGACGTAACCGGTGCTTCCGGGGGAGTGGACGTTCCCGACCCCTATTATGGTGGTCCCGACGGTTTCCAGACCGTCCAGCGTCTTGTCCAGGAAGGATGTGAAGGGCTGCTGAAAGCCGTGAGAGCAGAACTGAGGTCATGACCGCATACCGGCTCTACCCCCTGCTGGTCCACCTCAACCTCTTTGGTGCCAGCTACCTCCCGGCCACGGAGGAGGCGATGCGGCGGATGGCCTCCTGAAGGTCCTCCTCCGACGCCGCGTAGCTCAGCCGGGCGTACCGGTCGTCTCCGAAAGCCGCTCCGGGCACCAGAGCTACGCCCACATCCTCCAGGATGCGGGTGCACCAGTCTGAAGCCCCGGCTTCCCCTTCCCGCAGGTCGCTCTCCACATTGAAGAACAGATAGAAGGCACCGGCAGGCTCCACGAAGCTGAAGCCGGGGAGCTGTTCTCGCACCAGTCGCTGGAGGAGGTCCCGGCGGCCCTGGAAAATCGCGGCCAGTTCCGCCTGTACCCGCTGAGCCCTTTGGGGATCTGTATATGCCTCCAGGGCCGCAGCCTGGGAGGGGGCCGCAGCGTTGGAGGTGGTGTGGCTCTGGAAGGCCGACATCTCCTTGGCGAGCCCCACCTCCGAGACGGTGAAGCCGATACGCCACCCCGTCATGGCGAAGCCCTTGGATGCCCCGTCTACCAGGACATGGGGGCCCACGGCATCCGAAGGAAGGTCCAACAGTCCCGTGGCCTGGCCCTGGGAAGTGAAGTTGATGGATCGGTAGATCTCGTCCGAGATGAGCCAGACATTCCTACCCTTCGCCCACCGGGCCACCGCTTCCAGTTCCTCGCGAGAGTAGACGGATCCAGTGGGGTTGGACGGGGAGCAGATCACCAATCCCTTGACCTCAGGGGTCCATGCCGCCTCCAGCTCAGCCGGGGAGAGCCTGAAACCCCGCTCAGCGGGACCCGCCACCGGAACGGCTTCTGCCCGGGAGAGGGTGACGATCTCGGGATGGGAGGTCCAGTAAGGAGCGGCCACCAGCACCCGGTCGCCAGGCCCGAACAGGCAAAAGCAGGTATTGAAGAGGGCCTGCTTGGCACCCGCGGTCACCACCACCCCGTTCCAGTCCACGTCCCTCCCAGACAGGTGGGTCAGATACCCTGCGATGGCCTTCCGGAGGTCCGGTGTGCCGGGAGGGGGGGTGTAGCGCGTCGCGCCTCTCCGAATGGCTTCGACGCCGGCCTGGGCAATCCAGTCTGGCGTGGGAAAATCCGGCTCTCCCGCACTGAGGTCCAGGATATCCCGGCCTTCGGCCCGAAGACGCTTGGCCAGGGTGCTCACGGCCATGGTGGCGGACGGGCGTAACTGGGCGATGTTTGGGCTGGGACTCATGGCAGATCCGGAAATCAGGAAGAGGTGGGAGAGGGCAAGGAGCTTGGCCTCAGGCGCTGGAGACACCCGTAAGGCCAGTGGGAATATCAAAGGCCTCCGGGGGAGGGGCAACGCCCCCCTGTTGATCACCGGTTCCAGGGGTGGGAGATTGGAAGCATGCCGGCTCCCGCTGCCCTCCTTCTGGCGTTCGACTACCTGGACCCCATCTCCTTCCTTCTGGACAGGGCGCTGGGAGAGATCCTGGCCCCCGGAGTGAAGGTGGAGCGACTGGCCCTGGAACTGGCCCCCCCCCATCTGCCCCTCCTTTCGGCGGAGTCCCATGATTGGAAGGGTCGAGTGCGTACCGGCCTCCGGGAGGGTCCGACCCTGGGCATCCGACTTGAACCTCCAGCCCTGCTTCCCCGGACCCGGAAAGCCCATGAATTGGCCCTCCTGGGCCGGGAGCAGGGTTGCTTCCCCTCTCTCCACAACGCACTTTTCCAGGCCTGTCTACTGGAAGGGAGGGACGTGGGCCGGGTAGATGAACTGGTCCGGGTAGCCGAGAGCGTCGGTTTGGATGCCGCCCTGAGTCGGGTGACCCTGGACGTAGATCGTTTTGCCCAGGAGGTGGAGGCCCAGCTGGCCAGGACCGAGGCCTTGGATATCCATGTCACTCCGACCCTCCTCTGGGACGGTGGGGGATTGGAAGGGTATCTTCCACCAGACCGGCTTCGGACATTGCTTCCACCTGGGCTCCTGGCCTGAGCCGCGAACGGCGTCGTTCCTACCCCCTCCCCTGCTCAGCAGGGTTCATCGTCATCACCAGCAGGAAGATGCAACATGGCGGGATATTCCCGAAAAACCGTACTGGGCCCATCTGAAATCCTGGAGCGCGCCCATGCAGACCTACCCCACCGACTGGGGTTGACTCGCACCCGTTCATCGGGCCACGGAGCCACCTACTCCGGCAAAGAAGGCACGGTTACGGTCTCGGCCCATCGTCACAGCCAGTATACCGTGGTTACCACCTCGACGGATCAACTCCGGACCTCCCGGATGGATTACGAGATTCAGCGATTTCTTAACCTCATGCCCTATGAACATGGGGATGAGGGCGGACGGGGCGAGGGAGACCCCAATTGACATGACCTCACCTACATTTGAGGACCTGGGGATTCCCCCTGAACTGGTGGAAGCTCTGGCCCTGGAGGGGATGGAAATCCCCACGGCATTCCAACGGGAAGCCATTCCCGTGCTTCGGAAGGGGAACCCCCTTCTGGCGGGCGCAGGGCCGGGGGCAGGCACCCTGGTGGCCTACGGCGTGCCCCTTCTGGAGCGAGTGGATGCGTCGGAGACGGGGTTGGGAGCGTTGGTCCTGGTGCCCACCCCGGATGCAGCCCATGGGCTGGCCCTGTCTCTGGCCCGGCTGGCAGCGGTCAGCGGCCATCGTATCGCTGCCTTGGGACCCTCCTGGGCCATGCCCGAGCAGGCTCATATTCTGCTGGGTACCCCCAGCCAACTCCTGGGGGCAGTGAGGGAGTCCCGCATCAAACTGGACACCCTCATCGCCCTGGTGCTGGATGGGGCCGGGGTGATGGAAGATCTGGGAGAGTGGGAGGCGGTGACCACGCTCCTTGAGCTCTCCCCCAAAGATGCCCAGAAGGTCGTGCTTTCACAGCCCATCTCGGCCACGGTCAGGGCGTCAGTGGGAACGTACCTCCGACGGGCCGTGGAGGTGCCGGCTCGCCCGGCGGTGGAGGGAGCCCGAGAGGCGGTGCCCCATCGAGGAAGCCTCCGGTACCGGGTGGTTGAGCCCCCCCCGGATCGCGCGTTGGTGGGGGAGGTCTCCCGACTGCTGCAGCAGGAAGAGGCGCATCACGTGCTCCTCTTCTGTCGGAGTGAGGATCGGGCCGCCGACGCCGGCGACCTCCTGACGCTGCACGGCTTCCTTGCCGGTGCCCCAGGTGACGCTGATGTCCCGGTCTGGCTGGCTGTGGACGAATTGGAAGCGCGAAAAGCGCTGGACGAGCGTACTGGAGGCCGTGAAGAAGTGGCCACCTTGAGCCTGGAGGTTCCCCCGGACCCGGATTCCCTGGATCGCCGTCACCACGGGGGGGGAGGAGTCATCCTCATCCTACCTCGTGAGTTACCGCACCTTCGAGACCTGGCCTCTCGCACAGGGTACAGCATTGCGCCCCTCCCTCCTCTGGGGCCCACGGGAACACAGGCGGCTGAAGCCATTCGAAGCGCCGTGACGACTGCCCTGAAGGAACGCTCTCTGGCCGGCCCTCTCCTGATTCTCGAGCCCTTGTTCCAGGAGTACTCGGCGGCTGAGGTAGCGGCGGCTCTCCTGGCCTTGAGCGACATCTCACAGGGCCCGAGAGAGGCCGCTCCGGCAGTCACCTCCTACTCTCCCACGGAACAGGCGAGCCAGTCCGGATCGCAGGCCAGTCCGGTGCAGGCTTGGGTAAGGGTCTTCATCTCCCTGGGAGAGAAGGATGGAATCCGCGCTGGAGACGTGCTGGGTGCCGTCACCGGAGAGTCCGGAGTTCAGGGCTCACGCATCGGGCGCATCGAGATCCGTGACTCCTTCTCGCTGGTGGAGGTGGAGAAGGAGGTAGCGGACCAGGTCATCCGGTCTCTCAACGGCGTCACGGTGAAGGGCAGGTCTGTGCGAGCTGATTACGACCGCAAGGAGGCCCGGCAGCAGGCCATGGGCCGTGCGCCCACACCCCGCGGCGGCCCTCCAGGCCGGGGCGCACCCCGCGGCGGCTCTCCCAGGAAAGGCCCTCCTCGCAGGGGTCCCAGAGGGGATAGCTGAGAGGAAGCAGGCTTCTCCAAGCCGATGGACGCACAAAAAAAGGGGGAGGGTGCCAAAGCAGCACCCTCCCCCTTCGTCGCCTCGAATGGCGAAGAAGCTGCTTACTTCACAGCGTCCTTCAGCCCCTTGCCGGCGCGGAAGCCGGGGGTCTTCGTGGCTGCGATCTGGATGGTGGCGCCGGTGCGGGGATTCCGGCCAGTCCGGGCCTTCCGCTTCTTGGCTTCGAAAGTGCCGAAGCCCGTGATCTGAACCTTGTTGTCCTTCTTCAGGGCCTTGGCGATGATGCCGCCATTCGTAGAGAAGAGGGCGTCAATGGCTCGACCCGCATCAGCCTTCGTGAGTCCCGTGCTTTCGGCCAGCGCATCCACTAGCTCGGATTTGTTCATCTGGTGCTCCTCGTTGAGGGGGTTGGTTGCCTGCGACGCAGTTCCGGCTGCGCCCAATGTTGAGAAGGTGGGGATCTGGATCTCCAGATCTCGCCGTCTTCCCGGGTTCATCCGGAAATGGCGCTGAGGCACGCCTACTTACCGGGACCGCGAACGTCTCAAGGGTAAGGCGGCCCCCATGGCCCGTCAAGACATCGGACCCCGTGAGAAACCCGCTTGCTCCAAGGGTTCTCAGGGGGTCCGGACAGGAACGTCTGTTCCCATGCCACGGGTCAAGTCTCTTGCGGACGGCTCCCTGCCAGGATCCGCATCACGCACCAACCCAGTGCCAGGACCAGGGCCAGGGGGAGGGCCAGGAGGGCCACCCCGAAGGCCAGAGCGATCACCGGTGCCAGAATGGCCAGAACCACTTTCAGGGCCAGCAAAGCGGCCACTCCCGCCAGGAAATAAATGCCCAGGGTCTTCATTTCCACCTCCCGAGGGAAGGATTCAGGTATCTTCACCAGGAGCGGATCGTCCGCTCAGAACTCCCTACGGGGCATGTGGTGCCTGGGTTTCACCGGCGCGCGCCACCTGATTATCCGGACCTGCTCCCAGGAGCCAGCAGAGATGACTGCCTTTTCCCGGAAGGAGATGTCCGAACTGTTGAAGGGGTGGGTGCCAGGAAGCCATATCCTGTGTCCCTCATGCCACACTCCGCTGGACGTGACCCGTGTGGATCCCCAGCCCGGGGTTGCCTATGTGCGTTGGCGAGCTGTGGTGGTATGTAGCGGGTGCGGCCGTAGCGGGGCCGGCGACCGAATGCCTCCATCGTCGTCGTCACCCGGTTCTGGATCACCCACCAGCGGATAATTCAGAGCTGCCCCAGGAATCAGTCAGATCGCCGCCTGCGCTGCAGCGTGCCCCGCCGCTCGACCTGTCGTCCAGGCCCAGAGGAAGTTGTGTCCGCCAATGGGGCCGAAGGCATCCAACATCTCTCCGCAGAGATGAAGCCCGGGATGGCGTCGGCTCTCCAGAGTGCCAGGATCCACCTCGGCCAGCGACACCCCACCACCGGTGACTTCCGCCTTTTTGTACCCCTCGTCGCCAGTCCAGGGGAGTGGGAACGCCGCCAGCGCCGTGGTGAGCCGGCGACGCTCATCTCGGGTGAGCTGCCCCAGGCTGCGCTGTGCATCCACCTTCGTCCACTCCATGAGGGTCTCAGCCAGCCGGTTGGGAAGGTGGGCCTTGAGGAGCGGCAGTACCCTCCCGACCCCAGGCTCGAGCATAGCCTCCCACTCTTCTTCCCCCTTACCCTGCCAGCTCACCTCCAGTGCCTGTCGCCGGCCCTGGACACCCAACATGGAAGAGCGCACAGCCAGGTGCGAGAGATCCAGCACAGTGGGACCACTGAAGCCTCGATGGGTGAAGAGGAAACCTCCCTGCACGACACCCCTCTTTCCGTGGCCGGGGGCTCGAAGCCTCACCCGGAGGGAGACCCCCGCCAGATGGGCCATCTCAGGGGGCTCCTGGAGAAGCGGGGTGAGGGCAGGATAAGTGGGATGAATCACATGTCCCATTTCCCGGGCCATCCGCAGCCCCATGCCATCACTGCCGGTGGGAGCCACCGAGAGACCGCCGGTGGCCAGGATGATTCTCCTTCCCCGGAACGACTTCCCTTCCCGAGTCGTGATCTCCCATCCTACTCCGTTCAGGGGCTGCAACCCCTGCACGGTCTGCCCAAACCGGAGCACCCCTCCACGGCTTTCCACGGCCCTCACCAGCCCGTCCCTCACATCGCGAGCCCGGTTGGAAGCAGGAAAGAGCTTTCCCGTCTCCTCTTCCAAAGCCAGTTCCATGGCCAGCGACTCCCGGAAAAACGCCTTCTGTTGCTCCAGCGGCCAACTCCGGAGAATCCTTCGCATCAGGTTGGGGGAGGAGTCCGTCACAAAAAGCTCAGGCTGGAATCGGGACGGGAGCACATTGCACCTCCCCCCTCCGCTGATGAGGATCTTGCGACCTCCATCACCCGTGCGCTCCAGGAGGAGCGTGCGAGCCCCACAGCCTGCTGCCGTGATGGCCGCCATGAGTCCGGCAGCTCCAGCGCCCACCACCACTACGTCGAAGATCATGGGTGAATATAAGCCCAGGATGGGCCGAGCCCGGCCCTCTCCCGCATGGCTCGCTTCACCGCCTCACCCCTTCCTCCGATTACCGGGAAGGCCCTCAGGCGGTAGGTTATTGTGATGATGCCCCATCACCCTGCCCCCAAATCCGGCTCGGCACCCTCGGGAAAGGGCCGCCGGGACTCCCTCCCCAGGCTCGGATGGCGAGAATGGGTGAGCCTCCCGGATCTGGACATCCCGTGGATCCGAGCCAAGGTCGACACCGGCGCCCAGACCTCCACCCTCCACGCCACGGTCCTCCGCCGCGAGACTTCGGGGGACGCCACCATGATCCGCTTTCAGTTGAGGGCGCCCAACGGAGTCGATCTCGTCTGTACGGCGCCGCTGGTGGATGAACGCATGGTCCGGAGCTCCAACGGACAGGAGCAGCTGCGCCCGGTGATCGTCACGACTCTGGAGATCCAGGGTGAGTCCTGGCCCGTGGAGATGACCCTGGCGCGGCGCGATCGCATGGGCTTCTCACTGCTACTGGGGCGCCAGGCCGTGCGGAATCGTTTTCAGGTGGACCCTGGCCGGTCCTACCTCACAGGCAAGCCTGCCTCCCTCGACCTCCACCACCCAGGGCCAGCTGGGCAGAGCCCCCACGAAGAGAAAGCATGAGGATTGGGATCCTTTCCCGAAGGCCGCAGCTCTATTCCACCCGGCGGCTCCGAGAGGCGGCCGAAGCTCGGGGGCATGAAGTCCGGGTGGTGGACTATCTCCGCAGCACCATGACCATTCAGGCGCAGGGGCCAGCCATCTTCCTGGACGGTGAGCCCCTGGAGTTTGACGCGGTGATTCCCCGCATCGGGGCCTCCCGAACCTTTTATGGCACCGCCGTGGTGAGGCAATTCGAGATGATGGGAGTCTTCTCGGTCTCGGAGTCTCAGGCCATCGTCCGATCCCGGGACAAACTGCGGGCCCACCAGATCCTGGCCAGATCGGGCATTGATCTCCCGGTGACGGGCTTCGCCCATTTCACGCGAGACAGCCAGGCACTCATCGACGCAGTGGGGGGGCCGCCTCTCATCATCAAGCTTCTGGAGGGGACCCAGGGGATGGGGGTCGTGCTGGCCGAAACCCGGAAGGCAGCGGAATCCGTCATCGGTGCTTTCCGGCAGCTGGACGCCAACTTCCTCATCCAGGAATTCATCAAGGAGGCCAAGGGCTCCGACATCAGGATCCTGGTTGTGGGAACCCGGGTAGCTGCCGCCATGATCCGCCACGCCGCACCGGGAGAGTTCCGCTCGAACCTTCACCGGGGTGGCCGGGCGGAAGCGGTGAAGCTCTCCGTCGCCGAGCGCCGAATGGCCCTGAAGGCCGCCAGGGCGGTGGGCCTGGGTGTGGCGGGGGTGGACCTCCTTCGGTCAGCTCGGGGAGCCATGGTCATCGAGGTGAATTCATCGCCCGGGCTCCAGGGCATTGAAGAAGCCAGCAAGGTCGATGTGGCCGGGAAGATCATCGAGTACATCGAGAAGAACGCGGTGGCGGTGCCCAGACAGAGGCCCAGGAAGGTGAAGGGGTGACCGCACGTCCTCGAGGGCGTCCCCCCCTGGTGATGGCTGGAGTGGAGGTGAAGGCCGGCAAGTCCAAGCGCATCGAGCTTCCCGCCCCCAACCTATCCAGCGGGAGTCCGCTTTCCATGCCGGCGGAGGTGCTCCATGGATCCCAGGAAGGCCCCACGATCTGGCTGAGCGGGGCCATACACGGAGACGAACTCACAGGCGTGGAGGTCATCCGCAGGGTTCTGGAGAAAATCCGACGGAGGGCCATTCGGGGAACCATCATCGCGGTCCCGGTTGTGAACGTGTTCGGATTCATCGCCGGGTCTCGCTACCTCCCGGATCGGCGCGATCTGAACCGCGCCTTCCCTGGGTCAGACCGCGGCTCCCTGGCGTCCCAGCTGGCTCACCTCTTCATGCGAGAAGTGGTGAGTCGCAGCCAATATGGGATCGATCTGCACACCGGAGCGGATCACCGCACGAATCTGCCCCAGATCAGGGCAGATCTGGACGATGCCGAAACCCTTCACCTGGCCCAGGCTTTTGGGGCCCCCATCATCGTTCACGCTGTCCTTCGCGACGGCTCCATCCGGGAGGCCGCAGCACGGAAGGGTGCTCGGGTCCTGGTGTTCGAAGGGGGGGAACCGCACCGGTTCGATGAATGGGCCGTGACGGCAGGTACCTCAGGAGTCCTGCGGGTGCTCCACGCCCTGGAGATGGTGGGCCAGCCGGAGGATGGCGAGGCCATCCCGGAGAACGCCCCATGGACCCTTCCACTGCCGGGCACTCCTCGCGTGTGCCGCTCCACCCACTGGACCCGGGCCGGGCGCAGCGGCGTGGCCCGACTGGTGGCCGGACTGGGAGAGGAAGTGACGAAGGGTCAATCCCTGGGCTTCATCTCCGACTCCTTCGGGTCCCTTAGAGTTCCGGTGCGGGCCGGGGCATCGGGCGTGATCATCGGGATGACCCGAAACCCGCTGGTGAACCGGGGAGACGCCATCTTCCACATCGCACGGATGGACAGCGGGGAGGAGTCACACGACGGTGAACCAGAGCGAGACGGTGAATCGAATCAGCGATAGTTGCCGAAGGTGAGTTCCACCCCGAAATCCTCGGCCTTGAGAGCCGTCATGACCTCCTGGAGATCGTCCCGGGAGGGACCGGACACCCGAAGCTCCTCTCCCTGTATGGAGGCCTGCACCTTCTTGAGCTTCAGACCCTTTACCATCTTCACCATCTCTTTCAGGGTCTCGGAAGGGATCCCCTGCCTCAGTACCACATCCATTCGGGCACGACCCAGGGTGCCGTGTTCCACCTTCCCCTCCTCCAGATTCTTGAGGGGCACACCTCGCTTCGCCATTCGGCCTCGGAGGATTTCAAGGAGCGCCTTCAGGCGATTCTCGTCGTCGGCGTCCAGTTTGATGAGACCCTGGTCGCGGTCCAGTTCAAGGGTACAGTGGGTACCCTTGAAGTCGTAGCGTTGCGCCACTTCCTTGATAGCCTGATTTACGGCGTTGTCCGCCTCCTGCAGATCCACTCCAGTGGAGACGTCGAAGGAGTTGCTGGATGCCATGCCCCTGCTCCTGTGGTAGGTAAACGATGATCGGGAAACCAGATGCGCCTGGGCCGGATGGTAGCCAACCCGACCCTCCGAGGGTAGCTTCCGGGCCACTCCCCATCTCCACTCCATAGCTGGAAGCGTTCTTGGATCCTGTCACTCACACCATGGTGGGCGGCACCCTGGCTGCCGCAGGGCTCCGACGTGTCACCCCCCTGGCCACCACTGCCCTTCTGGTGGGCGCCAACCTCCCCGATGTGGATGTGGTCACCGCCATGGCGGGTCCATACGCCTCCCTGGCCCTGCGAAGAGGCCTCACCCACGGGATTCCAGCCCTCCTCATTCTCCCCCTCCTCCTCACTGCCGTACTTCTGTTCTGGGACAGGAGAGTCCGACGACGCCTGGAACCATCCGGGAGGACGGCGAAGGGCCTTCCCCTTCTGGGGATCAGCTATCTGGCTGTGGCCACCCATCCGACCCTGGACTGGCTGAACAACTATGGGATGCGGTGGCTGCTTCCCTTTGACGGTCGCTGGAACTACGGAGACGCCCTGTTCATCATCGACCCCTGGGTGTGGCTCATCCTGGGCGGGGGTCTCTTCCTGCTCCACTCCCGACGTCTGCTCAGTCAGATGCTGTGGGGGCTTCTGGCCGCGGGTATGTCGGGACTCATGCTTTTCAGCTCCATGGTGCCCGTTCCGGCCCGGATCCTCTGGGTGGCTGGACTGGGTGGGCTGATTCTGGTCCGGGTAGCTCGCACGAAATCTTCCGAAGAACGTGACCACGGCCACAGGAAGCGGTCTCGTCGAAAGGGCGAGCCCGTGGCCCGTATGGCCCTGGTTCTGGCGGGAATCTATATGGCTGTCATGGTGGGCCTGGGCTTCCTGGGCCGAAGCTACGCCCAGGCGGCCATGGAGGGTGCTCAGCGGACGCCCGTGACCCGGATCATGGTGGCTCCGGTTCCGGCGAACCCCCTGGGGGGATGGGTAGTGGCCGAAACTCCTACGGCTTACCACACCGCCAGCTTCTCATGGCTGCGCACCCCACCAGCGGTGGTGGACCACGACTCCATCATGCGTCTCCCGGATTCTCCCGTTCTAGGAGCAGCTAGATCGGTGCCGCAGGTAGCGGATTTCCTCACGTGGTCGCGCTTCCCCTTCTATCAGGTGTCTGAAACTCCCACCGGGTACCGCGTGCGCATCGGAGATGTGCGCTACAGCGGTCGCCCCGTGGGAGGTGCTCTGAGCGGGCTCACGGTGGAGATGGATCGCAGCCTCCAAGGAGCGCATGTGGTCCGGCCGTAGCTCCCAGGTCTAAGGAGCGTGTCCGGGTAACGCGGCCGCACCCCATTACCCGGACACGCTCCTAGTCAGACATCCCCGACTCCGTCATCGGCTACCGCCCGCGCCGGGACCACCAGCACCGGACATGGCGCGCGCTGGATCACGCTTTCCGCCACACTCCCCAGAATCATCCGATCCAGGAAGCCCACGCCATGGGTACCGGTTACCAGCAGACCTACCTGCCCGGATTCCACCCGGGCCAGGATCCCATCCGCCGCATGGCCACCATCTTCGCCCACTTCCACTCTGACGGGGAGATCAGGATATTCTTCCCGCACGCCCTCGGCCAACTCCTCCAGCGCGGTAAAGGCACGGCTCCTCGCCCGCTCCGGATCTTCCAACGCCGCCGGATCCCGGTGGCTCACCTCCCCCGCCATGAATGCGGCGCTCCACTCCCTTCTGGGGAGATGGAACAGGAGGAGTTCCGCCCCGAGGCCATGTGCCCAGCGAGCCGCTTCCTTCACCACAGGCTCGCTTTGCAAGGAGAGGTCCACCGGGGCCAGAATCCTCCCCACCCCCTCGGGCACCGAACCCCGGGCCACGAAGACGGGTCGAGCTGAAAGGCGTAGGAGCCGGTCGGCGGTGGTGCCGGTAAGTGCCTCGAACCACTTCCGATTCCCACTTCCCACCACCAGCACGCTCCCTTCCACCTCATCCCCTCGCGACTTGAGCTCCCGGGCCGGCTGACCCACCCTGATCTCCAGAGGGGGTGGAGCGCCCTCGCCAGTCACCTGTACCGCGCGTTCCCGGGCCATCTCCGCACGCTCTTCCTTCCGCTCCCGATCCAAGGCATTCAGGTCGGCTCGGCCGGTGAGGAGCATGGGTCCGCCGGGAAGCGGTGGAACCACGGAAACCACTTCCACCTGAGCAGGAAGTTTTTGGGCCAGCCACCAACCCCAAGTGAGTGCCACCTGCTGCTTGTCCTGCGGGTCCCACCCGATGATGAGCTTCATGATGCCTCCTTTCCGCCAGGGGTGTCCTCGAGACTCCCCTCCTCGCGGTAGCGCTTGAGTTTCCGATATAGGGTGCGCCGGTTGATGCCCAGCACCTCCGCCGCTGATCCCTGATGCCATTTATGCTCCTCCAGGATCTCCAGGATGTATTCTCGTTCCAGGCGATCCAGGTCCCACCGGCCCTCCCTCGCTTCCTCCACCCGACTCCGCTGCGTCTGCCCCTGTATCGACCCACTCAGCTCGAAGGGCAGGGAATGGGCCCCGGAGTGCATGATGATTCCCCGTTCCAGAAAATTCTCCAACTCGCGAACGTTCCCCGGCCAAGGGTGGGCCAGCATCCGGGACAGGGTCTCTGGAAGGATAACCGGCGCGTCCAGCCCATTCTCCTCGGCGAAGCGGGCCCGAAAATAGTTGGCCAGCAGGGGAATATCCTCCTTCCGCTCCCGGAGGGGTGGCACCCTGATGGGAAAGATATTCAGTCGATAGAAGAGGTCTTCCCGGAACGTACCCTCCCGCACCAGAGCCTGAAGATCGTCATTGGTAGCCACCACCAACCGGAAATCCACGGTCACCGGCTCCCGCGATCCCACGGGTTGCACCTTCCGCTCCTGGAGCACACGAAGGAGTTTCACCTGGATGGTGGGCGAAACCGTGCTGATCTCGTCCAGGAAAAGGGTGCCACCCTGAGCTGTTTCGAAGAGCCCCCTCTTGCTCTGGATGGCCCCGGTGAAAGAGCCCTTGGTATGACCGAAGAGTTCGGATTCCAACAGGGTCTCGGGGAGGGCCGAACAGTTCACTGCGACGAATGGCTTTCGAGCCCTGTCTGAAAGGTCATGGATTGCCCGGGCCACCAGTTCCTTCCCGGTACCCGTTTCACCGTGGACCAACACCGTGGCCCGGGTGGGCGCCACTCGTTCCATGAGATCGAAAACCCGCTGAATGGCCGGAGAACGGCCAATGATTCGCTCTCTTACGCCGGTGGGCACCCGCGCGCGAAGATGAGCCACCTCCCGTCGAAGATCCACCTCCTCCAGAGCCCTCCGAAGCGTGAGGAGCAGTTCCTCGGTTCGGAAGGGTTTGTTGATGTAGTCGAAGGCACCCAGCTTCATGGCCTCCACAGCCGTATCCACGGAACCGAAGGCTGTCATGACGATGAATCGGGCGTCCGGTTGGATGGTGGGCGCGGTGGAAAGCAGCGTCATCCCATGCATTCCGGGAAGGTTCAGATCCAGGAGCACCAGGTCGAAAGCCTGGGCTTCAAGAGCCTCCATGGCTTGCTCTCCCGTTTCCACGGCTCGCACCTGGAATCCCTCGTCCTGGAGAGCATTCAGAAGAAGCTCACGGATGATCTCTTCGTCCTCCACCACCAGGATGCGCCGCAGGGGAGCATCCGCCGTCCGGATCGGGCCTTGTGGATTGTCTATCTGGCTCATGGATTCCCCGCCGTTGGAAGCTCCAGCATGAAGGTGGCGCCTCCGCCTGGAGGCGGATCGCCCAACTTCAGTTCGCCACCCATTCCCTCCACCAATCGTCTCGCATGGGTCAAACCAACGCCCGGGCCGCCCCACCCTGACACGAAAGGGAGAAAGATCCGATCTCGTTCCCCAGCCCGGACCCCGGGTCCGCTGTCTCGCACTTCCACCCTGGTACCGCCTGGGGTGGCGGCCATCCCGATGGTGATCTGGCCGGGCCCCGGCAGCATTCCCAGAGCCCGCTGGGCATTGAAGATGAGGGCCAGGAGGACGGTCTGAAGTTGCTGCGGATCCGCCCAGACAGGGGGATGGGGCCCCGGATCCCCCACCCCGAGCCGCACCCCTTCCCTGGTCAGGATGGGGCCTACCCAAGCAGCCAGATCCCTTATCAGGGCAGGCAGGTCCACAGGCTGCAATTGCGGATGACCCGGGAGGGCGAGGGAGCGGAGGAGGCCGGTGAGCATTATCAGACGGTTGAGCTGTCCACGAACCAATTCCAACTCTTCCCACTCCGTGCCCGGCGATACCCTCCGCTCCAGGCGCTCCAATGCCATCTGGATGGCGGTTACCGGGGTGCCGATCTCGTGGGCCAGCACCCCGGCTACCTCCCCCAGAACCGAGTGCCTTCCTTCAGCCTTCGAAGGTCCGAGGTCACCCGTGGCAGGGAGGTTCACCCTCCCTCGTCACCGGCAACCACACGGAGGATATCAAAGCTGGAAACCAGACCCACCAGCTTTCCATCATCCAGTACCAGGACCCGATGGATCCGCCCATCAACCATAAATCGGGCTGCCTCCCAGATGGTCATGGCCGCATCAACGGAGTACGCAGCAGGTGTCATGATCTCTTCCACCGTGGCCTCTTCCAGGACATCCTGCCAACTCTCGGTCATGGACGGAAGAGAGGTTATTCCCCACAGTTCCCCCCCCAGGAAGTACGATCCCGGCCACTCCTCGTCATCGTCGGGAGAACTCAGTTCCCAGTAGGGGTCTGGAGCCGGCGACTCGCCAGCCCTCCCCACCATGGACACCACATCCGTCTGCGAAACCACCCCCACCACCTTTCGGGTCTCATCGATGACGGGCAGACCGCTGATTTCCCTGGTGGACATGAGATCTACCAGCTCCCGGACCGTGGCAGTTCGGGCGATGGTGACAACGTCGGTAGCCATGATATCTCGTACAGTGCGCATGGAGATGCCTCCGATTGATGAATAAAGTCGAGGTGGAGGATCCTTCAGGCCGGTCCGCTTCCTCACACGTCCTGGTGCCCTCGCCCACGGTAGTCCCCACCCCTTCAAGATGCGTGCCGTGCCAGAAAGGGAAGCGGGCCAACAGAATCAAGGGCGCCACCGCTGGGCTCATGGGTCATAATGTCCTATACCGGGACGAGGATGGCCAGGGCACCATTCCCCGAAGGGCCCGGCAGGTCTACCTTCCCCCCCTCGGGTGTCATACGACTCCCCTCCAACGCCGAGTCTCCCAGCTCCTCCCGCAGAGCCGCCATGGAACCCACGCCTGGGAAAACCTCATCCATATCATCGGATGAAGAATCGCGACCCGATTCCAGTCAGACCCGGGAGGCCATGCAGGCACCTGGGGAGGATGCACTGAGGAAATGGGAGGCCCGGCTCTCAGGAATCATCGCCCTGGCCTCGGAAGCCATCATCTCCATCAACGAAGCTCAGGAGATCATCCTCTACAACCCCGGGGCTGAGGTCATCTTCGGATACGACGCGTCCGAGGTATTGAATCAGCCGCTGGACCTGCTTCTCCCGATCCAGCACGCCTCCCGCCACGCGGGGCATATCCGGACCTTCGGCGAGTCATCCGTGAGCTCGCGCCGCATGGGAGAGCGGCGGAAGATTTCCGGACGCAGGAAGTCGGGAGAGGAGTTTCCGGCCGAAGCATCCATCTCATGGATGGAGATAGATGGCGAGAAACAGTTCACGGTGGTTCTCCGGGATGTGACGGAGCAGACGCGGAGCCAGAGGGCGCAGGAACTGCTGGCCGATCTGGGTCAGGCGCTGGCGGCGTCGCTGGAAGTGAACGAGACCCTCCGAGCCACCGCTGGGGAAATTGTGAAACATCTGGCGGATTTCTGCGCCATTCATCTGGTGGACGACGGGGTGATGTGGCAGGCAGCTGCAGCACACGGTTCAGCAGACGGAGACGGACAGGCGCCGGCAACCACCGATCCCGAGGTCCAGGAGGAGAGGTCCCGCCTACTGGGTCAGATCCTGGAGTTGGGAGCCCCGCAACTCATGTCCAGACGGGGCACCCCACGCCGGTCCCATTCCACCGATGTGGATGCCCGCCCTCCGAGCCCAGCGTGTCAGCGTCTCCTGGAGCACCTCTCCGCCACCTCGTGCATGGTCCTGCCCCTGCAAGCTCGGGAGGGGATATTGGGAAGCATCCTCTTCGTTTCCACCAGCCCGGGGCGAGTCTATGACGAAGACCACCTTGCCCTGGCAGAGGAGGTGGCCCGTCGAGCTGCCCTGGGGCTGGAGAACGCCAGCCTCTACCGGGACGCTCAGGATGCAGTCCAGAACAAAGATGAGATCCTGGGGGTGGTGTCGCATGATCTGGGGAATCCCCTTCAGGCCATCATCATGGCGGCCAACACCCTGAACGCCTCTGCTCCCGAATCCAGCAGGGAAAGCTTCCTTGTCTCAGCGATTCTCCGATCTGCCGAGAGGATGGAGCGTCTCATCCACGACCTCCTGGAATTTCGAAGGATGGAATCCGGGAACCTCTCCCTGAAGCCCGCCCCGGCCCGCCTGGCCCTCCTGCTGGACGAGGCGGTGGAAACGCTGCGCCCACTTGCGGATGTGAAGGAGATCGGGTTGGAGCTTTCCCCCTGTCCGCCCGACCTCCCTTCCCTGGCCTTGGATGCAGGCCGGGTCATGCAGGTGCTTTCCAACCTTCTGGGCAATGCGGTGAAGTATTCGGCACCGAAATCCCTGGTGCGGATCTCGGTTTGGGAGGAAGATGGAGAGGTGGTGGTGGAAGTGAAGGACACCGGCCCTGGGATCCCCCCCGATCAGCTCCCCCGGGTCTTCGACCGGTTCTGGCGAGCGGAGAAAAGCGGTCGACATGGAATCGGCCTGGGGTTGACCATCGCCCGGAGCCTGGTGGAGGCCCATGGCGGCCGGATCTGGGTAGAAAGCGAGGTGGGGACGGGGAGCGCATTTCGCTTCGCACTCCCCACCCCCACCCCTGACGGGCAGCCGCACCTCAATACCCCGACGCGCTCCTAGGAGCGCGGTGGATCAGGCTTCTGGAGCCCTGACCAACAGCACCGGAACGTCACTGCCACGGGCCACCTTGTCTGCCACGCTGCCCAGAACCAGGCGAGATACCCCCCCACGGCCCGCAGTGGCCATGGCAATAAGGCCCACGTCGCGCTCCTCCAGATGGTTCAGGAGGGCCGGCGCAGGCCGATCGCCCGTGAGAACCTCCGCAGACACATCCAGGCCCTGTGCCTGGAGTTCCGCCGCAAGGGCATCCAGCGTAGATTTCGCCTCGTCCACCCGCTTCTGGTCTTCGTGCTGCTCCATCACCATGTGGGGAATGTACATGGAGCCCACGGGGAGATGGGGAGGCACCACATGCACCAGGGTGACTTTCGCCCCAATCAGGCGAGCCAGAGCCAACGCCGGCTCCAGGACCTCCCTGGACCGATCCGAGCCATCCAATGGGATCATCATGTGACCAGCCTGGAAGCTCCCGTTCAGGTCGGGCTCCCCCTCCTCTTCGGGCTGCACGAGAAGGATGGGCAATTCCAACCTTCGTACCAGACCATCTGCCACGCTCCCCAGCCATGCCCTCTGTAGCGGACCACGTCCATGGGTGGTGAGCACCACCAGATCCGCGCCACCTTGATGGGCGTGCCGCTCCAGGGAGTGGACCACCGGCCCCGGAAGCACTGTTGTGTCCAAGGCCGTTCCACCGCTCCTCACGGAAAGCCGGTCTCTCACCCGTTCCAGATAGGCCTCGGCCTCCTGCATGGCCTCCTGATACCAGCGATTGTCCACCTCCAGGGATGGTTCAGCGAAGTGGGCCGGGGTGAGGGGAGTCACCACCGTCACCGCTTCCACGGAGCCCCCCCCCTTCTCCGCCAGGGTGTAGGCCACCGGTAGGGCGAACTCCCCGAACGTCGAACCGTCCAGGGGAACCATGATCTTCTTGAACATTGAGAAGCCTCCTTCCGAGGAACAGTCACCGGCCGGGCCGGGGGGATCCAGGATCCTTCTCATAAGGCATGCACGTCCCGTGCCAGAGCCCATGCCTGTAATCCGGTACCCTTTTCGCGACCAGCGCGCATAAGATAGGCCAATCTGTCTCACACCCAAAGTCGGGGACGGCGGGAGGTATGGGGTCCCGGGGTTGGTTACGATCACGCCTCCCCATCTTTCCCTCTCGCAGTGCACCCGGCATGATTCACGGTAAGCATCCCCGTTCCTGCGCCGCCGGTGGCGGCTGTAGGCCAGTCCAAATCAGTCCGTCGCTTCATCCCTGGAGGCACCTCATGATTCGTACCATCCTGCTGGCCACCGATGGATCACAGCGCAGCGAAGCTGCAGTTCAGGCAGCCGCCCAGCTGGCAGACCGACTCGGCGCGACGGTGAAGGTGGTGGCGGTGGCGGAGGTGCCACAGGGAACCGAGCCGGGAATGTTTGGAGTGCCATCGCTGGCCGAGGTGGGGAAATCCCGTTTGCGGGAGCTCCGCAAGCAGGTGGAACGTATGCTCCAGGAGGCGGGTGCTGAGGAGGCAGGTTGGCCCGTGACCTACCTGGAGGGCCATCCCGCCCGGAAGGTGGCCACCCACGCCGGTGAGGTGGAAGCCGATCTCATCGTACTGGGCCTGGGCCGCCGCCGCCCCATGGACCGCCTCCTGGGACATGAGATGGCGGCCACAGTGGTGCGCGTGTCGCCGGTGCCCGTCCTGGCAGTGCACCCCGATCATATGGAACTTCCCCGTTCCGTAGTGGCGGCCGTCGACTTCTCCGACTTCAGCAAGCAGGCCCTGGGGCTCCTCCCATCCGTGGTGGCTTCCCAGGCGCGGATCGTCCTTACCCACGTCATGGACGTCCCACTCATCACGGCAGACGACTGGACGTCAGCCTATCGGGAGACCGCCCGCGATCGGCTGAGTGAACTGGGGCGTTCCGTGAGCCGGGAGGGCGATGTGAACGTGGAGATCCAGCTTCGGGAAGGAGGAGTGGTACGGGAACTCCTGGCCCTCGCTCACCAGGAGGAGGCCCAGCTCCTGGCCATGGGAAGCCACGGGCAATCGTTCGTGAGTCGGCTTCTTCTTGGCTCGGTGTCCCGGCGGGTGCTCCGCAACGCCGAATGCTCGGTCTTGGTGGTACCTCCCACCGGCTTGTGGGAGAGCTCCAGGAGCTGACGGTTGCGACAGTCTGGTGCGGCGCCACGCGGAGGGCTAACTTTGGGGCCTCCCTACTTTACGGCGGAAAAGGTGCGCTACCATGGAAATTGCATCGCAAGACCTCCTTCGGCAGGATCCCACCGCATTGGCAAGCCGCAGGCGCTGGAGAATCCCTCCTCCGGTCACCCGCGATCCTGAAGCCCCGGGCCCCGAGGGGCTGAGCGTGCTTCCCGAGCATCCGGGAGAGGAGGGCCTTCTGCTCTGGCTCACTCTCCGGAACGTGCTCCTCTGGTCCAGGGTTCCCCCTTCCAGCCGAAAGGGCCTCTTCACGCCGGAGGCCATGGAGCGCCGTTTGGCGCTCATCCTCGAGATGCACTTGCCCCCCCGGCTGCATGAGCCCCTCACTCTCCTGGCCGGCCTTCTGGACCGTCCGCACCGGATAGATCCGGCCCTGGTGGGCCTCAGTTGCTTGCGAATTCACGACTGGGCCCGGGACGAGGGCTTCCCAACCACCTCATTGGAGTTTTTGCAGGCGGCCTCGGTGGCGTGCCCTGGTGATGGTCGGTATGCCCTGGCGGTAGGGCGAGAACTGCGGGAACGAAACCTCCACGGCCGGGCGGAAGCCTGGTTCCTCCGGGCCATCGGGCTCACTCGCCAGGCTCGGGACTGGGAAGCGTACACGCTCACGTACATCACCTACGGGAATATGATGGTGCGACGCGGGAACTACCCCCTGGCCCGCCGGCTCCTCACCAAGGCGGTGCGTCGGGCAGTCCGCCAGGGTCTGAAAGAACCGCGCGCGCGCGCCCATCATGATCTCTTCGTGGTGGAAGCCGAGTGCGGCGACGACACCGCTGCCCAACGGCATGCGCAGCAGGCCCTGTATTCCTACCCCACAGGGCATCCGAGCCTGCCAGCGCTGGCTCACGACGTAGCTTACTTCTGGGTGGAGAGAGGTCGTTTCGCGCAGGCACTTCCGGTCCTGGAAAGGGCCATGCCGTGGGTCCCGGACACCCAGGCCTCCGCCTGTTTCGGGGCACTCGCCAGGACTCGAGGCGCCCTCGGAGACCGGCAAGGCTTCTCGGAAGCGGTGCGTCTGCTGCGAGGCCAGGAGAACACCTACGGAGTCGCAAGGGCCTGGGGAGATGTAGCTCACGGTGCCCTGAGTCTGGGGCTGGACCGGGAGGGTGAGATCGCGGCCACCCAATCCCTCGAGATGGCGCGGCTCGCCGGCGAAGGTAAGGTCTCCTTGCAGGCGGAAAGCCTTGTCGCTGCGGCCCGTGCCCTCAGGTCGAGCCACGAAGAGACTCAGTCATCGCCACATCCCCCCCATGTCGCCGAATGGGATGCGGAGGACGTTCAAATGGCCGAAACGCTGGCCGGGGAGTTCGTTTCCTCCCTGGCCAGCGTTTTGTAGCCCTCGATCGCTCGCGATGTCAGTGCCAGCGAACCCCGGTGCTCAGGTGCCCGAACCGATGTATCCCGGCTCATCGTCATTGTTGCTGGGGCCAGTGGGCAGCCCATCTGCACAGGCGGCCGTGAAGCTGAGAGCGAGCACGGCGGCGAAGAGTCGAAACCATTTCATGGGACGGTCCTCCAGAGAGGCGGTGATGAGGCAAGGGCCAAGGAGCCCCGAGATGCTTCTGCAATCTGCCTCACCGGACCCCCAATGCCGCAATTGCCTTCCTACGTAAACCGAACCTTTTCCGTCTAATTATGCGAGCACCACCTAGACTCCTCCTGGTCCATCATCGGGATCCGGTTCTCCGGAGCCGGCTCAGGAAGGTGGTGCACGGAAGTTTTCGAGTGGTGGACATCGATGATTGGGTCGCCCTGGAGGAACAGCTCCGAGCCGCATCGCCTGCCATGGTGGCCGTGGTAGATCCCTTCCTGGATCGACTGCCGGGGAGTGGCCCGGCCCCGGAGCTCCGCGAGCTCCTCCGGAACTTCCCTTCGGCTACCGTGGTGGCTGCGGTGAACGGCAGGCCCGCATCCCCCCGGGACCTGTGGACCCTGGGCACCTGGGGTGTAGCCGAGATTCTCCAGGTGGATGAAGAGGGTACCACGGAGGCCATTCGGAGAAGGCTACGGGAGGCCCGAGGCCAACCGCTCCGCAACCTCCTCTTCGGAGATCTTCCGGTTCCACTTCCAGGACGGGCACGGGTCATCCTGGATGCAGCCATCGAGGTGGTGAGCAACGGTGGTCTTCCCCGGGATCTGGCACGGTCTTTGGGACTCTCCCCGTCCACCCTCCTTCGCTGGTGCCAGCGTTCTCATCTCCCCACCCCTCGTCGACTACTCCTTTGGATGCGGAGCCTGTTGGCGGCATCCCTTCTGGATGATCCAGGCCATACAGTACTCTCTGTGGCCTTGGCCTGCGGGTACTCCTCGGACCAGGCTCAGCGGCGGGCCCTGCGAGCCGTGGCGCCCTACACGCCTACCCAACTCAGGGAACAGGGGGCCTTCGCCACCCTCTCTGCCGGCTTCCTGGACGAGCTGGAGCGATACCAGCCATGACGGGATCGGGCGGGCGGGAACAAAGGGAGAGTCGGCAGAGTGAGCTGGCCGCCCTGGGGCGGATTTCCGCCGAGCTTCTTCACGACCTGGGAAACATGGTGGCCCTCATCTCCGGTCGAGCGTTCCTCCTGAGAGACGCTACCCGGAGGGGGGAAGCCCCGGTGGAAGAAGCCGAGTTTCTTCTGGAGGACTGCCGGGAGATCCAGCAGATGATGACCGATCTCCTGGGGGAGATCCGCTCACCCCAGCGGACTCCCGAGGTGTCGTTCTCCCTGGCGGAACATACGGAGCTGGAATTGAACCGGTGGGTCCGGTCTGCGCCTGCAGTGGATGCGCAGTTGCATGCACGCCTTGCCCACTCAGTGCGAGTGGAGGGGCCGGTCACCTTCTACACCCGCACCCTCCGGAACCTGCTGGTAAACGCGTCCCGCTTCGCCCAATCCCACATCCTGGTGACCCTCCACCCGCTGCAGGACACAGGCACCGGGAGGGAGTGGGCCGTGGTCTCCGTGGAAGACGATGGCCCGGGCATTCCACCCTCGCTGGCGGAGGGTCTCTTCGAGCCCTTCCGTCGGGGAGCGGGCGAGGAGGGGGCCGGTTGGGGCCTGGGTCTTTCCCTTGTGGCATGGGCCGTACATCGCCTTGGAGGTCGGGTGGAAGCGGACCGGAGTCCCCGCCTGGGAGGCGCCCGCCTCCGCCTTTTTCTGCCCCGTGCCCGTCGCCTGGGTCAGATGGCCCCACCCGCCTCAGGACCGGTCGAGCGTTCAAGCGAGTCGAACTCGCCGGCAGCAGGTGGGGGAAAAGCTCCGGAGGACTCGCCCGTGCGAGGAGTCCTGGTGGCTCTGGTGGAAGACGACCATCAGGTGCGAAATGTCCAAACCCGTCTCCTCCAGCGCTCGGGGGCAGGAGTCATGGCTGTGGAGGTGGAACTCCACGCGGATCCCGGCAGTCTGGCCAGGGCTCTGGGGGAATCCCGGGCAGACATCGTGCTCATGGACCTCCACCTGGGTTCGCTGACCGGGGCCGACGTTCTGGCTGAATTGCGGAAGCTGGCACCGGAGTTGGCCAGCCACACCATCTTCCTGTCGGGCACCACCCACGGCTCCGAGAAGCTGGGAGCTCCCTGTCTTCTGAAAGGGCAGGAGTGGCCCAACCTCCTGGCGGAAATAGGCCAGACTCTGAAGCGGTTGGGATTCTCGTGCGACGAGCCCCGCAGGCATCCACCCACTTGACTCCCGGGGCGTGGCTTCCATAGGATGCTGGACCCGAGACATGGTGACCCCCCTTGAAACACAGGAACCGTTCGTGAACTCCAACTGCGGCTTAATGTGTTGCATTTGCATGATGTGCTGTGCCCCGTCCGAAGCGACGAGGCCCGGCGATCTGCGTGCGTACGCCGCTCCGGATCGATGAGCTGACCGAACCACGTCTCGGAAAGCCAACCGGCCCTCTCGCAACGAGAGGGCCGGTTTTTTTTGTGCCCAGCCCGAGAGGGCGTGGGAACCCAACCCTTTCAGGAACCACATCATGAGCGAAGCAGAGGCACCGCAGCGCAGCTACCGCCCCGGCACCCAGGCAGTCCACGCCGGCCAGGAGTCGGCCGATCCGGCCACGCAAGCCCGGGCCGTTCCCATCTACGCCACCACCTCCTACACCTTCCGAGATCCGGAGCATGCCGCGGATCTCTTCGGGTTGCGGGATTTTGGAAACATCTACACTCGCATCATGAATCCCACCAACGACGTCTTCGAGCGGCGGATGGCCGCCCTGGAAGGTGGGGTGGCGGCGGTGGCCGTGGCGTCGGGGCAGTCGGCCCAGACACTGGCCATCCTGAATCTGGCCCAGGCCGGCGATTCCATCGTTTCGTCGAGCTCCCTCTACGGCGGCACCCACGCGCTCTTCCAGCATACCCTGCCTCGCCTGGGAATCACCACCCGGTTTGTGGATGCCAGTGACCCCAGTGCCTTCGCCGCAGCCATCGATGACACCACCCGCGCCCTCTACGTGGAGACCATCGGGAACCCCAAGCTGGATGTGCCCGACCTGAGAGCCATCGCCGATGTGGCCCATGCCCACGGGATTCCCCTGGTGGTGGACAACACCTTTGGAACGCCCTTCCTGTGCCGGCCCATAGATCATGGTGCCGATATCGTGCTCCACTCCGCCACCAAATGGATCGGAGGCCACGGCACGGCAATCGGAGGGGTCGTGGTAGACTCGGGTCGCTTCGACTGGGGGTCCGCTCCCCGCTTCAAGGAGTTCTACCTGGATCCCGAACCCGCCTACCATGGCCTTCAGTTCGCGCCCACTTTTGGCGAGCTGGCTTTCGCCATTCGCCTTCGGGTGGTGCTCCTCCGGGATCTGGGACCCGCACTTTCGCCCTTCAACTCCTTTCTCTTTCTCCAGGGTCTGGAAAGCCTCCACCTCCGAATCCGGCAGCACTCCCAGGGTGCCCTGGCCGTGGCTCAACATCTGGAGCAACATCCTGCGGTGTCATGGGTGAGCTACCCGGGCCTGGAGTCACACCCCTCCCACTCCCTGGCGAAGAAGTACCTCACGGGGGGCTTCGGGGGAGTTCTCACCTTCGGGGTCCATGGCGGCGAAACCGCGGCCAAGGATCTCATCCGCAGGAGTGAGCTTTTCTCACTGGTAGCCAACGTGGGGGATGCCAAAAGCCTCATCATCCACCCCTGGTCCACCACCCACGAGCAGCTGTCCGACACGGAGCGCAGGGCGGCGGGCGTCACCCCCGACCTGGTGCGCCTCTCCGTGGGCATCGAAGACGTGGAAGACCTCATCGAGGATCTTGACGCCGCCCTGAAGGTAGAGAGTTGACTATGAACCAGACCCGTACCACCGCTCCCTCCTCCCCGCCGGGCCGCCGCACCAACCCGGCCGGGGAGGAAGTGGATGCGGCAGACGAACTCCCCGAGCTCCAAACCATCACCGTCCCTTCATTCACCCTGGAAGACGGTACCGCCCTGGGCCCGCTGGAGCAGGGGTATCGCGTTTTTGGACGCATCGCGCCGAGCAAGGACAACGTGGTGTTGGCGCTCCACTCCCTCACCGGAGACACGGATGTCACGGCGTGGTGGCCTGGAGTGGTGGGCCCGGGTCAGGTGCTGGATCCGGACCGATGGGCCGTCGTGGCCCCCAACCTCCTGGGATCGTGTTACGGCACCACACCCCTGGTTCCGGTGCCGGAAGGGAAGCCGGCTCCCGTGGTCACCCCCCGGGACCAGGCCCGCTTCATTGCGCCCCTCCTGGACCACCTGGGAGTCCAGGAAGTGGCCCTTGTCACGGGGGGATCGTTGGGAGGCATGGTGGCCATGGAATGGGCCGCCACCTTTCCGCAGCGTGCCCGGGCAGCGGTGGTGTACGCGGCCCCGGCGGCCCACAGCGCCCAAGCCATGGGATGGAACCATCTGCAGCGGGAAGCCGTGCGCCTGGGAGGTACCGAGGGGCTGGCCCTGGCCCGGATGGTGGGAATGATGATCTACCGCACGGGCTCGGAGTTCCGGCAGAGGTTCCATCGGAATCGCACGCCCCAGGGGGAGTTCCAGGTTCGCAGCTACCTGAACCATCACGGCGAGAAGCTGAAGGAGCGCTTCGATGCCGCGGCCTATACCCTGCTCCTAGAGGCCATGGACGCCCACGACGTGGGACGAGGGCGCGGCGGTGTCTGTCCGGCCCTTCGCGCTTTCCCCGGAGTCTTGGTGGGGGTGGGTATCCCGGGAGACATCCTGTACCCCGCAAATGAGGTGAAGGAGTGGACCCGGGAAGGCGGAGCCCGCTACCGGGAAATCCACGCCCTGGAGGGCCATGACTCGTTCCTCACCCGGCCAGGACAGGTTTCCGAGATCCTGGCGGAGGCCTTGAAAGCCGCCCGAAGCTGTTAGATTTCCCCCTTCTTCACGGGGTTCGAGCCCAGAGACCCGGGCCTCGGAATTTCAGCATTTGAAACCGGAAATCCATGAGCGGCCCGCAGTACATCTACGTCATGAAGGACCTCCGGAAGGTGGTCCCTCCTCGAAATGAGATCCTGAAGGGGATCTGGCTCTCCTTCTACCCTGGAGCCAAGATCGGCGTGGTGGGCCCCAACGGCTCGGGAAAGAGCACCCTGCTCAGGATCATGGCAGGGGTGGACACCGACTTCCAGGGAGAGGCCTGGCCCGCCAAGGGGACCCGGATTGGATATCTGTCCCAGGAGCCGGAGCTGGATGAGTCGCTGGATGTGCGGGGGAATGTGGAGTTGGCCCTGAAGGAGACGATGAATCTCCTGAAGCGCTTCGAGGAGGTGAGCCTCAAGTTCGGCGAGATCTCCAGCGACGAGGAGATGAATGCACTTCTGGAGGAGCAGGGGAAGCTCCAGGACCGAATCGAGGCGGCGGGCGCCTGGGACCTGGACCGGAAGATCGAGATCGCCATGGATGCCCTCCGTCTTCCCCCTCCCGATGCCGATGTTGGCAAGCTATCCGGAGGAGAGAAGCGCCGGGTGGCACTGTGCAAGGTCCTCCTGGAGGAGCCGGATCTCCTTCTCCTGGACGAGCCCACCAACCACCTGGACGCCGAATCGGTCTCGTGGCTGGAGCGCCACCTGGCCGACTTCCCCGGCACCATCGTGGCCATCACCCATGACCGCTACTTCCTGGACAACGTCGCCCAGTGGATCCTGGAGTTGGACCGGGGGGCAGGTCACCCGTACGAGGGGAACTACTCCTCCTGGCTGGAGCAGAAACAGGAGCGCATGTCGCAGGAGGAGAAGCAAGCCTCGGCCCGGGCGAAGACGTTGCAACGCGAACTGGAGTGGATCCGCATGTCTCCCAAGGCCCGGCAGGCCAAGGGGAAGGCCCGGATCAACCAGTTCGAAGATCTCCTGGCAGAGGAACAGAAAGACGAGATCCGCACCGCCGAGATCCTCATTCCCCGAGGGCCGCGGCTGGGTGAGGAGGTGGTGGTGGCCAACGGGGTCACCAAGGCCTACGGGGACAAGCTCCTCATGGAGGACGTCTCATTCCGGCTCCCTCGAGGGGGCATCGTAGGGATCATCGGCCCCAACGGAGCCGGGAAGACCACCCTTTTCCGGATGATCACCGGTCAGGAGGAACCCGACTCGGGCACCATCAAGGTGGGTTCCACGGTGGAATTGGCCTACGTGGATCAGAGCCGGCAGGCGCTGGACCCCCACAAGAGCGTCTGGGAAGAAATCTCTGGGGGTCACGATGTCCTCGACTTCGGCTACACGGAAGTGAACTCCCGCGCCTACCTCTCCTGGTTCAACTTCCGGGGACCGGAGCAGCAGAAGAAGGTGGGAGTGCTTTCCGGGGGAGAGCGGAATCGAGTGCATCTGGCCAAACTCCTCCGGGCCGGCGGGAATGTGCTCCTGCTGGACGAGCCCACCAACGACCTGGACGTGGACACTCTCCGGGCTCTGGAGGAGGCGCTCCTGACCTTCGCGGGCTGCGCGGTGGTGATTTCCCACGATCGGTGGTTCCTGGACCGGGTGGCCACGCACATCATGGCCTTCGAAGGCAACAGTCAGGTGGTCTGGTACGAGGGGAATTATCAGGAGTATGAGGCCGATCGCCGGCGTCGGCTGGGGGCCGAAGCCGACCAGCCCCACCGCATCCGGTATCGGAAGCTGGTACGGTGAAGGGGCCCCGCTTCGACACCCGGGAGCTGGCCCGCCTGTACCGGGAGGGCAAGAACCTCTCTCGACACATGCGGGAAGTGGAGGGGTCCAACGAGAACAGCACGGCCAACGTCCTCTACTCCTACGATCTCCAGGCCGGCAGCTACACCGCCTTTCTGGACGACCCGGAGTTCCGGGTTTTCAAAGAGGAACAGGGGCGGAGATTGGCGGCTCTCCTGGACGAGACGCCGGGGGCCACCATCCTGGACGCCGGCACGGGGGAGGGCACCACCCTGGCACCGATTCTGCGCCGCCTCTCCACGCCACCGCCAGGAGTGCTGGCGTTCGACATCTCCCTCTCCCGGCTCTTGTACGCCCAGCTGAATCTCAGGGAAATGGTGGAGTCAGCTCAGGTGGATCCTCGCCTGTTCGTGGGGGCCCTGGAGTCCATTCCCCTCCTGGACAACAGCGTGGATGTAGTGGTGACTTGTCACGCCCTGGAACCCAACGGTGGCAGGGAACGGGAGATCCTGTCGGAGCTTGTTCGGGTGGCTCGCCGACGTCTCATCCTGGTGGAGCCGGCGTGGGAGTTGGGGAGTGAAGCAACCCGGGCCCGCATCCAGGAGCACGGGTATGTGAAGGGGATTCCGGAAACCCTGGACGCCCTGGGTCACCCAGCCGGCCGACACGAGTTGTGGGGGTGGAACGAGCGCCCGGAAAACGAAGCTGCCCTCACGGTGGTGGAACTTGAGGGTCCGACTTCCAAGGAGGCGGGCAGGGCACACGGAGCATGGCCCCCCTACGCCTCTCCGGTCTCCGGGGCGACCCTGGAAGACCGGGGCGACGCCTGGTATTCCGTGGACGACGGATACGCCTTCCCGGTGATTCAGGGGATCCCCTGCCTGCTCTCCCAGTACGCGGTTCTGGCCACCCGGCTGGGTGAGTTTCCAGTCCAGGGGAAGTGAGCGGAGGATTGTTCATATGAACGATGCTCCCCACTTATGTGTTGGGCCTCTCCGTTTTTTATGACGACAGCGCCGCCGCGCTCCTCCCCCGTAACTCCTCGGATGCGGCCGGGCTGTTTGGAAATTGAACAATGTAGCCCTTGTAATTCACTTACAGCTCAAGACTGTTGTGAGCTTGACGGATAGAGGACTTACCACCCCTGGCTGACCATCGTCAGCGGATACGCACGACCCGTGGCGGGGCTCACTCGTTCGACAGCCGGAGACCTGGGGTCCATGAGGGTCACCGCTGGAGCGGCTTCGTCTCGTCGCCCAGACGCTCCTCGAACCACTGGATCAGTTCCGGCCCCACGCCCGCCTCCGAGGCCTCGATGCCGAAGAGCAATACGCTGTCGAGCACCTCGTCAATGATGATCGCACCTCCGCGGGGCACGTCGAACTTCTCCCCGACTTCAATGAGATCGGCCCGAGTGATTCCCTTGAACTTCCCCGCAATCGACATCTGGTGCTGCCTGGTCCAATCCTCGTTTTCGGCGAAGGCCACGTCGTAAGCAGGGGAGAGGCGCCACCGACCCATCTCGTCCATCAGGAAGGAAAAGTTCTTGAGGTGGTCGTCGTAGTTCACCGTTGCGACGCTGAAGACCATCCTTCGGAAGGCCTCGTCGACCTGGTGCTGCCCCAGGCCAAGTTCACGCATCAGGTCGAAATAGACCTCGTAGCCGATCTGGTACTGGTCGTTGTAGTCCAGGTGAAGCATTCCGCCAAGGGAGTGCATGTGAACGCGCTGAGTGCCTCTCGCGCCTCGGCGGTCGAATCTCTTCACCATGAAATGGGCCCGGGGCCCTTCCCGGAGGAGGTGGGTGTCGGGCATCGCGATACCAGCACGTCTCGCGAGGACGGAGTAGACATACTCGATGCGCCCCCACGGCCCTGGCTTGGGGCTGGCCACGTTTGCCTGGCCACCCGACTCTCTGGTCACTCCATCGAACTTGATGATCCAGGGCGTCTCCCCAGGCCGCGCTTCCACGTGTCCCGACCGGACAGTGTTCCGCTTCTGGTCCCAGAGAATCAGGGCCTTGGCGCGCGCTCCCCCAGCGGTTGCGCCAATCCGCATGATGTCCCGGACCACCCCTGTGGTGTCGCCTTCGATTACCCGACGGGCCTGGTCCACCAGGTCCCGGACCTCAAGCACCTCGGTGGTGCCGGGGCTTGCCGTGGTCGCCGGCTCGTAGACAAGGGCACCGGACCCACGATCCCCGACGTAAAGCAGCTTCTGGACCGGAGAGATCCGGGAGCGTCCGCCCTGCTCGCTGAAGTACCGCTCGATCACCTTGTTCCCGAACGCGTCCGGCAACGAGTCCGAGAACACCCCGGGCAGGCCCGAGAAGGAAGCGCTCCGGCGGAGCTCGGGAAAGGTTTGCGGCCCAGCGACGGACAGGGGGAGATTGATCGGGGAGATCTCCAGCCCGCTCTTGCGGAAGTCCTCCGCGTACTCGAAGACGATCTCACCCGTCTCGGACTCCGCGAGGTATCCTACCTCGTGGCCCCAGAGGCCGACCTTGGTAGTTGTGTATTCAGTCATCTCTGGCACTCGCTCTCTTGCGTGGTTTTCCTGCCCGACGCACCAGGTCTGCGGGGGACACGGTAGGCTCCGGAAGGAATGCCTCGAGTGCGGTGATCTTTCCCAGGCCCCGGAGTAGCTTGATCAGGTTGTCGAGCCGAGAACCCTCACCTCCCTCAAGTCTCAGAATAGTGCGAGGGCTTATCCCCGATCTCTCAGCGACCTCCTCAACGGTCAGGTTCTGAGCGAGGCGCGCACTCCTGAGACGTCGACCCATCTCCGACAGGGCCTCTGCGGTACGCGTGCGAGCGTGGATCCGAGCCATAATGTCTCCTGGGTTGTGCCAGACTTGGCATGATAACGGCATGAATGTAGTCCAATATGCCACCTATGGCGCCTAAACAGCAAGGGACGCAAGGCGTCGGACATGGCATCTACCAGCCGATTAGATCCGCTAAGTCGCCAGGTCTGGCAGCTTCCTGCGGTGGCCTCCACTCATCGGGGCTGTCTCCGCAAGCCCAAGCTTCCGGATGATCTGTTCCACCGTGTGCTTCTTTCCCTTCATCGAGCCCTCCCTGATCTTAGATGATCTCAGGTTTCTTGGACCCTCATTCTACCTGGTCTCGTTTGGCGGGGGCAGGCCAGCGCCCCGGCTTCACCGTAGGCTTTCCCGTGCAGCCCGAGGGCCTCAAAGATCGTGTGCCGCGCATGACCCACACCTAAGCTTCGACAACCTTCCCGGCCTCAGTCCCTCTTGGTCATCGTCGCCCCAGGAGAGAGCCGGGGCGCATGTTCCGGCTCTTCCGTTCTCATGCTGACGCCGGGCTTTCCCCTATCTTTGGGTCGCGACTTACAGGCAACCATGAGCCAGCTCGAGGTCGGTCAACGCCTCGGCCACTACGAGATCATCGGACAGATCGGCGCCGGTGGGATGGGCGTCGTATATGAGGCGCGAGACACCAGACTCGAACGAACCGTAGCCATCAAGTCGCTTGCCACCCTCACGCTGGCGAGCGACGAGGTGCGTCGACGCTTCGCCCGTGAGGCCCGAACCGCCGCTGCCATAAACCACCCCAACATCGCGACGACGCATGCGGTCGAGGAGTACGACGACTGCCTGTACATCGTCATGGAGCTCGTCCAGGGCGTGACCCTGGAGGCATTGATCGCCAAGCAGCGTCCCGACGTCGATACGTGCATCGAACTCGCCGCCCAGGCGGCGGAGGGGCTGGGCGCGGCCCATGAGCGAGGGATCGTTCACCGCGACATCAAGCCGTCGAACGTGCTCGTTACACACGGCGGGCGCATCAAGATCACCGACTTCGGCATCGCCAGGGAAATGGCCGGCGACGAGCACATCACCCGCACCGGTCATGTGGTCGGCACCCTGGCCTTCATGTCACCGGAACAGGCCGAAGGGCACCCCGCCGGCCCGCAGGCCGACGTCTGGTCGCTGGGAGCGGTCCTGTTCACGCTGCTCACGGGCGAACTCCCGTTCGGGCGGGACGCGGAACTCCCCATGCTTCACAGACTTCTAACGACGGGCCCGCCGTTCGAAAAGCTGCCGAGCGATCTTCCGACCGCCCTCACCGCCGTGGTGCGAAAGGCGATGGCACGGGACTCGGCCCAACGATTCGCGTCCGGGTCGGAACTCGCCGTTGCCCTGCGTGAGCTGCAGCGCCAGGCTGCGGCCACGACCGCCCCGGACCGTGCACCTCGCTCACGGCGCCGCAGAATGGCCGTGGCTGTCGCCGCCTTCGCGATCACCGTGCTGGCCGGGGTGTATCTCCATCGGGAGAGTCGTGCGCGCTGGGCACGAACCGAGGCGATACCAGCGATCGATGCGCTGCTCGCCGAGCAGCGTACCTTCGAAGCATGGCTCCTGGTTCAGGAGGCGGAAGAGTATCTCGGTGAGGACCGCCAGCTCCAGCAACTCAAGCGCGCCGCCGCAATCCCGAGAACGATTCTCAGCACCCCCGAAGGTGC
This sequence comes from Gemmatimonadota bacterium, assembly GCA_040905545.1. GTDB lineage: Bacteria > Gemmatimonadota > Gemmatimonadetes > Longimicrobiales > Gaopeijiaceae > JBBDRI01. The sequence continues at coordinate 133,850 of JBBDRI010000056.1, read as the reverse complement.
CGGCGTGTTCGTACGAGCCTACCTCTCCGATCCCGACGAATGGCACTACCTGGGGGAGACACCGTTGCAGGACGTCTACGTGCCCGCCGGCAACCTCCGGTGGGAAGTTCGTCGCACGGGCTTTCACACGGCCCTAGGAGCGTTTCACGTCTTCCTGGGCGACACCTTCCGTTTCGATTTGAGACCCGAGACCAACGCCTCGGACATGCTCTTCGTGTCCGCAGGGGCTTACCGGCGCGGGGGCGGTACCCGCGGGGGCGGTGCCACTCTGGTCCAACTCGAGGGCTTCTGGATGGACCGCGTCGAGGTCACGAACAGGGCATATGAGATCTTTGTTTCATCGGGCGCCTACGAAGTTCGACCCATTGGGTCGATCTGCCTTTCGCACAGGCCGACGCCAGCACGTGGCAAGACCTGGTCGCAAGCTTCACCGACGCCACGGGGAGACGAGGACCGGCAGGGTGGGAGCTCGGACGCTATCCGGATGGCACGGCGGACGAGCCCGTTGGGGGAGTGAGTTGGTATGAGGCGGCCGCATACTGCGCGTCGGTGGGGAAGGCGCTCCCGACCTATCACCACTGGTTTCGCGCCGCATCGCCGGGCATCTATTCAGACATCATCCTGCGATCCACCTTCGGATCGAGTGGTCCCACGGCCGCCGGATCCCTCGATGGGATGAGCCGATTCGGCCATCTGGACATGGCCGGAAACGTGAAAGAGTGGACGTGGACCGCGATCGGCCGCGAACGCTACATTCTGGGTGGGTCGTGGCGCGACCCGGGGTACCGCTTCGCGAGCGACGATGCGCGCCCGCCCCTCGATCGATCTCCCACCCACGGCTCCGGTGTGCTCGGTACGACGCGCCCCTCGACCCCGCCTTGCTTGCGGAAGCCCCGCCTCGGGCCCAATCCAACGCCGAAGAAGCCGTGTCCGACGAGGTCTTCGAGGTCTTCCGTCGACTGTACGCCTTCGACGACGGGCCGCTCAACGCAACCGTGGAAAGCGTAGATTCTTCCAGTCTCGACTGGGACGTTCATCTGCTCTCCTTCGATGCAGCGTACGGCGACGAGCGCGTGCAGGCTCGCCTCTACTTTCCGAAGCCCCAGACTGCGGCCCCACCGTATCAAGCCGTCATCTACTTCCCCGGCTCCGACGGCTTGACCCTGCGGTCGAGTGACGGTCTGACGGCGCAGACGTATTTCGATTTTGTACCGCGGAGCGGCCGCGTGCTCGTCCTTCCCATCTACAAGGGTAGCTACGAGCGGTACACGGGGGTGGCCGAGCCCGGAACCGGGGGATCGACCGCGCAGATCCACGCGTGGCGGGATCAAGTCGTTCGTTGGGTACAAGATCTCCGCCGCACCGTGGACTACCTCGAAACGCGTGATGACGTGGACGCAACGCGTCTCGCGTATCTGGGCCTGAGTCTTGGTGCGCGATACGCGCCCATTTTCCTGGCGCTCGAAGACCGATTCGATGCTGCAATCCTGGTGGCCGGTGGCTTTGCGTATGCCGATGGACTCCCCGCCGAGATCCTCCCGGTCCATTACGCACCCTGAACGCGCGTCCCGACGCTGATGGTGAGCGGGAGCGATGACTTCACGCGGCCGATCGAAACGGTCATTCGGCCCATGTTCGAGGCGTTCGGCGCACGGGATTCCGAGAAGCACCTCGCCCTCTTTCCGGGCGGGCACGTACCTCCCAAGAACGATGTCGTCCGCGAGTCACTCGATTGGCTGGATCGATTCTTGGGCAAGGTGCGTAGAGTGCCGTAACATGAGCGACGGAGGCGCTGCGGCCGGCGGGGCAATCCTGCAGCGCCTCCATCTCGAGGTAGACGGATGCGCCGTGCAGTGTGAGCGGGTTGCCGCCGTCGGTGCCCATGGCGACCGGGAAGCAGCGAGTGGCCCGTCGGCGGGGCTTCTTCGGCGAGCTATGGGCATTCATGAAGACTCGGAAGAGATGGTGGCTCATGCCCATCATTCTGGTGCTCTTGCTGGTGGGGGCCCTCCTCCTGTTCGCCCAGGGATCGGTATTGGCCCCCTTCATCTACACCATCTTCTGACGCGGGAGGAGGCCCCTTCCCATGACGGCCAACCGAGAGCCGCCGGTGACGGACAACGGAGAGCCACCGGTCGCAACAGGTGAGGGATCGGGGTGCAGCGAGGGCGGGCTTCACCCCCCATTTCCCGGGTGGATGGGCCCTCTGGTGGGAGCTGTGGTCCTCCTGGTCTGCCTTGGACTGGCCGAAGTCGGTCTCCGGATCATGGCTCCCTTTCCGGACCCCTTCGTTCGGCAGAAAACCCCCGTCGGATCCGTATGGACGAATCAGTTCATCCGCTCTGAATTTCCTACCAACTTCAGCATGGAGACGGAGGCCGAACCCGGGCTCCCGGGGGTCAGTGGTCCGAACCTCTTTTCCACGAACAACATGGGCTTCCGTGGACCCCACCTCGTCCAACCCAAGCCCTCCGATGAGTTCAGGATCTTCATGGTGGGAGGGAGCACCACCGAGAATCTGTACCTGGACGATTCCGACGCCCTCACTGCCGTCCTCCAGCGGGAACTCCAGGACCGGGCCCCACCGGACGTGGCGGTGCGCGTGTACGGAGCCGGGAAATCCGGTGACAGGAGTGACGACCACATCGCCATGCTGGCGCATCGCATCGTCCACCTGGAACCGGACCTGGTGGTGGTCTTCGCCGGCATCAACGACCTTCGGGCCGCCATGGCAGGCTTCGACTACCTGCACTTCAACCCCCGGCCCTGGGTCGCCATGGAGGATTCGCCCGAACTCCTTCAGGCCCGTCATCTCTTCAAGTTGCTCCTCACGGAACTTCAACTGGGAAGGCGAGCCTACGCCCTGGTGAACCGGGCCATACCCGAGGACCCGAACGTCGTTCTCCAAACGCTCGCCGGTCGGTCCAACTACCGTGCCCTGGTTGAAATCCGGAGGAATGCCCCCCGGACGGATGCCTCCCCCCGTGTGGAATTGGAGCCCTATGGCACCAACCTCCGGACTCTGGCGGGGGTGGCCCTGGGCCAGAAGCTGCCACTTGTGTTCATGACGCAGGCCACCACCTGGGACAGTCAGGTGGACCCCCGCGTGGAGGAGTGGCAGTGGCTCCTGTACGGAGTGAATGCCACCCATGGGGCGGAGCTCATGGACCAGGCCATGGAGGCCTACAACGATGTCATGCGAGGGGTGGCGGCTGAATCTGGAATCCTCTTGTTCGACCTGGCCCGGGTCCTCCCGAAGTCGCTGGACTACTTCTACGATGATGTCCATTTCAACGTGGAAGGGGCCCAGGCCGCCGGAGTGAAACTGGCGGAGTTCCTGGTGCGATGGGGGACGGTCCCGGAGGGATGAATCCGACGGGGGAACAGCGACTCACGCAGCCGTGGAGAAGGACCTCGTGGTCGGGGGCTTGTTCATATGAACGGCAATTCATATATTTGCGCATGACCACCCAAGCTCCCCCAGCGCCGGCGGGCTCCACAGCGAATCCCGCGTCCGGCACTCGTCAAACGCCGTCCCCGGAATCGGTGCTCTATGCCATGGCGGAGCCCACACGCCTGGGGATCCTGAGACAGCTGGTCCGTGGGGAGTGTTGCGTTTGCGCCCTGGGCGGAGAACTGGAGGTGGAGCAGTCCCTCCTCTCCCATCACCTCCGGACGCTGAGGAAGTCCGGTCTCGTTCAGGCCAGGCGCGAGGGCCGATGGGCCTACTACTCCCTCAACCCGCATGCCCTCATCACCCTACGAGAGCTGCTGGATAACTGGATCAGTGCCACCCTGGCTGCTGAGGCCTCCACCTACTGCGGCAACCGAGCCGCTGGGGCACTCTAGAACGCCGTCGTAGCAAGACGCAGAGAGGGGAGTCCGTTTTTTTTAGCCTGATACATGAATATCTCTTCATATGAGGAACTCACCGTGACCACGCCAAACCAGATGGAAGAGTCCGCCCGCCGAAGCGCAGTCGAGACCACTCAAGTCCTCGCCGAGTCCGACCTCAAGGAAGAGGTTCGCCGGCGATATGCCCGGGCCGCGGAGGCAGCCGCAGGAGGTCAGCGAGCCACCTGCGGACCCGTGGCTCCCGCCACCGGCCCAGCCGATGTCGCTTCTGAAAACACCGGCTGCGGATGTGGATGCGGCTGTGGTCCCGAGGCCGACGCCACCGGCACCGAGCGCCGTGACCCCATCACCGACAACCTCTACTCGCCGGCTGAAGCTTCGGTGATTCCCCAAGAGGCGGTCCTGGCCTCCCTGGGGTGCGGCAATCCAACTGCCCTGGCGGATCTGGCCCCCGGCGAGGTGGTGCTGGATCTGGGTTCGGGTGGGGGGATCGATGTACTGCTCTCCGCTGGCCGGGTGGGACCCACCGGGAAGGCCTACGGGTTGGATATGACGGACGAGATGCTGGAGCTGGCCCGGGAGAACCAGAAGAGAGCCGGGGTAGAGAATGTCCAGTTCCTGAAGGGGGATATGGAGTCCATCCCCCTCCCCGACGCCTCGGTGGATGTAATCATCTCCAACTGCGTCATCAACCTGGCGGCCGACAAGGGGAAGGTCCTGCGGGAGGCGTTCCGGGTTCTTCGCCCGGGCGGTCGTCTGGCCATCTCGGATGTGGTGGTTGACGGTCCGGTGCCACCTGAGATCCAGCGAAGCATGGAGCTCTGGATCGGGTGCATCGCAGGAGCGCTCCAGATCGAGGAGTACCTCACCCTCCTGGAGGCCAGCGGGTTCGAGGGGGCTTCGGTGGAGATCACCCGTCGGTACCGCACGGAAGCAGCCAGAAGCTTTCTGGAAGAGGCCGGATTGGACCCCGACGAGCTGGCCGAACAGGTAGACGACCGCTTCGCGGCGGCCTTCATCCGGGCCCGGCACCCTTGAAACGCCCTTCGATAGCGGCCGTCAGGGTGGTGGCCCGTTTCCTGCTGTAGTATCAGGCGTGGGTATCACTTCCAACGACACGCAAGGAGCAGTCTTCATGTCCAGCTTTCAGGTCCCCGTGGACCTCTACATGACCCCTTCCCTCGTTCAGGTGCTCAGCACGGAGTCCCTCGACGCTGCCCAGGAACGCATGATCAGCGCCCGGATCTCATCTCTCCCCGTGGTGGATGAGAAGGGTCGTCCGGTGGGCGTCATCTCCAGGACCGATCTCCTTCGAGTGGGTCGCAAGGAGGCTGGAAGTCTGCCCCGTTCGGCCACCCTGACCCTCCCGGATCGAGCCGTGTCTGAGGCCATGACCGACGGCATCCGTACGGTGGACCGAAAGGACACCCTGGAACGGGCCTGCCAGATCATGGTGAAGGAGCGCCTCCACCGGGTATATGTCACGGAAGGGGAGGCCCTGGTAGGGGTTGTGAGCCCCCGGGACGTGCTGGTGGCCATCAGGGAGAAGAAGATCAACCGCCCGGTGCGGGACATTATGTCTTCTCCCGTCTTCACCATTCGGGCAGACGAACCCATCTCGTTGGCGGTAGAGCGCTTGGAAAAGGCGCGGGTCACCGGTCTAGTGGTGGTGGAAGGAAACGACCCATGGCCGGTGGGACTCTTCACCCAGAGAGAGGCGCTGGAAGCCGCTGATGTGGCTCGCCACACCTCCGTGGAGGAAGTCATGTCTTCTGCCTTCCTGGCCCTGGAGCCCGACACGCGCCTGTATCGGGCCGCAGCGCAGGCGGCGGCCCTGGGCGCTCGTCGGGTAGTGGTCTCAGACGGACACGGTATCCAGGGAATCGTTACCGGGCTGGACTTCTGTCGTCTGGCCTCATGAGTCGCCGTGGCGAGCCCAAACGGTAGTCCTTCCGTCCGTGTCGAAGGTGAGAACCTCATAGGGCTCGCTGAACGCACCTTCCATCCCCGGGGAACCCATGGGCATCCCGGGTACGGCAATGCCCCGGACATCAGGGCGCTCATCCAGAAGTCGCCGGATGTCCGGGGCGGGCACGTGGCCCTCCACCAGATACCCATCCACCAACGCCGTGTGACACGACCCCATCACCGGCGGGATGCCATACTCCTGCTTCACGCTGGCCATGTCCTGGATCAGGGAGGTCTCCACGGTGAACCCGTCTTCCCGAAGGTGGTCCACCCACCCGCTGCAGCAACCACAGGTGGGGCTCATGTAGACCATGATGGGATCCAGCCCGTTTGATGACGCACCCTCACCGGCGGACGCCGCTCCCGCCGGCACCGCTGACGCCAGCACCGGTGACGGAGAGTCTGAAGAGCCGCCCAGGATGGCCCAGAGACCGCCCACCGCCACAACAAGCACGGCCAGGAGCACGACAGGAAGGGTAGCGGATGACATCTTCATTTTGGCGATCCTGAACTTGGAGAGGATGTGGGAAAAGAACCTGATTCGCAGGCGGGTGAGCCTACTGGAAATAAGGGGACAACAAGCCCGGAGGGGCAATACCCACCCTATCGCACCATCCTCATTCTGGTTTCCCTGGGGCTGGTGGCGGGCGTCCTCCTGGAGTGGCTTCCCGACGAGCCGTCCCCCTGGCGTTGGCTGCCTCTGGCCCTGGTGTACCTGGCCGGCGGTACTTCCGTGGCTCGGGATGCTTGGGCCACACTCCGTGAGGGCCAACTCAGCATTGATGCTCTCATGGGAGCGGCCGCCCTGGGAGCCGCCGCCATCGGCCAGCCGGTGGAGGGAGCCATCCTCCTCTTCCTCTTCTCGCTCTCGAACTTCCTGGAGTCCGTGGCCATGGACCGAACCCGGGATGCTCTGGCGAATCTGCGTACCCTCCACCCGACCCACGCCCGGCAGCTCCTGGCCGATGGCTCGGAGGCCACCATCGCGGTAACTGACCTTCAGCCGGGGCACAGGATCCAGATTCGGCCCGGCGAACGCATTGCTGCGGATGGGGTTGTGGTCTCGGGGGGAAGCCGGGTAGACCAGGCAGCCGTCACCGGTGAGTCTGTCCCAGTGGCCCGGGGCATAGGGGATCCGGTGTTCGCCGGGACCATGAACCAGGACGGGGTGCTGGAGGTGGAGGTGGACCGGGATTCGGGAGAGACCCTGCTCTCCCGGGTCATCCGCCTGGTGGAGGAAGCCAGGGAACAGCGGGCTCCCACGCAGCGATTCATCGACCGATTCGCCCACCCCTACACCGTGGGAGTCTTCCTCGCCACCGCCCTGGTTGCCTTCGTTCCCCCCTTCCTGTTGGGATGGGAGTGGTACGACGCCCTCTACCGCGCCATCACCCTCCTGGTGGTGGCGAGCCCGTGTGCCCTGGTCATCTCCACGCCCTCAGCCCTCCTCTCCGCCATGGCCAGCGGGGCGCGGCACGGGGTGCTCTTCAAGGGTGGTGACCACCTGGATCGGGCCGGCCAAGTTACCGCCATCGCCTTCGACAAGACTGGAACCCTCACGGTGGGCACCCCTCGGCTGCTGGCCGTGAAAGGCGCCCGGCCGGACTCGCAAGCGGAAGCAGAGGTCCTCCGGAGGGCTGCCGCCGTGGAAAGCCCTTCCGAGCATCACCTGGCCCGGGCCCTGGTGGCCGGAGCGAGGGAGGGGGGGCTGGAAATCCCCCCGGTGTCTGACTTCCTGGCACTGCCCGGGCGAGGGGTCAAAGGAACGGTGGAAGGCAGCCTGGCATGGGTGGGGAATGAGGGCCTCGCTGCCGAAATGGACGCTGCAGTCCCTGAGGAACTGCTGGCCTGGGTCAGCATGCGCCGGAAGCTGGGAGAGTCCGTGGTACTCACGGGCACCGCGGGCCAAGTGGATGGCGCCTTCGCCACAGGAGATGCCCTCAAGCCCGGAGCTGAAGCAGCTCTCAAGCGCCTTCGGGCCCGAGGCATCCGAAAGATCGTGGTCCTCTCAGGCGATCACCCGGAAGCCGTGGAGTCGGTGCTGCGTGGGATCCCCATCGATGAAGTGCTGGCGGGGCTCCTTCCCCCTGAGAAAGTGGCTCGGGTGGAGGCCCTGGAGGCCCAAGGGTGGCGGGTTGCAATGGTGGGGGACGGGGTGAATGACGCGCCGGCCCTGGCCCGCTCCACCCTGGGAGTGGCCATGGGTGCCGCCGGCACGGATGTGGCGGTGGACACGGCAGACGTGGTCCTCATGGCCGATGATCTGGCCCGGGTAGATTTCGCCCTGGATCTGGGGCGTCGCGCCCGGCGGGTAGTCCGCCAGAACGTCTGGGCCAGCGTGGGATGGATGGCCATCCTGGTGGTCATCACCTTCTGGGTGGGACTCCCCCTCCCTCTGGCCGTTGTGGGCCACGAGGGATCCACCCTTCTGGTGGCGGTGAACGGTCTGCGGCTCCTGCGGGTACGACCGGCGTAGGAGCGTATGCCCGAGCAGTGGGGCGAACCGCGCTCCTTGGACAGGCTCCTCGGGCCTGACTTCCTGAACCTCGCACCGGAGCGCCCCCTGGAATCCTCCCTTGAGCTGGAGATCCTCCCCCAGCCCGACGACACGACGTGCGGTCCCACATGCCTCCACGCCGTCTACAATTACTTCGCCCATCCCCTCCCGGTGGACCAGATCATCCGGGAGGTGGTGCCGCTGAGCACCCGGGGCACCCTCGCCGTACTCCTGGGGCTCCACGCCCTTCGGCGGGGCTACCAGGCCACACTCTACACCTACAATCTCCACGTATTCGATCCCACCTGGTTCTCCCAGCCCGGTATGGACCTGTCCGAGAGATTGGCAGAACAAGCTCGGGCCAAATCCGACGACAAACTCCACTTCGTCACCGGTGCCTATCGGGAATTCCTGGCTCTGGGGGGCGATATCCGCTTCCGGGAACTCTCCCCCGAGCTGATCCGGGAGTACCTGAAGAAGGGGATCCCCATCCTCACCGGCCTGAGTGCCACGTATCTCTACGGGTGCGCCAGAGAGATGGGTGACGAGCAGATGCGGTACGACGACATCGAGGGGGAGCCGCAGGGGCACTTCGTCGTCCTGGCCGGCTACGATCCGGAGAGCCGCAAGGTCCGCGTAGCCGACCCCTTGCACGGCAACCCGGCCTATGGTGAACAGCACTACGATGTGGGAATGCAGCGGCTCCTGGGCTCCATCCTTCTGGGGGTCCTCACCTACGACGCCAATATGTTGGTCATCCAGCCCGGGAATGAGACGTGATCCCCGTTGTGGTGGTGGAGAACCCCAAGCGTTGGCCCCTGGACCTGAAAGGGGTGGAAGTGGTCCCGGCCCGAGAATACCTGGTGGAGCGGAAGTGGGCGGAACTTCGGGGTGCGGCGGTCTATAATCTCTGTCGCCAGTATGGGTACCAGACCCTGGGGTACTACGTGTCGCTTCTGGCGGCAGCGCGAGGCCACCGACCCCTTCCCTCGGTCTCCACTCTCCAGACCCTGAGTCTCTCTCCCGTGGTGCGCTCGGTCTCGGAGGAACTGGATGGCCTCATCCAGAAGAGTCTGGCCACACTTCGCACCGATGAATTCCGGCTGAGCATCTACTTCGGGAAGAATGTAGCCCGGCGCCACGATTCCCTTGCCCGGGCACTCTTCAACCAGTTCCCTTCCCCTTTCCTGCTGGCCCGCTTCGTCCGGGAGCGCGGAAACTGGCGGCTGGCCGGTCTGCGCCCCATCCCCACCACGGAGATCCCGGAGTCGCACCGGCCCTTCGCGGTGTCCCAGGCCCAGGCGTACTTCGCCCGCCCCCTTCGTCAGAAACGGAAGACCAGCCAAGCCTACGATCTGGCTATCCTCTGGAATCCCGACGAGCCTCATTCCCCATCCAACGAGGGGGCCATCCGGAAGTTCATCCGGTCTGCCGCCGAGGAGGGGATGGAGGCCGAGATCATCACCCAGGACGAGTACGGTCGGTTGGCGGAGTACGACGCACTCTTCATTCGAGACACCACCCGGGTGGATCACTACACCTTTCGCTTCGCTCGGAGGGCTGTGGCTGAAGGCCTGGTGGTGGTAGACGATCCCGAATCCATCATCCGATGCACCAACAAGGTGTTTCAGGCGGAGGCCTTCCGCCGGAAGGGCATCCCCGCTCCCCGGACTCTTGTGGTCCACGAGGGGAATGTGGCGGAGGTAGTAGCCACGGTTGGCCTCCCCTGTGTGCTCAAACGGCCCGACGGAGCCTTCTCCCAGGGGGTGGTGAAAGTGGAGAGCGAGGCGCAGTTGGCTGCGATTCTCCCGGCCCTGTTCGCCGAGTCGGATCTCCTGGTGGCTCAGGAATGGACGCCCTCGGCCTTCGACTGGCGCATCGGTGTCCTGGGCGGAGAGCCGCTCTTCGCTGCCCGGTATCACATGGCCCGAGGCCACTGGCAGATCATCCGGGCACCCAACACGGAGAAGGAGGACACCCGCTACGGGAAGGTGGAAGCGGTGCCCCTGGAAGCCGTCCCTCCCCGCATCGTCGAGGTAGCGGTGGAGGCGGCGGCCCTCATGGGCGATGGCCTCTACGGAGTGGACCTCAAGGAAGTGGAGAAGCGGGTGGTAGTCATGGAAGTGAACGACAATCCCAACGTGGATGCAGGTATGGAAGACACCATCCTGAAGGATGAGTTGTATCGCCGGATCATGGGGTGGTTTCGGCAGCGCCTGGACCTCCGGGGAGCGTCCGGCACAGGCCGGCGGCGAGTGCCATGAGTCCGGAGGCGGCGGACGTGAATTCCCAGGCGGCGGAGTCCGTGAAGCCCGGCCTGGACCATCCGGGCCCCCTGGGCCTCTTCCAGGGCTTCGGGGTGGAGGTGGAGTACATGATCACCCGGTCCGACAGCCTGGAGCTGGCTCCGGTGGCCGATGCGCTCCTGGCCAGGGCCTCGCAGGCGGACGCGGATGATTCTCCCTCACTCGCCCCGGTGTCCGAAGTCGGGCGGGGGGAATTGGCCTGGTCCAACGAACTGGTACTCCACGTTCTGGAAATGAAGACGAACGGGCCGGCATCCCGCCTGGATGGCCTCTCGGAAGCCTTCCACCGGGAGGTGCTGCAAGCCAACGCGTGGCTGGCGCCCATGGGGTGTCGGCTTCTCCCAGGCGCCGTCCACCCCTGGATGGATCCTGCCACCGAGACCCGGATATGGCCCCATGAGTACACTGAGGTCTATCGCACCTTCGACCGGATCTTCGGGTGCCAGGGTCACGGATGGTCCAACCTCCAGAGTACCCATCTGAACCTCCCCTTCAACGGGGATCGGGAGTTTGTGGCTCTGCACTCCGCCATCCGTGGCATCCTCCCACTCATACCGGCCCTGTCCGCAGCCTCGCCCATCCTGGATGGCCGGGTGTCGCACTCCCTGGACGCCCGGATGCGGGCGTATGCGCAGAACGCCGTCCGGGTTTCCTCCGTGACGGGGGCGGTGGTGCCCGAAGAGGTGGGATCCAGAGACGAGTATGAATCCAAAATCCTGAGCCGCATCTACCGGGACATGGCCCCGTTGGATCCGGATGGAGTGCTTCGCCATGAATGGGTAAATGCCCGGGGTGCCATCGCCCGCTTTGAGCGGGAAGCCATGGAGATCCGCATCATCGATGCCCAGGAGTGTCCCTCCGCCGACCTGGCGGTGGTACAGATGGTGGTGGCGGCCCTCCAACCCATGGTGGAGTCGGCCCTGGAGCAGCCTCTCGCCTGGCAGAGGTTGGATACTGCGTCACTGGCGTCGCTTCTGGAGAACACCGTAGCTAAAGGGGAAAAGGCCGTGGTGGTGGACGCCCAACTGCTCTCTCTCCTGGGAATGGCTAGCCTCCGCCGTCCCAGTGCAGGCGAGGTCTGGCACCGCCTCATGGAAGGAGTAGCGCCCCACGCCTCCTCTGGAGAGAAGACGGCATCCCGAGTCATTCTGGACAGGGGGCCCTGGCTGGAAGGATCCTGGAAGCGCTGGGAGATCCCGGGGAGGGCACGGAACTGCCCCGGGAGGCACTCCGGGAAGTCTGGCACCGTCTTGGACGCTGTCTGGCAGACAACGAGGTCTTCATTCCGTGACACCTCCGGCGGCCGCCTCCCCACCGCCGGAGCTTTTCCTTACCTGCGAGCATGGGGGTAACCGGGTCCCCTCCCAACTGGCGCACCATTTCAGCTCGCCAGAGGCGAAGTCGGCCCTGGCCAGCCACAGGGGGTGGGACCCGGGTGCTCTCCTTCTGGCCCGGGCGCTGGCCCGGCACACCGGTGCGCCGCTGCTGGGTTGGACCGTTTCCAGACTGGTGGCAGATACGAACCGATCCCAGGGGCATCCCCGGCTCTTCTCCGAGTTCACCAGGGGCCTCCCGGCCACCGCACGCAAAGAGATCCTGGAGCGGTGGTGGCAGCCCCACCGAGCGGCGGTGGAGGGTGAGATTCGGGCCCGCATGCGGAAAGGGGGGGTGGTACTCCATCTGGGAATCCACACCTTCACCCCGGTGTTGGATGGCCGGACGAGAGCCGTGGACGTAGGTATGCTCTACGATCCCTCCCGGGCGGGCGAGGTGGGGTGGGGTCTCCAGCTGGTGGACGTTCTTCGAACCGGTATGCCCCAGTTGAGGATTCGCCGCAACGCCCCCTACCGGGGCATCTCCGACGGTCTGGTGACATACCTTCGCCGGCAGTTCCCCCCCGAGGGCTATCTGGCCCTGGAGCTGGAGGTGAACCAGGCCCATGTGAGGCCGGGAGCACCCGGCGGCGAGGCCCTCCGAGAGCGTTTGGCCGAGCTTCTGGGGAGCGTTCTTCCTACTCCAGGAGCGTAAGCAGGAGAAACCCCACCAGCATGAGCACCGCTCCCGGCAGGCGCTTCCCCGCCGTCATCTCATGGAAGAATACTCGCCCCAGGAGGATGGAGAAGAGGATGCTGCTTCGCTTCACGGCGATGACGTAGGCCGCCAACGAGAGGGTGTAGGCGGTCATCTGGACCCCCATCATCACCCCGTTCAAGACCCCGGCGGCCAGAATCCAGGGCACGGGGGCGCCCCGGACGCCCGCTGAACCCGCAGGCGTTCGCCTCAGCTTGAGCCATCTCCACGCTGCGAATGGCCCCAGAATCGCCACCATTCCCCCATGCATGGCAGCCCCCCAAAGGAGGGGTCCCGACGCCAGTACGCCCACTTTGTCGGCCGTGGCGGAGAAGGAGAAGAGCAGGGCCACCGCCAGCATGAGCCGCGCGCCTCCGTCTTCCCACAACGCCCGGAGAGGAGCCATCCACCCCCCCCCGGCCGAGGGGGCTGCCAGAAGATACGCTCCGGCCACAACCACCAACACTCCCAGCACTCCGCCTACCGACGGGACTTCCTGGAGGGCCCAGGGCGCCCAGAGAAGCATGAACACGGGGGTGAAACTCTGGAGTGGCGCCACCAACGATAGATCAGAGATCACCACGGACCTGGCTATCAAGAGGGTGCAGATGGAATTCACGCTGGCCGACACGACCAGGGCCGGCCAGAACCCGGGACCGTGCACCCCTTCTCCTTGCAACAAAGCCACCGGCGCCAGGAGAAGAAACGTGACGCCGGCCAACCCCACCGTGAGGAGGAGGGGGCCGGCCACCCCACCAGCCCCCTTCATGACCCCTTCCCTTCCGGACCAGAGAATGGCCGCCAGAAGTGACAGCAGAATCCACACGGCAGGGCTCCTCTTCGGGGTTGAGGCGGAGGGGGAGGTGAACGGGGGGGGAAGTGTGATACCTTGTGGTGAGACGGAGCATATCCCCACCACCCCTCCGGAGACAGTCCATGCGCAATCTGGTGATTCGCCTCTTCATCAACTCCGTAGCCCTCTGGGTGGCGGCGGAGGTGGTAAGCGGCATCGAGTTGGAAGGTTCCTACCTCCAGATCCTGTTGGTGGCCTTCCTCTTTGGCCTCATCAATGCGTTCATCAAGCCCGTGGTGATGCTCCTGTCTCTGCCCTTCCTGGTCCTGACCCTGGGTCTCCTGACCCTGGTGATAAACGCCCTCATGCTCATGCTCACCGCAGCCGTGGCCTCCAGCCTCACGGTGTCGGGCTTCTGGGCGGCCTTCTGGGGGAGTCTCCTCATCTCGGTGGTGAGCATGGTGCTCAGTTCACTGCTCTACGATGAGGGGGTCTAGACCCCCTTCGGGAACCTGAAGGCCGTCTCTCCGATTTCGAGAATAGACCGCCTTACCGGCCCCGAGCCGGTGAGGGCACCCGCATGGCAGGAGCCCCCGTGTGGCACATGTCGCCCTGGAACCCGAGTCGGAGATTTAGCATGCCCACCCCCTACCGAAACTTCGCCTTCCTTCTCACCGCCGCTGCGTTGGCCGCCGCCTGCAGCGACGACGGCACAAGCTTTCAGAATCCCCAGGAACTCTCCTGCGACCTGGACATGCGATTCCTGGCATCCGGAGGGGTGGGGATTGATGCCATCCCGGCACTCACCAACCCGGGCGCAGTGGGTATCGACGATCCTGCCGTTGCCTTTATCGAGGAGGAGAACCGGGTAGTTGGAATCATCCTGAACGGGGAACCCATTGCCATCCCCCACAACGTGCTCTGGTGGCATGAGATCGTGAATCTGGACGCCGGCGGCACCCGGGTGGCTGTTACCTATTGTCCACTCACCGGAACTTCCATGGGTTTCGATCGAGCCAAGGCGGATGGGGCGGAGTTGGGGGTTTCAGGCCTTTTATTCCAAAGCAACCTCGTGATGTACGACCGAAATCGACCCGACATCTCCCACTGGCCCCAGATCATGGGGGAATCCCGCTGCGGCCCTCGCACCGGCACGAGTCTGGATGCCGTGGCCGTCCTGGAGACCACCTGGGCGGGATGGAAGTCCCTCCACCCGAACACCCGGGTGATCTTTGGTGATCCTCGGGGTGGGAACCGGGACTATCGGATCTTCCCCTACGGAAATTACGAGGATCTTCACAATCCCCTCTTCTTCGAACCCTTCCCGGATCTGGACAACCGTCGCCCACCCAAAGAACGGGTATTGGGGATTCCCGGCCGGAATGGGGACCTGGCCACGGCTTTTCCCTTCAACGACCTGGACGAAGAGGGTTCCCTCACGGCCCGGCATCTTACCCACGGTGGGGAGGAGATCGTGGTGCTGTGGGACGGGGTGCGAGAGGGCGCCATGGCCTACAAGGCCCGCGTGAATGGCGCCCCGGTGACCCTGGCTCCCGACGGCATCGATGGCTTCCGAGACGTAGAAACGGGTAGCCTCTGGCTTCTGAACGGTCGGGCGGTGGAGGGTCCCATGGCAGCCCAGGGTGCCATGCTGGAGCCGGTGGCCGACGCCATCGTGGCCTTCTGGGGGGCCTGGGCGGCCTTCCACCCCGAGTCCCAGGTGGACCTCCATTGAGGGGCAAGACCCCCGGGACAGTCCAGTGAAAGCTCAGACTGCCAGGCGATGGCTACGCCATACCCATTTGACCCAGGGACTGATTTTGGGGCTTCTGGGCAGTGCTGGTCTGGGGTCCACTCCGGCTTCGGCCCAGTGGGTGGAGGCGCCGGGAAGCGGATGGATGCATCTGGCCGCGTTCCACACCGACACCCGCACCCGCTTCGACTTCAGGGGTGACAAGGAACCCATCTTCGCCGATGGCCACATCCAGAACCTCTCTCTCTTCCTCACCTCCGCGGTGGGCCTGGGAGCTGGTGCGGATCTCTGGGCTGAAGTTCCCATCCATCGCCTCGCCTTTACAGACGCCATCGGACGTCGGGAGAAGACGGGGTTGGGTGACCCGGCCTTCCATCTGCGATGGAGTCCAAGTGCATGGCTCCCCGATGCGCTTCCTCCGCTTGCGGTGCGGGGGGGGCTCCGTCTGCCGGTGGGCGACTTCCCCGTAGAGGCGGAGGTGATTCCCCTGGGGGAGGGTCAGCGAGATTGGGAACTGCTGGTGGAAACGGGCGCCAGCTTCTACCCCCGACCCATCTACGCCCAACTCTGGATGGGCCATCGGTGGCGGGAGCGGAATGAAACCTCCCTCTTCAAGCCGGGGGATGAATGGTTCTTCCTTTCCGCGGTAGGTGCCTCCCGAGGAAAGCTGGGAGGCAAGATCACCCTGGAGGGTTGGCAGGGCGGCACCCCGTTCCAGGAGAACATCCCCATTTCCTCAGCCCGCCGGGAGATGCTGCAAGCTCTGGTGACCGGTAGTGTGAGCTTGGGGGGAGGAGCCCTGGAGGCGGGAGCGAGAATTCCCCTGGCCGGGAAGAACCTCCCGGCAGGACCGGGACTCATCCTGGGGTACTTCCGGACCTTTCACAGGTAGGAGGGGGTTGACCCAGGTTCGGGAAACCAGGGGTTATGACCCGTCCGCGTCAACGTAAGACGTTTCCCGGGGGTCCTCCTCATGAAAGTCCGTAGCCATCCCGGGCCCCGCCATCGCGGGACGGTGAAGTTGGCTCTGGACGCCTCCTACTTCCGCCTCTCCAGCGCCTCCCCTCGAACATTTCTATGCATTCCGTGCTTCCTCGGCTCCTTGCTCCCGCCCTGGTCTTCTTTCTGCCCTTCCACCCCGCCTCCGGCCAGACGTGGGAGCCCGGCACCGCCCCCTCCTCGCCGCAGGAGATCCGCCTCCACGTGCCCCGGGTGGCAGTGGGCCCTCCCATGGACCCGTCGCTCACCCACCCCCTGTGGGAGACGGCGGCCCGTCTGGATCACTGGACCCAGACGACGCCGGGAGACAACGCGCCACCCATGGCTCCCACCGTGGCTCTCCTGCTCCACGACGACGACGCCCTCTACATCGGGATCCACGCGTACGATGAACCGGGTGCAGTGCGCTACGCCATGCATCGCAGGGATGTGGTGCTTCGCCAAGCCCAGGACTACATCGGACTTCACCTGGATCCCTTCAACGATCGTCGGCAAACCTTCTACTTTGCGGTAAACCCTGTGGGGATCCAGGGAGATGGCATCTTCCTGGAGTCCACCGGAGCCTTCGTACCGTGGGACGGGATCTTCGATACGTCGGGCGAAGTGGATCCCGAAGGCGGCGGCTACCGGGCCGTGTTCCGGATTCCCTTCAAGACTCTGCGCTTTCGGCCTGCAGACCCCCAAGTATGGGGGGTCTCCCTCACCCGACGGTACGGTCGGAACGAGGCCGAAGACACTCCCTGGACCCTGGACCGCAACCTGGCGTGCGACTTCTGCCAGATGGGCGAAATCGTCCTGGAGGGAGTTACCCCCGGCCGAAACCTGGAAGTCAACCCGGCCCTGGTGGCCAACACGTCGGCAAACCGCCCGTTCCCGCAGGAACCCATGAGCTCCCTGCAAGGCGGCTTCGAACCTTCCGTGAATGTGAAATACGGCCTTACCTCGAACATCACTGCTGATGCCACACTGAATCCGGACTTCTCCCAGGTGGAGAGTGATGCCGGCCAGCTGGAGGTAAACAACCGCTTCGCCCTCTTCTTCCGAGAGTCCCGACCCTTTTTCAACGAGGGTGCAGACCTCTTCGTCACGGGAATCAGCCTCCCCCGTTTCCAGGGTGGAGGCGGGGGAAGCGCCCCCCTCAACCTCTTTCATTCCCGAACCATCGTGGAGCCGGATTGGGGAGCCAAAATATCGGGGAAGGCCGGTAAGATGGGAGTGGGCCTCGTCGCCGCGGGCGATGCAGCTTCTCCCGTGGACCTTGCCGGAGCCCAGGGGGGAAGTCGCGCGGGTGTGGGGCGCCTGACCTGGGACGTGGGCGATGACGGCTATGTGGGTGCCATGGTCACGCACCGGGATCACAGGGGAGCCGGCGACCAGGTGGGCGCCATGGATACGCGGATCAGGGTGACCGACAACCTGAGCTTTCGGGGAATGCTGGTTGCCAGTCGGTTTTCGTCTCCCTGGAATGGTTTCCAGCCTGCTCAGACTCCCACGGAGCGGCCTCTCCCCATACCCTCTGATTCCCCCGATCCGGTGATTGGAAAGGCCCTGCAGTTGCAAACCAATTACCAGAGCCGGAGTTGGGCCGGCGGCCTGGGGCTACTGGACATCACTCCGGATTTCCGGGCCCCCCTTGGTTTTGTGCCCCGCAATGACCAACTCCTGCTGGCCGGCGCCTGGGCATGGATCTGGAGAGGGACAGGCTTCATCCGCCGCTTCCAGCCAGGTATCACAGTGGAACGAATCCATGAGCACGGCGAGTCGGGGAACCTCCTGGATGGAGACCGCCTCACCGACCAACTCTGGGAAACTGGCGTGGTGATGGATCTGGCAGGCGCCAGCCAGTTTCAGTTGCGCTACTCCAGGAGTTCCACCCTCTTCCGCGAGCAACTCTTCCCCAACCAGGATCGGCTGAACCTTTCGTTGCGCAGCAACGCCTTCGCCCGGGCCGGCCTGGAGACCTCCCTGGAGGTGGGAGAGGCGGTGATCTTCCAGGATCGCACCGGAGGTGGGAGTCCGCTTCCAGGCTGGGTGGTGGAAGGCAACCTCTCCAGCACCCTCCGTCCCCATACCTCCGTCCGGCTGGATGTGGGCGCCAGAGGTTCACGGATCTGGCGCCGCAGCGAAACGTCCGCCAGGGAATCCCACTACGCCGACGCCCTCATTCCCCGACTTCGGAGTGAGGTGCAATTCACCCCTCGGCTGGGATTCCGGGGCATCGCCGAGTATCGGGGCCAGAGCTTCTTCGGCCCGGGAGGCGCCAAGGTGGACCAGGATCAGGAAATCCTTCTGGATATCCTCTTCTCGTATGTGATCAACTACGGTAGCGCGTTCTACGTGGGCTGGACCGAACTCCATGTGGGTGATGAGCTCAGGTCGCCCGTACCCACCCGTAGAGGGGGTGTCGCCAAGGCGACCTACGTCTGGAGGTTCTGAAATCTTGGAACCGTGAAGTGATCCCATTACAGTAAGATAGAGTCTATTTCCCCCCAGCCCGAGCCAGCGCTATGAGAAGCCCCAACCGCCTTCGTCGTGCCTCCGGACACGCTCCGGTGGCCTGCCTGCTCCTCCTCTCCGTGGTCCTCTGGGCTCCGGAGTCCGCATGGGCGCAGAGTCGCTCCATCACCTACACCCAGGACATCCAGGTGCGGTTCGCCGGATCCTTTGGGGCCGTCCTGTCCGTGTTGCCCGGTTCGTCTCGCACATCCAGTGTTGGGGTACATATGGCCGACGGTCAGATGCAGACCGACGACGGATCCCAGTCCACCATCGTGAACCTGGAGGATGGTCGGATCGTATCCATCGATCACGAGAACGAGACGTACCTGGTCTATACCATGGCGGATATGGAAGCGGCCATGGCGCAGATGCAGGAAATGACCCAGGAGATGCGTGCCCAACGGGAAGAGGCCATGGCCGAGGCCAGAGCCCAGGAGGAGGAAGTCCGGGCGGAACTGGAGGCAGCCGCAGAAGAAGCCCGAGCCACCTTCCAGGTCCAGGTGCGTTCGGAGCCGGGAAATGAGACCCGTAACTTCGGATCCGTCTCTGCCCGAAAGCATTTCCTCATCGTGGACCTGGAGCCCTCGGAGGAGCTTCGGGCCGAGATGGAGGCCGAGGAAGAGGAAGGGGGCACCATGGTCTTTCTCATGGAGCTCTGGCAGAGCCCCGAGCTGGCCGAAGCGGAGCGGGAAATGTACGAAGGACTCACCATGAGCCCCCAGGCCACCGCCGAATGGCAGGGGTTGGCCGAAGAGGCCCAAGAGATGGCAGGGGGTCTCACCCCGGAAGACAGCTACACCGAACTGGCCCTCATCAACCCCCAGCTGGGGGCTGTGGCGCTTCAGATGCAGGAGGCTGCCGAGGAACTTGAGGGGTCCACCCTGGACAGCCGCCTCTTCGTGGTGTTCGTGCCCGACGATGTCCAGTTCGATCGGGAGGCGGTACTTGCCTGGGAACCCGATACCATGGGGGACGTGATCCAGGGGCAGCTTACCGACGCTGCACGGAATCGGGCCGAACAGGCGGCCCGTAGCGCAGTTCGGGGACTCACCCGAGGACTCCTGGGACGGGGCGGCGGTGGGAACAACGATCGTGAAGAAGAGGTCAGAGATCCGGTGATGCGGCCCCTGGCACGCATCAGTCGCACGGTGACGGATCTGGAGGTAGGCAGTCCCCCGGCCACCGCATTCCAGATACCGGAGCACTACCGGGAAATCACCCTGGCGGACCTCACGTCCGACGCCGGCAACTGACAACGGAATCGGCCGTCCGTAGAAAGCAGAAGGGGCGGGGGTCATCGACTGCACCCCCGCCCCTTCGTTTGCTCCCATCCTACCGTGGACCTCCGGTCATACCGGGGTCAGGCAGGAATCTCGATCCGCTGTTGAATGGCCGCCCGATGGTCGGCGCTGAGGAGAGGAGATCGGGTGAGGAGGTCTGCCCGGTGGGTGTACTCAGTCACCACCTCCGGACGAGACAACTGCATACCTATCCACGCCGCATCCAGATAGGCGTGGGCGGCGGTGTTCACATCGCCCATGGCCAGGGCCCGGTCGCCGGCCTGTTTCAGGTCACTCAGGGCCCCACGATCGTCCCCGGTGTAGAATGCCAGCCGGGCACCCGTCATAAGGTTCGATACCGCCTGGGGGTCCCCCTCTTCACGCAACTGAGCCGCCTGCCGCAGGGCGCGGGCGGCGTCCTTCCAACTCGTCCGCTCCGTCATGAGCTCCTGGGCCTGCGCCTCCAACTCCTGGGCCCGAGCTTCGTCCGGTTGTTCTGACTCGGTTCCCATGGGACCCTGCATGGCGGCAGCCGGGGGAGGTGCCACAGCACCCCCTGCCAGCATTAGCGTCAGGGCCACGACCCCCAGAGAAAAGCGTCCACCACCCCTCGTCGTCATCGTCATCATCGCTCGAATCTCCCGTGTTGCTTCGGTTAAGGGAGCCGCGGACCCTTCCGCCGCCCTCTATCTTCCTATGACGAAGAAAGTCCCAAAAGGGTTTCACGGGGTTCTTCGAGACACCTCTGTCAACATGTGCACCAGGCGTTCCACATCCTCCATGGAGTGGACAGGGAAGTTGGCGAAGCGCAGGTGCTTCTCCTTCCACGCGCCGTAGCCTCCTCCCACTTCCATCCCTCCGTCCCGGAGATGCCGCTGGAGCGTCTGGACTTCCACACCGTCCTCCCGTTGGGCCACCACCACAGTGGGCGACCGATGGTCCACCCGTGCCACGAAGGGACGCCATCCCGGGAGAGCCTCCACTGCCTCATAGAAGAGCCGGGCCTTCCGCACTGTGGCATCCCGCAATTCGGGAACTCCGTCCCGCAGGTAGGCTCGGGCCACCACTCCCAGCAGATGGATCGCCAGCATGTTGGGCGTGGCCACCGTCTGGGACCTGGACGCCGCCTGGGCCAGGGAGAGGAGGTTATGATATCCTCCCCCACGGGTGGGTACCTCCCGCCGCAAGGTCCGGGCCCTTTCCAGGAGGCGTGGGGAAGCCACCATGACTCCCAGCCCCGCCGGCAACCCGAAGCCCTTCTGCACAGAGAAGAAGGCGGCATCCACGAGCTCCAGCTCCACTTCCGCATGGGGCCACCCCGAGACCACATCCACGGCCACGAGGACGGAGGGATGTCTCCGGGCAAGAGCGGCGATCCAATCCGGGGGGATGGCCACCCCGGTGCTGGTTTCGTTCTGGGTCAAAGCCACGAGTTCCGAGTGGGATGGCAGCTCCACGGTGGAGAACCCCTCCCCATCGGGCACCTCTGCAGCTTCCGCGCCCAGTCCCAACTCCAGACCCAACTGGTGGAACCGCCGGGCGAACGCCCCATTCACCAAATGGAGGCTATGCTGTTTCACCGCCCCCCAGAGGATCCGGTCCATGCACTCGGTGGCGGATCCCAGGAAGAAGATTTCGTGATCCCGGGGAACCGAAAGCAGCTCCCGGAGAGCCTCCACCGTGGACGCCACCGTCCCGGTGAACTCAGGGCTCCGGTGGCTCAGGGAAAGCAGCCCCCTGCTCTCCGCCTCCCGCATGGCGGCAGGAACTTCCGGATGCAACTGCGTGGGGCCAGGGGTGAAGTAGATCATGGCGAGCTCAGCGGCTGGGGGTAGGCGAAGCGGCTCAGTACAGCAGTTTCACCCGGATGGTACGCGGGATCTCCCAGAGGGCCTGAAGCACCTCCGGGGGGCACTGCCCATCTACGTCCGTTATGACGTACCCGATACCTTCGCCGGTCTTCAGATACTGTCCGGTGATGTTCGCCTCCGCCTCTGCCAGGACCTGGTTGATGCGAGCCAGGATCCCGGGAACATTCTCGTGGATATGCACCACCCGGTGGGCACCTCGCCGCTCCGGGAGTTGGAGCCCGGGAAAGTTCACGCTGAGGCGTGTGTTCCCCTGCCTGAGATAGTCCAGCACCTTTCCGGGAACGAAACGCCCGATGTCTTCCTGGGCCTCCTCGGTGCTTCCTCCGATATGGGGCGTAAGAATGACATTCCGGTACCCCTGGAGTTCGCTGGAGAAGGGCTCTTCATTCCCGCCCGGCTCCTGGGGAAAGACGTCCACCGCCGCAGCTCGAACCTTCCCTGAATTCAGGGCGTCTTTCAAGGCCGGAAGATCCACCACGAAGCCCCGGCTCAGATTGATGAAGACCGCGCCATCTTTCATCCACCTGAACTCCCGCTTCCCCATGAGTCCGGCGTTGGATGGGCTGCCGTCCACGTGGATCGTCACCACATCGGAGATCTCCAGGAGCGCCTTCAGGGATGGGGCGCGATGGGCATTCCCCAGGGCCAATTTGTCGGCCACGTCGTAGAAGTGGACCTCCATTCCCAGGGCCTCAGCCAGCACCGACAGTTGGGCACCGATGTTCCCATATCCCACAATCCCCAACCGCTTTCCCCGCACTTCCCGGGAGCGGTGGGCGCTCTTGTTCCAGATACCGTCGTGGAGGAGCCAGCTCTTCTCCACCACGTTCCGGAAGAGGACAATGATCTCCCCCAAGGCCAGCTCCACCACACTGCGGGTGTTGGAGAAGGGGGCGTTGAACACGGGAACGCCCTTCTCCCTGCACGCCTCCAGGTCGATCTGGTTCGTACCGATGCAGAACGCACCCACTGCCTGAAGAGCATCGGCGGCCTCCACCACCCGGCGCGTGACCTGGGTCTTGGAACGGATGCCCAGGACGGACACCCCGGGGATCCTGACCACCAGTTCGTCTTCGGGGAGGCTCTCCGGCACCGATTCCACATCGAATCCAGCATCATGAAAGAGGCGCGCCGCCTCCGAATGCACCTTCTCCAGGAGAAGTACGGACCCCCCTTCCGGAGGTGCCACCCCCAACCTCCGATCCTCCGTCAGATCCAGCGCTCGGACCACGACCACACCTCCTCCAGACAGGTTGCCTCGGCATCGGCCCCGGCCACCACAGCCTCACGCCGTCGGTTCTCAGTAAAGGCGATGAATCGGTTCACCGCCCCGGCACGCTTCAATTCCAGATCGGTGGAGCCGTCTCCAACCCCCACCACCAGGCCCGGAAGGGCCATGGCCTGCACCACCGCCACCTTTCCCCCATCCCGGGAAAGCGGGTTCTCCTGATCCACGCCCACCACTCGCTCTCGGGCATCGTAGATGAAATCGTTGGCCCAGACACGTTCGGCAGGGATACCAAAATCTGCCACCACAGGCCGGATGAGCTCGGTGAAACCCCCGGACACAATGTGGATGGTGCCCTCCCGGGCCCTCCGGGAAAGCTCGCCACGATCTCGCACGAACGAGGGGGTCACCACTTCCCGCAGTGCGTCGGCCACCTCGGCCACCTGGTCCCGGTGGGCAGCCAGGAGAACCATCCGCCTCTCCAGGGACTGGGAGAAGGGGAGCCTCCCCGACATGCCCGCCTCCGTCAACTCCCGGAAGCGAGCTTCCAGACTGACGTCGGCCTGCGGAACGGCCCGGAAGGTGTGTGCCAGGAGTTCATCCAAACCCTCTCCCTGGATGAATGTGGAATCGAAATCCAGGATGAATTGGACCACCACGAATCCACCGGGGTTGGAGAAAGCGGGCGCGGGGTGACTGTCGATGGCGCGGGACGACTGTCGGATACCCACGCCGCAGCAGGACCGGGAGGCGGAAGTAGCGCCCTGAGCTTATCATGAAACACTCCCATCCTGAACCCCCCACCCGTACGTCTCACAGAGGAACTCGTCACGCCGTGCTCGACTCGCACCTTTCTCCCTCCCAGTTGGAAGAGCTCCAGACGGAGCTTCTCCAGGCTCTCACCAAGCTGGAGCGCAGTATGGCCACTACCGACGAGGCCTCCCGCCCTGTGACGCTGGACCAGACAGCCGTAGGGCGCCTCTCCCGGATGGACTCCATCCAGAATCAGGCCCTCACCTCCAATCTGAAAGACCGGGAACGAGATCGGTTGGGAGCGATCCTGGCGGCTCTGAAGCGCATGGAGCAAGGTGAGTTCGGCCGCTGTACCGATTGCGGAGGAGAGATTTCCTTCCCACGACTCATGGTCTTCCCGGAAACCCCAACATGTCAGTCATGCGCCTGAAAATGTCTCATCACGTGCGCCTTCTTCCCATCCTGGGACTGCCCTTCGCCCTCCTGCTCGTCGGCATATTTCTGGCGTCACCGCTTCAGGGCGAAGTCCTCCGAGTGGAGGTGGAGTCCCGGGAATTGGTGTTGGAGGGGCGCGCTTTTGGTCCGGCGGGAGCCTACGAGAAACTCACCGGGTGGATGGTGTTCGGCTTCGACCCGGAAAACCCTGCCAACCGGCGCATCGTGGATCTCGCCTTGGCCCCGCGGAATGCCCGGGGGTTGGTGGAAGCCCGGGCCAACTTCATGGTGCTCCAGCCCGTGGATCCGGCGCTCCGGCGAGGTGTGGCCTTCGTGGAGGTGAGCAATCGGGGGGGGAAGGCGGGGCTGTCGTACTTCAATAGGGCCCAGGGGTCATTGGATCCCCACGAGGAAGCCCACTTCGGCGATGGGCTCCTCATGCGAATGGGCCTCACCGTCATCTGGGTGGGGTGGCAGTGGGACATTCCTGCGGAAGGGCACCGCCTCCGGCTGGAAACCCCCGTGGCCCAAAACGCCGACGGCTCCATCATCCAGGGGCTGGTGCGGTCCGATTGGACGGTGGATGAGACGGTTCGGACCCTGTCGCTAGGTCATCGAGGGCCGGCCAGCTATCGGGTCGCCGACCCCGCATCACCTCAGAATGTCCTCACCGTGCGGAGCGGGCGGGAAGCACCCCGCCAGACGGTACCGAGGGATCGGTGGTCCTTCGCCCGCGAGGCCGACGCCGAAGCTGTGATGTCCGACGGTGGCCATCTCTACATGGCCGAAGGGTTCCAGGAGGGCATGATCTACGAACTGGTCTATGTGGCGGAGAACCCCGTCATCTCCGGGTTGGGGTTGGCCGCCGTCCGGGATGTCATGAGCTACGCCCGGCACAACCCCGAGAGTCTCTTTCCCGTGAAGAAAGGCGTCGCCTTCGGGGTCTCCCAAACCGGGCGTTTCCTGAGGCATTTCCTGTACGATGGGTTCAACACCGACGAGGCGGGACGGCAGGTCTATGACGGGATGCTCATCCACACTGCCGGCGCCGGTCGGGGGAGCTTCAACCACCGCTTCGCTCAACCTTCCCGGGATGCCCACCGCTACTCCGCCTTCTTCTATCCCACCGACATCTTCCCTTTCACCTCCCAGGCCCTCCTGGACCCCCTCACTGGCCGGCGAGACGGGCTCCTGACCCACGCCATCCGGGAAGACCACGTTCCCCGCATCTTCCAGTCCAACAGCGGATACGAATACTGGGGCCGGGGAGCGGGTCTCATCCACACCACCGTGGACGGATCAGGCGATGTTGCGCCCTTTCCCGGCGAACGGATTTACCATCACAGCAGCGGCCAGCACTTCCTGGGAGCCTTCCCGCCACCCGACGGGAGTCGCATGGGGGAAGGGCCCGCCTACCGGGGGAATCCCGTGGACTTCCTCCTCACCCTCCGGGCGCTGATGGTGCGTATGGTGGAGTGGGTGGACGGAGGCCAGGAGCCGCCACCGTCGCGCTACCCCCGAGCCGCCGACGGCACCCTGGTGCACCCCCTGGAGACGGGCTTTCCCGCCATCCCCGGCGTGGAGACCCCCACGGTGATCCACCAGGCGTATCGGGCGAACTACGGGCCTCGCTGGGAGGAGGGCATCGTAGACAACCAGCCGCCGGAGTTGGGGCCCATCTTCCCGGCTCGAGTGTCGCCGGTGGATGAGGTGGGCAACGAGGTGGCCGGCGTCCGAACCGTGGAGGTCCGGGTGCCCCTGGCCACCTACACCCCCTGGAATCTGCGCTGGGGCTTCCGGGGCTCCCCCGAAGAACTCACCGACTTCCTGGGCAGCTACATTCCCCTGCCCGTCACCGAAGCGGACCGGAGCCGGGCCGGCGACCCCAGGCCCAGTGTGGAGAGTCTCTACGAGTCGAGGGATGACTACCTGGCCCAGGCCCGGGAGGCGGCCCGGACTCTGGTCTCACAGGGCTTCCTCCTGGAGGAGGATGTGGTGAGGGTCATGGACCGATCCCGGGCCCACTGGGATTGGCTGCATACCCGCTGACGAAGGAAGGAACTACCGTGCCCCTCCATCGAAGCACCCTCCGAAGCCAGCTTACACAGCGAGACAAGCCCTGGGACATCCTGGTCATCGGCGGAGGCGCCACCGGGGTGGGCGTGGCCATCGACGCCGCTTCCCGGGGATATCAGGTGGCGCTGCTGGAGCAGAGCGATCTGGGGAAGGGCACTTCCAGCCGGAGCACCAAGCTCATCCACGGGGGGGTGCGCTATCTCCAGCAGGGGAACGTACCCCTGGTGATGGAAGCCCTGAAGGAACGGGGAATCCTCCGGAGGAACGCCCCCCACCTGGTCCACGATCTGGGCTTCGTGGTGCCCAATTATCAGTGGTGGGAGGCCCCCTTCTACGGCATCGGGATGAAGGTATACGACCGGCTGGCGGGGCGGTACGGCTTCGGTCGGTCCCGGAACCTCTCCGTGGAGAACACCCTGGAGCAGATTCCCACCATCGAGAGAGATGGGCTCCGGGGTGGGGTCATGTACCATGACGGGCAGTTCGACGACGCCCGTCTCCTCATCCACATGGCCCTCACAGCCACCGGCCAGGGTGCCACGCTTCTGAATCACTGCGGGGTAACGGGCCTCCTGCAGGACGGAGAGGGCTTCGTCAGGGGGGTGGAAGCGGAGGACAGGGAAACCGGCGAGCAGTTCCAGGTGGAGGCCCGCTCGGTGGTGAACGCCACCGGGGTGTTCACCGATGGGATCCGGAAGTTGGACAGCGCCCAGTCCCCTCCCGTCATCCAAGCCAGCCAGGGGGTGCACCTTGTCCTGGATTCCTCCTTCCTCCCAGGCGACTCGGCCATCATGGTGCCCCAGACGGACGACGGTCGGGTCCTGTTCGCCATCCCGTGGAACGGGCGGGTGCTGGTGGGCACCACCGACACCCCCGTCTCCGAGGTGAGCCTGGAGCCCCGGGCCCTCCCCGAGGAGGTGGATTTCCTGTTGCGGCATGCGGCCCGCTACCTCACGAAAGATCCGAACCCGGAGGACGTGCTCTCCATCTTCGCGGGCCTTCGCCCCCTGGTGTCCACGGAGGGTGTTGGCGAAGGCTCCACGGCGGCCATCTCCCGGGAGCACTCCATCCTCATCTCCGATTCAGGGCTCCTTACCATCGCCGGAGGGAAGTGGACCACCTATCGGAAGATGGCCGAGGAGGTGGTGGAGCACGCCATCACCCTGGCCGACCTGCCCCCCCGTCCGTGCGTCACGGCCACCCTCCCCATCCACGGCATGCATCCCAACTCCCAGCGCTTTGGAGAGCTGGCCTTCTACGGGGCAGATGCCCCCGCGGTGGATGCGCTCCTGAAGAGCCACCCGGAATTCGGCGAACCCCTTCACCCCCGCCTCCCGGTGCGAAAGGGCGAGGTGGTCTGGGCGGCCCGGGAAGAAATGGCTCGCACGGTGGAAGATGTTCTGGCCAGGCGGGTGCGGGGGCTCCAGTACGACGCTCGGGCCTCCATGGAGGCGGCGCCCTTGGTGGCCGCGCTCCTGGCAAAAGAGTTGGAGCGGGAGGAGGGGTGGGCGGAGGCCCAGGTGGAAGCGTTTCGGGGGCTGGCCCAGGGGTATCTCCTTACCCCCTGACCAACCCCCGGGAACCCGCTCCCGCAGAGTTTTACCGCCTGAGCGCTTCAGCCCGCCGGCGGCGCGTCAGGCCTGGGGCAGAGCATCCACGTATTCCGCCATCCTGCGGCGAGTGGCCTCGTCGGGTAGACGGCCACGTCCCCCACCCAGGTTGTCCACCATGTTTTCGGGCCGGCTGGT
This sequence comes from Gemmatimonadota bacterium, assembly GCA_040905545.1. Taxonomy (GTDB): domain Bacteria; phylum Gemmatimonadota; class Gemmatimonadetes; order Longimicrobiales; family Gaopeijiaceae; genus JBBDRI01. The sequence continues at coordinate 105,719 of JBBDRI010000056.1, read as the reverse complement.
GGCAGGCGTGATGACCGTCACATTGGGATCTGCGGCAATCCACTTGAGAAAGAACTGGGCCCAGGTATGGGCATCGAAGTCGTGGGCCCATGAGGGCACCTCCCGACCCGCCGTCCGGGCCCAGAGGCGGGTTCGCCCGAAGGGCGCGTACACCATCACTCCGATGCCTCGATCATGGGCCAGGGGGAGAATCATCTCCGCGGCGTCCCGGTTGTCCACCGCGTAGTCCACTCCGATGAAGTCGATGGGCTCGTTGCGCATGACCGCCGCCAGATCATCGTAGCGCTGCGAGTTCGTGGACGTCGTGCCGATGTACCGGATCCGACCTTCCTGCTTGTACTCCTTCAGGATGCCCAACTGTGTGGGGATGTCGGCCAGATTGTGCACCTGAACGCAATCGATGGGATCTTTCCCGATGCGCTGGAAGGAGGTCTCCAGTTGGGCCCTCACCGCAGAGGGGTCCGCCTGCGATTCGCCCCGTCCTGCCGCGTTCACCTTGGTGGCCCAGAAAACCTGATCCTGGATACCCAGTTCGTTCACGATCTCGCCGGCCGTGGCCTCCGAAGCCCCATAACTCGGTGCCGTGTCGAACACCGAGCCTCCGTGCCCCACCAGAGACGAAAGCACTTCCCGCAAAGCCGATACATCCTCCGATCGGGCCACCTGGGAGAAGGTGGCGGAACTCCCCAACCCAATGATGGGGACCTGTTCTCCCGTGGAAGGAATGGCCCTGGAGATTACGGCATTTTGCTGGATTGCTGCCAGCAGGCGGGGGTTCAGGGTGAGAGCGGCACCGGTTACAGCGCTGAGCTTCAGCCATTCGCGTCGTGTGACCATGGGAATCCTCGCATACGGGTGGACGGGACACCGCTCCCTGCCGGCGGGCAGGAGATGCTGGGAGGTCAAGGAGGTGCCCTCCGGATTGCTTTCCGGATACCCCCGAAGCGGGGGAAATGTTGGCCGGCACTCGCCGGGCGCAGGTGGGGTGGCATCTCCTCCATAGGAGTCCACCTCAGAGGTCGTCGGCGCTGACCAGAGCCGCCACCTCCGGAGTGGGGGGCGACGCCAGGAGTGAAGCCGTGGCACCCGAGGCCACCACCCGGCCGTCATCCAGCACCACCAGCGAAGACGAAAGCCGCCGCACATCGGCCAGGGAGTGGGTGACCAGGATCATGGGGATCCCGGTTCGGGTCTGGATCTCCGAGAGAGCGTCCCGGAGGCCCCGCCGCACCCGGAAATCCAGCGCCGCAAAGGGCTCGTCCAGGAGGAGGAGTTCCGGCTCGGGAGCCAGGGCTCTGGCCAGGGCCACCCGCTGCCGCTCTCCTCCTGATAGGGTCCTGGGGGGCCTCCGCTCATAACCCTCCAGGCCCACCAGTTCCAGCAGCTCCCCTACCCGGGTACGCCGCTCTTCCGAGGACTGACGGTGTAAACCGAATGCCACATTCTTGCCTACGTTGAGGTGGGGAAAGAGAGCGTAGTCCTGGAACACCATCCCCACTCGCCGACGCCTGGGGTGAACATGAATGGGTGGTCCGTGAGGCGCATCCTGGAAGAGAACGCGGTCTCCCAAGCGGATGAACCCCGACGTAGGGCGAGCCAAGCCCGCCAGGTAGCGGAGAGTCATACTTTTTCCAGCCCCGGAGGGACCGAACAGCGCGGTGATCCCGTGGGAGGTCTGGAATGCGACATCGAGACGGAAGGCATCCACGGCCCCCTCGATGGCCACCTCCAATCGCGCCTGTGGTCCGTCTTTCTCCTGTGGACTCACGGGCGATACCCCATCATGACCGCACCCGACCCATCCTGGTGAGGGCGTAGAGGGCACCGGCCGTGGTGAGGGTAAGAAGAAACGCCAGGACGTTGGCGTCACCCATACGGCCGGCCTGAACGGCGTCGTAGATGGCCACACTCCCGGTGAGGGTCTGGCCGGGGATATTCCCGGCCACCATGACCGTAGCTCCGAACTCCCCCACGGCTCGGGCGAAGGTGAGGGCCAACCCCGCCAGGATGCCACGCCACGCCAGGGGGAGGGTCACGGTAAGGGCGATGGACCATTCGCTTCTCCCCAGGGTCCGCGCCGCTTCCTCATAGACGGAATCCACCTGCTCGAACCCGCCCTGGGCGGACCGGATGAGAAAGGGCACGGAAGCCACGAAGGCAGCGATGACCGCAGCTGTTGGGGTAAAGACGATGCGACCCAGACCGAGAGACTCGGCCCAGATGCCCACCGGCCCCTGGCGGCCGATGATGAGCAGCAGGTAGTAGCCCAGTACAGTGGGTGGCAGGACCATGGGAAGGAGAATGAGGACGGTCCATGCGTCCCGGCCGGGAACCTGTTTTCTGGCCAGGACCCAGGCTACGGGAAGGCCCACAACTGCGGCCAGCAGGGTGGCCTGCAGCGCCACCCGGAACGAGAACAGGAGCGGCTGAAGGTCCAGACCAGTCACCGAACGCCCGGCTCCGCCGGGGGTGAATGCCCCCCCCGAGGTGGGGACGCGCGAAGGGGTTGAGACGCCTCCGGACTTTCGAATCCGTATCGCTGAAGCAGGGCCTGCCCTTCCTCCGAGAGAACGAAGTCCAGGAACGCCTGCGCCCGCTCCCTTCGCGGGCTGTCCCGGACCACGCCGGCGGCCTGGCGCAGGGGAGCGTGGACGGCATTGTCCACCAGCGTGTAGGGGGTTGGAGGGCCGGGAAGACCCACGACGAGGCCCAGAGCCACCACGCCCACATCCGCATTCCCGGTGGTGACCAACTGATGGGTCTGGACCACGTTCTCTCCCAGCACCAACCTTCCTGAGCTGCCATTCACTCCCCGAAGGTCCTCCCAGAGTCCGACCGTCTGGAGTGCCTCCCTGGCGGCCATTCCGTAGGGGGCATGCTCGGGGTTCGCCAGGGCCACCAGAGAATCAGGACGACTCGAGAGTTGGTGAAGATCAGTGGGGGGTTCCCGGCCCGGAGGAGCCACCAGGACCAGTCGCCCCACGGCGTAGACGGCCCGGCTGGTGGGATCCATCAGCCCCGCGTCCATCAGGCCGTCGAGGAACGCCTCGTTGGCGGAGAAGAAGACGTCGGCCGGCGCTCCGTTCCGGATCTGCGCCGCCAGATTCCCCGTGGACCCCAGCACCAGGTCGACCTCATCTCCCGTCCGCTCTTCGTAGAGAGGCACCAGCTCCCGGAACGCCGCCTGCAGGTCGGAGGCTCCCATCACCAGAAGCGGGGCCGATTCCGGCGAGTCTGGAGGTCCGCACCCCACTGCCGCGGCTGACACGAGGGTGAGAGCGACAGCCATTCCCTCCCTGAACCCTGGCCTGCGTGAGCCCCATGGCTGGGACCCTCCCCTATACGCGCCCGCGCTCATCACGCGCCTGCCCCCATCACCGACACGTCATACCCGCCCAGAGCCTCCACCTGCCGCCGCAGCACCGGTTCTCGAAGGAGCGCCAACAGCGCCTTCACCGCCTCCAGCTCCAGGAAATGGGAGGGGATGACCAGGTCGTACGGCTCCTCTTCCAACGGGATCATGTGGAGGCCCCACGCCAGGCCCACGGCCCCGATTCCCACTCCCGCGTCAGCTGCGCCGGAGGCGACGGCACTTCCCACGGATCCATGGCTGGTTGCGGCCGTCTGGAGGTATCCAGGCACGGCCTCCGCTGGAATGCGGGCGCTTGCCAGCATCCGATCCGCCAGGTCCCGGCTACCCGAACCAGGCTCTCGATTGAGGAAACGCACCCCTGGACGGGCCAGATCGACCAGACCGTGCACTCCAAGAGGATTCCCCGGCCGAAGCAGAAGGGATTGCTGCCAGCGGGTGAATCCCACGGTGATTGCCGGAAAGGGCAGAAGTCGCTCCACCCATGGGGTGTTGTACTGTCCCGACGCCGGATCCCTGAGATGGACCCCGGCCACGTGGACCGCTCCCCGAGCCAGGGCATCCAGTGCAGCCCTGCTACCCACGGAGAGATGCATGCAGGCCACCCCATGACGCTCTCTCAACAGATCCACCACCAGGCCAAAGGCGGGGTCGCAACCCGCCACCACCAGTGAAGGGGACGGAGCGGCCGATTCCCGGAAGGGTTGGAAGCGGATCTCACCGGGGCCGATGAATTCCCCCAGTCCGTCCGCCGGCCCACCGGCCCCTGGCCATCCCTCCTGCACCCCCACAGCCATCTCCTTCCCGGCAATGCGCACCACCCTGAACCTACGCGCGTCCGGACGCTCCAGACCCGTGGTGGGCACCGTTCGGGAGGCCGGTGGGGAGTCCGCCAGTTGGAACAGTTCGTCCACAGCGCAGCCCAGGCCACGGGCCAATCGGAGTGCCACTTCCACTGAGGGGGTGGAGCGCCCGGACTCGATGGCCGCATAGCTCTGCCGGGTGATACCCGCCAGCTGGCCCATGCGGGACTGGCTCCAGCCGCGCCGCTGCCTTCTTTCCAGGAGAGACGAAGCTACCGACGGCTCCGGCGACGCACCGTCTGCGCTGCGCTGGAATGCGGAGGTATGACCGCGTCGCGGGGTGATACTCATGAAACCGAATGTAAAGTATTCCTGCGTAGCTGTCATGTTTACCTGCGTATCCAGCATCTTGACCCCTGCTCTGCCAGGACCCAGGATGCCACGCATGCCTTTCGCCTCCCCTTTCGCCTCCGGGAAAGGCCCCCCTCACCTGGAGCACCCATGGACCGTTCCTCCTCCCTCCCCGCCGGACGCTTCCGTTCCGGCCCCCGCCTCTCCGGCATGGTCGCGCTTCTGCTCCTGGCAGGGGCGTGCGGTGGCGAGGAGGCCCCGCCGGTGCAGGAAGCCGCCAGCCCGTCGGCCGACATCCAGAGTGCATTTCTGGACAATCTTCGGGCTCTGTGCGGCAAGGCGTTCGCCGGCGAGGCTACCCTGGCTTCCGGCGGCGGCTTCGAAGAAGGGCTCATCATGCACATCCGACGGTGCGAGGACGATGAGATCCAGATCCCCCTCCACGCAGGGGAGAATCGCTCTCGCACCTGGATCATCACCCGCACCTCCGACGGCCTGCGCCTGAAGCACGATCACCGCTTGGAGGATGGATCGGACGATCCGGTTACGCAGTACGGAGGCGACACCACCGAGCCCGGAACGCCCACCCGTCAGAGTTTCCATGCCGATGCGTTCACCGCCGAGCTCATTCCCGAGGCCGAGACGAACATCTGGACCATGACGCTCACACCGGGAGAGCGCTTCGTGTACCACCTCACCCGGCACGATGCCCCGCGAGCCACCTTCGAGTTCGATCTCACCCAGGAAGTGGAGCTTCCTCCCGCTCCGTGGGGGCACGAAGGCGCATAACCGAACAAAAACCGAATCATCCAGCACGGGGAGGGGTATGGTGTGGCATGCGCCATACCCTTCCTGTGCTTCGGGGCCGCGGAGCCGCGTCCGATCCCACCAATCGGTTCGTTTCCCTTTCGGTGGAGCTGGACCCCGAAGAAGCGGCCGGCGAGGCAGGCCGGAGGCAGACCCTCTACTACCGGGATCCAGCCCGCACCGTCCTCACCCGCAATCAGAGTCCCGACGTGGGATTCGATTGGAGCGTAAATCCGTACCGAGGGTGTGCGCACGGGTGCATCTACTGCTACGCCCGCCCATCGCATGAGTATCTGGACTTTTCCGCGGGCCTGGACTTCGAGTCGCGGATCATAGTGAAGGAGGATGCACCGTTCCTGCTGCAGAAGGCCCTCGCGTCTCCCCGTTGGCGACCGGCGCCGGTGGTTATGAGCGGAGTCACCGATCCGTATCAACCCGGGGAAGTCAGGCTTCGCATCACCCGGAAATGTCTGGAAGTCATGGAGGCGTGCGGCCAGCCGGTGGCCCTCATCACCAAGAGTCGCCGGGTGGTTCGCGATGTCGACCTCCTGGCCAGTCTGGCCGCCAGGGGCGCCGCCCATGTCACACTCTCCATCACCACGCTGGACCGGCGCCTCCAGCGAGCCCTGGAGCCCCGGGCCTCGCCGCCGGAACACCGACTCGCAGCCATCCGCACACTCACCGCCGCAGGCATACCCGTGGCGGTGAATGTGGCTCCCGTGATCCCCGGGCTCACGGATCACGAGATTCCCTCCATCTTGAAGGCCGCCCGCGAAGCCGGCGCCTCTGCCGCCGGGATGATCCTTCTCCGACTCCCGTGGGGGGTGAAGGATCTATTTCAGGAGTGGCTGGAGAGCTATGTGCCAGATCGGGCAGAGCGGGTGTTGAACCGGATCCGGGAGACCCGGGCCGGTCGACTCAACGATCCCGACTTCAAGACCCGTATGGGTGGCACCGGCGTCTACGCGGGGAGTCCCGGGAGTTGCTCAAGGTGACTGCCCGGGGAGAGGGTCTGGCGAGACGGGTGCTGGACCTTTCCACGGAGGGGTTCCGGCGCCCGGATCCACCCGGCGGAAGCGGGGAGTCCCAGGGGCAGTTGGAACTGCACCTGGATTAGCCCTCGCCCGTTTGGGGCAATGACCCATTCGCCAGATCCGTCACTGCGCGACCGCTCTGGTAGGCGGATCCTCGTCCAGCCAGAGCGCCTGTAGACGGGCGGCCTGACCTGGAGGAGCCAGGAGGTCGGCCAGCGTCTGACCATCCAACACATCCAGAAATGCCTTCCGGGCATCGTAGAGCAGGTGGCGCAGGCCACAGGTCGGGGTGATGGGACAGCTGTCGGTAGCGGCATCGAAGCACTCCACCAGGTGCAGGTCGGGTTCAGTGTTTCGGATCAACTCCCCCAGGTTCACCGCTTCGGCAGGCACGATCAGGCGGAGTCCGCCACCTCTCCCCCGGGTGGCTTCCACCATCCCCAACTCGGTGAGTTGGGCAGCCACCTTCACCAGGTGGTGGTAGGAAATCCCGTACGCCCGGGCCACCTGGGCAACGGGGACCGGGTCAGCGCGGTGGACCCCAAGGTAGAGGAGGGTCCGGAGCGCATAGTCGCTGAACTGGGTGAGTCGCATGGAATCGTCCTGGATTCGGTTGAGCCGGCCCCGCCATCTGTGACGCGTCGGGTGGTGAATTGGTATTTGAAATACTATTTTACCAGACCCCTCCCACCAACCCCTCTTCGGTCCAGGCATCCCTGAAGTCATGACTCCGCCACGCCATCCATCTCGCCGCGACTTCCTCCACCTGGCCGCTCTGGGGGCCCTCTCCCTGGGGGAGCGCTCCCTCCTCCGGGCCGAGTCGCCGGTGACGTTGGCCACGGAGGCCATGACTCGCCCCGGAGCATTCGTACCATCCGTCGCCATGCGCCACCCTCTCCGCCGCTGTCCGGAGGTCTCTGCTTCGGGCCTCCAGCTATTGGCCAAACCTGGTACGGCTCAGGTGGGGGGTGGGGTGGCGGCGGAGGGCTGGTTGCTCAACGGGAGCTTGCCCTCTCCCCTCATCCGGGTGCGGAAGGGAGAACTCTTCGACGTGGAGTTGGTGAATCAGATTCCCGATCCCCTTATCCTCCACTGGCACGGTCTCACCCCCCCTGAGGGGGGAGATGGCCACCCCCGGTTCGCCGTGAACCCGGGTGCGAGGTACCACTATCGCTTTCCCTTGGAGAATCGAGCTGGGACGTACTGGTACCACTCCCATACCCACCACCGCGTGGCCCTCCATACCCAGAAGGGCATCGCTGGGATGCTCATCGTGGAAGACGATGAGGAGGCCGCCCTGGGACTCCCCACCGGCGAGAGGGAAATCCCATTGATTCTCCAGGATCGGAACCTGGATGCCCGGGGGAGACCCGTCTACGCCCATCCCAATATCATGGAGGGGCATATGGGAACCGAGCCCTTCGGGAACGGGATCCTCCACCCCTTCCTGGAAGTGGACTCCGGTCGGTATCGATTCCGGGTGCTCAACGGGGCCAACGCCCGGATCTTCCGACTGGAGCGGAGCGACGGTCGACCCTTCACCCTGGTGGGTAATGACGGCGGCCTGATGGACAGGCCCGTGTCCGTCACTTCAGTGGATGTCTCACCGGGAGAGCGGGTGGACCTCCTGGTAGACCTGGACGAGGTTCCGGTGGGAGAGTCCATCATGATCTGGTCGCGAGGCTTCCCCCTTGAGGGGCATATCGCGGAGTTGGGCGGCCAGAACCGGCATCAAGTGGACCTGGAGATGCTGGAGCTCCGGGTGATGGAGGACGGACCCAAATCCCCTCCCCTCCCGGCCACCCTCCTTCCCGTGGGTGGACCCGATCCGGCCCAAGCCAGCGGCACCAGGCGGTTTGACTTCACCTTCGACCGGGACCCTCTCACCCGATCCATGGAGGCCCATAGCATCAATGGCGTCAGGTTCGAAATGGGCCGGATCGATGAACATGTGCCTTTTGGAGCTACCGAGATCTGGTCATTCGTGAATGACGGCTGGTTCCCCCATCCGGTACACATCCACGGCACCCACTTCAAGGTGCTGAGTCGCACAGGCGGGCGGGGTCAGGTCATGCCCTGGGAAGGGGGCCTGAAAGACACGGTGCTCATCCAGCCCAACGAACGGGTAGACGTGGCCATCTCCTTCACGGCCCACCGTGGCCTCTTCCTCCTCCATTGCCACAATCTGGAGCATGAGGATGCCGGAATGATGCTCAATATCCAGGTGGAGTGAACCCGGCACCCAGCAGGCGCCGGCGTCGCACCCCCTTGTTCCAGGCCCGCCGCTTGCGTAGCCTCGAGGATGGAACTGGATCTAGCCGTACTGGCCGACGCGGCCACCATGGATGCGTCGGGAAAGCTGAACCTCCTTGGGGTGTTTGATCGCATCCAATCCCGAGAGTTCCCCGTGCGCCATGGGCGGATCGCCCTGGCGCTTCGGTTCTCCGCCGACCCGGAGGAGGTAGGCGTCCACGAGGTGGCCATCCACCTGGTGGGGCCTTCCCAGCGGGAGCTGCTTCGCCTGGATGGCCGCATGGAACTCCGAACCACCCCTGGCGGCACACCTGAGGGAATGCGCCTCCCCCAGATCCTGAATCTGGACGGAATCGTCTTCCCCGAGCCCGGAGATTACACGTTCCGCATCCTGGTGGACGGACGCCAGGTGTCCTCCCTGGGCCTCACCGTGGAGAAGGTGCGGGTGACCCCACCCGTAGCGACGCCCACACCCATGGGAGACCCGCCCCCCCTGGTGATCTTCCAGCCCCCTGGCGGGGGGGGCGTGGAAGCCTGATCACCAGCCAACGCCCTGCAACCTCTGGAAGTCTGCCACGGCGTTGGCGTAATTGATGATGGCCTGGAGTTCGGAAAGACGAGCGGACGTCAGGGCATCCTGAGCCGTTACCACCTGGAAGTTCGTGGTGACACCCACCCCGAAGCGGGTGATCTCCGCTTCGGCGTTCCGCTCCGCAGCCTCCCGCGTGCGTCGGGCCGCCTCCAGCTGCAGGAAGGTATTCGTCACGGATAGCCCTGCGGTTGTTACTTCTGTCTCCACCTGGAGCTCCTGATTTCGGAGGTCCAGTTCAGCCTGCCTTACCCGCAGACGCGCCTCTTCCCTTGAGGTCTCTCTGGTACTGGTGCCGATGGGATAGCTGAAGTTCAGGGAGATGTTGTACGACGGGGTCTCAAATTCCCGGATGGCCCGGAGGCCATCGGTATATCCCCCTGACCGAACCAGGACTGGGTTACCCCCCAGCTGGTCCCGCTGAAAGAGATCTCCCCCCACGCCTTGCAGGGTATACGACGCCGTGAGGTTCAGATCGGGCCGAGCGGTTTCCCGAGCCAATTGAAGGTTCAGGTTGGAGATCTGCTGCTGGCGCCGCTGGGCCTGGAGCACGGGCCGATTCTCCATGGCCAGCGCCACCGCGGCCTCGATGTCCACGGCCTGGGGGCTGGACGAAGGCAGATCTACCGGATTCAGCGTATGCTGCATCACGGGGTCATCGCCGCCTCCCACCAGGAGGCGCTTGAAGGCCAACTCCTGGTTCCGCCACTGGATCTCGGCATTCAGGAGGGCCTGCTGAGCCACCGCCACCTGGGCCTCGGCCTGAGCCAGATCCAACTCCACCATAATTCCCAGTTCCACCCGCACCCGGTTGTCCCTCAGGAGCTGCTCGGCCTGGGAAAGGCTCCGTCGCTGGATCTCAATCTGGTCGATGAGAAATCGAAGGTTCCAGTACGACTGCCGCACCTGAGCGCTGAGCTCCTCCGTCTGGGCCCGGAGTTCGATGTCGGTGATCTCCCTGAGGATCTCCTGGGTCTGGACCGCGCCGCGCTGGGGGTCGATGCGTCGGCCGGCCAGCAGCGGCTGGGTGAAGTTCATGCTCAGGATGGAGCGATAGCTGGGGTTCCGCGTGACGAAGACGTTGTCGGTTGCCGTGCGGTTGTTGTTGAAGTTCGTGGTGAACCGGGAGCCGAACCATGGCAGCGGCTGCTGCAGGGAGACATTCACCGTCCCCTGGTCGGAGTTGGTTCGGTTGCCTCCATCCAACTGACTGGTGGAAGGCGTGGTGCTGCTGCTGGTACCGAAGGTGGTGACCAGCGTGGGGTTGAAAGCCGCCTGGGCGCCCCGGAGTGCAAAGCGCTGAATCTCAGGATCCAGGCGCGCCCGCTGGATGTCCAGATTCTTCTCCAGGGCAATGGCCACGGCCTCATCCAGCGTGAGGTCCATGAGTTCGGCTCCTGGATCCAGCGGAGGAAGGGCCCGACCCACTTGGTAGGGCGCCTCCTGACTCTGAGCCGAACCCGATACATTTTGCACCGCAGCGGCCTGACCGACACACAGCGTAGTGAACATGAACAGACCCAGAACCGAGCAGACGGCCTGGGGCAAGGTCTTCGCCATGGGAGAACTCTCCATCAGTTGCTTCGTGAGACTCGCAGAAAGGAACGGGGGAACCACAGGCGCCCTGTGCCTGGTGATGGCGGGTGCCCGGATACTCCGGTTACACACCGGGAATATCTCGGTTACCCACCCCGGACACCCCGGCTACCCTGTTCTACCGATGGCGAGGGCTGGACGTTGGTTGCCCCGACCCGCCCGCTGGACTCCCGGCCCGGGTCGGCCTGGGCTTGAGGTTAGCCCCCTCGCCCACTTCCACGGCCACTGCCGCGAGACCGGCCACCCCCGCTCTTTCCGCTTCCGCCGCCGCTCCTCCCCCGGCTACCACCGGCAGAGCTCCCTCCACCTGGGGGATTCCCCTCACTTCGGCGGGCCGCCTTGGCCTTGGCTCGGGCCCGGTCATCCGCCTTCCGGGCCCGGATGGCGGCGATGCGCTCCCCGATAGGCACCTCGAATCTCTCGTCTTCCTTGGCTGAGTAGTCGAACCCCTCCAGGGTACGCCGGGGCACCTGCTTCCCCACGGCCCGCTGGATGGCAGCCACTTCGCTCTCCTCCTGCGGAGACACGAGGGTATAGGCCTCCCCTTCCGCCTCGGCCCGGGCAGTCCTGCCCACCCGGTGGATGTAGTCCTCCACCTGCGCCGGCACGTCGAAGTTCACCACGTGATCCAACGCTTCCACGTCGATGCCACGGGCCACGATATCCGTGGCTACCAGCACCCGGTAGCGGCCGTCCTTGAATCCGGCCAGCGCCTCGGTGCGCTGGTTCTGGCTTCGATTTCCGTGGATCTTCGCCGCAGACACTCCCGCCTTCTCAAGCTTGTCGGCCAGTCGGTTTGCCCGATGCTTTGTGCGGCAAAACACGATGGCGCTCCCCACCTCATCCCTCCGGAGGAGTTCCAGAAAGAGGGCCACCTTCCGGTGGGCCGGCACAGGGTAGAAGGCCTGTTTCACGCCCGTAGCGGGAGCCTGCTTCCGCTCCACCTGGATATTCACCGGCCGAGTCAGAAGGTCCCGGGAAAGGCTTACGATGGGCGGCGGCACGGTGGCGGAGAAAAAGAGAGTCTGACGAGGCGTGGACGGCAGATGTCGGAGCACCCGTCGGATGTCCGGCAGGAAGCCCATGTCCAACATTCGATCGGCCTCATCCAGCACCAGAACCTCCAACCCCTCCAGCTTGGCGTAGGGATATTGGAAGTGATCCAAGAGTCGGCCAGGAGTGGCCACAAGGATATCTACCCCCTGGCGGAACGCGCGCTCCTGGGGACCCATGCCCACACCCCCGAAGATGGCAGCCCCTCGGATACCTGTGCGGCCGGTGAGCTCCTCCAGATGCTCAACGATCTGGGCGGCCAGCTCCCGGGTGGGGGCCAGGATCAAGGCCCGGGTGGTCCCCCTGGGCTTCCCTTTCAGTCGCTGGAGAATGGGGAGGAGGAAGGCCGCGGTCTTCCCGCTGCCGGTCATGGCACAGGCCAGGACGTCGCGCCCCTCCAGCGCCGGTGGAATCGCGTCCACCTGGATGGGAGTGGGCTTGGTGAATCCCAGAGCGTTTACCGCATCCAGGAGCTCCGGGGCCAGTCCAAAAGAATCGAATCCAAGGGAATCCAGCGAAACCTCGGCCGCTGGGGCACCGGACGGACCGGAAGAGCCGTTGGACGACGAAGGGCCGGTGGAAGAAGCAGCTCCATTGGAAGAAGAAGGGGCATTCCTGGAGGAACGAGATGCGTTTCTGGAAGAAGGTCTACGGTTGATCACTTGATGGGTACTCACTGCAAGAGGTGATCCGGCAGGGATCGGCACGTGATCCTGCAGGAGACCTCAGAGCCCGAAGAACGGTGCGGTAGCGACCGTCCATGGGCCGGAGGCAAAGAGAAAGGGACCCAAGCATGGCCAGGGTCCCCCGTGCCTTCGTTGGACGCCGTCCACCGAACATTCTCCGGCTCGCTTGGCATCCAGCACTTAAAACTCGCAGAAGCAGAGGCCGCAGGCAAGCCATGCTCCGCCGGAGGCAAGGCATGCTCCAGTGATCTGCCGAGCCACACCGGGCTGCGCTCCTCCGCTATACTTACATCCTACTTCTCGGCCCAGCCGACCCATCCCACCCCGATCCCCCTTGCTCCATGCATCAGGACAGCCCCAACGAATTCGCAGCCCTCGGACTGGACCCCAGACTGGTGGACGCCCTCACGGCCCTGGGCTACGAGGAACCCACTCCCATCCAGACCGAGGCGATTCCCCACCTCCTCGCCGGGCGCGACCTGCTGGGACAGGCGGCCACCGGGACGGGGAAATCGGCGGCGTTCGCCCTCCCTCTGGTCCAGCGGATGGCCCTGGCCGGAAGCGATAGGCCCCGACCTTCCGTCCTCATCCTGGTGCCCACCCGGGAGCTGGCCATGCAGTTGGCCGAGGCCGTGTATCGTTACGGCAGGGCCCTGGGGGTGGCAGTGCTTCCCATTTATGGAGGCCAATCCTTCTCCCAGCAGTTGAAGGCTCTTCGCCGGGGAGTCGACGTGGTGGTCGCCACTCCCGGCCGGGCCTTGGATCACATCCGGCGGGAGACCCTGGATCTGACGGGCATCACTGCAGTGGTTCTGGATGAAGCCGATGAGATGCTGGACATGGGATTCGCCGAAGATCTGGAGGCCATCCTGGCCGCCACACCGGAAGAGAGGCAGACCATTCTATTCTCAGCCACCATGCCCCCCCGCATCGCCCAGATCACCCGACGGCACCTGAACGACCCCGTCCAGATCCGCATCAAGCCGGAGGAAACGGTCGAAGGCGAAGCCCCGCAGGTGAGGGAAGTGGTCTACATGGTGACCCGGTACCACAAAGTAGCCGCCCTGGGGCGGGTCCTGGACATGGAAGACCCCGACGCAGCCCTCATCTTCTGCCGCACACGCACGGAAGTGGACGAGCTCACCGAGACCCTGAACGCCCATGGGCACCGGGCGGAGGCCCTCCACGGCGGGATGACCCAGGAGCAGCGCGACCGGGTCATGAAGAAACTGCGAAGTGGAACCGCCGACCTCCTCACCGCCACCGATGTGGCCGCCCGGGGCCTGGACATTCCCCGGCTCACCCACGTCATCAATTTCGATGTACCCAACGCGGCGGAGGCCTACGTCCATCGCATCGGGCGAGTGGGGCGGGCAGGCAGGGAAGGTGTGGCGGTGACGCTAGCAGAACCCCGGGAGCAGCGCCTCCTGCAGAACATCGAACGCCTCACCCGGCGGCAGCTTCAGGTGTCGCGGCTGCCCTCGGTGAAAGATCTTCGGGATCGGAGGTTGGAGCTCCTGAGAGAAGCACTCCAGGAGAATCTGGACGCCCCGGATCTGGACCGATTCCGGGAGGTGGCAGAATCCATGACGCCGGAGTTCGACCCTCTGGACGTGGCTGCAGCAGCCCTCAAACTGGCCCAGGAGGCCATGGGACAGGCCGTGGCGGAAGAAGCCGAGATCCCCCAGGTGGCTCCAGGTCCGAAGGGCGCTCCCGCCAAGCGGGGCCGGGCCGCAGCTGGCGCCGCGGCGGGGGGAAAGGTCCGTCTCTTCATCAACGCAGGTGGGGCAGCCGGAATCCGTCCCCAGGATCTAGTGGGGGCCATCGCCGGAGAAACCGGGATCTCCGGGCAGCAGGTGGGCAAGATCGAAATTCAGAAGGCCTTCACCATCGTGGAGGTAGCCCAGGAGGTGGCCCCCCAAGTGGTCCAGGCGCTGAACGGAAACACCATCAAGGGGAAGCGGGTGGGTGTGCGCCTGGATCGCGCTCCTTCCCCGGGAAGATCCCGGCCCGGAGGGCGCGGCAACCGATACTGAGATCGTTGCGGGGCCACGCCTGGACGGAGGTCGGCGGCGCGCCTACGGGGCCCGGCTGCCCGCCCACGGTATCGGCTACCCGATGGTTTCTCCAAAGAGACGGAGGAAGTTCCCGCCCAGGAGCTTCTCGATCTCGCTGGCCGGACGCCCCCTGCGGGAAAGCCCGTGCGCCACGGTCTCCATCCGTCGCGGATGATTGAGTTCCGAAAGGAAGAAGGGCCAGCGGAAGCGTGCCGCCGCCTCCGGGCCCAATCGCGCAATCTCGGCACGCAACCGCTCTACCTCTTCCGGGGTGTCCAGGATATGCTGGTGCTCCCGGTCGCTCCCGATGCCCACATGGTCGATGCCGCACACATCCACAGCGTGGTCGATGTGGTCCAGATAGTCGTTTAAATCGTTCCGCTCCCGGGGGCCCAGATAGGGGTTCAACTGGAGAATCCCCATCACGCCTCCCTTCCGGGCCATGGCTCGCAGCACCTCATCGGACTTGTTCCGGGGGTTTTCGAAAACGGCGGAACAGCCGGCATGCGTGATGGCCACAGGCCGGCTGGAGAACCGAATGGCGTCCAGGGTGGTGGCCTCACCGCAGTGGGACACATCCACCAGGATTCCCACAGAATTCATGCGCTCCACCGCCTGGATGCCGAAGGTGGACAACCCGCTGTTGGTGCGCTCCAGGTACCCATCTCCCAGGAGGTTGCGGTGGTTGTAGGTGAGCTGAACGATGCGCACCCCTATACTGTGCAACAGCTCCACCCGGGCCAGGTCATCCCCCAGGGGCGTGGCGTTCTGGGTGTAGTAGAGAAGCCCCAGGGTGCCGTCGACATGGGCCCGCTGGATGTCTGCGGTGGAGGTCACCCTGGAGAAGCGCTCTGGGTGACGCCGGATGTGGGTGTCGTACGCCGCCACCTCTTCCGACAGATCCGGGAAGGCATCCGTGCCCTGCAGCACGGGGTTGCCCACCGTGATGACGCAGGTAGTAAGCCCGCTGTCCCGGATCTCGTCGATGAGTTCCATGGGGTATTCCAGGCGGATCTCCCCCAGGCCGTCGATGATCACCCGTCCATCAGGCCGCCCTCCCTGTGCGCCACCGCTCTGGGCCTCACCGCTCTGCGCTTCACCCAGCAGCATGCCTCCGGCCATCAAGCTGCCCCCCCTCCGAAGGAACTCCCTTCGCTTCATGGGTTTCTCTCCGCCTGGATGTCGGTGTATCTGGGACCCGCGACCATGCTTCAACATAAGACCGGACGGTGAGATGCAAGACACTCCTCCCCCGGGAAGCGAGTCTATGACCCGACTTCGTCGTGAACTCGGCGTCGTTGGCGCCACCATGATGGGAATGGGGGCCATGGTGGGCACGGGGGTCTTCGTAAGTCTGGGCCTGGCCGCGGGGATTGCAGGCCCGGCGGTGCTGCTGGCGCTGGCGCTGGCGGCCGGGGTGGCGGCGTGCAACGCCCTTTCCAGCGCCCAGCTGGCGGCCAGTCATCCGGTGAGCGGAGGGACCTACGAATACGGGTACCGGTACCTCCGGCCCTGGATGGGTTTTACGGCCGGCTGGATGTTCCTCTGCGCCAAGAGCGCCTCGGCCGCCACGGCCGCCCTGGGCTTCGCCGGCTACCTCCTGAGCACTCTGGGTGCGGCGCCGGATGCCCGCCTTGCGCTGGTGGCTACCGCAGCGGTCACCGTGGTGGGAATGACCCTGGTGGTGGCAGGAGGGATGCGCCGATCCAACGTCACCAACATCCTCATCGTCTCCGTAACCCTGGTGAGCCTCCTGGTGTTCGTGGTGGCCGGATTTCCCATGGCCCTCCGGGAGGGGGCCGTGAACTTCACGGATTTCACCGGCACAGGGGCGGAGACGGCGTGGGGCCCGTCCCTCCTCCAGGCCACCGCCCTCATGTTCGTGGCCTACACCGGGTACGGAAGAATCGCCACGTTGGGCGAGGAGGTACGGGAGCCTCGGCACACCATCCCGCGGGCCATCATCATCACCGTGGGGGCCGTCATGGTGATCTATATGGCCGTAGGCGTGGTGGCCCTGGGGTCGGTGGGCGCCGGCACCCTGGGGAGCCTCACCCAGCAGCAGGCTGCCCCTCTGGAGTTGGCCGCCGCCCGATTCCCCTGGACGGGGGCGAGATGGGTGGTGGCAGTGGGGGCCATGACAGCCATGCTGGGCGTCCTTCTGAACCTCCTGTTGGGGCTCTCCCGGGTGCTTCTGGCCATGGGTCGGCGGCGGGACATGCCCTCACAGACGAGTCGGCTGGACCCGGAGGGCACCACGCCTTGGGTGGCCGTGCTGGTCATGGGCGCCGTGGTGCTGGGCCTCACCCTGGTTGGGAATGTGAAGACCACCTGGTCGTTCAGCGCCTTCACGGTTCTCCTCTACTACGCCATCACAAATCTGGCGGCCCTGTCCCTTCCGGCCCGGGCGCGCCTCTACCCCCGGTGGGTGGCATGGCTGGGTCTGGCATCCTGCCTCTTTCTGGCCTTCTGGGTGGACGCATGGATCTGGATGGTGGGGCTGGGTCTGGTGGGAGCAGGGTTGATCTGGTTCACGCTGGCGGAAAGGATCCGGGGGTAACGAGTGCGCCAACAGGACACAAACCCCTGGAATATCAGGATGACCCTTCGCGGTGTGGGAGGGTAGCAGGGCCCTGTGGTAACGCAGGCGCCGCGTCTTCCAGGAGAGGGGATGGGAGAGAGCTACGAAGGGTTCGGGTCTCGGCAGGAGGAGGTGGCTAACGCGGTCACCCATGCCATTGGCCTGGTTGCCAGTGCCCTGACCCTCACCGTCCTGGTGGCCCTGGCAGCGAGAGGCGGCGACGTCTGGGAGATCGTGAGTGTCTCCATCTTCGGGACCACCCTGGTGCTCCTCTATCTGGCGTCCACCCTGTATCACTCGGCGCGAAGCGAACGGGCTCGCCGGCGCCTGAAGGTGCTGGATCACTCCGCCATCTATCTCCTCATTGCCGGCACCTACACTCCCTTTACCCTGGGGGTGATTCGTGGGGGTTGGGGATGGGCCCTCTTCGGTGTCATGTGGGGCCTGGCCATCATGGGAGTGATGTTCAAGCTCTTCTTCATCGGGCGCTTCCGGCTCATCTCCACCCTCATCTACCTGGCCATGGGTTGGCTGGGTGCCGTGGCAGCCGGACCCTTCCTGCAACAGTTGAGCCCCATGGCCCTGGTATGGCTGGTGCTGGGGGGCCTGGCCTACACCCTGGGGACCCCATTCTACCAGATGGAGCAATTCCGATATTCCCACGCGGTCTGGCATGGCTTCGTCATGGCGGGAAGCGCATGCCATGTGGCAGCTGTGATGGTTCAGTTCTGACCTGGACCTGGGGCTCGCTCCTCCACCCCGTTTGAAACCCTTCAGGCCCCGGCTGCGTCCAAGGAACTGGAACGCGGCACTCCGCGTGCCGCCAGGCTCTCCGTACCCCGCACCCCGGAGTTGGCATGGACACCCTCCTCTACGACCTCCGAACAGCACTGCGATCGCTGCGAAAGTCCCCGGGATTTGCGTTCGTGGTGGCAGGCACCCTGGCGCTGGGCATCGGCGCCAATACCGCCATCTTCGGCGCGGTCAAGGCGGTGGTCCTTCAGCCCCTCCCGTACCAGGCTCCCCATGAACTTGTGGGCATCTGGAGCCAGTGGGTGGGTTTCCCCAAAACGTGGGTGTCGAACCACGAGGTACGGGTCTATACGAACCGGAACCGTACCCTGGCCTCCGTGGGAGCATGGGCTTCCTCCAACCTGACGTTCACCGACCCTTCCAACCCCGAGCGAGTGGGGTCCGCTCTCCTCAGCGAGGGGCTGCTTCCCACCCTGGGGGTGAGCCCGGCGCTGGGACGGGGGTTCACACCGGAGGAGTATCGCGACCAGGCTTCCATCATCCTCCTGGGCCATAGGCTCTGGCAGCGGCGCTTCGCCTCTGACCCTGGGGTGCTGGGGCAACAAGTGGAAATCGATGGCGCACTCCGGGAGGTGGTGGGCGTCATGCCGGCGGGTTTCCGGCTTCCCACGGACTACCGCGCCACGTCTGTGGCCGAGGTCTACGCCCCCGCCTTCCTGGACCTGGACCCGGCCCTGGCCGTACCCAGTAGCGGAGGCAGCCACGGCCTCTTCGCGGTGGGGCGCCGGAATCCCGGGGTCACGTTGGAGGCCGCCGGAGCCGATCTGGCTCGCATCGTCGACGATCTTGCCCAGGAGGGCATCTACTCGCCCGAGATGGGGTTCCGGGTGCAGGTGCTGGACCTACGTTCCGACATCCTGGGAGCGGCTCGACCGGCGCTATGGGTTCTCCTGGGAGCCGTGAGCCTGGTACTCCTCATCGCCTGCGGAAACGTGGCCAACCTGCTTCTGGCCAGTGGTCGCACCCGCCGAAGCGAAATGGCGGTGCGTTCTGCAGTGGGAGGCGGGCGAGGACGGATCTTGCGCCAACTCATGCTGGAATACGGGCTGCTGGCCCTTGCGGGGGGCATGGCCGGAGTGGCCCTGGCCCTGGTGGCATTTCGTACCGTTCTGGTACTGGACCCCACCAGCATTCCCCGGGGAAGCGAGGTGGGGATGGACCCGGCGATCCTGGGCTACGCATTCGGGCTCACCCTTATGACCCTGATACTGGCCGGGCTCCTTCCCGCCATCCGGGCCGTGCGCTGGGACCCCGCCGCTCTGCTCCGGGAGGGAGGCCATCGAGACACGGGCAGTCGAAGCTTCCGCCGAGGGCAGAGCCTGTTGGTGGCTGGACAGATGGCGCTGGCCGTCACGCTCCTCATCGGAGCAGGGCTCATGATCCGCACCTTCGTGGGGCTCACTTCCATCGACCCCGGCTTCGACGCAGGCCAGGCCCTCACCCTGCGAGTGAGCCTTCCCGCCGCGGGCTATCCGGATGTTGCGTCTGCGGCTTCGTTCCACGACGAAGTACTCCGCCAGACCCTGGCGCTTCCCGGCGTGGAGCAGGCAGCCTTCGGACGCATCCTTCCCCTGGCCAGTGAGATAGGCGATTGGGGCATGAGCATCGAAGGGTACACCCCGGCCCATGGAGAATACATCGGCGGCGATTGGCAGGTGGTGACGGACGGGTATGTGGAGGCCATGGGGATCCCCGTCCTTCAGGGGCGCACTTTCCAGGAGTTCGATGGCCCGGGGTCCGACGAACTCTTGGTGAACCAGGCCCTGGTGGATCGCTACTTCCAGGGGCGGGAGGTGCTGGGCCGGCGAATTGTGGCCATGGGCGACACGGCGGTGGTTGTGGGGGTGCTGGGGAATGTCACCCACAACGGCATCACCGGCGAAGTGAAGCCGAAGTTCTACCGGTTGCACCGACAACTTCCCGACGGGCTGGTGGGAACGGCTCGAAGCATGACCCTTGTGGTGCGGGCCGGAGTGGAGCCCTACACCCTCCTGAACCCGGTGCGGGAGATCATCCGAGCCCGCGATCCGGCCCTGGCCGTTTCGGAGGTGCAGAGCATGGATGAGGTCATGACTCGGGCCGTGGGGCAGAGCCGTCTTCTCCTCACCCTCCTGGGGTTGTTTGCCGTGCTGGCTCTTGTGCTTTCGGTGGTGGGGGTGTACGGAGTGCTGGTCTATACGGTGACCCAGCGCACACGCGAGATCGGCGTGCGAATGGCATTGGGCGCCCAGCGCAGGCGAGTGGTGTCCATGGTGGTGCGACAGGGAATGACCATGTCTCTGGCGGGGCTGGGGGCGGGGCTCCTGGTGGCGCTGGCCGTGAGCCGGGTACTGGAGGGGCTCCTTTACGGAGTGGCTCCCCGGGACACCCTGACGTTCGTGGCAGTGGCGGGTGGGTTCACCCTGGTGGCTCTGACTGCGGCGTATCTGCCGGCCCGCCGGGCTGCGGGAACAGATCCCATGGTGGCGCTCAGGGCGGAGTGAGCGGGGGGGGGATTGCGGGTGTCTGGAGCCTGTTCGGAGACGCTCTTACAGAAAGCCACGGATCCCCATGGCGCGGGCACCCTCCTCCATTCTCCGATCGTAGGTGGCCAGTTGGAGTCGCACTCCCTGGTCCTTCAGGAAGAGCAGGGAAGCCAGGTGCAATGCGTCCAACGTTCGCACCGAAGGGGGAACCCGACCGCCAATCCCTTCCAGGACGGGTGCCACGAGTTCCAGGAAGGCGATGCGCTGCAAGGTGGACTCCAGCGCCGCCCCATGTGAATCCGTGAGTCCTCGCCTGTGAATGAGGGTGCGAGCCTCGTACTCCAGGAGTCGGCTGGAGACCAGGCGCTCGTCCCAAAGGGTCGGAGGGGGGACCCGGTCTTCCGCCAGGAGATAGGCCAGAACTACCGAGGTATCCAGGTATATCAACAGCGGCCCCGGGCAAGCGCGGCCTGCGATGCGTCCTGCGGGTAAGAGCGCACTCCCATCATCGATCTTCCCGACTCTCCTCCAACGCCATATCCAACTCATTGCTGGACATCACCGGGAGCCGCGGGGGCGGCCCCTCATGCGAGAGGAGGGGAGCTCGGAGCCAGCCGCTCCGAAGCGCCTCCGCCAGCACTGCATCCTCCACCACTTCGGAGCGCCCGGGGGCAGGAGGCCGCAACTCCGCGACAACCCGATCTCGCTGGGTCACCAGCACCGTTTCTCCCGCTGCTACCAACCGGAGATACTCACTGAGCCGATCCTTCAGGGACTTCACGCCGACGGTTCTCATGGCGATAAGGTAGCTATAAGTAGCTACCTCCGCCACGATGTTGCGCGAGATCCATGACCCTGGCAACGCCGGGGAGCCAGGTCCATCGCTAGGAGCGTGTCCGTGTAACGCGGCTCGCCCCATTACCCGGACACGCTCCTAGCCACGGTTGGACGAGGGTGCCTTCAACCCCCGTTCGATCTCCTCAAGTACGGAGGCATTCCCTTCCTCCGGAAGCCTGTCCCGCAACGCTTGCAGCGCCTGCGCCGAGCTGCTGCGCCCCAGCGCCCACGCCGCGTGCCCGCGGACCAGGGGCTCCGGATCCGAAAGAGCACGGGTAAGGAGCTGCACGACGCGCGGGTATGGCTGCTCCAGCTTTGCAAGCCAGTTCCCCAGCCCCACACACACATTCCGCGCGAATCCCGCCCGCCCCGCCCGTCGGATGGCTGACCCCCGGGAGAACGACTCCCAGGCACCAGGATCCAAGGCCGTCTCCAGAAGTGCAACGAGAGTAGGGGTGTCGGTGCCTGGGTGGAGCGAGTGGCCGAAAGATCCCGGATGCGTTTCCGCGGAAACGCCTTCGTCCCCAGGCATGGCCTGCACCCCCACCGGCGCCTCCCCCGGGCCACGAGCCGCATACCCGGGCTCCGCCGCCGGCCGCGAGAATCTCACGTTGAACGGACACGCCTCCTGGCAGATGTCACACCCGTAGACGCGATTCCCCATGAGGGGGCGGAGCTCCCGGGGAATGGGCCCGCGATTCTCGATGGTGAGGTAGGAGATGCAGCGGGTGGCATCCATCACAGGCGCGCCGTCGCCATCTCGTCCAAGAAGGGCGCCGGTGGGACACCCATCCAAACACGCCCGGCAGCTCCCGCAGTGGTCCCGCTGAAAGGGCGAGTCGGGCTCCAGCGCCACATCCAGAAGCAGCACTCCCAGGAAGAAATACGAGCCCCGGCGGGGATGGATGAGCATGGTGTTTCGACCGAACCAGCCCAGGCCGGCTCGCTGGGCCAGTTCCCGCTCCAGGATGGGCCCCGTGTCCACATAGATCCGGCCTTGCGGTGGATCGCTGGCCGGAGCGCCCGGGGGCGGGCCTGCCCCATGGGCATCCTCCCGCCCGACCCACTCCTCCCGGTACCTCCGGAGCACCCGCTCAAGCCCCTTGCGCATGATCTTGTGGTAGTCGCGCCCCCGGGCGTATCGGGCAATCACCCCCAGAGCCGGATCGCCGGGTACCCCCGGCCCGTCCTCCTGGAAGTAGTCGTGCGCCACCACCAGCACCGAACGCACCCCCGGGTGGGTCTCCTCCAGGGCTTCCCTGCGTTGGAGGGCGTCCTCCCGGGCCAGATATTCCATTTCGCCGTGACGGCCGGCCTCTACCCATTCCCGAAGGAACGCTCCGTGTAGGGTAGCGTGGGGCTCACAGACGCCTGCCAGGGCAAACCCCTCGTGCCGGGCCAGTTCCTTCAGGCGGGTGGCAGTCAGCTGTCTCCACCCTCCACCACCACTCCCTCCCGGTATCTCCGCCCCTTCCATTCAATGCGCCCCTCCCCGCGCATGGCACTTCGCAGGGCGATGAAGACCGTCACCAGAGCCCCCAGGGGGAAGAGAACAGCCATCCAGATGGGAGCCTGAAACCGGTGGTACGCTCCCGCCCAGATGGTGGCACTGAAAAGAGTGGCCACCCCGCTCCACACCATGACCCCGTCCGTGGAGGGCCCTGCCACCCCCGCCAACGAGGCCAGAAGCACCACGGGTGGGAGCACCCACATGACCAGCAGGAACATGACCATGCCCGGCAGGGCCAGACCGCCCCACCACCCTGCCGATTGACGGGCTCCCATGGCGAGATTCTTCGTCCAGCCGTTCACCAGCTCCCGCAGCGACGTGTACATACGGGTGGAGAACAACTCCTCCGCTCGGCGAAGAGTCAGGCGGAAACCGCCTCGCACCAGCTCCTGGGCTAGCCGAAGATCTTCCACCACCTCACCCCGAACCGCCGCATGCCCTCCCATGGCCTCATAAGCTTCCCGGGCCACCATGATGTACTGCCCGTTGGCAATGGCACCCTCCCACTTCTCCCGGGGCAGGTGTTGATCCATGCGGGGAAAGCGAAGTCCAAGCAGGGTGAAGAGCTGGGGCTGAACCAGCCGCTCCCCGAACGTTTCCATCTCCTGGCGGCCCACCAGGGAAAGGGCCTGCGCCTCATCCTCCTGGAATCCCAGCACTGCGGCTCGAAGCAGCTCCGGAGCGTGGTAGGTATCCGCGTCCGTAAAGAGCAGGATGCGGCCGGTGGCCTCTTCCGCCCCCTGGTGGCAAGCCCATGGCTTCCCGAACCAACCCTCGGGCAAGGGCTGGCCATCCACCACGTGGATTCTCCGGGCATTTCCAGGAGGAGTGCCTCGGGCCAACTCTCCCGTTCCGTCATCCGAGCCGTCGTCCACCAGGATGACCTCGTAGTCGGGGTAGTCCTGGGCAGCCAGACTCCCCAGAAGGCGGGGAAGGTTGGCCACCTCATTTCGGGCGGGAATGATCACCGAGACGGACGGCCATTTTCCGCCCGCCGTGGACACCACCAGCGAACGAGGCTCCCGGATCCTGAACGCCATGTGAACCCCCAGAAGGATCCACGGGAGCAGTCCCGCCACTACCACCGCGCTCACCGGCGCCAGATCCACCGAGACCGGCTGGGGCCGCAGGGCAATTACCAGGGCCCCCACGACGGCGGCTACCGCCAGACCCAGGAACACCCGTGGAAGCCACGGCGGCGCCTGCCTCTCCCCTCCCCTTCCCTTGCGGGCACCGCCGCCGTTCTCCGGTTTGCCGACAGACTCGGTCATCTCGGTCATGGACTTTGCGCTTCGCTTCCGATTCACGGGCTTTCAGTACCCCGATGGGTTCCAGTGTATCCATGAGCCGGCGCACCGGAAGAGCGCTCACAGCCGAGACCACCAGAACCACCAGCTCCCGGGCCTCCAGCACCGTCTCCGTTGCCGTCATGCCCGCGCCTCGGCTGCAGGAATCGTACTCGCCATGGAAACGCCCTTCTGCGCAGGGAGTATATTGCAACCGGAAGTTGCCGCACGAACCCGCCCGACCCTCCTTGTTCGCCAGCAGGGCCTACGCACCTCCCCACCCCTCCAAGGCTCAACCCCATGGACCTCCCGGCCATCCGAAGGTTTTTCCCCATCCTGGGCCATTGCACCTACCTGAACTCCTGCTCGCTGGGTGCCCTTTCTCTGCCGGCTGAACGGAGATTGCAGGAATTCACCGCCCTCTGGCATACCCGGGGCGCCTCCGCCTGGTATGATCAATGGCTGGGCACCCTGGAAGAACTCCGGGAAGGAGTGGCTGGGCTGGTCCACGCCCGCCCAGACGAAGTGGCTCTGCTCCCTTCCACTTCCACGGCGTTGGCGGTTGTAGCTGAATCCATGGACTGGTCCCGTCGAAACCGGGTAGTCACCACGGAGCTGGACTTCCCCACCCTGGTGTACCAGTTCTACGCCCGTCCCGACGTGGAGGTGGTTATGCTCCGGAGTGAGGACGGAGTCTCCATCCACCCGGATCAGTTCGCTGAAGCCGTGGATGAACGAACGGCCCTTCTGGCCACCTCTCACGTCTTCTTCGCCACCGGCGCCCGCCAGGACCTTTCCGCCCTGGCCGGCATCGCCCGCAACGCCGGGGCCGTGAGCCTCATCGACGGCTATCACGGGGTGGGACAGCTGGACGTGGACATCCCGGCCACCGGGGTGGACGCGTATACCACCGGTCCGTTGAAGTGGCTTTGTGGGGGGCCGGGACTTTCGTACCTGTACGTCAGGGAAGAGCGGATTCGGGAGTGGGAGCCCCCCATCACCTCCTGGTTCGCCCATGCCCGTCCCTTCGACTTCGATGTGGAGCATTTTGTCCGGCCTGACCATGCCCGGCGGTTCGAGATGGGAACTCCGGCTCTGCCCACGGTCCATACGGCGCTGGGGGGTCAGGAGGTAGTCGAAAGCGTAGGCCTGCCCGCCATCGAAGCCCGCAATGCCGGCCTGGCGCGGCATCTGGAGGAGAAACTCCATGCCGCCGGCTTCCAACTTCGAATGGCGGACGACCCCTCCCGTCGCACCGCCATTGTCATGGTAGCCCATCGCCGTCCAGCCGAAACGGTGACCGCTCTGGCCGCCCAGGGCATCATCGTGGATCATCGCCCGGGACACATCCGGGTGAGTCCCCACTTCTACAATCTCCAGGAGGAGTTGGACCGCTTCGTGGAGGTGTTGGCAGCGCTGCCCCGCTGAGGGGACGCCCATCACGCTTCCTCGTCTCACGCTTCCTCGTCGCCACCCTCGTCGTTTTCGTCCCCAGGGAAGGTGCCTTCCCCGTCCCAGCGCACCCACCGGTGGCTATCTCGAATCCGGTATTTCTCAAGGGTCCGCTCCAGGGCCTCGTCCAGGTCGATTCCCTGCTCGTTGGCCAGGGCCAGGAGCACGAAGAGGACGTCGGCCATTTCCAGGGCCAGATCGGCCTGGGGCTCGTCAGACTTCTTGGGCTTGGATCCGTGGCGATGATTCAGCTCCCGGGCCAGTTCTCCCACCTCTTCCATCAACCGGGCCAGGTTCACCAGGGGGGGCCAGTAGCCCTCCTTGAACTGTGAGATCCAGGCGTCCACCCGGGCCTGCGCCTCCTTCAATTCCATGGGGTGCTCCTCACGGGGGTGCTCTCTACGTGCCGCTGTTCTGTGTGTCGCTGTTCTACGTGCCGCTGTCGGGGACGAGAACCAGCTTCCCGAAAACCCCTCCGGACTCCAGGAGTTCGTGAGCCCTTCGGACCTCTTCCAGGGGAATCACTTCCTGGACCACCGGCTCCACCTGCCTGGCGAAGATCAAAGACATGGCTCGTCGGAAGTCAGTGGGATCGCCCATGGTTGAACCGATGACGGAGAGCTGCTTCCAGAAGATGTGTCGGAGATCGACCTGGGCTCGGGGACCCGTGGTGGCCCCGTAGGTCACCAGCCGGCCTCCCGGGCGCAGGGATCGCACAAGCGCTCCCCAGAGAGCCTCTCCCACCGAGTCCACGGCCAGATCCACCCCTTCCCGGCCCACCGCATCCCGCACCAGGCCTGCCACCTCTCCCGTGGTACGATCCAGCACCATATGCGCCCCGAGCGCCTCCAGGCGCCGAACATTCTCCTGGCCCGAGGTAATGGCAACCACCCGGGCCCCCGCCGCCCTGGCCATCTGGATTGCCAGGGTGGACACCCCTCCCGACCCTCCGGAGATGAGCACCCGCTCTCCAGGACGAAGCCCGCCCCGGGTGAAGAGGGCCCGATACGCGGTCACCGCCACCAATCCCCCCCCGGCAGCCGTCTCGAAGGACACCTCAGAGGGGAGGCTCAGGAGGTTGGCCGCCGGCACCACGGCTAATTCAGCCATGCCACCCCAGACGTGCTCTCCCACCACCTGAAAGGCGGCATCCCGCAGACCGGGACCGGCGCGGGGAACGGTGTACCATTCATAGTGGAGGGAGGGGTCCACGACCACCCGGGTGCCCAACACCACCCCCTCCACCCCGGCTCCCACCTCTGCCACGGTCCCCGCCACATCCGACCCTCCCACATGGGGCAGTGGGATGGAAATGGGCAGCCCCCGGCGCACCCAGAGATCCAGATGATTCAGGGAGGTGGCCCCCACCCTCACCAGAACCTCGCCGGCCCCAGCCCGAGGCTGGGGCAACTCGCCCACCTCCATGACGGTCGGGGGGCCATGCTTCCGGAAGAAGGCTGCTCTCATGAAAGTCGGCGCGATGTCATGGCTCACACTGGCGCGGCTTCACCCGGCGGTCAAGCGCCGGGGAGTCCCGAGTTGTGGGGCCGGCCAGGGCTTACGTTCGTGGGTGCCTCCTCCTACCTTTCCCATGGGGAAGTATCCCCAGATGGGGAAGCATCCCCGGAGGCCGCCTACGGAGCGTTGGACCGTGGAGCGGCCGGTTCACGTGCGCACGGGCCCTGCGAGGGAAACGATGGGATCGGGAAACGGCATCGGAAATCCAGACGCGTTCGAGCATGGAGTTCCTGAGGAGCTGGATGAGGGTATCCATGGGGTGCCCGACGGCACCCTGGGAGGATATTTCTCCACCCACGACCGTCCGCCCGCATTCACAGGTGCCGACGGAGAGCCGTACACTGTGTCGGTGGAGGTAGAGCGGGTGGCCAGCCTGGCACGCCCCTTCGTGGGATATCTGATATTCCCCCGCTGGGCCGCCACGGGTCTGGGCGTGATCGGCCATGTCCAGAGCCCTGTACTGCTGGAAGGCCAACTACCCGAAGACATTCAGGCCGAGATGGCTGAGCTCCCGCTGGAGCGCGTGAAGGAACTCCTGGACGAAGCCATTCGGCGGACGGGACGGGGAACGATTTCGTAGCTCCCCGATCCGTCCACCCAACCGGTGACATCTCAGGCCCCATCGCTGCATTGAATCCCCATCCCCACTCCGCATGTGGGATCCACAACGACCTCTCAGAACCGGGAAGCCATCCGCATGCTCCGCAAGGCTATCAACTTCCTGAGCAACTCGCCTACGGCGAAGAAGCTCCTCACCGACACCCCCTTCACCCGGGCCATGAGCAAACAGTTCGTGCCGGGGGAGACCGTGGATTCGGCCGTCGAGGCCACCCGGGAAGACAATGCCCTGGGGCTCAAGGTGACCATGAACTACCTGGGGGAGTCGGTGGAGGACGAGCCCTCGGCCCGGGCCGCCGCCGATACGTACATCCAGCTTCTGGAGGAGATCGGTGCCCACAAGCTGGACGCCAATGTGTCGTTGAAGTTCACCCAGATGGGACAGGATATCAGCGAATCGTTCCTGGCAGAGAATCTGGGGCGGGTGCTGGAGGTGGCAGAGAGGCACGGGATCTTCCTTCGCTTCGATATGGAGTATTCATCCCATACCCAGCGGACCCTGGATGCGTTGGAAAAGCTCTGGGCCCAGGGACATCAGAATATCGGCACGGTGCTTCAGGCCTACCTCTATCGTACCGAAGGCGATGTGGCCCGGATGATCGAATTGGGAGCCCGGGTGCGGCTCTGCAAGGGGGCCTACTCCGAACCTGCGGCCATCGCCATCCAGGAGATGGATAAGATCCGGGAGAACTACATCCACCTCATGAAGCGGCTCGTTTCAGAGGGGAATTACCCCGGGCTTGCTACCCACGACCCCAAGCTCATCGGGGCCGCGGTGGACTACGTGGCCCAGAACGGCATCGGCGCCGAGCGATTCGAGTTTCAGATGCTCCATGGTGTGCGGACCGATCTGCAGAAGCAGCTGGTGGCCGATGGGTACAACGTGCGGGTGTATATCCCCTTCGGAGAAATGTGGTATCCGTATCTCATGCGACGCATGGCCGAGCGCCCGGCGAACATTCTCATGATTTCCAGGGCCGCCATTGGGCGGGCCTTCGGGCGGGGATAGTCAGGTGGACAAGCCGGCCTCTCCTTCCGCCGCGCCATGGGCCGAGCCGGGGCCTGTGGGCACCGCCCGCCCCCCTTCGCTCCGGATTACCGAGATCTTCCATTCCATCCAGGGAGAGTCCACATGGGCGGGCTTGCCCTGCACCTTCGTCCGTCTCACCGGATGCCCCCTCCGGTGCACCTGGTGTGATACCGCATATGCATTCCAGGGAGGAAAGCTCCAGACGCTGGATGCCATCCTGGCCCGGGTCCGGGCCATCGGGTGCAAGCTGGTGGAGATCACGGGCGGGGAGCCCCTGGTACATCGGAACGCCTTTCTCCTGGCCCGCCATCTCCTGGACGAGGGATTCACGGTTCTGGTGGAGACCTCCGGCTCGGAGGACATATCGCCCCTGGACCCCCGTGTCCACGTCATCATGGATCTGAAGTGTCCCGGCTCGGGGGAGTCGGGAAAAAATCGCTGGGAGAATCTGGTCGCCCTGGACTCCAACGATGAAGTGAAGTTCGTGGTGAAAGACCGCCACGACTACGAGTGGGCCCGCACAGTCATCCTGGAACGGGGGCTGGACGCGCGGGTTCGGGAAGGATCGCTGCGAGCACTGCTCATTTCCCCCGTCTGGGGAGCCGTGGATCTGGAGGGACTTGCAGGCTGGATCCTGGAAGACGGGCTTCCCGTTCGGTTCCAGCTTCAGCTCCACAAGGTCATCTGGGGGCCGGAACGGATCGGGGTGTGACGGAGTCGCTTCCCGCCAGACTGCTGTCGTACAGGGGGCCCGAGGATGACCCGGAGTTGGGATCGGCCGAGTGGTCGTCGGCCGTGTCGGTGCTCATTCGTACATCTGATGGAGACCCGCGCCTCCTTTTCATTCGCCGCGCCCGGAACCCGCGGGACCCATGGTCCGGACACATGGCCCTTCCAGGGGGCCGGCGGGAGGCCTCCGACGGTTCTCTCCTGGACACGGCCATCCGGGAGACGCGGGAGGAGGTGGGGCTGGAGCTAACGGCCGGGGCTCGGCTCATGGGTCGGTTGGATGTGGTGACCCCCCTGAGCCCCCGACTTCCACGGCTCATGGTGGTACCCTTCGTATTCGCACTGCCTCCGGAGATGGAACCCGCTCTGGGATCCCCTGAAGTGGCGGAGTTGATCTGGGCCCCCCTTGAAGATCTCCGGGACCCGAGCCGGGAAGCCGTGTTTCGCTATGTACGTCGCAGCGGAAGCACGGACTTCCCGGCGTACCGGGTCTCCGGTGGGACCGTGTGGGGGCTCACCCACCGAATCGTGTCAGGTCTGCTGGCCCGATTGGACTGAGGCTCCGAGGCGGCGCCGCCCCGCGGCCCCACCCGCAAGCATGGACCAGATCCCCCTTCACGATCTGGCAGATCAGAACGAGTACTCCCACCCCACATTCAGCAGATGATCCCGGCTGATCTGGGGCCCATTCAAGCTCTCCAGCAAGGGCCCGCCCCACTCCAACGCCACCCGATGCCCTGCCAGGGGACCCGTTGGAATCTGGAAGTTCATGGCCAGATAGCCGTTCAAACGAGTGCCGCTCTGCAGCCCCGGATCGAATTCGGGTGAAATGGCAGGGTCGAGCCGGGGGTCAATTCCTGAAACGTCTCCCCACCGGTGGGCCTCCAGCCGGAGACCCGGCGACACCCATCTGCTTCCCCGGAGGTGGCTCCACCCGGTGAGGCGGGCCTCGTTCCCCCTGCGGTAGCCCTCCGAATTGTCGTTCACCCGGATCACTCCCATCCCCTGAGCGCCCCAGCTCAACCGATCCGTCTGTAGCAGACCGGTCACACCGGGCCGGGCCTCGAAGCTCCCGGAACCCAACTGCATGGGGTACCCCAGACGGGCGTGGGGACCGCTTACCATCCTGGGGTCCTCGTCGGTGACGGATCCCGTGGGTAGACCCACTCCCAGGTTCAGGTGGACCCGGCGGCGCTGGGAATCCACCACCTTGACCAGTGCCGACACCTCGGTGTCTGCCATCCCGCTGGTGGCGTGCACCATGGTGTGGAACGGACCATGGCCCATATCAGCTCCGTGCATGTCTCCCTGGTCGTGCATGTGTCCGTCCATGCCGCCATGTCCAGGCATGAGGGAGTTGGCCATCCGCATATTCATGGAATGGTCCATCCACATGAACATGGCCATGAGGGTCACCCGGTCCGACGGAGCGAACATGACGTGCCCCATGTGCATGTCCATGGTCATCTCCAGGGGAACCATGGGAAAGCGCGACCACGCTTCCTCCACACCCACCTGGTTCCGGCCGTCCCGAAGGCCGGAGGCTGCCGTCCGGCTGAACATGTAGGTAAGCATCCACTCCCCGGCAGAGTGGGTATGGTCGCCCATGACACCCATGGGTGAGTGTCCGTCGGGCCCGGAAGAGGTCCATCTCTCCTGGGCATGCAGGTCGCCTCCAGGGAGGATTTCCCCTCCAGGAAGAAGAGCCAGTGCGAGAAAAAGGCCGAATAGGATCTGGCGGGCCGCGCAGGGCCGATGTGCGACAAAGTGCAGGTACCACATGGGAATTCCTCCAGGAAAACAAGCTCAGGATAGCCGCACACCTGTGGAAATCCGACGTGGAGGTCGGACAGGCGTGCAGACAGCAGTCTCCCCGCCGAAGCAGGGGAAATGCGGCGTCGGTTCTGTGAGGGGAACGACCTACCGAGTGCCTGGAGGCCCCAGGGCGTATGGAAGGAGGAAGGGGGGATGAAGCGACGGAAGCTCCCAGCCATGCTGGAAGGGTGTGACACCCAATCCGGGGAGCTCGGCGGGCACCGTGATGGCCACAGTGGGATGTGGCATCCCCCCACCGGCGCCGGCACAGTCTCCCACGCAGGTGCAGGGGCCGTGGGAATCGGACTCCTCCGGTACGGATTCCTCCGCATGACTTCCCGGATGAGCGTCTCCATGAGCCCCATGAGGAGAAGCATCCAGCCCTGGCCCAGAGTCATGGTGCCCGGAGGACGCCGCATCATGGCTGGCCGGGAGCGCCTGGTGGTGAGGACAGTCGTGGAGGGCCAGGGCGTCGGCGGCAAGTGCGCCTGAGAATGCCAACAGGGCGGCCAGGGCCCCAACGGCCCTCCACCCTCCCAGCCTTCTCCCGCTCCGCTTCAACCCTAACATGGCCGTCTACTCCTCCCTCAGTTCCTCACGATGGATCCGGACTCCCCTTCGTGCCAACGCATCTACATAGGCGTCGGCGGGAATGGCCTCGTCAGGGGTGTGGACCCCGGCTTCAACCGCACCCGACTCCGTCTGCAGCAGCGCCGTGATGGCCAGGGAGAAGCCTGTGGTGCGCATCATGGCCGTGATACCGGTAGCGGCATCATAATGATCCAGGAGATCCCACCGAAGCCCGGTAGCTTTGCCGTTGCTCCGGCCCCTCACCTCCACCCGCGCCACAACCAGGTCGTTGCCTTCGGGGTTCTGAAGGTGCGGTTTCACCACGGCGATGAAAGCCTGCCGGGGAATCATATCTGCGCCGTCCAGCTCCACCGGATCCTGGGACAGCAGCCCGAGCTCCCGGATCGCCCGCATGATGTGGGCGTGGCCCGGGTACCGGACGGTCTTGTATTCCATCCGGGGGATGCGGCCTTCATAACGGTCCGGCATGGTGGAAATTCCCCCTGCCGTGAAGAATGCCTCCACCTTTCCCACCCCTGGCAGATCCAGGATTTCCATGCCATCCAGAGGCTCCACCGGGACCTTTTCGCCGTCCTTCAGTATCACACCCGGGGTGGTGTAGTAGTCCAACACACCCTCCAGCGAATAGACCACCTGATAGTTCAAGGGAGGTCGGGGATGCTGGGGGAGGCCGCCCACCCACATCCTCACCGAATCCGTTTCATCCAGCGCATCGATCCCGGCCTGGGCGAGAATATTCACCATTCCAGGCGCCAGGCCGCAGTCCGCCACAACACTGACCCCCTTCTCTCGGGCTCTGCCGTCCAGGCCCCTTTGCCGCTCCACGATTTCGGTGTTTCCCCCCAGGTCGCAGAAGTGGGCCCCAGCTTCCACTGCCAGGGCCGCCATGTCGTAGTTGAGGTAATAGGGAAGACCGCACAACACGGCGTCCATCCCCTCCATGGCCCGAGCCACCGCGACCCCATCCGTGGCATCCAACGCAGTAAACGAGAGACGCGCAGGGGGAAATCCCCTGAGGAAGGCAGGAGGGTCTCCCACTCGAATATCCGCCACCACCACCTGCGAATCGGGGGTGGAGGTGAGGAGGTCGTAAGCTGCGGCTGACCCTTGCGCCCCACCACCCAGCACCAGAAACCTCATCCACTACTCCTCAGTCAAGAGAACGCTCATCTAACCCATTACCCGGACACGCTCCTACCCCAGAAGATCCAGTTGGGACGGCTCTGACTCGCCCGATTCATGGCGGCCCGGGCCGCCTTCGCCCGGCGTCTGATGACCTTCGTCAGGGGGAGGGTCACTGCCGTCAGGGGGTGGGCTGCCTCCGTCAGGAGGTGGATTGCCTCCGTCAGGCGTGGGGATCTCGCCTCCCTCTTCCTCGGGGTCTTCACTCGTTCCCGGTGAACGAACCACCTCTACCACCCGGTCGCCCCCGTTGAGTTTCACCAGCCTCCCGCCCCGGGTGCGGCGGCCCTGGACGGGAGCCTTGGAAGCCGCCACCCGCAGGGCCTGACCGTCGGCTGTGAGGAGGGTCACCTCATCCCGTTCAAGCACCTCCAGGGCTCCCACCACGGGCATCTCGGCGCCCCCGGGAGAGACCAGATTCCCCAGCCCACCCCGCTTCTGCACCGGGAACTCCCCCACTTCACTGCGCTTGCCCATCCCATCAGCCGTGACGGTGAGAACTGCCGCCTCCCTCCGGAGGAGAAGCATCCCCACCACCTGATCCTCCCCCTTCAAACCCATCCCCTTCACCCCCTGAGCCGTACGTCCCAGAACGGGGATGTCGGTCTCAGGGAAACGGATGGCCCGGCCTTCCCGGGAGATGAGCATCACATCTGATGAACCGTCCGTGAGGGTTACACGGATGAGGGCATCCCCGTCTTTCACCCCGGCGGCGATGATTCCCCCGGACCTTGGGTTGGAGAAATCCGGGAGCTGACTTCGCTTCACCACCCCACCTCGAGTAAGGAAGAGAAGCGTACGGTCGGCCTGGAGATCTTCCACCGGGAGGAGCGAAACCACCGGATCACTCCGATCGGCGTCCAGGAGCCCATAGAGGGACTGGCCCCGGGAAGAACGATCGCTCTCCGGGGTGTCCATGACGGGAAGGAAGTACGCCTTTCCGCCCTGGGTAAAGGCCAGAAGCCAGGCCGAGCTCCGGGCTGTGAATACCTGCTCCAGGAAATCGTCTTCGAAGCGATCCATCCCGGCCAGGGTCATCCCCTTGGAGACCCTGCGTCGATAGAGGTGCACCGGCATCCGCTTCACGAAGCCCTGGCGAGTCACCGTTATGACCACATCCTCGTCGGCCACCATCTTCTCCGGAGTAAACTCCTCCTCCTCTCCATCCAGAAGCACGGTTCGCCTCGCATCTCCGAACTTCTCCACCACCTCCCGGGTCTCGTCCAGAATCACCTGCAGCTGCCGTTCATGACTCCCCAGGATGTCCCGCAGCTCCGAGATGGCGGCCTCCAAGCGAGACAGGCGTTCCTCCAGTTCCAACCGCTCCAGGGCCGTGAGACGACCCAGCCGCATGTTCAGAATGGCATCGGCCTGGATGACGCTCAGGCCGAAGCGATCCTGGAGCCGCTCCGAGGCCTCCTCCCGATTCTGCGACGCCCGGATGATGGCGATGACCTCGTCGATGTGGTCCAACGCAGCCATGAGCCCTTGCACCACGTGCCGCTCGGCCTCGGCCTTCTCCAGATCGAAGCGAGACCGACGCTGGATCACTTCCAGGCGATGATCCCGGAAACGCTCCAGCATCTCCTTGAGGTTGAGCTCCTTGGGCTCGCCGTGGTCCAGGGCCAGGAGGATGGCGCCGAAGGTGGACTGCAGATGGGTACGCCGGAAGAGGACCTCCATGACCTTTCCCGGGTCGGAGCCGCGCTTCAACTCCATGACCAGGCGCATACCGTCCCGATCTGACTCATCCCGAATGTCCGAGAGTTCATCCACCTGACCCTTCCGGGAGAGGCCCAGGATCTGGTCGATGAGCTTTCCTTTGGAGACGGCATAGGGCAGCTCCGTCACCACCAACTGCTCCCGGCCTCCCCGCAAACTCTCCCGCACCACCCGGGCCCGCATGACGATGCGGCCCCGCCCCGTGGCATACATATCCCGAACGCCGTCCATGCCCACCACGAAGCCGCCGGTGGGAAAATCGGGTCCCGGAATCGTCTTCATGAGCTCCTCCACCGTCACGTCCGGGTTCTGGACGAGAAGGGTCAGAGCCCCGGCCACCTCCTTCAGGTTGTGAGGGGGGATGTTGGTGCTCATCCCCACCGCGATCCCAGAGGAACCGTTCACCAGGAGATTGGGCAGCCGGGCCGGGAGTACGGAGGGTTCCTCCAGCCGGTCGTCGAAGTTGGGGACGAAGTTCACCGTGTCCTTGGCGATGTCCTCCAACATCTCCAGGGAGACCGAGGCCAGCTTCGCCTCCGTATACCGGTACGCCGCCGCGGAATCCCCATCGATGGAGCCAAAGTTTCCCTGCCCGTCCACCAGGGGATAGCGCAGCGAGAAGTCCTGGACCATGCGCACCAGCGCGTCATACACGGCGGTGTCTCCGTGGGGGTGATACTTCCCCAGTACCTCACCCACCACGCTGGCCGACTTCTTATGGGCCCGGTCGGGTACCAACCCCAGACCGTGCATGGCGTAGAGGATCCTCCGGTGCACGGGCTTGAGCCCGTCCCGGACGTCGGGAAGCGCCCGCTGCACGATGACGCTCATGGAGTAGTCCAGGAACGACTCCCGCATCTCTTCTTCGATGAGGCGGGGGAGGATTCTCTCCCGCTTCTGGGCCATGCTCATGCCAACTCCTGGGAAAGACGGGCTGGATAACCGTGAAAGACCACAGGCCCGCCGGAGGGACGGGCCTTGGGAAAGGCACTGTTCGGTTTACGTTCGGTAACCCGGGCGGGAATTGCAACCCGGGTGCGGCTGCAGCGAGTCCGTCACAAGACCCGGTGAGACACCGGAAGGAAGATATGAAGAAGTGTCCGGTGGAGGACTACTCCCACCCTTCCAGGATCTCCCTGAGGTCTTCGGCCAGAGTGGGATGGCTGTGTCGTTCCGCCACCTCGATACCCCTGAGGCACGCCTGGCGGGCTTCCTCCGGCCTCTCCATTTCCCACAGCGCCTCGCCCAATTGACCCCAGCCGGCACCTTCATCCACACCAGCCTCAAGGTATTGGGATAGCAGAGCCACTCCTTCCACATGGGATCCCTGCTTCAGGAGCTCAACCGCCAACCCGTACTGGATGCGAGGATCGTCTGGACGGCCTGCCAGGAGCTTCCGGAGGGTCTCGATACGTGGGGATGTCACCGGCGACTACCGCTCAATCGGGGAAGACGAATTCTCGGGCCATCCGGTTAGGCTCGTCCGGGCCGGCCAGGAGCTCCAGAAGTGCCGCCATTTCCCGTCCCATATCTCGGATTCGGGTTAGCGATGCCAGAGCATGGGCGTATTCGAAGTAGGTTGCCACCGCGATCTCATCAGCCGGGTGGGTAGCCACAACGGCGGCATCCATCTCCACCCGCAGTGCCTCCACGATGGTCTCTGCAGCCATCTGGAGATGGCGCTGGTAATCCAGGGTGGTCACGCTCAGATCGCCGGTGAGGAGGGGCACCAGTGCCTCCACGGCTGCCCTGGAGGCCGGTGGGGCAGCCACAGCACCTGTATCGCCCTCGGGGGAATGGAGCACCGCCTCCGCGCCCCGCCCGAGAGCGGTGACTTCCTCGTAGCTGAGGTGGAGAATCATGGCACGTCCTCTTCAGATGAGTATGAGCGATGGAGGAACGGACCGCGTTCCCCCACACCCCTCCTACATATCGGATGCCCGGAAGGTTTCGGCAAGCACTTCCGGGAAAGTGCTTCGACTGCCCTCCTGAATCTGCACCATCGCTCCCACCTCAACCTCACCACTCCCCTGAGCCACGGCGTTCATCCCGAACCATACCTTCCCGTTCCACCGCCGGTAGGTAGCCAGCGTCCGAAGCGGCTCTACGCCTCCTTCGCCGGTACGGGGATCCAGGGTGGGGACGGAGCATCGGGCGCAGGGCTTCACCCCCCGGAACGACACATCGCCAATCTGGAAGCGGTGCCACCCGTCTTCCACATGGGGCGTGGGATCCGCCACCACCACATTGGGGCGGAACCTCTCCATGGTGACAGAATCGTCCAGCCGACGGTTCAGTTCCTCCAGGGAGCCCGTGCTCACTACCAGGAAGGGATATCCGTCGGCCAGCCCCACCTCATGGCCCGGGGCGAAGTTTGCATCCACCGCCCGGAGCTCCGTGGCCGGAAGGTGCACCAGGCGAACGGCTTTCCGGAGCCCATGGGAAAGCCACCGATCCGCCGCCGGGCCCGCAGGCACGCACCGTACAGCATCTCCCCACACCTGGGCCGGGATGGACAATCCAGAAGGGGTAGGCACTTCAAACGCCCCCCCTGCCATCTCCAGAATCAGGCCACCCTCCTGGGGTCTGGCACTGAGCTGGGTCAGGGCCGGCAAGGTGCGCTGGGAGATGAATTGGCCCTCTGCGTCCACCAGCATCCAGCGACGGTCGTAGGCCGGGCCCCCTGGGACCACCTCCAGGGTGTCCACCGACATCCCCCGCGCCCCCTTCAACGGATAGATCCAGAGGGCCTCCACGCGCGATCCAGAGGGGGGGTGGGGGGGGGTGCCGGACTTGTGGCCATCGGGGGGGTCGGTCATTCGGGGTTTCCAGTCATATGGACTCATTCAACGTTTCACCTTCCCCCACCAGCCACGGGGGCAGCACCAACCCGGCCAGGAGATCGATGAGGGTGTGCGCCACCATGGCCGGCCACAGAGAGCCAGTGTGCAGGAGGGAGAATCCCAGGAACCCGCCCAGGATCCCCGTCCGGAAGAAGCCAGTCCATCCCTGGTAGGCGTGCACCATGCCGAAGGCCGCGGACGACACCAGCAGCGCCCACCCGGCGCCCAAGCTCATCCCCATGAGCGCCGGAATCAGGAAGCCTCGGAAGGACATTTCTTCAGCGATCCCCGCTGCCAACGACAGTACGGCGAACACCCACTTTTCCTTCGTGCTCCGGGGGAGAAGTTGCCGGAGGAGAGGCGCCTCTTCGATACCCATGACCCGCATGAGTTGCCGAAATGCGAAGAGGATGAGCACCCCCACCCCCGTGAGGCCCACGGACCACGCCAGCAGGACACCGAATGCCGGGAGCGGCCAGAGCCCCATCCCCGACCACCCCAATGCACCCCTCCCCACGATGAATGCCAGGGTGCCCAGTACCGCCAGGAGTACCAGGGAGCTGTAGTAGGCCGGGAGCGGCGCCACCTCCCCTTGCGGCATCATGCGCGCTTGCGCCACCGCCAGAATCGGAAGAACCACCAGCAGCAGAAGGATCAACAGATAGAACAAAGCCGTCTATCCTCCAGAACGGGGCCCGTTGACCAGGGGAGTGAAGAAATCTACCATCCTTTCTCCGGCCCGCTGCTACCACTTCGAAGTCAAGCGCGTCCCTCGAACCCCCACTCTCATGGCCATGGCTCCCGCCTCTTCTTCCTCCGTCGATCATCCCATGCGGGTCCTGGATGTCATGGAGCATCCCCACGGGGGCTGGGTGATCCGCCTGCGAGTAGCGAACGGTGAACCTCCCACGATGTCGGTCCTCCGGTCAGACGGACTTTCAGTTGAGGTGGCAGATGGCACCACCCATCACTTCAAGGTAGACGCCTTTCCCCTCATGGGAGGCAAAGCCAGCGACGCTCGCATCAAGAGCACCGGACGGGTGGATGTCTATGGAGACTGGGCCGCCGGCAGGCCATCCGCTCCTCTCACCCCGGGGTCAGGCGCCCGGCTTCACGGGGGTTAGAATTTCTCACCGGCCTTCTAGGTCCGGAACGGCCAGCGGCGTGGGATGGGGATCGTCCACATCCCGCTCGAACGTTTCCCTGAACCACTGGCGGAACCGCTCCTCCTGGCCAGGCTCCTCGGCACGCCAGCGGCTGGCGGCAGATGGAAACTCCTGGCTACGCAAGGTCAACAGCAGAGCATCCAGGTAGCCGAACTCCCGGGCGTACAACAATTCGTCCAGAGGCCCATACGGGGCAGCGTCAAAGATGGCACGGCCGTATAGCCAGACATCCGCCACCCGCTCCAAAATCGCCCGCTCCAGTTCATACCCTTCCGCCTGAGCGGCCTCGGGCAGCCATGGCTCCAGCCCGTCCTCACGTTCACTCATGAGATGGAAATGGGCGTAGATGAGTGACGGAGTCTGAGCGTCCGAGGCACCGCGCTGGAATCCGATCCGAGCCGTATCCCCCGACACCGCCAGAGTCTCCCACAGGTATGACCGGGTATCCTGGGGTTCGGTGATGATGAGGAAGGTGGGATCCTGGTTGATGTTCTCCATCTGTCGACGCACCCAGACGTCCACCTCCTCCATCCCCTCTGCTTCAGCCTGCACGCGCACGCCTGTGGGAACGATGATGGAACGAGGAGCGGGCAACTCCGCGGTGCTTGCACAGGCCCCCAGGCCCACGATCAAGAGGGCCAGGATGGTGTATCGAAGTGGTGCCTGCATTTGGGGCGTCCCAGGGTTGTGGGAAGGAGAGAGAGTCCAGGAGCATGTCCGGGTAATGGGGTGAGCCTCATGCTCCCAGTCCGCCGCTCCCAGTCCAGGATTTCTTCCTTGTATCCTCCAGACAGGTCTTCAGGTTCCCACCCTCTCAACAATCACCTTGACTTCCGGTGTCGTTGGGTTGGGTATTCGCAGTTGAACTGTACGCGCCGGGTGCCCGCTGTGTCCGGCGCTTGGAAGGACTGAAATGACCGCACCGACATTTACCGAGCCTCAAATGGCCCATACCATGATCCCTCCTCTCTCTTCCGCCGACGGTCCCCCTGGATTTTCCGTTCCGGAAACCATGACCACCCACGAGCTGGGGGACACCATGGCTCGCCTCATCTGGGAGAGCTTCTCAGACTACATCGCCGATGGCGACGCCGCTGCCCTCCTGGGGTCGGTGGGAATGGAAATGGGCGAGGGCATCCCGGATGAGCGCATCGCGGAAGAACTCCTCATCTTCTTCATGTGGGCCCACACTCGTGGTATCCAACTGGCATTCGTGCAGCGGGTGGCGGAATCGACCCTCAAGGCGGCCTTGGATGCCATGCATGGGGCGGTGTTCGAAGACATGGTGGCCCATGGGACTCCCAAGTCACAACTCCCCGTGTTCGAGCAGCGGGTGAGCGCCCGGTATGCGGAGTACCATGAGGCGGCCAGGGAATCGGATTCCCAGGTAGGCCGGGTGGCGCTACGACATGTCACAGGTATGGAGGACGTGACAGACGCCCTGGCCCTCTGGTTGGCGGAGCGGGCCGTGGCTGTGGCCGGCCCTCTCAGGGATTTTCTGGAAGAGGTGGATCTCCAGGACTCCTGACCCGAACGTCTTCTTCTTCGTGGGAAGTGGCTCCCCACCGCATCAACTCGAAGGGGCTCCGGCAGCGCCGGCACCAATAGCTGGCCACGGACGCATGGGCTCCGAACGGAGACATGAGTTCCGTTTCCACTCCCCGACAGAATGGGCAAGGGGGGTCCTTGGGGAGAAGTCGGCTCATGACTCGCCCAGGGGGAAGCACGCCATCCCTATCATTCCACGAAGAGGGCCCGATTTCGGTCTCCGCGGGCTCTCTCCACTACGTCCTGGTCGGGTTCCCCTTCCGTTCGGGAGCGCTGATCGTCCCATCCTTGGGGAGCGTTACCCGTCGCCCAACTCCACTCGGGGACGGGTAAATCCACCAGAGTGGCCCACGGCAGCCACTTCTCACGGATGACCTGGGCCAGGGTCTCCGGTGCGGGAGTGTGGCCCCCGCCGGCCAACGCCTGGGCACCTCCGTCTCCCGGAGCCAGGGCATGAAGCGTGGAGGGCATCATGTGCGCCACCGCCTCCCGAAGCCGTTCCACTGCCACCGGACTGCCGCCGGCCAGCCGCTGGAACCACGCCTCGCCCAACTCACCGTGGAACGCCTCCTCAGTCACCATCTTCGCCACGCGGCCGGAAGCCGGCGCATACCCCCCTTGCTGGAGGTGATCCAGGGCGGCGGTGAGGGCTCCATCCACGATGACAACTCCAGCCACAAAGGCCGCCCAATTCTCGAACGGCCCGTCCAGAGCGGGAACGGAAGCGTACGCCGAGGCAGCGCGTTCGTGCTCCACCTCCATGGGATCCACCCCCATGTCCTTGAGAAGGGCATAGAGGAGGCGGGCATGGCCCCATTCATCCTGTGCCATGGAGGCGGCTGCGATTCCCGCCTCGATGGAGGGGGCCCCCAGCAGCCAATCGCTGTAGCGCAAACCCAGGACCCGCTTCGTGTCCGCCAGCGACAGCACCAGGCGTGGGAGAGCAGGATGCACGCTCATGCCGGAGCTCCATGGCGAAAGGGCCCATCCGTGCGGTTCACGGGGATGATGGAGCGCCGGGGCACCACGCACATTTCGAACCAGCGTTCCTCGTCGTAGCTCTTCCATGCATAGACCCGAGCCAGGTGGGGGTCAGGGGCGGTGATATACCCCACATGGGAGAGGGCTTCGCCCCGCTCCTTCCGGGCGAACACCTCGTAGACCTCTTCTTCCATAGCTTCCTCCCTCCGGCTTCCGGCGATCCTTCAGGTCAGGCCACCACACCCAGGGCTCGGAGCTGCTCCCGACCTTCAGGGGTGATCCGCTCCCGAGTCCATGGTGGATCCCAGACCTCGTGGATGTTTACCGACTCTATCCAGCTCTCCTGGGTAAGCCGGTGGCGAATATCCTCACGGATGAAGTCCATACACGGACAGCCAGTTGCGGTGAACGTGAGGTCCACCTCCACCCGGCTGGCGTGGCCATCTCCAGCCCGTGCCCCCGGACCGACCCGGACGCCGTAGATGAGCCCCAGATCCACCAGACTGATGGGTAGCTCCGGGTCCAGCACCTCGCGCAGACAGTCCACCACTGCGTCGTGCCGTGCTTCGGCCGGAGGTGAAATCGGCCTGGGAGGAGACCAGAGATCCCGCCCCCCACTCACGTGGGAAAGCGAACCCACTGCCGGGAGGGTCAGTTCAGCCACGACCGCACTTCTCCCCGCGACCGACGCACCGATTCCACGAAAGTCTGGTTCATGGGACCCCTCCCCTTCCAACGCTGGAACACCTCCTCCCAGCTGATTTCCCCCTCCTGGAATAGCCAGTGTTTGGCTTCATGGTCATACCGGCAGGGAAACGGGTAATCCAGGATGTACTGCCCAGACGCTTCATCGAAGTGCGCCGGGACCTGGATGCCCAGACCCTCACAGAGGGGAACCGTAGCCGCCATCCAGGCCTGGCGGAGCTCGTCGTTGGTCATCCCCTTGAGACGGTACTCCAACTGACCGGAATGGCGTTTGCGGTCATCCGGTAG
The DNA here is from genome assembly GCA_040905545.1 of Gemmatimonadota bacterium. Classification (GTDB taxonomy): domain Bacteria; phylum Gemmatimonadota; class Gemmatimonadetes; order Longimicrobiales; family Gaopeijiaceae; genus JBBDRI01. The sequence continues at coordinate 63,440 of JBBDRI010000056.1, read as the reverse complement.
GCCGAACCACTCCACGGTCATGGGGAACATCCAGTCTACCGCACGTTGGAGGATCTCCCCCGCCTCACCACCGGCCCCCGCCAGGCGCTTCATCCAGACTTCGCCATGGCGGAGATGGAAGGTCTCCTCCATGTCGATCTTCACCAGGGCGCGTTTGAGAGGTCCGTAAGAGGTGTTTCGGAACACATCCGAGAGGAGGGTGATTCCAGCCCGGTCGTAGAAACCGTTGGCCACCACCAGCTCGGCCCAGTTGTCCAGGGGCTGATCGAAGCCGTAGGGGTGCTTGAACTCGTGGGGCTCCCGTCCGTAGACGAGCCATTCCCGGGACTCCCCCAGGTCTTCCAGAAGCCGATAGGCGATGTTGGCGTGGGCCAACTCGTCCTGGATAATGGCATGGGCACTCACCTGCGTGTTGGTGGAGGGAGCATGCCGGGCAGCCATCCAATAGGCCGGAGCCGAAATGAGCTCCGTATCAGCCTGGACCGTGAGTTGCACCACCAGGGCCTTCCGATATCCCTCGGTCATTTCTTCCACGGATTCCACCACATGGCCCCCCTGGACAAGGGCCTTCATCTCTGCCTCCACGTCGGGGCCGGAAGGCACGGCGTCCGCATGGCCGTTCTGGAAGTCAGGGGGCTTCGGTTCCATGGTCCACCTCGTTCACGGATTTCGTTCGAACGATCGTTAGAATTACTTGAAACTAGTACAAGCCGGTCCGAGAATGCAAAGTAACCATGAATCAGATTCCCAGCGACGACCGGATGAGGGGGGGAATCCGCTCTGGCGTCCAAGGGGGATCGAACGTGAGTTGAACAGATGCGTTCTCCACCCCATCCACCCCGGCCACCGCCTCTCTGGCCTGATCCACAATCTGCTCGGCCACCGGGCACATGGGCGAAGTCAGTGACATCCGCACATGGACATCCGCATCCTGGATCTGGATATCGTAGATGAGTCCCAGCACTACGAGATCCAGATGCAGTTCGGGATCCTTGACCCGCTTCAGAGCACTTCGGACATCCTTTTCCGTGAATTCAGCCATACCTATCCCCTTCGGAGGGAATTACCCCTCGATGATTTCCACCTCTACCGGTCCCGAACCACCCTCCACCACGGGAGCAGTCCCGGCCCGTAGGCTGACCCCTCGACCTTCCCCATGTTCCAGGGTGGCGGTGGCATAGGTGAACCCCTCCAGCATCCCCAGAGGAGGTCCATGGACGGGGAGGACATCGCCCGACTGACCCTCCACCAGGACGCTCGCCTGGGGATGTCCGGCGCCTGACCACGTCATGCCGTCCGGACCCAGCACAACCAATCCCACGTCGCAGGTCACTTCGGCGCCAGGGGCTGCCTGCTCCACCAGCACCCGGTTTGCCACCGCCAGGATCTCGCCAGGCTTTGAAAGCAGCGCGGCCACGCTCCTCAGGGCCATGCGAGCCAGGGAGAGGGTATGCGACGGCGGGAAAGCCGACGCCCCCGATGCCGCCATTACCGCCATCGCAGTCTCCCCTCCCTTCACCGCGAAGGAGTCCCAGATGGCGTCCTTCAGGTCGTCGGGGTTTCCCATGGGGGTGGCCTTGATCCGGTACCCGGGCACCTGAGGGAGGGTGTCCGGGAGCATTCCTGCCATGACAATGGCGTCGAACTCACGGAGTTCGGCACCCACCTTCTCCCGTTCCCGGGCGGCGAAGCGTACATCCAGCGCACGGAGGGCACGGGACAGAGAGGAAAGCATCCGGAACGCCGGTGTCTCGGGACCCATCAACTCCTGGAACTCCTGCCGGCCCAGGCTCAGCAGTTCACCCCTTTCCAGTGCCACTGCAGAGGCTGAGCGGGGCGCATCATTCAACAGGGCCATTTCCCCGAAGCCTTCACCGGGCCGGCGGATGGCAAGACGTTCTTCCCCCCCGCCCGGGGTGGACTTCCCGATCTCCACGGAGCCCCGAAACACGATATAGAAGGCGTCCCCTGCGTCACCTTCCCGGAACACGGTTTCGCCCGCATCCACGGCCCGGGACCGAATCAGGGCTACCACCTGTTCCAACTGGTTGGCTTCCAGCCCCTCAAAGAGAGAGACCTTCTGCAGAAGGCGAGCGATGGCTTCCCCCTGGGGTTGCTCTGGAGCCTCCAAGAGTTTCCTCCTTACCTGGGCCCGGAAGGGCAGTACGGCCAACAGGACGGGTTGAGGGGCATGAGTTGTCCAGACCCCGCACAGGTGGGAATGTAGGGTTCAGAAGCCCCGCCGTGAAAGGCCAAAAGATCAGATTCCTTGCAGGCTCCCCTCGTCCGGGCGAACATTCCACCCGACACCCTTGCCTTGAGAGAGCACATATGGACCTCAAACCGGCCTCGGAGAAGGCGCCACCGATGACTTACAGCGCTTCGCCCCCCACCATTCGGATGTGGGGTGCCCGAGGGTCTACCCCGGCCCCGGGAGGGACCACGGCCGGTTTTGGGGGAAACACGTCGTGCGTAGAGATCCGGGTGGGAACCCGCAGTCTCATCTTCGACGCCGGCACGGGCATCCGCGTACTGGGGAAGAATTTGTTGGAGCGCGGGCCCGAGGATCCGCTTGATGCCCACATCTTCCTGACCCACTTCCACTGGGATCATATCCAGGGATTCCCTTTCTTCGCGCCCCTGTATCAGGAAGGCACCTGCCTCACCATCCTGGGGCCCGAGCAACAGGGGGTGGACATCCAGTCACTCTTCGCCGGCCAGATGGGCCCCATCTACTTCCCGGTACCCTTTCATCAGGTAGCCGCCCAGACATCGTTCACCCACTTGCCCGTGGGAACGTGGGAAGAGGAAGATGTGAAAGTCCATTCCTTTCGGATGCGCCATCCGTCCGTGACCTTTGGATACAGGGTGGAGGCCCAGGGCAGAAGCATCTGCTACATTCCCGACAACGAGTTGGTGGGTGGCGACTATCCCACCTCGCCAGGGTGGCGAGGGGAGTTGGAGCGCTTTGTGAAGGGGGCGGACGTCCTCTTCCACGACGCCATGTTCACGGACGACGAATATCGGAACCGGGTGGGGTGGGGACACTCTACCTATCGGCAGGCGCTGGACCTGGCCCTTACGGCCGGGGTAAAGCGGTTGGCCTTCTTTCACCACGATCCAGATCGCACTGATGTTGAATTGGATCGCATCGTGTCCGACTACCGGCGGGAACTTCGGGAGGAGGGGCACCCCCTCCACCTGGAAGCCGCTCGCGAGGGGTCTGAGATCCGCTTGACGGAGGAGTAACGTGAGACGTCTTACAGGAATTGGCCTGTTCGCAGCCCTTCCCCTCTTCCTGGGGGGGGCCATGTTGCCTCTGGGTGAGCCGGACCCGGCACCTCCCGGGGACACAGACGGGGCCCGCTGGGCGCTCATCATCGGCATCAGTGAGTATCCGGCTCTGGGGGAGGAGGGGCACCTGCCGGGTGCCGTTCCCGATGCCACGGCCATGCGGGACGTGCTGGTGGGCCGATGGGGTTTCAGACCTTCGAATGTACGACTCCTGGTGGATTCGGAAGCCACCCGGGAAGGCATTGAGACCGCTTTCACCGAATGGCTCCCATCGGTGGCCGGCCCGGACGATCAGATCACTATCTACTTCGCCGGCCACGGCTCCCAGATCTGGGACGAGACCGGAGAGACGGAGGATGGCCTTCGGCAGACCATCGCACCTCACGACGTACGTCCAGACTCCCCGGAGCGGGACATCGTGGACTACCAGTTGGGGGAATGGCTTCGAGCCCTCCCCACCCGGAATGTGACCTTCATCCTGGACAGCTGTCACTCCGGTCGGATCACCACCCGGGAGGTGACTCCCTTCACCCGGACCCGGGCACTCCCCCGGAGCCTGGAACGGCTGGAGCGCCCCCCCCAGGCCGCCACTCGCTCACTCCCAGGGCCGGACGAGGCCAGAGGTATGGAGTTGGGGCAGACGGGGGTGCTGGAACTGGCCGCCACCCAGCCACACCAGGTAGCGGTGGAGTTGCTCTTCCCCGGCCACGATGGGAGTGAGCCGTTCCACGGAGGAGCCTTTACAACCTACCTGGTGAGGCAGCTTTGGCGGGCACCGGCCGACGCCAGCTATCAGCAGGTGTTCCTGCAGGTGAGGGACGCCATGAAGGAAGGGCGGTTTCAGCAGGACCCCCATCTTTCAGAGGACAACCCCGCCCGGGGCGCATCGCTGTTCGCGGTGGACGGAGCCAGCGGCGCCTTGGGGAGCGCCACCCTGCCGGTTGTCGGGGTAACGGGAAGCGTGGTAGAGGTGGGAGCTGGAGCCGCGTTGGGCCTCACACCGGGGTCGGTCCTGGAGTCCGAAGCCGGAGCACGGGTGGTGGTGGAAGGGGTGGAACGCGGACGCACGCGCGGCCGCCTGGTGAGCGGAAGCGTGGAAACCGGCGGACGCCTGGCCCTCACTGCCTACCGTTACCGGACAGCGGCCCTGCGGGCCAATGTCGCCGGGCTGGATGGCCCCACCCGCGACGACCTCATCCAGGAGATGGAGGGCGACGAATCCGTGTCGTTTTTGGATGGTGAGGACGATGTGGCGCACCTCTACTTTCGACGTTCAGCCGAGATGGTGAGAGTGGTGGGGCTGGATGGAGCCATCCGGCACACCTTCCCCACCACGAATGGAGTGACGGAAGATCTGGCTGCAGTGCTGCGCAAGGAGGCAGCCGCCAACCGCCTCGGTTCCCTGGAGAATCCGGCCCAACCCTTCCAGATCCAGGTTAACCTGGCCGGCGGCCAGACATCGTTCGGTATCGGGGATGTGGTGACGTTCCACGCCAGGAGCCAGCGGGACGGGTACCTCACCCTGGTGGACCTGGGCACCGACGGAACCGTGACTGTGCTGTTTCCCAATCCCTACGACCGGGACAACCGCGTTCGGGCTGGTCAGGAGATCGTGTTCCCGTCTCCCGCCATGGGTTCGGACATCGTGGCCATGCCCCCCACGGGGCTGGGAACGGTGCGAGCCTTCATCACCGAGCGGCCCCTGAATCTGCCCACGGGAGACGACTTCGCATCCGGCAACGTCACCCTGGCGGACGAGATCGTCCGTGCCGTGGCCCAGTTGGCGGGCTCCCACCCTGACTCCCCCGAGGCCATCCGGCTGGAGGGGTGGTCCACCGCGTCCGTGGTCTACGAGATCCGTCCCTGAGGAAGAGTGTCCGGGTAATGAGGCGAGCCTCCGTACGGGCACCACGAGCGCCAGATCCCAGGAGGACCCCGTGGGCCAGGACCCGGAAGGGCTGACGGCAACGTGAAGGCAGGCAGGCTCGCCGTTCTGGTACTGATGGTGATCATGGGGGCCGGAGTGGGCCTCCTCACCGAGACCGAGGGGGTAGGGCGGGTCACCGGGCTGGAGGTGATCCGACTCCAGGCCCTGGATCTCCGCCAGCGCATTGCCGGTGAGAGCATCCGGGATCGGGAGGAGTCGCAGGAGATCGTGCTGGTTCTCTTCGACAGCGCGTCTGTGAGAGACTGGCCATATCTATCACCCTTCCCCCGGCCGTTCCTGGCAGAACTCCTGGAGTCGCTGGCGGATGCCGGCGCCCGCACCATCGGGCTGGACGTATACCTTGGGGATCTCTTCCCGGTATTGAATGAACTGGATGGGGGAGACGATCGGCTGGAAGCTGCTCTGGAGCATGCCGGCAATGTGATCCTGGTGACCCCCCTGGAAGAGCGAGACGGAATCCCCCAACTGGCCCTTCCCCATCCCCGCTTCCTGACCCCAGCGGCCGGAGTGGGGGCGGCTGAGATCCCCACCCCTTTCGAAACGGTTCGAGACGGCGTGCTGGCGGTGCGTGACGGACCGGCTCTGGCCCCCAGCTTTGCCCTTCGCCTCTATGCCCATTCCAAGAGCCTGGACACCGATTCCATCCTCACGGAGGCGTCTCGAACCGGCCGTCTGGACCTCCCAGGAATGCCCCCCCGGTTGGGCCGCATCCCTGCAGACTGGCAAGAGGAAGGGGAGAGAGGGTTCGCCCTGGCCTTCCCCCTTCGCTTTCTGGGGCCGCCGTCCATCCCCGGCGCGGAAGACGGGACCTTCCCAGCCTTCTCGGCGAGCCTGGTGCCCACCATCGCCCAGTTCCAGCCCGATTTCTTCCGAGATCGAATCGTCCTCATCGGCACCGGATTTCACGACTCTGACCGATTCCGAACCCCGTTCTACCAGTCCCTGGGGGGAACGTCCACGGGCCCGGACGGAGCCGTGCAAACCACCGAAGGTGAACTCAACTGGATGTACGGCGTGGAAATCCATGCCAACGCCCTCCAGAACCTTCTGGATGGAACCTACATCCATCGCCTTCCCACTTGGGGCTTGATCCTGGTGCTCCTCGTCTTTTCGGGCCTCTCCGCCGGTGCCGTGTTCTGGCAGGGGCCTGGCCTAGGCGCCGTCGCTCTCATGGCCGGCGCCGGAGCCGTCTTTCTCCTGGGACTCTGGGCTTTCCTGGGCACCGTATTCGTCCTTCCCGGTCGGGAGTTGTTTGCCCTCCCCGCCCCGTATCTCTGGTTCCCGGTGGTGAGTCCCATCGTGGCCTCCCTCTCCTCCTATCTAGGAGCCACCGCCTTTGTGGCTGTGGTAGAGGGAAAGGAAAAGCGCTTCATCCGCGAAGCCTTTGGAAAGTACGTCTCCTCGGATGTGGTGGATGACATTGCCCGATCTCCTGAAGCCCTCAAATTGGGAGGTCAGAAGCGGGTCCTCTCGGTGCTCTTCTCCGATCTGGCGGGCTTCACTTCACTTTCGGAGCAGCTGGAGCCTGAGGCCCTGGTGGCCGTCCTGAACGAGTACCTCTCTTCCATGACCCGGGTGGTGATGGAGGAAGGAGGCACCCTGGACAAGTACATCGGCGACGCCATCATGGCCTTCTGGAACGCGCCCAGGGATCAGTCCGACCACGCGGACCGTGCCCTCCGAACGGCCCTTCGGATGCAGGTGCTCCTGGCGGCATTGAATCGGCGCTGGGCTGAGGAGAAGACCCATTCCTCCTCCTTCCGGGTACGAATCGGTGTGAACACCGCCTCGGTGGTAGTGGGGAATGTAGGCGGAGAGGATCGTTTTGATTACAGTGCCATCGGAGATGGCGTGAATCTGGCGGCTCGCCTGGAACCGGCCAATGATACCTACGGGACGTTGATCCTCACGTCCCAACAGACCCTGGATCTGACCACCCCGGGACTCTTTCGGGTGAGGGAGGTCGATCTGGTTGCGGTGAAAGGCCGGTCAGAGCAGGTGAGGATCTTTGAAGTGCTGGGACTCTGGGGTGAACCCCAACCGGAGGCGCGGGCACTGGCGCTGGAGTGTTATGACGAAGGATGGAAGGCATATCGGAATCGGGACTGGGAAGGCGCCGCCAAGGCCTTCCAGCAGGCGTTGGAGGCTGATCCCGAGGATGGACCGTCGGGCGTCCACCTGGGCCGATGCCGTGGCTTCATGGAGGAACCACCGTCACCGGACTGGGACTTCGTTATCCGGCGGAAGGTGAAGTGATGTCGGCTGGAGCACGCAGACCACTTTGGACCCATATGGATGAGGGGAAACAAAACCCCATCGGGAGAGTCAAATGAAGCGGACTTGGATCTCGGGAATCGTGGGCCTTCTGGCCCTGGCAGCCACTCCGGCCCCGCAAGGCCTGGATGGGCCCGTAGCCATGGTGGTGAAGGTGGACGGAGAGGTAACAGTGGCTCCGGCCTCGTCATCGCCTGGTCCTGCCACGGTGGGAACGGGGGTGGAGGCCGGCGACCGCATCATTCCATCCAGCGGGGCCTCGGCGGTTCTGGTCTATCGAACCGGCGCGACCCGCACGGTGAGCCAGGAGGAGACAATATCCGAACCGGAGAGCACCGAAGAGCGGGATTTGTTCAACCGGACGGTGCAGGTGCTCGCCCAGGCCGCCGGCACCGACGCCCGGGCACGGCCCAACCGGCAGGGGATGATCCGCCCCCTCCCGGGGCAGCCTGGACTCATTTCGCCGGTGAACGACCTGGTGGTCATGGGACAGCGGCCCACGTTTGCTTGGTTCAGCACCGCCGGAGCTACGGGATACCGGATCCAGGTGAGGGTACCGGGTGAGACTCCCAAGCGCATGGAGGTGGGTGCCGACACGGTTTGGACCTGGCCTGACACAGAGCCGCCCCTGCGTCGAGGGGTGACCTACCACTGGACCGTATCACCGGTGGGCTCCGGACGCATTGCGCCGGAGGGCCGCTTCCAGGTCTTGGATTCCCAGGCAGGAGAGGAGTTGGAGGCTGAACTCGACCTCCTCCGGGAACTGGGTTTGGAGCCGGACGGAGACGGACTCTTCCTCACAGCCATCCTCTTCCGGGAGTGGGGGCTGCCCTACGACGCGGTGGAGGCCCTGGCCCGCCTGGAGGCGCGGGGCGACCCGGTGAGCGCCCCAGTGCTGTATCTCCAGGGTGAACTCCTGGACGCCATGGGTAGGCTGGAAGAGGCCGGTCGGGTCTTTGCGCTGGCGGACGGAATGGCCACGCAATGACCCCACCGGCCCCGCAAATCTTCCTTCACGGGGAGGAGCCCGATCCCCCACTTCCTGAGGCAGTGGCGAAGGGCCTTTCTTTCCAGAGAGTGGATTCGTTGGCCGAACTGGATGAGCAGACCGCCTTTGCCCCCAGCGTGCTGCTGCTCTCCAGCGTGCTGCTGCCCGGGTTGAAGGGGTTGCCGGAGCATGTGGTGGTCCTGGCTTCCCACCCGGAGGCGGCTCGGGCAGCCCAGGAGGAGGGGCGCCTCTTCATGGAACTCACCCACCTGGCGCCCGACGGGGTCACGGGCGCCATCCGCGCCGCTCTCCAACATTCCGCCACCCTCCTGGGCCAGCTGGAGGCCCGGATCCAGCTGGACCGGATCCATTCCCAGCTTCGGGAACTGAACCGGATCGGCATGGCCCTCATGAGTGAGCGCGATCCCCAGCAGCTTCTCACGCTCATCCTCACCCAGGCCCGCCGATTCACCAGCAGCGATGCGGGAAGCATCTACCTGGTGGAAGGCAGCGCTGAGGGTCCCGCCCGCCTCCGTTTCAGGTTGGCCCAGAACCATTCCCTACCCGACATTCCCGTGCCGGACTTCACCCTTCCCCTGGAGCCCAGCAGCATTGCCGGCTTCGTGGCTGTGGGAGGCGAACCGCTGGTGCTGGACGACGCATATCGGCTCCCGCCGGACGCACCGTACTCGTTCAACCGGGGCTTCGATCAGGAATTCGGATACCGGGCGTGTTCCATGCTCGTGGTCCCCATGAAAGATCACCTGGACCGCGTGGTGGGCGTGCTGCAGCTCATCAATCGAAAGCGAGACCCTGAGGCGGTGATCCGGGGAGAAGCTGACGCGGAAGCCCATGTACTCCCCTTCGGGCAGGCGGAGCTCGAGGCGGTTCAGTCATTGGCAGGTCAAGCCGCCGTCTCCATCGAGAACGGCCAGCTCTATCAGAGTATCGAGCGCCTGTTCGAGGGATTCATCAAGGCCGCCGTAACCGCCATCGACCAACGGGACCCCACCACCTCCGGTCACTCGGTGAGGGTGGCCACCCTCACGTGCGATCTGGCAGAGCGAGCCGATGCGGCCCGCGGGGGGCCCTTCAAGGACGTCTCCTTCTCCCGGGAGCAGATGAAGGAGCTCCGTTATGCAGGACTGCTGCACGACTTCGGCAAGGTTGGGGTTCGGGAAGAGGTGTTGGTGAAGTCAAAGAAACTTCCTCCGGTGCTCCTGGAGCGCATCGAATCCCGGTTCGATGTCATTCGCCGCACTCTGGAAGCCCAGCACTTCCGGGAGAGCGCCCGCCTCTTTCAGAGGGCGGCGTCAGGAGAGAGGGTAGACCCAACGTCCCGTATGGGCGAAATGGAGGCGGAACTTCAGCGATCCCTGGAGCGGCTCGATCGCTTCCAGCAGGCCGTCCGTGAGGCGAACGAACCCAGAATCCTGCCGGAGGAGAGTGCCGAGATCCTCCACGAGATCGCAGCCACCCACTTCCCGGACTTCACCGGGAGCCAAGTGCCCTACATCACCCGCGACGAACTCCAGTTTCTCTCCATCCCCAAGGGGAGCCTGGATCCGGATGAGCGGAAGCAGATCGAGTCCCACGTGACCCACACCTATCGGTTCCTGCAGGAGATCCCCTGGACGGACAGTCTCTCCCGGGTAGCCGAGATCGCGTACGGGCACCACGAGAAGCTCGACGGCACAGGATACCCGTTGGGAGTGGACGCTCAGGTCATCCCCATCCAGACCCGGCTCATGACCGCCTCGGACATCTTCGATGCCCTCACCGCCTCAGACCGGCCCTACAAGAAGGCCCTACCGCCCCAACGGGCTCTGGACATCCTAGGGATGGAGGCCAAGGCCGGCCAGTTGGATGCCGGGGTGGTGGACCTCATGGTGGAGAGCGAGGTCTACCAGAGGATCCTCCAGCAGGACTGGCGGGACTTCTAGGATCGCGAGGCTACGACCCGGAACCCGAGACCGCCGCTGATCCACCCACCACCGAAAGGGGAATATCTCCCATCCCGGCCCGCTGGGGGTTTTGCCGCCCACCCGTCTCCTCCCGAACCCGCCCGGAGACGAACTCGAAAGCCTCACTGAAGGTCACGATCCCATCTCCGTCGGCATCGGCGGCCCCACGGAGCCCGTCCAACAGATAGTAGGTGAACACGCCGTGGCCACCCCAGCGAGCATCTTCCAGGGAAAACTCATGGGCGTCGGCCGCCGTCATGGTGAGGCGACGAGAGGGTGTGAACAACTCGGAGAACGCGCCGGCAATGGCGTTCTCATCGGGAAGTGCTTCCCCCCGAGTGCCGCCGGAGTGGCAGGCATCGGCAATGACGATGACCCGCTCAGCCTGGATCTGACGGCGCAGCGCAGTCTTCACGTCCCACATGGGAAAGCCCGATGCCGCCATGGAGTTGATATCCCCATCGTGGGGCAGCAGGTACAGATTGTCTGGACGATTCGGATCCGGAGCACCATGACCCGCGAAGTAGATCACCACGAGGTCGTCCCAGCGGGCCTGCTGAAGGAACACGAAGAGAGCCTCCCGCATGGCAGCTCCGGTAGCCTCCTCATCTGCCAGGAACAGCACGTTCTCCGGCTCGAAGGGACCCGCCTCCGAACTGGTGAGGAAGTCGTAGACCGCCTGGGCGTCAGCCCTGGCGTAGGCCAGATCGGGAATCTCCTGAGCCTGGTATTGGCCGATCCCAATGACCACCGCGTAGCGGTTGTTGATCCGGGGAGCCGCGATGGCCTCCGCCTGGGAACCATCTTCCCCGGTGGCCCGAACCCGCACGGTATCGCGGCTCATGGGAAGTGAGAGCTCCGACATGAATCGCTGGGCGGGAATTCCCTCCAACCCCAACCGCCGTGCCTCGTCTGCAGACAGAGGCTGAAGAACCGCCTGTTGTCCTTCCACTTCCACGGACCGGGCGTTCCCCGACACCACTCCCTCCAATCGGACCGGATTGAAGAGGGACGACGAGCGGTCGCCGCGCTGCACCACTCCCAGTCCCCGGGTCTGACCCTGGGTGGAGGGTCCCACATCCGCCCGGAGGATGGCCAGGCCGGGCGCCCCGCTCCCCGTCCGGTTGCCCACTTCCGCAGGAATGGAACCCGGGTCAGGAGCCCAGTACCCCCCCGTCTCGGTCCAGCTTCGGGAGGTCCAGTCGTTCATGAGCTGTCCCACGAAGGCCGTCTGCTGCAGGATGCGGGTTGCCGCCTGGCGGATGGCCCCGGTGCGAGCTGCCTGTTCCGTGGCCTCCAACTGTCTGCCTTCGCCTCGCGCCGTGGCCACCACCCGGCCGTCGTCCATGCGAAGGGCCCGAACGTTCACTTCCGATGTCCCTGTCATGGCAGCCCCACTCACCGGATCGGGACGCGCTCCCCAGTCTGCCCTTCCAATGACCAGGAGTTGCGCACCGAATGCGCGACCCAGCTCGGTGGCCGCTCCTTCATCGCCCTCCAGTGCACGCTGCACCAACTCCCTCTGTCCCACGGTATGAGCCAGCGCCGGGTCGATGAGGGGGAAACCGGCTTCCCGGAAGAATGCCCCAAAATCGTTGCTGGCCGTCTGCCCGGCCCCCTCTTCAGCGATGAAGATGAGGGTACGCGGCAGATCGGTATCGAAGCGGATCCCCGGCCCTTCCTGACCGGAAACCCCACCCGCGGTCACGACCAGCGTGCCGGCGGCCACGGCGGCAACCATAAAACGAGACAACCCGGAACACGTGTTGGGATTGGAAACGCGGCTCATCGATCTTCCTCCTGTCCGGCAAGGCGATTCACGGCAGCCCGGGCGTCGCGATGATCCGGGAAGATCTCCAGGGCCCGACGATAGTGGGTCAGGGCCTGGTCCACGTTCCCCTGATCTTCCATGTCCAACCCCCGTGAGAACTCGATGGTGGCTCCCACCGGGATGGTGGTGGTTTCGGTGCGGACAGACGGTGGAGTCAGATTCAACTGCCCTCCGAACTCATCCGCCACTTCCACCACTGCGGCCAGAAGCCGGTTCATCTGACTGGTTAGCTTGTGGACCTCCATGACCTGGGAGGTCTCCACGTTTACGGCGCGGATATCCATTCGGATCTCCTCGCCCACACCGGTGATCTGGCCGTGGATGATGTATTGGGCCCCCACCATCTGTCCGATCCCCACTGCGGAGCCCTCATCCACCCGACCCGACAGGCTCAGGCTCTGCTCGGTGAGAATGTCCTGAAGGCGGTAGCGCTCGATGACCCTGAGGCCATCGCGGCCCGACAGCTCTGTGATGAGCATACTGGACACCGCCTTACCGAGAGCCTCGGAGTTGGCCGCTTCGCCCAGAAGGAACCCTGTGAAATCCAGCACCGCCACCGTGGGCAGCTCTCCTCCCTGTTGTGCCCGGGCGGAACCCGCCAGGGTCAGAACAAGGAAAAGGGTGATTGAAGCGACCCGTTTTATCACAACTCACCTCCGTGACGAGGAGAAAGCCTTTGCCCGGCCAGTGGGCCCGGTGTAAACTGTGGTGAAACTATATATACACCGAACCCTGCGGCGCGAGCCCTTTCTTCCCTGCGACGGGAGGCTGCGCTGCCATCTCTCCACTTCCGTCCGGTCATGCCTCGAGCCGCTACCCGCATCCTTGCCCTCACCGTCCTGGCGGTGACTCTGGGCGCCTGTGCGCCCCGCCTCCCTGAAGTCACCCCTGCGGATATCCCCCGTTTGGAGGCGGCGGTCCGGGCCAACCCCGATGATCTCCAGAGTCGAGTGCTCCTGGGAATCGCACAGTATCGCTCCGAAAATTTCCTGGAAGCGAGGAACACCCTGGGGGTAGCCGTTGAGCGCGGCGCGTCGGAGGGTGCCGCTTTTCTCTTCCTGGGGCTGGCCAGCGAGGAGGTGGAAGACTGGCGCGGCGCACGGAACGCCTATTCCCGATATATCGAAGTGGGCCGCTTCGATCCTCTGAAGGAGGAACTGGCAGCGCGCTTGACACTCCTGGTGCAACGGGAAATGGAGGCCGAGGCGCGATCCGCTCTGGCCCGCGAGAGCGAACTCTCAGCTTCGCCTCCGGCTCCTCGCTCCGTGGCCGTCCTTCCCTTCCAGCTGATATCGGAAGACGAGTCGCTGGCGCCCCTGGGGTTGGCCCTCGCCGACATGGTCACCACAGATCTCTCGCTGGCTCAGGCGCTCCAGGTGTTGGAACGCGGTCAGATCCAGGCGCTGGTGCGGGAGTTGGACCTCACCGAGGCGGGGTACACCGATCCCACCACGGGTGCTCGGACAGGCCGGCTTCTCCGGGCTGAGCACGTGGTCCAGGGGGCGTTCACCACCCTGGGGGAAGCCGCAGTTCGATTTGACACCGATATCCTCAACACGGAGCAGCAGGCCCAGAGGGGCACGTTCTCAGAAGAGGGTCAATTGGCGTCCCTCTTCGATGTGGAGAAGGAGATCGTGTTCTCGGTCCTGGATGTTCTGGGCGTGGACCTGACCCCCGCTGAACGCTCGGCCATCAACGATAATCGTACCGAGAGCCTTCAGGCGTTTCTGGCGTATGGTCAGGGATTGGAGGCGCTGGACCAGAGCAACTACGAGGAGGCGGCGCAGTTCTTCAACCAGGCCCTGCAGCTGGACCCTTCCTTCCAGATGGCCCAGGAGCAGGCAGTCCAGTCGGGTCAGTTGGAGCGCGGGACGGGAACCAGTACCCAGCAGATTGCCATCCAGTCCGATCAGGAGATGGGTGGGAATGTCCAGGGCACCGATGACCCCATCCCAAGCGAACAGGATGCGCTCCTCCTGAGCATGGTGAATTCCGTGAATCCCAATCCCTCCGACAACCTGCTGGGCACGGGCTCCGGGGGAGGGGATGAAGGACAGGAGCGCAACCCCACCCAGGAGTCCGGCGGGGGTGAAGGGGTAACCCAGGGAACTACATTCACCATCCTCCTCCGATTCTTGAGGCCCGGATCATGAGCCGGTCAACGGTGCTTTGGGCCCTCGTGGCCCTGGTGGCCGCCCAACCCGCTTCGGCCCAACTCCAGGCGGCCCACGGGTTGGGTGGCGGAGTCCAGTTCCAGGGATACTCGTTCAGTGACGGGTTGGGAGCGCAAGCAGCGAACCTCCTCACTATCCCGGTGGCCTACCGTCAGGACTTCTCATCCCGCGTGTCGGCTGAGATCTCGGGAGGCTGGGCTCGGGGTTCGGTGGAGCGGGAGGGTCGACGCTTCCTCCTCCAGGGACCTCTGGACACTCGAGTCCGGGCGTCCATGAGAACAACCCCGTGGAGCGTGGTAACCGTGGGAGTGAACCTTCCCACCGGAAAGTCGGCTCACTCCCTCCAGGAGGCAGTAGTGGCGTCCGTCCTGGCCACAGACATGCTGGGATTCAGGGAAGCGAACTGGGGAACGGGATTCGGGGTCACCACGGGAGTGGCCGCCACTCAAAAGGTGGGAGCCTGGGGGCTGGGGATGGGAGCCAGCTATCGGTTGGCGGGAAGCTATGAACCCCGCTCAGAAGAGGATCTCGAGTACACTCCTGGCGACGAGCTCCGGTTGCGGGTGGGATTGGATCGCAACGTAGGTGAAAGTGGTCGCTTCACGGCGGGGGTCACATACCAGCGCTTCGCCACCGACGAGGCGAATGACCGAAATCTCTTCCAGGCCGGAAACCGGGTCCGTCTCGATGGAAGCTACGCCTTCCGTCTGGGCGGATCCACCTGGACTGCCTTCGCTGCAAATCTGTGGCGGGACAATGGCGATCTGACCCTGGATCTGGTAGACACGGCCGGACAGATCGTAGGCGACACCACCCTGGTCACATCCTCCCAGAATCTCTTCGTGGCTGGGTTCCAGGGCTCTGTACCCGTGGGTACGGGGTTCCGGATCCGCCCGGCGGCAGACGTCCGTTTCCAGGACCGGGATGAGGGTGTGGGTTCGGGTTGGCTGGCATCCTTCGGAGGCGACGTGCCCCTTCGCCTCTACGGACGCTATGAGGTATTTCCCCGAGCCGCTCTCACGGTGGGAAATCTGGAGGGTCGGGATGCGTTCCGAGCAGGTTTCTGGGGAGGAGAGGTGGGGGTGACCGTCCGCCTGAGACCCTGAGCGGCCCAGAAGTCACCCCCCTCGTGACACCCATTCGGCGCCTGGCCCTGAACACCGGGGGAGGAGACGCCCCCGGCCTGAATGCCGTCATCCGTGCCGTGGTTCTCACAGGCCTGAATCGAGGCTGGGAGATCTATGGGATCCGGGAGGGATACGATGGCCTGCTTTCCGGCGATCCCCAGGGCGTGATCCGGCTGGACAAGGAGTCCGTTCGGGACCTCACCCATCTGGGGGGAACCATCCTGGGCACCACGAACCGGGGGAACCCTCTCGAGTGGCCGGTAACCCTTCCGGATGGCTCCGTGGAGGTACGCAATCGGTCGGAGGAAGTGGTAGAGGCGTTTCGTCGCCGGGGATTGGACGCCCTGGTGGCCATCGGTGGCGATGGATCCCTCAGCATCGCCTCCGGACTCCATGAGGCGGGCCTGCCCGTCATCGGGGTGCCCAAGACCATCGACAACGACCTGGCTGCCACCCAGGTGACCTTTGGGTTCCATACCGCCGTCCAGACCGCCACCGATGCCCTGGATCGACTCCGGTCCACCGCCCAGTCCCACCGCAGGGTCATGGTGGTGGAGGTCATGGGTCGCGACACCGGTTGGATCGCCCTCTTCGCGGGATTGTCAGGATCCGCCCATGTGATCCTCATCCCTGAGATTCCGTACGACTCCGACGCCATCGTCCGGCGACTCCAGAGGGAATACGAGGCCGGGGGCGCCCAGTATGGCATTGTCGTAGCGGCTGAGGGGGCCCGAACCCAGGGGGGTGACACCCACGTGACCCATCCGGGGAAAGCGGGTGCCGCCCCCAGATACGGCGGCATCGCGGACTCCCTGGCTCGGGAGATCGGGGAGCGAAGCGACATGGAGACCCGATCGATGGTGCTGGGACACCTCCAACGAGGTGGGCAGCCAACGGCCTATGATCGGCTGTTGGCCCTTCGCTTCGGTGCAGCTGCAGTGGAGTTGGTGGCCGAGGGAAGATTTGGATGTATGGTGGCCCTGGATCCGCCGAAGATCCTGGCGGTTCCCCTCAAACAAGCCATCGCAGAGCGGAAGCAGGTGCCTGTGGATGGAGATGTGGTGCGAACCGCACGGGCCCTGGGAATCGGATTTGGAGACGAGAAATGAAATGGAATAACTGGATTCTGGCCCTGGGCCTCATGGTGTCCTGGGCTCCTGTTCCCCTGGTCGGGCAAGCGGCCACCGCGGTAGAGGGAGAGCGTCCCAGGGTAGCGGAATTCGTACCTGAACCCCTTCGGGATCAGGCCTTCCCTCTGAGCATCCGAAGCATGATGAGGGGCGCCGAGGTGGTGGGTGAAGCCCCCACCGGGGTGAGTTGGACCGATGACTCCCGCTGGATCTATTTCCGCTGGCGGCCCGCGGGAGGAAACTGGAACGACGAACGGGACCTCTATCGGGTGCCCGCCCAGGGCGGTGAGCCGGAACGGCTGGATACGCAGACCGCCGACTCCGTGGCGGTGCTCTTCGCCTCGGGCGCCCTTTCCAGGGACCGTCGCTGGAGGGTCAGCGAGGTGGAAGGGGATCTCTACCTGGTGAACCGGTCCACTCTGGAGGTGCGTCGGCTCACCCGGCTTCCGGAATCGGCTTCCTCGCCCCGTTTCTCGGCAGACGGAAGTCGGGTCTTCTACACCCAGGGTGGAAACCTCTTCGCCCTCCATCTGGCCGATGGCGCCCTTCACCAGCTCACCGACCTGAGGCCTGGCCCGGCCCCGGAAGACGACCCGGCCCCCAAGGGGCATCACGCCTTCCTCCAGGAGCAGCAGCGGGAACTCTTCGAACACGTGCGCAGACTGGACGCTGAGGAGGCTCGGGCCGAGGAAGCCCACCGGCGCCGGGAGGCCCGAGGCACCCCCATCACATGGTTGGAACGGGATGAACGGGTGGGGAGCATCACCCCCGACCCCACCGGTACCTATGCCATGGTGGTGGCCGTGCGCCCGGCCTCCGAAGCCCGGTCAGCCCAGATCCCCTTCTGGGTAACGGAATCGGGTTACGTGGAGCCGCGGGAGTTCCGGTCGGTGGTGGGCGATGAGCAGTCCGTGCCGCGAGCCGGCCTGCTGGAGCTGGCCACCGGAGAGATGCGTTGGCTGGATCCGGTACCGGCTGGGAATCCGGGCGACGACGATGAAAAGCCGGCCCTGGCCACCGCCTTCACCCCGGGGTGGAGCGATGACGGCTCCGCGGCCCTCCTCTTCTCCGTGACGGCAGACTTCAATCACCGGCGCATCCATGCGCTACGTCCCGATTCTCCCGATCTCGTGCTCATCGATGAGCTCCATGACGAAGCCTGGGTAGCAGGGCCCTGCTTCACCTGCACCGGATTCATACCCAATACCACACGGGTGTACTTCGTGAGTGAAACCACGGGATTCGCCCAGCTCTACGCCGCCGACGCCGATGGTGGAAACCGCCTGGCCCTCACCTCCGGCGACTGGGAGGTGCACTCGGTGGAGTTCCCTGAAGACCGGAGTCGATTCCTGCTCCGCACCAACGAGGGCTCACCCTTCCATCAGCATATGTGGCGCATGGAGATGGACGGCTCCAACCGCACTCGGCTCACCCAGGGAGACGGCCGCTTCGAGGGCACTCTCTCGCCAGATGGAACCCGGTTGGCAGTGGTCCACTCCCGCTCCAATCGCCCTCCGGAGCTGTTCGTGGCTTCGGCCCAACCCGGAAGCTCCATGGAGCAGGTGACGGTGTCGCCCTCCCCCGAGTGGCTCACCTTCCCCTGGATCCAGCCTGAAATCATCCACATTCCGGCCCAGGATGGCGTACCGGTGCCGGCCCGGATCTATCGACCGTCGGATATTGGCGCCCAGGCCAACGGTGCGGCGGTCCTCTTCGTACATGGCGCGGGTTACCTCCAGAACGTCCATGAATGGTGGTCCAATTATTATCGGGAATACATGTTCCACCACCTTCTGGCAGCCCGGGGTTATACGGTTCTGGATATCGATTACCGGGGATCAGCGGGCTACGGGCGGGATTGGCGCACCGCCGTGTATCGGTGGATGGGGGGCAACGACCTCTCCGACCATGTGGATGGAGTGGACTGGTTGATTGCCAGCGAGGGTGTAGACCGGAGCCGCATCGGGATCTATGGAGGCTCCTACGGGGGCTTCATTACCCTCATGGCCCTCTTCACGGAGCCCCATGTCTTCCACGCCGGGGGCGCCATGCGCTCGGTGACGGATTGGGCCCACTACAACCATGGCTATACCGCTCGGATCCTGAACCAGCCCCAGGATGATCCTGAGGCATACCGCCGTTCATCGCCCATCTACTTCGCCGAGGGCCTGGTGGGCGACCTCCTCATCCTGGCCCCCATGGTGGATACCAACGTCCACTTCGAGGATGGGGTGCGCCTGGTGCAGCGTCTCATCGAACTGGGGAAGGAGAACTGGGAGATCGCTCTCTACCCGGTGGAGAACCACGGCTTCGTGGAGCCCACCTCCTGGACGGATGAATACCGCCGCATCTACGAGCTCTTCGAGCGGGTGCTCAGGTAGGGGCGCTCTGGCCGGTGGAGCTCGCCTCAGAGGCGTTCCGACTCAGGAGCGTGCCCACCGCCAGCACGGTGAAAGCCCCCACCACGTTGTAGTAGAGCCACGAGATGGGGGTGAAGGTAGACACGGCCAGCACCGTGGCCATGCCGATGATGAGGCCGTAGAACGCCCCCCGGGCGTTGGAGCTCTTTACCAGGAAGGCCAGGAGGAATACGCCCAGGAGTGAACCGTAGAACAGCGACCCGATCTGGTTCACGGCCTCCACTAGCGACCCCAATCGACCGGCGTAGAGGGCCACCATACAAGCGTATATTCCCCAGAAGAGCGTAGTGATCCTGGCCACTGTCAGGTAGTGCGCGTCCGACGCCTCCTTCCGGAAGTATCGACGGTAAAAGTCCATGACGGTGGCACTGGACAACGCCGTGAGTTCCGAGTCCAGCGACGACATGGCAGCTGCGAAGATCACGGCGATGAGAAGCCCCAGGAGTCCCGCCGGGACGTACTCCACCAGATACGACGGGAAGACGTAGTTCACATCGTTGGAGGCAGCTCCCCTCACCTCGGCCACCAGCCCCTTGGCCTCCTCCCGGAGTGCCGTCAGCTCCCGGTCGTAGCGCAGCACCTCGGTGCGGAACGCCTCCACGTCGCCCCCTCCATGCCGGGCCTCCACCAGGGCCAGTGCGGCGTCCCTGCGGAGGGTGTGCACCCGTCCCTGTTCCCCCTCCAGAACCCGATAGTCCTCCGCTCGAGCGCTGGCTTCCACCGCCGCCACCTCCGCCTGATTGAAGATCAGGGGAGGCTGTTCGAAGTGGTAGAAGACGAAGAGGAGCACCCCGATTCCCAGAATGAAGAATTGCATGGGAATCTTCAGGAAGGCGTTCATGATGAGGGCCATGCGACTGGCCTTCAGCGATCGGGCCGACAGGTAGCGTTGAACCTGACTCTGATCGGTGCCGAAGTAGGCCAAGGCCAGGAACAATCCGCCGATGAGGCCCGACCAGAGGGTATACGTCTCGCGCGGATCCGGGTTCAGATCGATGGTTTTCCACTTCTCCTGGATCCCTCCCACATAGACCATATCCGTGAAGCCCAGCTCCGGCGGGAGTTGGGTGAAGAGGACAACCAAGGCAATGGCGATTCCCGCCAGCATCATTCCCATCTGGACCACATCGGTCCAGATGACCGCCGTTATCCCTCCCATGGTGGTATAGGCGATGGTGGCCACGGCCATAATGAGGATGGTCATGCGCTCGTCCCACCCGAAGATCACCGACAGAACGATGGCCGGAGCGTAGAGGACGATGCCCGCCGCCATACCCCGCGACACCAGAAAGAGGAAGCTGGTGAGGGAGCGGGTGCGAGCGTCGAAGCGCTCCTCCAGATACTCGTACGCGGTGTAGAGCCGCGCCTTGTAGAAGAAGGGTGCGAAGACCGCGCAGATGAACACCATGGCGATGGGAAGCCCCAGATAGACCTGGATGAAGCCCATCCCCTGATCGAACGCCTGCCCCGTGGTACCGATGTAGGTGATGGCGCTGGCCTGGGTGGCCATGACTGAAAGCCCCACCGCTCCCCAAGCCATGCGGCGATTGGCCAGGAAATACCCTTCCACGCCCACGTTCTTGCGGCTCTGCCACCAGGCCAGCCCAAGTACGCCGGCGAAGTAGAGAGCGAACACCCCCCAGTCCAGAGGTGTCATGACGCCGAATGATCCAGGAGTTCAGTGAGAACCCAGAGCAAGGCGATGACCCCTACCAGGGTGATGAGCACCGCCGCATAGAGAGCGTTCCAGGTGGAGAACGGTCCTCCAGGCGGCTCCGTTTCCGACTCCGCCTCAGCCACGGCACGGGCCACCTCCCCCACGGGGTCGAGACGCTCCGTCATCTCCCCCGATCCGCCGCCGCGTCTGCATCGACTCCGTCCATGTCACCAGCGGCCACGGGCGCCTGCGCCGCCACCAGGTTGGCCAGGAGGCGATGGGCGCCCGGCACACCTTCCGGAAGCTGTCGGAAGAAGGCCAGTCCGGTATAGATGTAGAAGCCGTCTCCCACGGGAGCCACCACCAGGCTCCCCAGAGACGGATCCTCTTCGGGATCCGCCATGGAAAGCAGGGGCCGGAAGGGAGCTTCCCACTCCGACAGGAAGTAGAGCCCCCGCTCCTGCACCCAGTCCGAGAAGTCGTCAGGCCCCAGGCGGTTGGGCCAGTTCAGCACGGGGTGGTCCGGCTCCAGGAAGGTGACCTGGGCCTGGGGATCGGTAACCCGGTGGTGTGGTCGACGCATGGCCACCCGATAGGGCGCGAACCCTCCCTCCGGGTACTCGTACTTGTTGTACTGCGACACCACCGTGCCCCCTCGCCGGGCGAACTCCAGGATGGCCGCATTCACCGCCCCCACCTCCGGGCGCACCTCATACGTGCGAATCCCCAGGACCAGCACGTCGAAATCGCTGAAATCCCCAGCTTGGAGGCGTTCCGGAGAGATGACCTCCACATCCATGCCCATCTGACGGAGGGCCCGTGCGCCGTCGTCCCCCGACCCCATGATATACCCCACTCGTCGGTCTGCCACCGCCACCGGGAACACTGAGATCTGTGTCTGGGCGGTGTGGAAGAGGGGCACTGGATCGATGTGCGGATAGTCGATAAGGGTGAATCCCTCCCGGAACACGCGCCCGCCCTGGGTTCGAGCCACGGCCTGGAGGCGATGCATGCCCTCCGGAACCGCCGCACCCGGTTGCACCGTGAACTCGTAGCTCTGTTCGCCCTCGCCCGGGGGAATCTCCAGCTCCTGGTCCATGGGCTCTACCAACCATCCGGTGGGAGCTTCCAGGCTCACTACACCTCGAAGGGTGGAAACCCCATGGTTGCGAAGTCGCACCGTCACCACCCGGGTCTCCTCAAGGCCCAGGGGCCAGGCCATGATGGAGGGCTCGGTGGCCAGATCCAGGGCGGGCACCACAGCCAGAGGGCGGCGAAACTCGCCGTCGGCCTTGTCCAGGCCCACGAAGAGGGCTCGCTTCACTCCCTGCAGGGTGGGGCGGTCCCATGGTGCGTTGGCCGTTGTCTGCCCTGGAAGTCGCACTTCCAGGGTTAACTCCACACCACCTGAGATGAGGGGCGGGTTCCCCGGGAGACCCAGGAGGTCCGGATCCGGAGGCCAGCGGTAGAGACTCCCGTCTCGCTCTTCCTCCAGAAAGTAGGGCTGGGAATGCGTGGTTCCCGAAGGAACCCGCACGGAAAAGGTCCACTCCACCGCCCCTCCGGCGGGCACCACCTGTACCGGGGCCGGATCTTCCGACTGCACCCACCCGGGAGGGAGGAACAGGGCGGGGCGCACATTCCGGACGGGGAAGGGGCCTCCGTTCCAGAGCTGCACCACCACCTCCAGCTCCTCTCCTGGAACCAGGAGCTCCCGGGATGCTCGGACATCCAACACCACCCCGGCGGATGAGAGCAGCGCTTTCTGGCCCAACTCCAATCGCCGGCTCACCTCGTCTCGAAGCTCAGGGGTGTAGGCGCCATCAAACCCCAACAGCCCCTCCGCCAGTCGGAGTTCATGGAGGGCTCGGGCCAACTGGGACGAAGCCCTCCACGGCTCAAATGCATGCAGGTTCCCGGCTGCCGCCTGGACGGCATCCCCATAGGCGGCCACATGCTCCCACAGCCGCCGCACCTGTGACTCCCCGTCGCTGTCCGGAACCAGGCTCAGGAAAGTCGTATCCACCCCCGCGAAGAGATGCGTGTCGTCCGCCGTCGGGAGAGGCGGGATGCGGGCTTCCAATCGAAGGGGAGACGCCCTGGGTCCCAGGGGCTGGCTGGCGCCCATGTCCTGAGACCGGTGCTGACTCCGGCTCTCCATGGCCACCTGGAACCACGAGCGCCCCAGGAGGGGATCGAAGATACCGGTGGGCACCATTAGAGAGGCCAGATCGGGGCTGAAGCGGTGGGATGTATAGAACTTGCTGGGCTGCCAGACCTCCACCCCCATTCGAAGTTGATGCGGGAAGCGGGTTGAGTCGGCGGCGGCGGAGAAGGCCTCCGCCGCCACCAGACCGGCTGCCTGATGCTGGCCGTGTCCATCCCGGGAGGTACCCGAAAAGATGGAGACCACCACCTGGGGGCGGAGCTTGCGCACCAGCCAGACCACGTCCTCCAGCAGGACCTCCATGGGCCAGTGCTCCAACGCCTCGTCCGCCCGTTTGGAGAAGCCGAAATCGAAAGCGCGGGTGAAATACTGCTGGGCACCGTCCAGCCTTCGGGCAGCCAGGAGTTCCCCCGTGCGGATGATGCCCATCCCTTCCCCCAACTCAGGACCGATGAGGTTTTGTCCACCTTCGCCCCGGCTCAGGGAGAGGTAGGCCACCTGTGCTCCCATCCCACGGGCTGCCGCAGCGAGAAGCGCGGTGTCTTCATCGTCGGGATGAGCCGCGATCATGAGAACCCGTTTCACCCCATCCATCTGCCGCAGAAGCAGCCCCGTATCCACGGCCCCGGGCCCTGGCCGCCATGCCTGCGCTGAGAGGGAAGTCCCTCCCAGGAGCAAGCCCACCAGGATGAGGGTGGCTGCTGTCCAGGAGGAAGAAGCGAAGGTGGGAAGGGCGGCCCGGGGGATCATACTTCGAAGCTATCCCTGGGGACGGAGCCACGGTAGAGGCAGCGCGGCGCTCCGCCAGCCCCCTCCCAGCCCACGAGCCGTGGCGCTCGAGGATGCGAGCCCCAGGGCCAGGGGTGGGCGGCACCGAGACGCCCGGCGTATTGACCTCCAAGGGTCGGTACGTGATGATTTCCCCTCGGATCCATCGGCCCCGCCAAGGAGCGCCTGCAAAGAGGCTCGCCCCATCACCCGGGCACGCTCCTGGCGGAACGACGGCCCTTCTCTTCTTCCTCCTCTCTCTGTGAACTTCAAGGCCATCTTCCGTCCCGGAGCCTGGCGACCCCCGCGCCCCACGCTGGGAACCGGCGGCCTCCTGATCCTCGCCACCCTTGCCGGCTGCCGCGGCGACGGTCCCGGGCACCCTACCACCCTGGAGGTTCAACTTTCCGTGGCCCCCACCCCACCGGTGACCGGGCCGGCCCGCCTGGTTTTCTCCGTGCAGGACCCCGAAGGGCAGCCTTCTGAAAATCTCTCCATCCGGGTGGAGGGGATGATGAGCCACCCCGGGATGCTCCCTGTGGTGGCCCAGGCCCAGGCCGAGGGTGAAGGCCACTACGTGATCCCCGCGTTCCGGTTCCCCATGGGTGGAGACTGGATCCTCCTGATCCGGGTCCGGTTGCCCGACGGGAGCCAGGAGCTCCACGAGAAGAGGATCCGGGTGGTCTCGGGCAGCCCACCGGGCAGTCCCTGAAGGTGTCCAGGTATGCCGCGGAGCGCCCAGCCACCGGGCCATCCTCTCGGGGGATGGACCTCCTGCAGCTACCGGTGCTGGGTCGCTTTCTCCGCTGGCGCCATGCCAGGACAGCCCTTCAGAGCCTCATGTTGGTTCTGGCGGGCCTGGTCATTCTGGATGGCCTCTTCGGACCCCAACTGGCCCCCAGGAACCTCTCGGGGATCCTGCCATGGGTTCATTGGCGCGGCTTCGTGGTGCTGGCGCTGCTGTTGGCGGGGAATCTCTTCTGCATGGCTTGCCCCTTCATGCTTCCCCGGAGACTGGCGAAGAGGTTCCTCCCGGCAGACAGGAGTTGGCCCGAGGTATTGGGGGCGAAATGGGTAGCCCTGGGCCTCCTGCTCCTCTTCTTCTGGGCCTACGAGGCGTTCTCCCTTTGGGCCAGTCCCTGGCTCACGGCCTGGGTGGCCCTAGCCTACTTCGCAGTGGCGTTCACGGTGGACGGCTTCTTCCGAGGCGCGGCGTTCTGCAAACATGTCTGCCCCATCGGTCAGTTCAACTTCGTCAACGGCATGATCTCTCCCACCGAGGTACGGGCCAAAGACCTGGATGTGTGCACCGCCTGTACCACCAAGGACTGCATCCGAGGCCGTTACGCAACCGGGTTCGGTGGCTCGCGTCCCGGGGGGGCGTCCGGAGAACGAGACCCCATCCGTCTGGATGGAGACCGTGGGTTGGCCCTTCTGGAAAGTTGGACGGGAACGGGAGCTCCTGTCGAGGCCCGGGGTTTGAGGGTGGGCAATGCCGGGCGGCGTGCGGCTGCGGGCCAGGCTGGAGGGACGGAAGGCCTGCTCCAGAGCGGCTGTGAGTTGGGTCTCTACCAGCCCCGAAAGGAGGGGAATCTGGATTGCACCTTCTGCCTGGAGTGCATCCACGCGTGTCCCCATGACAACGTGGGGATCCTGCTGCGTTCCTCCATCCGGGAGTTGTCCACCGACCCCGTCCGGTCTGGGGTCGGGCGGATATCGCGCCGCCCGGAGCTGGCCGCCCTTGCGGCCGTTCTCGTCTTCGGTGCCTTCTTCAACGCCTTCGGGATGGTGGAGCCGGTATTCGCACTCAGGGCCCGGGTGGCCCAGGCCCTTCCCCTTCTCTGGGAACCCACCACCCTGCTCTTCTTCATGGCGGGAGGCCTCGCTCTGGTTCCAGGCCTCCTCCTCCTGGGGTGCGCCGCCGCAAGCCGGGCCCTTTCCGGTGGCCGAGGAGGCCTCGTGGAGAGGATCTCCGTGTACATCTGGGCCCTGGTTCCCCTGGGTTTCGGGATGTGGGCCGCCCACTACCTCTTCCACCTACTGGTGGGCGGACTTACCATCCTGCCAGTGGTTCAGGAATACCTTTCACATGTGGGCCTGTCGGGGGAGGTTACACCCCGATGGGGTCTGGGCCCCATGGTTCCGGAAAGTTGGCTCCTGCCCATTGAACTCTTCCTCCTCCAGGGAGGCCTTTTCCTGACCCTTGTGGCCGGCTTCCGGATCGCACAGCGGGAAGAGGGATCGAGGCGGCGAGCCGGGAGGGCCTTTTTGCCCTGGACGTTCCTCGCCGTGTTGCTATTCGGGGCAGGAGTCTGGCTCCTGCTGCAACCCATGGAAATGAGGGGAACCTTCCAGGTCCTATGAGACAAGTGCTCCAAGCACCCCCGAGGCGGCCGTGGGATCGCCCATTCATCCGCCCCCGGACCCTCGTGGCCGGGACCCTGATCCTGGCCACGGTCCTCTCGGCCACAGACGAACTCCGGGCAAATGGCGGAACCCTTCGGTTGGCCGACGTGGCCATGGGTGCATATCGGGTCTCCGTCTTCACGGACCCCACTCCGGTACGCCCTGACAGCCTGGACGTGAGTGTCCTGGTGCTGCAGGAAGGCGTGGACGGGGTGGCGGATGGTGTGGAAGTTTGGGTGCAGAGCCGGTCTCTGGACTCAGCAGCGGAGGGCGGGCGGTGGGCCGCCACCCGGGAGCAGGCCGACGATCCCCGTTACTACGCCGCCAAGTTCCCTCTGGGCCACGAGGGCACGTGGGAAATCCAGGTGGAGATCCGCGGGGAGGCTGGGGAGGGCTCCGCCTCATTCCAGATCCAAGCACGCGAAAGGGGATTCCTGGGGCATCCCTTCGCCGTTCTTTTCGTTGCCCTCCTCCCCCTGGCCGGCGCCACCTGGTGGGTGCTACGTGGGGGGGAGTCACCGGAAGATGATCGCTCCCTCTCCTCCCCCACACCCCCTCACTGACCCCATCCTACGGGAAATCCAGATCTCGGGGAAAGGTTCAGGGCCTACCCGGAAGAACCGGCGTCCACACGCCAGTCCAGACCCCCACGGCCCAGACCAGAAAGGAGAGGTGCAGGAGGAACATGGCCCAGAGCCCCAACCTGGGGAGGAGTGCATCCTCCAGCGTCAGGTTGTAGGCCACGAGGGCCAGGGGGATCACCAGGAGCCATCCCATCCGAGGAAGCAGATGCTCGGCAATCATGGGGAAGGTGTCCAGGATGGGAGCGTCTCTGGCCAAGCCACCCCGGCCGCGCACGAAAATCCGTGTGGCCAGAGGCACCAACACCATGACCTGTGGAAAGATGAAGAGCGCATTCACGAAGAAGAGTCCCCCCCGCCGGGTCTCGATCCACAGCTCCGGCTCAGGCGGTTGCGTCTTCATCTCATTGAAAGGCATGACTCAGAGTAATGGGACCCCAATCCAGGGATGTCAAGCCACCCTCGAACTGAGCCTGAAGGGGTCGATGGGAGCTCCTGGAAGCCTTCTCGGACCGACCCCGGGTCCGGGAGTTCAGCCCCACCCGACGCCTGGTTGACACCAGGCAGGGGTTTGTAGATCATGAGTCCGCAAACGCCGGGAGTGATGCGATATATGAAGCGCGTGGGGTCGGTGGGCTGGTCTCGTGCGAAGCCGTCCCACCCGCTGGGATCCATCCGGATGGGCTCACCGTCGGGTGGGTGTGGAAAAGGGGAAGGGGTTCGGAACCGCATCGGACCCGGACCGGGGTGGGATGGCACCGGAAGTGCGCATCCCAACTGCTCACGTAATCCCCCGGCGGAGGCCGCGAGATCGGCCTGGCCCCATCCCGGACTTTCTACTATCCTTACGCCCTGCAGACTGCTTTCATCATGCAGCTCCCAAGCCCACCCAACGGGACGATGACGTCGGCTCCAGCGCCAATCGATCTCTTCCTGACCCTGCGGAGCGTCGTTCACGTGAACCCCAGATCGGACAGGATGCACGATGCCCGAGGAGATTGAACGAGGCATGGCGCCCATACAGCAACTCCGGAGCCGCTTTTCCGGCCTCGGCATGGCGCTTCTCCTGGCTCTTTCCGCCACCGCCTGCGGCGACGATCACCCCCAGTCCACGATCCTTCCCAAGTCCGATTTCGCCGAGATCATCCACTCCCTCTATGTGGACATCTTCTGGTGGACCATGGTCATCCTCGTGGTGGTGTGGGTGGGGATCGCCTATATCCTGGTCCGGTTCCGGGCCAGAAAGGGAGACGCGAAGCCCAGACAGATCCGGGGACACCTGGGCCTGGAGATCGCCTGGACCATCGGGCCCGCTCTCATCGTCATCGCCATCGTCATTCCCACCATCCAGGCCGTCTTCGCCACCCAGCGGCCCGTTTCGGACGACGCGATGCTGGTGGAAGTTACGGGACACCGCTTCTGGTGGGAGTTCCATTACCCGGAAGAGGGCGTGACCACTGCCAATGAGCTTCGCCTTCCCGTCGACCGCCCCGTGAGCCTGAGGCTCGGGTCCAGCGATGTGATCCACTCGTTCTGGGTGCCTCAGCTCGGAGGAAAGAGGGATGTCAATCCCACGGTAGCCGTCCGGGAGGGTCAGGAGCCCAGCTACAACTGGCTCCATTTTACCCCCCTGGAGACCGGAGTGTACATGGGCCAGTGCGCCGAATTCTGCGGCGAGGCCCACGCACTCATGGGGATAAGGGTAGTAGTGGAGCCCCAGGCGGACTTCGACGCGTGGGTGGGCAGGTGGCAGGCAGGGCCCGGGCAAGCAGGGCCCGAGTCGGTGGCGGCGGACACGCCGGGGCCGTCTGGAGGGGAGGTGCGTCTGGCGGCCCAGAAGGAAGGGGAGACCGCAGAGGAGCAGGTGACCCTGGGACGCGACATCTTCCTGAACCAGAGCACTTGCGTGGCCTGCCATGCGGTGAACGGGACTTCTGCGGAAGGGCGGGTGGGGCCGGATCTCAGCCTTCTCGGCACCCGTACCACGTTGGGCGCCGGACTCCTTGAGAACACCCCCGAGAACCTGGTCCGCTGGATCCAGGATCCGCAGGGGATCAAGCCCGGCGCCGAAATGCCGGGCACCGAGTACGCCTTGGCGGTACCCCGGGCGGGGGGAACCATCTACGGGTGGCCTGCCACCGGTCTCACTGACCAGCAGGTTCACGCCGTAGCGGCTTATCTGAGCAGCCTCCAGTGATCTCCACCGACCTTCGGCCAACGCCGCCGGGATCGTCCGAAATGGATAGGGACCCATGTCGTCGATAGCCTCCGTCCAGCCGTCCGCACACCACCACGACGCCTCACACGGTGAAGAAACCGGTGTGTGGAGTTGGATCACCACGGTGGATCATAAGCGGATCGCCGTCATGTACTTCGTCACCGCTACCCTCTTCTTCCTCATGGGAGGGGCCGAGGCGCTCCTCATGAGAATCCAGCTCGTGGGTCCTGAAAGGGACTTCCTCTCTCCCGAGGTCTACAACCAGCTGTTCACCATGCACGGCACCACCATGGTGTTCCTGGTGGCCATGCCCATGGCGGTTGCGTTCTTCAACTTCGTGGTGCCCCTCCAGATCGGTGCACGTGACGTGGCCTTCCCACGGCTGAACGCCTTCTCCTACTGGGTGTTCCTGTTCGGCGGGCTCTACATGAACTCCTCCTTCCTCTTCGGGGCCGCGCCCAACGCCAGTTGGGTGGGATATTCCACCCTCACCTCGGCCACCTATTCGCCTGGCCTGAATGTGGATTTCTGGTTCATCGGGCTCTCCATCCTGGGGATTGCCTCCATCGCGGGAGGGGTGAACTTCATCACCACCATCGTGAACATGCGGGCACCTGGAATGACGTTGATGCGGATGCCCCTGTTCACCTGGATGACCTTCGTCACGAGCTTTCTCCTCATCACGGCGATTCCTGTCATAGCGGTGGCACTCATCTTCCTGGGGTTCGACCGGGTCTTCGCCACCACCTTCTTCAACCCTGCCGCCGGGGGTGACCCGGTGCTCTGGCAGCACCTTTTCTGGCTCTTCGGACACCCTGAGGTCTACATCCTGGTTCTCCCGGCCTTCGGCGTGATCTCAGATGTCATCCCAACATTTTCCCGAAAACCCCTGTTCGGATACCCCATCGTGGTGTATGCCGGTGTACTCATCGGGTTCATCGGTTGGGGAGTCTGGAGCCACCACATGTTCACCGTGGGGCTGGGGCCCATCGCAGATGCCTTCTTCGTGGCTGCCACCATGATCATCGCCATTCCCACGGGCGTGAAGATCTTCAACTGGATGGCTACCATGTGGGGTGGATCCCTGCGATTCACCACGGCCATGTTGTTCTCTCTGGGACTGCTCGTCGTCTTCACGGTGGGTGGGCTTTCGGGGATCATGCATGCGTCAGCTCCCGTGAACCTCCAGCAACATGACTCCTACTTCGTGGTGGCCCACTTCCACTACGTCATCGTGGGAGGCGCCATGATGGGACTCTGGGCTGGTCTCTATTACTGGTTTCCGAAGGTTTCGGGCCGGTTCATGAGCGAGACCCTGGGGAAGTGGCACTTCTGGACCACCATGATCGGCTTCAACCTGACCTTCTTCCCCATGCACTTCGCCGGCCTCCTGGGGATGCCTCGCCGGATCTTCACCTACTCGGCCCAGCTGAACGTGGAGGTCTACAACCAGCTCTCCACCGTGGGCGCCTTCATCTTTGGCATCTCGGGGCTGATCATGGTATGGAACTTGGTGAAAAGTTGGCGAAGCGGAGCGGTGGCGCCTGCCGACCCCTGGGGGGCTCCCCACCTGGAGTGGTCCATCCCCTCACCCCCACATCATTACAACTTTCCCCGGATCCCCACCATCAGAAGCCGGGAGCCTCTGTGGGACGAAGATGAGAGACGTGAGATCGAAGCGTTGACTCTGACAGAGCCCCATGAGGAGCCCGTCATGCCGAACCCCTCGTACTGGCCCCTGCTGCTGGCAGCGGCCATCACGCTGGCGTGGGGCCTGGTGATGACCGGCGTCTGGTGGATCATCGTCCTCGGCCTCCTCCCCGTGACCTTCTGCGTCTTCAAGTGGGCTTTCGAGCCCGCCTTTCCTGAGGGCCATTGACCATGCCGGCCCTCCAGGATCGCGATCCCACCTGAACCCTCGCACTTGCGCTAAGCGGACACCTAGTCATGGCCCATGCAATCGCCGCAGCCGACGACCATCACCGTACCTGGACGGGGGTTTCCAATTGGAAGCTCGGGTTCTGGACGTTCATCGCATCGGAATGTCTCTTTTTCGGGACCCTGATCTCCACCTACATGGTGTACAAGGGAAGGGCGGTGGTGGGCCCCTACCCGGAGGACATCTTCAATATCCTCCTCACCACCACCAGCACCACCATCCTTCTCTTCAGCTCCCTGGCCATGGTACTGGCGCTGGATGCAGTGAACCGGGCCAGAAAGGGGTTGGCCATCTTCTGGCTGGGCATGGTCATGCTCATGGGCTTGGCCTTCATCGGGATCGAGCTTTACGAGTACATGCATTTCATCCACGAAGGACTTACCGTCACTTCAAGCACCTTCGGGTCGTCCTACTATGTCGTGACGGGAACCCACAAGCTCCACGTGCTGGTGGGTGTCATCTGGATGGGAACTCTGGCCTGGCTGATTCACAAGGATCGGATTCCACCCGAGAAGTCGGAGCAGGTGGAGGTGGCGGGGCTGTACTGGCATTTCGTCGATGTGATCTGGATCGTGATCTTCACCCTCGTCTACCTGATCAGTTGAGGGAGGCATGATGAGTACCGATGTGACACACGTCGACGGCAACCCCACACCGGCGCACGAGGAGGGTCACGACAGCCACCCTTCCGTGGCGTTCTATGTGACCATCGGCGCCATCTTGGCCATCGTCACGGGCGTGGAGGTGGCCATCTACTATATGCCTCAGTTCGAGGCCGTGGATGTGCCCCTCCTGGTCATCCTCTCTACCATGAAAATCTTGCTGGTGATGATGTTCTTCATGCACTTGAAGATGGACCATCGAGCACTCACATGGATCTTTCTCAGCGGGATCGCGCTGGCCGCCTTCATGGTGAGCGCACTGGTGGTATTGTTCCACGTGGTCCCGCGCTTTGATCCGTAGCGTCTAGGAGCGTGTCCGAGTAATGGGGTGCGGCCGCGCGCGGGGGTCTTGCCCATGGACAGAGTAGGAACGACGAACGTGAGCAAAGCGAGCACCTTCGTGCAACGCACGAAGATCAGGCGTAGCAGGGCTACGGCGAGGAGGAGAGACGACCTCTGGACGGGGCAACCCCCCCGCGCCCTTCGGGTTACGGGCAGCACGGGGCCATCTCCTTCGTTGGCACCCCTCACCGTAGCTTTCGCTATGGCGTCGGGGCGCCGCCTCGGATCTGGCACCCGTGGTGCCCGTAACGAGGCTCGCCCCATTACTCGGACACGCTCCTAGACCAGGCAGCTTTCCGGGTCACCCGGAACCGTCAGGCAGTCATGAACATCATGGGATTCCAGGTCTTTCCCAGCATCCTCATCGGATGCCTCTATCTAATGGCCGTCTATGCCCTGGCCACGGGGCCGGCCCGGAGAAGGTTCGGCTGGGCCACGGAGAAACCTTCCCGCTGGCGAGTGGCCGCCTGGGTCACCGCCGTCCTCATCATCTTTTTCTCGCTGAACGGCCCCCTCCACGAGTGGGCGGACGGATATCTCTTCTCCGCCCACATGGTGCAGCACCTTCTTCTCATGCTCATCATGCCTCCGTTTCTCATCTGGGGGCTGCCTCCCTGGCTCATTCGGAAGGCGCTGGACCTTCGGGGGGTCCTGATGGTGGGACGGACGCTCACCCACCCGGCGGTGGCGTTCGTCGCCTACAATGTGGTGTTCATCTTCTGGCATTTTCCGGAGTTCTATAACCGCGCTCTCATGGACCATACGGTCCACATCATCCAACACCTCACCTTCATGGCTGTGGCCATCATGATGTGGTGGCCCGTCATGGATCCGGTGGCCGAACTGCGAAGAATCCCAAGCGGGCCCCTGCTCATGGCCTACGTCTTCCTCTTCGGCATCCCCGGCACCGTTGTATCGGCCTTCATCACCCTCTCCCCCGATGTGCTGTACAGTTGGTACGCGGCTGCACCCCGGATCATCTCACTCTCGGCGTTGGAAGACCAGCGGTTGGGGGGGCTCATCATGTGGATTCCCGGCATGCTGGTTTTCTGGATCGCTATCACCGCAGTATTCTTTAGATGGACGAAGGACGAATACCGGTCCTGGCGCCTCGATCCGGAGGCTCCCTCTCCCCTCTGAGCCGGAGGGCAGTCGTCCCCCTGAAAACTGACTCCCACGAGGTGACCATGTCGCTCATTCCATTCCATCGCGGTCTCATCGCCACCGCCATCGTCTTTTGCTACGGATATGGGGTGTGGGAGGCAATCTCCTTCTCCCGAACGGGAGCCGGCCTCTCCCTGGTCATGGCGAGTTTGTTCGTGGTCCTGGGGTCTGCCCTGGTCTACTATCTGAGCCGGATGAACCGGTTCCTGGGCTATGGATCAGAGGGCCGACCCGAGTCCTAGGAGCGTGTCCGGGTAATGGGGTGCGGGCGCGCCCGGCGGGCCGCCACCCTCCCTTCAATGGGTATGATCGAAGGGATCGGCGGCCAGGGCATCGCGAAGCCGGGGGTGACGACGCCACAGAAAGTACCCCATGGCCACCACGGCGAAGAGGTTTCCAAGGGCGATGGTCCACCAGGCCAGGGCCCCCAGAAGATATTCCGCCACTATGGCCAGGAGCCCCAGGAAGAGAGCTTCGAAGGTGACGAAGAGGAGGACGGCTCCCAGAAGGAGCGGCGGCGTCTTCTCCGATTGCCAGGCTATGGCCGAGGCGATGAGTCCCACAACCGCGAACGCCGAGAAGTGGAGGATGGTGTAACCGGTGACCGTCCAGATGTTCACGTCCACGGCCGCAAGGTTGGATGCGCCCAGGAAGAGCGCCGACCCCAGTGCCCCCGGGGTAAAGAAAAGCGTACCCCGCACCGCGTCGAACACGAAGAACCAAAGGGCCACCGCCGCGGCCCCGATAAGCCCGGCCACGATCCCTTCCCGCACCATCCGGTGGTCGGCCAGTGCCTCCCACCAACTCACGGCTCGCGCCTCCCCCGTGAGATGCAGGTACCCCATGAGGGCAACCCCGGCAATCATGTTGCCGGCGAGCACCTCCAACCACCCCAGGGCCTGCGTCACATCCAGTCCGGTCAAGTAGACGCTGCCGAAAAAGACCACGTCGAAGAGGAGGAATCCCAGGACCAGACCCAGGAGCACCCCGGGCGCCACCTCCAGCTTGCGTATGACCCAGACCGCTCCCACTCCCAGCAGGACGAACGCTGTGTAGTGTACGAGTGTGTAGAAGATGATGGGGCCAACCCGGCCGGCTAGATCCTCTACCCCCAGGATGGAATTGGCCAGGAGGGAAGGCGTCCGGAACGGAACCCCCGCCGCTGCGTCGATGACGAGGAACCAGAGTGCCATGGCAGTGGCGCCCACCAACCCGGCGAGCGTTCCCCGGATCCAGATTCCGGACGATCTCATCCTCTCTCCTCGGTGAAAGTCAGCTTCTCGTTGGAATCTCCGGCACCGCCGCCCCCGTCCCCTCACGGGCTTCCCTTCGAGCCTCGCGCCACCGGCCCAGTACGAAGACCCCGATCGCCAGCGTCAGGAGGATGGGGACGGACGCCACCAGCAACCCCCCCCAGAACATACCCTGCATCAACGCGTCATGATGCTCCATGCCTTTATCGGAACTCCTGAACCACAACCAGAATGAAGATGACGATAAGGGGAATGGGGATGGCGGCCAGTACCCAGAGCCGCTTCTGTTCGAACTTCAGGTGCATGTAGTACAGCGCTACCAGCAGAGCGCTGGCCAGTGAGATCATGACCAACAGGGCAACCGAGAGCCACTTGGGCATCCCCACCAGCGATACCCCCACCTTGGCGAACATGAGGATGGCGAGGATGCCCCAGATGAGCATGTAGGGCGGATGGGCCTTCTCCCCATTCTGCATGGGACCTCCTCAGATCAAGTAGACGATGGTGAACAGTACAATCCAGACCAGATCCACAAAATGCCAATACAGACCCATGGCCTCCACCCCGGCCACCCGCTTGGAGTGGAACGCCCCGCGGTTTGACTTCCAGAGGATCCAGATGAGGCAGAGGACGCCGATGGATACATGCAGTCCGTGGAATCCCGTCATGAGGTAGAAGGTGGAGCCGTAGATGGCCCCCCCCGGAGCCGCATACGCCGCCGCGTTCGGCACGAAGCCGTCATGAACGAGGTGGTAGTACTCGTAGGCCTGTACGCCCACGAAAGCGGCCCCCAGAACGATGGTGGCCAGGAGCCAGAGTTTGAGACCCTTCTGATCGTCCTGTTCCAAGGCCGCGAAGGCCTTCACCATGGTCACGGACGAACAGATGAGCACGAAGGTGTTCACGGCCGTGAGGGGGACGTTGAGAACCACACCCGGCTGGGCGAATGCATCGGGGTGCGCAAAACGCAGAATCACGTACGCCCCGATGAGCGACGTGAAGAACATGATCTCCGAGAGGAGGAAGACCCACATGCCGAGCTTCGCGTTGTAGGCATCGAAGCCCCGTTCCGGGCGGTCATGGCCCATGGGCATGGTGGCGGCGTGACTCATGATTCCCTCCTCTCAGGCGCCGGCGAATAGGGGGCGGGAGACGCATGCGATGATCCGGGCGATGGTCCGGCGGCCCCCCCGGCGGGCGGCTCCCACTGAGGGTGGTAGTCGTCGTCCCGATCCGGTACCGAGTACTCGTAGGCCCCCCGGTACACCGTTGGCCACCCTTGGAAGTTTCCATGGGGGGGGGGCGAGGGAGTGGACCACTCCAGAGAGTTGGCATGCCACGGATTCGCCTCCGCCTTCTTACCCCTCCACATGGAGTAGAGGAAGTTCACGGCGAAGATGAGCTGGAAAGCGAACAGGACGAACACCGCCTGGGAAATGAAGGTGTTCAGTCCCTGGAGAGGCGCAAGGAACTCGTATTGGTGCGGATCATAGAGGCGTCTCATCATTCCCTTGAGCCCCAGATTGTGCATGGGGAAGAAGGCCAGGTTGTAGAAGATGAAGGTGCCGGCAAAATGGATGTACCCCCACGTGGAGTTCATCATGCGACCGAAGAGTTTCGGATACCAGTAGATGATCCCCGCGAAGATCCCGAAGAGACTTCCTCCGAAAAGCACGTAGTGGAGGTGCGCCACGATGAAGTAGGTGTCATGTATCTGGATGTCCACCGGGGCCGAGGCCATGAAGATCCCCGACAGCCCTCCGATGATGAAGAGAGAGACGAAGGCCGCAGCGTGGAGGAAGGGTACGGTGAAGTGGATGCTCCCTCGCCAGAGGGTGCCCAACCAGTTGAACACCTTGATGGCCGACGGCACCGCGATGACAAGGGTACTCACCATGAAGGTGGTGCCCAACATGGGGTTCATCCCGCTCATGAACATGTGGTGGCCCCACACCACCCACCCCAGGAAGGCGATGGCGATGATGGCCAGCACCATGGCGTGGTAGCCGAAGATGGGCTTCCGGGCTCCGTTGGCCAGCACTTCGGACACGATTCCGAAGGCCGGGAGGATGAGGATGTAGACCTCGGGGTGTCCGAAGAACCAGAAGAGGTGCTGCCAGAGGAGCGGCTCACCCCCATGCTCCGGCAGGAAGAAAGTGGTGCCGATGGTCTGGTCGGAGAGGAGAAGAATAAGGGCCCCGGCCAGGATGGGCATGGCCAGCAGCGCCAGGATGGCGGTCACGAAGAGCGCCCAGACCGTGAGGGGAAGTCGGAACCAGGTCATCCCCGGGGCCCGCAGGTTGATGACCGTAGTGATATAGTTCACGGCCCCGGTGATGGACGAGAACCCCAGGATGAACAGAGAGAGCAACCAGAGCTGCTGCCCCAGATACACACCAGTGTACTCTCCCGAGGCCGAGAGGGGAGCATACGCGGTCCACCCCGCTCCCGCCGCGCCCCCCTCCACCAGGAAGCTGGCCAGCATAATGAAGCCTGCGGGAACCGCCAGCCAGAACGAAAGCGCGTTCAGCTTCGGAAACGCCATGTCGGGCGCCCCGATCTGAAGGGGAATGAGCAGGTTGCCGAACACCCCCACCAGGAGGGGCATGACGGCGAAGAAGATCATGAACGTCCCGTGCATGGTCAACATGGAGTTGTAGAACTCCGGGAGGATGATCCCTCCTGGTGCCATGGTCTCGGGCAGCATCGTTCCCCCCGGGAGAGGTTGCCCCGGGAACCCCAATTGCCAGCGGATGATGAGAGCCATGATCCCCCCCAGAAGGAGGAACACCAGGCTCATGACGAGGAACTGCTTGGCGATCATCTTGTGATCGGTGGAGAAGATGTAGGTACGGATGAACCCGGGGGAATCGTGTTCCTCCCCGGCGAAGCCCGTCACCTCGAAGTCCGTGGCCTTCACATGCGCGCTCATCGGTCCTCCCCCTCCCCGTCGGTCGCCGCAAGCTGGGTAGTGGACACCGCCGTCTGGGCCATTCTCTCTGCCTCCCAGGCTCCGAACTCGGACTCCGGCATGACCACCACCGATCCCGACATCCGGTAATGGCCCAATCCACACAGTTCGGCGCAGCCCACGGGGTACTCACCCGGCACCGGCACCTCGAACCAGAGGGAAATCCTCATGCCGGGCACCGCGTCCTGCTTCACGCGAAAGTCCGGAACCGAGAAGGAGTGGATCACATCTTCCGACTCAAGGTGCACCACCACCGGTCGTCCGGCCGGAACGTGCATCCGGTTCAGCACCGTGAAACCCGCCTCATCCCCGGAAAGCCCGTCACCCCCTGGGTAGCGAACCTCCCATTCGAATTGTCGGGCCACGACTTCGATCTCATACGCATCGGCCGGAAAGTGCGCCGGATCCTTCAACGAATCCCAGAGTCCTTTGCTCATGAGCCCCAGTGCAACCACGATGATGAAGGGGACCACGGTCCAGATCACCTCTGCCTTGGTACTCCCGTGGATGTAGGCTGCCCTCCTCCCCTCGCGCTTCCGATAGCGGACGAGGAAATACACCAGGAGCGCTTCGGTGAGGACGAACACCACTCCGGTGATGAACAGAATGATGTAGTAGAGGCGGTCGATGTCGGCCGCGTATGTGGAAACACCCTGTGGGAGGAGCCAACCCATGGCGCGCTATCTCCCCATCGCCACTGAGGGCGACGGCACGGGGTGGACGTGGGCCACCGTGGCTCCGGATACCGGAGAGGGGGCATGGGAGAGCGTGGCGTCGCTGAAGGTGAACGAAACGCTGGTGGTCTCACCCGTGGTTACCGTGATGGTCTGCTCCTGGCTTCCCAACCGCGGATGCCAGGCCTCGATGACGTACTCCCCCGGCGGGAGATCAGCCAGGGAGAAGGTCCCGGCATCTCCGGTCACGGTGTGGTAGGGGTGGGAAAGTACGCCGAGCCACGCCGACATCCAGCCGTGCACGTCGCACCGGATGGGAATCATCACTTCGGGAAGTGCGAACGACCGGTTCGTCTCCATGTTCACGGGTTGACCGATGTTGAACCCCCGGTTCTCCGCAGGGGTGGCGTTGATGTTGTGGAGCAGCCCGTCGGAATTCCGGAGGGTGATGGCCTGGTTCACCATGGCACCCAACACCGAAGGGATGTAACGACACCCGGACTGATCGATGACCACCGCTTCCTGGGGCACCGGAAACTCCATTCCTTCGAGCCCTTCCTTCACGTAGACAAAGACCTCAGCCAGATGCCCGTCTCGAACCTTCACCCATTCCCGGGCAGGCGGCTCGTCGTAGCTTTCCCAGCACGAACGTTCACTCTCCATGCCCGACAGGGGTTCCGGGGGGGGGGCGGTTCCCTCGAACATGACCATGCCCTGGACCGAACCTGCAGTGCTCACGTCGAAGGGCATCTCGGTCACCGCATCTGCGGCGCCAGGTGAGTCGGTGTCGCCACCGCCACAGGCGGCCACCCCGCCCAGGATCAGGCCCAGAATCAGAACTCCGGGAACTCTCGTCTCGACCTTCATCATCGTTCCTCCTGTGCTTCGTGAATGGAACGTACAGAACTCAATTCGGACCCTCATGGGCTTCCTCCCCTTCACCATCCTTCACCACCCCCAGCCGCTCCCTCCTCTGGGCACGGGTCACCACCAGCATCCCCAGCCCTCCGGTGATTAGCATGGCGAACAGGGGAGCCACCAACACCGTGGGTGGCACCTCCCGCTCCAGATGGATGAAGAACCAGGAGCTCACCGATCCTCGGGACCCGGCCTCTCCGTGATCTCCATCCCACGCGAAGAACGCGATGGGGATGGAAACGCCCTCCTCAAACTGCAGATCATTTTCGGGATCGCCGGTGACGAGAGGCCGTCTCAGGAGCAGCTCCCACCTCCCCTCCGCCCACCGGGCTTCGGCAGTGACTTCGCCCCCGGAAAGCTCCTGGATGTCTCTCATGCCTCGGGCTCGGGCTCGGGTAACTGAGCCGGACTGATCGCTTCTCCACTGCAGAAGTGAAACCGGATTCTGATTGTCTCCCATGAGGAAGTAAGGGCGATCCATTCCCGTGGGGATGGTGAGAGGAAATTGTACTGCCAGGCGGTCAGGAAGGGGGCCGGCTTCCGGAACGTCTCCCTCCCGAGGTTCCATGGTCTCCAGGATCCTCGACTGCCATTCACCCCATCTGGGGTCCGGGCTGGCGGAGCGGTCGTGCCAGACCAACCGCAGCGCCATGGATTCCCCGTCGTGGATCCCCTGGGCCCACACGGACGTCACCGCCGGGTCGAACCAGCGAGGCGCCATGATGATCTGCCCCACCAAGGGGATGTAGAACGACTCCGCATCTCCCCACCGCTCATCTTCCAGGGAGGTGGGAACCGTGCCGGAATCCGTGCGCGCCACCCGGATCACCTCCCGCACACTGGGAAGATCATCGGGCGCCAGGCTGCGAACGAACAGAGCCAGACTCCAGAGTTCGTCGTCAGTGATGACTTCGGCATCGATGAGGTCGGAGAAGGAGGGCATGGGCGTGCCGTCCAACCCCGTTCGCAGCCGCCGATACACATCCTCTGCCGTACCACCCCCATTGAAGAGCCAGTTCTTCGTCAGATCCGGAGCTCGAATGGGGAGGCCGGCGTCATCCTCCAAGGTGGGGGCGCTGGTGCCCTCACCCCGGCCCGAATCGCCGTGGCACTGCCAGCACTCCACCTCCCGATACACCTGGGCCCCCTCGGTAATACGTTCCTCGGACGCCCGAGGCCCGCCGCCGAAGGCCAGGGGGTCGGGGGGAGGAAGGGTGACGTACGGCGGGTAGAAGGTCTTCAGGTACTCCACCAGCGCATTCCGGTCCCGGCTGGAGAGGTATTCCTCCCATCCCGGCATGGCGGTCCCGGGCATGCCCTTGTCGATGATTTGGAGGAGGTCTTGGTCGGTGGGGAGCTCGCCCCCGGGAGTGCTGCGGATCTGATAGATCCCCCTTGTGAAGTCCCGGGGGCGGGGAAGCATGTAACCGGCCGCCGGGCCCAACCCGTCGCCCTCCACACCATGGCACGACGAGCACCACCGATCATAGACCTCCTGACCCGCCTGGACATCCTGCCGGGCGTTGGCAGGAGCGGGAGCCAGGAAGAGCAGGGCGAGACCCGTGCAAAGGAGGAGAGAGGTACGCATCAGTGCTCCTCCCAGGTACGAGGGGTGAGTCCAGCCTGCTCATAGAGGAAGAGGGTCACGGCCCAGATCTCCTCCACCGAGAGGAAGTCTTCCCAGGCGGGCATGGCCGAGTTCCACGGTGCCCCCTCCCTTGGGAGCCCGGGGCCGCCCTTGGCGATGCGCCAGAACACGTAGCTCTCGGTGAGCTGGGCGATGGTTCCTCCCCCCCGCAAGGGCAGGGGCGTGGGGTTGAATCCTTGGGCGAAGTGGCCCTGTCCGTCCAGGTAGTCACCGTGGCAGGCCATGCAGTTCCGATAGTAGAGGTCCATGCCCGTCCGGAAGGCCTCCTCTTCCCGTCCGGCAACCCGCATCGGGTTCTCCAGTCCGTCCAGTTGGATGGTTTCACCCTGGAAGGTGATCTGGCTGGGAGGGGCCGGGTGGACGGAACGCAGCGCTGCCGGAGCCGTCACCTTGGGGCGCACCGTGTCGTAGGTGGCGAACCCCACCAGGAAGGGAAACGCCACCAGGAGCGTGATCCGCAAGCTCTTCCGCTCAGGCAGAACCAGCGTCTGCAGGATGGGGCGCTTGAACTCCTTCCACCGGGCCTCGTTCTCACTCACCCACACGAGAACCCCCACCGCCACCGTGAGCATGTACTGGAGCATCACGCTCCCGGGAACCGGGGCACTCGTCACCCCCACCAGGGGCGGAAGGTAGGGGATCCCCCACTTGACGATGACGTAGGCCCCCGCCATCACCATGAAGGCCTGCCCGAAGGGCTTCTTGAACCAATCACGCATGGTGGTCCTCCCTCATCGGAGCCCACTCAGGTAGCGCACCACGGCCTCGAGTTGGCCGGCGGTGAGCTGGCTTCCAAAGGTCGGCGGCATCAGCCCCACGAAGTCCTGGTACCCTTCGGCCACCGCTGCCGTCGGGTCAAGGATGGCTGTGCGGATCTCATCCGGGGCGCGGCGCCCTCCCACTCCGTCCAGTGGTGGGCCCAACTCGGTCCCCTCACCTCCCAGCACATGACATTGGATGCACAGGATGCGGACGATCTCTTCCGGGTCGTCCGAGGCCACCACCGCGCCGGCGCCTCCGGCACCCTCGGCCCCGGGTTCCCCTCCAGCCGGGGTCTGGGGGATGTCTGCCCCCGACACCGTAACCTCACCGCCGAGGCTTTCCAGGTACGCCACCAAGGCCCAGACCTGTGGCGGCGACATGGCTCGATCCACCGGTGGCATGATGGGAGGATAGTCGTCCACCATGTCCTCCATGGGACGCACCAGGGCGGTGAACAGATACTCCTTGCAGGCCATGCCGGCGACCCGATCACCGCATCGCTCTCCGATGGAGCCCAGGCCCTGGTAATCGGTGGCCAGATTCGGCGCTCTTGCCCCGGCTGTCTCCGCGTGGCAGGCCGTGCACCCGCCGGCACCGTGGTACAGTTGTTCTCCGGCGGCCACCAGTTCCTCCGGAGACACGTCGGCCCCGAACGCCACCTCCATGGGGACATCCGACTGCACCTGGGGAATGATGTTCGCGATGAGAGTAAAGAGGGCGATGGTCGCCAGCACCACGCCGCCCACCTTGAATTCGACGGAGGTCATGGGGCTCTCCTGGGAGCGACCGCAGGCTGCGGCTTCACGATCATCCCACCGATCCAGAAAACGAAGCTGATCATCCCCAGAAAGATCAGGACGCAGGCGCTGATGACGATGGCGGCGTACCCCAGGGCCGGAGTGGCCGCCTCAGCCGAAGTGTCTCGCATGATCTCCCAGACATGCCAGTGTTGCCGGATCCCACTGCGTGCGAAGCCCATGAGCCCCATGAGCCACGTAAAGGTCACCAACAGCACAAAGAGGGCGTACTGCGCCCGGTCGGGCATGTCCCCCCACCGGATGTCACCCCGAGACGTGGCCCCTCGGGTGATGAGGAGGTCCACCACCACCACCGCAGTGATGGAGGCCAGAACCGCCAACACCTGGTAGACGGAGAAGCCGATCCGCACGATGGCCGGGACGAAGTACCCGTAGACCCCGTAGAA
The DNA here is from genome assembly GCA_040905545.1 of Gemmatimonadota bacterium. Lineage (GTDB taxonomy): Bacteria > Gemmatimonadota > Gemmatimonadetes > Longimicrobiales > Gaopeijiaceae > JBBDRI01. The sequence goes on along the minus strand of JBBDRI010000056.1, from coordinate 20,956 downwards.
GAGGACCACTGCGGCACAGACCGCCAGAATGATCCCCTGGGCCATGGTTCCAGTGGCTGCCCATGTAACCGTGGGGACCTTGTTGGCCCGACGATACATGAGGAAGGAAAGGAAAGTGGTGAGGATCATGAGGTTCACCGCCGTATTCTTGGCGCTCATTACGCCCAGCACCCCCAGGAAGGGGTGGTGCGTCCCCCCCATGGCCGCCAATTCCTGCCGGTCCGCGATCATGGAGTGGGGGGTAGCCCACACCATCACCCCGATGACCAACACCGCCAGCATGTACTTCGTGTAGGGAGCGAAACGCTCCCCGCCGGGAATTCGCCCCAGGCCCAACCAGAGATAGTAGTTCCCCGCCAGGAAGAGGATGCCGATGAGGAAGGCCTGCACGATCCAGAGCCAACTCATGAAGCCGCCCATCATGGTCACGCCCATCTGCTGGTTGTACTCGTAGATCTCGCGCCCCAGCCAGTACCCGGCGAAGGGAAGCACCAGGAAGATGGCGATGGCGATGAAGTTCCCCACATACGCCATCCAGTCGTAGTGGGCTCGCTCTTCGGGAGTCTTGGCTTTGAGGAAGCGATACCCCGCGTAGGCGGCCACCACCGCACCGCCGAAAACGGCATTGGCAATGAGCCGGTGGATGTTGATGGGCATCCAGGTGGCATTGGCGAAAGCGCTCCAGAACTGAACCTGGGCCGGGGCGGTGTCGGGAGTCACTTCAGCCGGGGGGCTCATCATGTAGGTCAGCCAGGAGTTGGCGATGAACATGACCGTGGTGCCCCATATGTTCAGGAGGATCCCCAGCCCCCAGTGCCCCAGTTTGGCCCGCCCCTCCTTCCACTTGTCCCACCCATAATAGTAGAGGTACAGGGTGGCGGTCTCGATGAAGAAGAGGCCCGCATAGACCCACATGGAGTAGCTGAAGATCTCCGCCAGATACCCCCAGAGCCCCGGATAGAGGGTGGTGAGCAGGAACAGGAGGAGTCCGCCCCACAGGGCCGTGGCGCTGTAGGCCACCAGCAGGAGGCGGGTGAATTCCCGGGCCAGGCGATCGTACTTCTCGTCCTTCCCCCAGATGCCAATCGCCTCGGCAATGACGGCGAACATCGGAACGCCCAGGACGAATGCAGCGAACATGAGGTGGACCTGGGCCGACACCCAGATGGCCACCCGCCTTCCCGTCAGGGGGAAATCCCGTCCATACTGACCCACCTCGTACTGGAAGCCCTGAGCCCAGGCGGGGTGGGCGGCCAGTGCCACCAGCACCAAGGCGGCCGCCGAGGCCAGGGCCAGGGGCCAGTGGCGCCGGATCTGGGCGGTGGTCATGCGTAACCTCCCATCATGCCACTTCTCCCATCATGCCACTTCTCCGGTCATGCATCACCTCCACGGCTCAGGAAAAAGGGGATCCGCTTCGAGAAGTCCACCGGCATCTCACTGCGCACCTCGGCCATCACGGCCTCGTCCACCACCGGATAGCCCCGGTCCCGGGCGAAGCCCTCCACCCGGGCCATCACCACCCCGCGCACGAAGCTGGGCACCCGCTGGATGCGGGCCTGAGCCCCATCGGTCCATGGGATGGAAGCGGCGGGCGCGGGGGTGCCGTAGAGCATCCCGGCCCGGGGACGCACGAGGTCGGCGGTCGGGTCGGGCTCATGGGCGCACGATTCGTCGGGACCCATCATGTCTCCCGTCACCGCGAAGGCTCGCGCCCGGCACCCACCGCACACCTCCCGGTATTCGCAACGCCCGCACTTCCCGCTGAGAGATCCCTCCCGGAGCGTCCGGAACACGGGGGAGTCGGACCAGACCCGGTGGAACGGTTCCTCCCTGAGATCACCAGCTACCACCGGCGAGTAGGGGCACGGGGTCACCTTCCCTTCAGGAGTGATGCGGCAGTACTGCTCGCCGCAGGGACAGCGCGTCCGATAGTTGAGAAGGGGCGACTCCGGGTCACCCTGATGCGCCAGTCGCATGATCTCGGGGCGACACTTGGAGCGGACCATCATGCGGCCCCGATAGGTAGACTCCAACTGGAGAAGCTCCTCCAGCACCCCTTCGTTCTCTTCCGGAGTGAGACCCTGCATCCCCTCGCCGCGCCCGGTGGGCACAAGGAAGTAGAGGTTGAAGGAAACGGCACCCCGCTCTGCGGCCCACGCCGCAAGTTCGGGCAGCTCCGCCCGATTCCCCCGGGTCACCGAGGTCTGGATGATGAAATCCAGCCCGTGTCTCTCGAGACGGTCCACCGCAGCCATCGTATCGGCCAGCGCGCCTGAGCCGTGGCGAAACCGGTCGTGATAGGCAGGGTTGAGCGAATCGACGCTCACCGCCACCCCGGTGACCCCGGCCTCCATGAGCGAGTCGATGCGCCGGCCTGTGAGACGGGTTCCGTTGGTGCCCACCACCACCGTGGCACCTGACGACGAGGCGTGGCCGGCGATCTCCTCCAGATCATCCCGCAGGAGGGGCTCACCCCCGGACAGGATGAACATGGGTGCGGGATTCACGTCCAGGATCTCGTCTGCGATGCGCAGGCACTCGTGGGTGGTGAGTTCGTCCTTCGCCGCCTGCCACGAGCCCGCCGAGATATAGCAGTGGGCACAGGCCAGGTTGCATCGCTTCGTGAGATTCCAGGCCACTACATGGGGGAGGAAGTCCGTGGTGGGTCGGGTCTCCTCACGGGGAGAGGCCGACCCTTCCTCCAGGGCGAAGGCGTGGGCTCTCACCCCTCTGCCCCCTTTCCGGCTGCGCCTGGCTTCTCGGCTTCCATGAACTTCTCCACTGCCGCCCGGGCCTCCTGGGGCGAGGCGGTCTTGATGTCCACGGGGCATTTTTCGACCTGCGCCTCCACATCGCGGATGGGACACCGGGTGACGCCCTGGGCCTTCGCTTCTTCGATGAACTTCCGCATCTCCTCGGAGAGTCCATCGACTCCTTCAGCAGCTGCCTTCAACTGCTTTGTCTGAAGCTCCTTGAACATCACGAGCATGGTGTCCATATCGAACTCGTCTGCCTCGATCATGGCCTGTTTGTTCTCGTCCATGACCGAGGTAGTGACGCGCCACAACCCATACTCCTTGGCGAAGCGCTCCACGGTGTTGCGCGCCAGCGGGCGAGCAATGAGGGGGACGGCCCGGAGCCGACCGAAGGCCTCGTGAGTCCAAGCCACGGGATCGGCAGCGGTCCATTCCCGGGTCTGGACATGGCCCGTGTACGGACACTTCACGCTAACCATGGGCGTCTCCGGTTCGCCGTCGGCATCGTAGCCGTCCACTACGGTGCGCTTCATGGCCTCTTCCGCCTTCACTTCGGCCAGCGCCAGCTCTTCGGCCGTGCCGATCCCCATGATCATCTGCATGTGGGTGGGGAGCAGCTTCTTGATGGCCTCGTCCAAACGGTCGCCGGTGACGGTGGGCAACGTGTGACCACCATTGGCGTAGTTCTCCAGGACGAACTCCTCCACGGCCTTCCGTGCGATTCCCAGAGCGAAGGGCGGGACCCGGAGGATTCTCACCTCTGCGTCGGGAGCCCATTCCAATCCCTTTTCCCCGTCCTCCTCGATCCAGGGAATCTCATCCGGACGAACATCGGTGGTCCCGATGACCAGGACGTTCGTGGGGGCCAGCCGGCACAGGTTCTCGGCCTGGGAACCCATGTTCGTTCCGTCGATCCGGTGTCCGCCGTGCCGGGCCAGCACCAATAGGCATGGATCAACTTCCTCAATCCATTGGAGGATGCACTGAAACGGCTTTCCGATGAGGATCTGGGTCTCCATCTCCACTTCCGGGAATTCGGCGGCCATGATCTCGGCGCGTTTCAGATTGGCCTGGCAGAGCTTAAGGAGCCCCTTGTCGATGATGTTGTTGTGGAGCTCCTCCTGCTCTTCGAACTTGAAGACCTTGGCGGCCTGGGCCGAGAGGACGTCCTTGATATTTCCGAACACCACATGGTGGTACTCCACGTCGAAGGCAGAGCAGACGTAGAGCTTGGCCCCGAACTCACGGGCCATTTCCAGGGCCACTCGCATGGCCTTGTACGAGTAGGAGGAACCATCCACGCAGACCATCCAGCGCCCCCCCTCCAAAGTGCGTTCGTTCCGCGCCAGAAGCAGATCCTTCTCCACCTGCTGAAGCACCCTGGAAGCCACGCCACCCAGTTGGGAGAACGGCTGGATTCCGATGCCGTGGGCACCCATGCTCAGGAGGTCGTAGCTGCGCCCACTCTTGCCCGCGAGCTTCTCGCCCTGCTCCTCGTCCTCAGCAACGATCCGGCCATCGTCGCCCAGTCGCACATCGCTGCGCTGCTGGTCTCCTCCGTCGTACTTGTCAGCGATGTTGGGATCAAAGCCGATGAGGGAGGGAAGTCGACCCGCTCCCCGGTTCGCTTCCCGGACGATCTCCTCGAAGTTGATCCCCTCCAGCAGCTGGCGAGTGAGAGGTATCCCGGCTTCCTTGCACCGCTTTTCGGTCTGATCCAGGAATGAATCCGAGATGAGTTGCAAGCCCTTTTCGATGAGCTTGTCGTGGACCTTTCGCTGACGCTTGATCTCCTCTGGGGTTTGAAACTGTGCCGGGAGTCCGGTCTCCAGTTGTCGAAAGCGGACGTCGTGGAGCCGGGCCGCGTAGACATGGTTCCCGGTGATCCGGCCGTCGGTGCGCTGGCAGAGTTCCACTGCCCGTTCGACGGCCCACTGGGAATGAGGGGAGTTGTCGACGGGAACCAGGATCTCTCGGTACATGGGCGCCTCGGGCCTCAAGCCTAAAGTGTGACCTCGTACCGGTCCCTCATGGGCGGCGGACTCCATGAGGAGGCCGAACCCTCCCTCAGCCGCCGGGAAGAATCCAGGCAGGGTTGCCTCCCTGCCATGGAGGCCCCTCTTCCCCGCGAAGGGGAATGGCTGAGGTTCCGGAACGAAGCGGACGAGCCGCTCTCGTCCATTTGCACTCTATGCGGGGGGCGGTTCCCATGGAACCGCTCACCCCGAGGCCCGCCGACCCGAAGGCCGTGGCGGATCAAGATCGAACTGGATGTCCACTTGTCCGGCCCCACTGTGTAAAACCCTGGCCGGGAAAGGGAAGCGAACCAACATCTGCTTCGGATTCCGATGATACCTGGCCAGGGGAGCCGGAGACCACGGGCGGCAGTATAGGCCGCAGTCGGTTCCGGTGTCAACAACGTGATCCGCATGGGCTTCCACGCTGGTCACCCGCCGTTGGATGTGAGGCGCCGGGTAAGGGGACCGCCCAGTCCTACGGTGATGAGAAGGAGGACCAGTGCTGTCAGGACAGCCGGCGCTGCGGAGAAGTTCGGAGAGGTCCCGGACATCCCGGCACTCACATCCAGAAGTACGCTGTGGAGGGGGCCGTAGGGAATCAGGATCTCCAATCGAGCACCCCATCCCTCGGGAGCCGGGGTCCGGAAGACGCCGGACCCATGGAGGAGAAACAGGGTCACAACGGCTGCGAAGAGGGCACCCTCGGCCAGCGAACGGGCTACTGCGGCAATCCAGATCCCCACCAGATTCGCGAATAACAGCGCCAGGCCCAGGACCAGGGGTGCCAGCAGCCAGTCCCCGGCCCTCCCTGCTCCCAGTGCCAGGATCACCACCAGCGACGGGAGAAGCTGTATGAAGTCGAGGCCCATCCCCAGGACGACACGTTCCAGAAGCTGCCTTCGGGCAGAGTACCCGGTGAGGCCGATGCGATTCAGGAGCGCAGCCTCCTGGTCCCTAAGAAGGGGAATGGCCGCCCCCATGGTTCCGAAGAGGGCGAAGAGCACGGTATATACCGCAGCTGCATGGAAGGCCGGCGCCGCCCCAAGGGTGAGGGGGAGAACCAAGATGAGAGGGATGGCCAGATTCAGGAAGAAGAGGCGGGGCCTGCGGCGAGCCCGGGTCCACTCCATCCACGCGATGGGCGCGATCATTTCGGAACGGGGTGTGGCCTTCCCTGGACGGGGCCCTCCTCCGAAGGGCGGAGGGCCGGCTGCAGCCGGGTCCCCGTGAGGGCCTGGAAGACGTCGTCCAAGCCGGGGTGGCGGAGGTGAACCGTGCGGACCTCCAACCCTGCGTCCACCAGGTAGCGGATCAGCTCCGGCAGGAGCCGGCTGCCCATGCTGCTTTCCGCCTCCAGGCGATCCCCCTCCACCCCGACATTCTCCACGCCTTCCAGGGCCCGGATCTGGGAAAGGTGCCCCGGTGTGACGTTCGTCGAATCCAGGTGGATCTCAACGCGGGTCCTTCCTCCGAAGCGAGCCACGAGTTCCTCCGGCGCGCCCGAGGCCACCACCTGGCCGGCGTGAAGGAAGAGGATCCGGTGGGCCCAGAACGGGGTCTCCCGGATCTCGTTCGACGCCAGGACCACCGCTCCACCGTCTCGGGCACACGCGGCCACCCCTTCCTCCAAGGCGGTAACTCCGTCCGGGTCCAAACCCACGGAGGGCTCGTCCAACAAGAGCAATCGGGGGCGTGCTGACAGAGCCTCCGCCAGAAGGAGTTTCCGGCACATCCCGAAGGAGTACTCCGACACGGGGCGATCCGCCACCGAGGCCAGGCCGAAGACATGCATCCAGTCTGTCCCGGCCTCCGCCTCGGGCCGGCCCAACCCCGCCATGCCCCTCAGGGCCTGGAAGAACCGAAGATTCTCCTCCCCCGTGAGGGCATCGATGTGGATCGCTTCATCGGCGGCAAAAGCGATTCGGCGGCGGAGGGCGGCCGTGGGGGGATCCGCCGGTGAGCCCAGGAGGCTCAGCCTCCCGCTCTGGGGTGTGAGCTGGGTGGAAAGGAGGCGGAGCAGGGTGGTCTTGCCCGATCCGTTGGGACCTAGAATCGCCACCACCTCCCCGGAGGAAACCTCCAGGTCCAGGGACCCAACTCCTCCCCCCGACCCCGCAAACCGGTGGTGGATATCCTCCAATCGAACCGCCGGAGGTCCTGCCCCCGCCGGTGACACCTACATCCCCTCGAGTCCAAGATCGGTCCGGGCCCGGTCCATCACCTCCGGCGAAATGGTGGCGATTCCATGCTCCCTGGCATAGTCGGTGTAGATTCTCTTCACCATCCCTCTCACGAAATTGGGAACCGACTGCAATCGGGTCCTCGCTTCCTCGGTCCATACTACCGCTCCGGACAGTTCCGGAACGGCATCCATGGGCGCTTCCTCCTGGAAAGCCTCCGGCTTCCCCCCCTCCAAGGACCCTCGCACCGTCTCCATGGGCTGGGCCGGCACTTCCCGGCCTCCCACCTTGACCCCCATGGTGCTCACCAACTGCGTCTCCATGGGATTCGTCAGGAGCGCCATCTCCCTCCGGCATCCATCACAGAGGAAGATGGCCGCCATGGTCCCGTCGCCGGGAAGGCGTCGCTCCGAAAAGACCATGACCTCGTCGCAGGGAATGCAGAGGAACTTCACGAACGCACCTCCGGGGCGGGAAGTTCGACACCCAGCGCCTTGCTCAACCGGGTGGCAAGAGCGCCAAAACGTCGGGAGATCTCCCAGTCGGGTGCGTCCAGAATGACCGACCGTCCACGATCGGTAGCCTCTCCCAGACGGGGATCGAAGGGAAGGTCGGCCCAGATGGGCACCTCGAAGCGTCGGGAGAGCTCCACCGGAGCCTCTCCCGGGAAGAGGGCGTGCACCTCATGGCAGCCGGGACAGGCGTACGATGACATGTTCGCCACCAACCCCACCGCCGGAATGCCCTCTTCCTTCACCATCCGGAGTGACCGGCTCACCACGCCACGGGCGGCCTCCCCGGGGGTGGTCACCACCACCATGCCGTGAAGGGAGGGCACGAGTTCCATGAGGCGACGGATCTTGTCCACTCCCGGGGGCACATCCACCAGGAGAATATCCAACCTTCCCCACGCCACATCGGCCAGGAATTCCCTGAGGGCCGAGGTTTCCAGGCTACTCTGCCAGAGATGGGTGTCGCCTCCCGGATCCTTCCATCTCAGGGGGGCATCATCGCCCTCCTGGAGCAGGTCCATGGAGACTACCCGGACTCCGGCGAGACCCGTGGCCGGGACGATCCCATGGGCCGCATCGCCCAGACGAGCCTCGGACACCGCCAGCATGCGCCCCAGGGAGGGCCCGTTCAGGTCTGCGTCCAACGCGCCCACCCGATATCCCCGAGCCGCCAGTGCCACAGAGAGATTCGACGTGATGGCACTCTTGCCCACCCCGCCCTTCCCGCTGGCCACAGCCACGACGGCGCCGATCTGCGAGAGGCGATCGGCAAGGCGCTGCCTCTGCTCCAGCACCTGCTCCAGAAGGTTGGAGCCCGTCCCGTGATCCACCTCATGGTAGGTCCGAATCTTCCTCATGGTGCCACCACGATCCCTTCCTCATCGTGGACCGTGATGGCATCCACGGGGCAGCTCCGACACGCGGCGAGAATCACGTCCCGGCTCAGGGAGGTGAACTCCGCATGAAAGACGGCGATTCCCTCGTCGTCGAGTTCGAACCCGGAGGGTGCCTCCTCCACGCAATCACCGAAACCCACACAGAGGTGTCGGTCGATCCGCACGGTCAAGCCATCCACGACCCGCTCAACAAGCTCCGCCACGTAGCACTCCCAGGCTTGAGGACACTCCCCATGGAGAATTCGGGCATCCCCTCTATCGGGGCAAGGGGCGGCATGCGGGGGTGCCCCGGCCAACGGCTGGCGTGCATAGGGGGTAAAGCTCCAGAATGGTGCTTGCCATGGACCCTCTCGACTCCTCTCCGCCGCCGCACGCATCCCACCGCCTGTTCCCGTTCCTGTTGGGAGGGGGCATCCTCGTCGTGGCCGTGGGGTTCGTTGCGTTCTCCCTTCTTCGTCCCCAGCCGGACACTTTCGCTCCGTCTCCGGTTCTCTTCCCCGTGGAGGTGAAAGCGCCCCCCACCGGAAGCTGGCAGAGAACCATAGACGCTTCGCACCCCGACTGGTGGCAGTACTTCTCGTTCCGACTCGGCTCCCTGGTGGCGGACCCCGGCCCCCTGGACTGGGACCTGGCCTTCAGGAGATTCCAGGTAATCGCCAACGGAGGAGAAGGATTCCCCGGGGAAGCGGGAGTTCTCGATCTGGGAGAAGTCGACTTCCAGGACGTGGATGAGGTCCCCACAGGAGGCTATCTGGAGACCCGGGTTCGGAGCGATTCCATCCATCCAGTGTTGGAGCGTTGGTACGACTACTCCTTCTTCTCCCACCTCCTCTCCCCGAAGCCCAGGGTCTTCGCCGTCCGCACCGCTCGGGGATACCATCTGAAGTTGGAATTCCTGGGTTACTACTGCCCCGGTGCCCGGCCCGGATGCATCACCTTCAGATACGAGTTCCTCCCGCCTCCCCCATGAGGATCCGCTTCAGCCCCTCCATATCCAGTCGGTAGCCGGTTTGGAAGCTCCCGAACTCGGCATAGCGCGCCGTGGATTCCAGATAGCGCATTTCGGTGATGATCCGCTTGAAGTCGAGGGGATCTCGGGCGAAGAGGGTCACCATCCACTCCCAGTCGTCCAGACCGATGGCTCCCGAAATGATCTGGGAGATTCGCCCCGCATACCGTCGACCCACGGTCCCGTGGTGGGCCATCATGGACTCCCGCTCCTCCAGGGGAAGCCGGTACCAGTTCGCCCCCGCCTCCCGCTTCCGGTCCATGGGATAAACGTTCACGAAAGGGAGTTCGGGGGGCTGCCGAGGGTAGAGGCGTCTCTGCACATGGGCCCTGCCCCGCTCCACCTCCCGCTGGTCTTGGGCCAAGGACTCCCATGCCGGGGTCCCGGGCTCCACGCCTTCCTTCTCTGCTTCCACGGCCACTTTGAGGGTGGCGGAGTAGAGGGCCAGTTCCACCACCGAGAGAAAGTCGTGGACCAGGGTCAGCTCGCCTGCGGCTGCCGAAGGTCGAAGTGCCGATTCCACTTCCGCCAACGCTTCAAGGGAGGGACGAAGGTGAAGGGCCAGAAGGTGGGCGCCGCCGCCCACGATTCGGTAGGCACCGCTCCAGCCGGAGTCCCCCAGATCGGCCCAGGCTGCAAACAGTCCGGCAACTTCGTCCGCCCGATGAGATCGTATGCCACCCGGAGCCGGAGCGGGTTCCACCCTGAAGAGCTGATGAAGGACGAACCACCCGTCCAGGAGGAGGGGGGGAAGCATCGATTTCCCGAGGACCGAGGCGGAGGAAGGAGGAGGGGGTTGGGGCATCATGTCTCGAAGCTACCGGACGGGACGGGGCCACGGTAGGGCGAGGGCCGCCGGCGCCCGGACCCTCCCCACCCACCCGGCCAAGGCCGCCAGGGTAAGGACGAAGGGAAACGCCAGAAAGAGTTGGTACGGGAGCCCCCAGCCCAGAGCCTGGAAGAGAAACTGAAGGGCGGAAGCCGCCCCAAAAAACAGACCGGCCAGAAGCACCCCCACTGGATGCCATCGACCCAGCGCCACCACGGCGATGGCGATGAATCCCTTCGGCCCTCCCGTGGCATAGGAGAAGAAGGCCTCGTCGTACTCTGCGGGGCTACGGGTCTGCTGGTGGCTCACACCTGGGCACCCAGGGAGTCGCGAATGAGGAGCAACCCCTCGTAGGCACCGGCATACCAAGGCTCCTAACCCGCCAGCACCTGGATGGTGTCTTGGACAGTGGTCACAAGCACCAGGGCAATGATGGGCGGCACCACCCACCGAAGCATGAACATCACTGCGGGAACCACCTTCAGGAAGAGTCCCGAGGCACCCTGTCGGAGTTCGTCCTCGGCCCCCTTCATGCGCCAGCCCACGAAGATGGAGATCCCCAGTGCCCCCACCACCAGGAAGAGGGTACCGGCCAGCTGATCCAGGATGCCCAACAAATCCAGGGAGAGAGCGGGGAACACCCCAATCCCGGCAATGATCGTTCCCACGGCTATGGCGGCAGTCCGGCGGGCCACCCGCAGCTCATCCATGACGGACGAGACCACCACCTCCAGGAGGGAAATGGCCGATGTGAGGGCTCCCACCGCCAGGGCCACGAAGAAGAGGGTGCCCACCACCCGGCCCGCTGGGCCCATGGCCGTGAACGCCCCCGGCAGGGAGATGAAGAGAGCTCCCACGGTGCTTTCACTCACCTGATCCTGCAGTCCCAGATGGAAGATGACGGGAAAGACCACCAACCCTGCGATGAACGCCACCATAAAGTCGGAGATGGAGATGACGGTGGCTTCCCGATTCAGGTTCTCATCCCGGGAGAGGTAGGAGGCGAAGGTGAGCATGGCTCCCATGCCCAGACTCAGGGAGAAGAACGCCTGGCCGGCTGCATCGCTCAGAATGGCAGGATTCAGGAGTTCCTCGATGGAGGGCCGCAGGTAGAAGGAATACCCGGCCGCTGCACCGTCCAGGGTATAGGCCCATACGGCCAGACCCGCCAAGATGAGGAAGAGCACCGGCATGAGCACCAGAGCCGCCTTCTCGATGCCCCCCCGAATCCCCACCGTCACCACCGCGATGGTCACGGCCATGAAGCCCAGATGGTAGGCCAGGGCATCCCTTCCCGACGCGATCTCGCCGAAGTGCTCACCGGGATTGCCGGGGAAACCGCCAGCCAACGCCTCGATGGCATATCGCACCGTCCACCCGGCAATAACCGAGTAGTAGGAGAGGATGAGGAGTCCCGTAAGGACGAAGAGCGCCCCCATGGGGACCCAGGCCTTCCCACCGGCAGCACGGAGAGCCCCCATGGGTGACAGGCGCGTACTCCGGCCCAGCGCCATCTCGGCCAGGAGAATGGGAACTCCCACAATGAAGATGAGCGCCACATAGAGAACCACGAAGGCGGCTCCACCCCCTTCCGCGGCCACGTACGAGAAGCGCCACATGTTCCCCAGCCCCACGGCGCTCCCCACGGCGGCCAGGATGAACCCCATCCGGGTTCCCCAGACTTCCCGACCTCCCTCTCCTCCTCCAGAGTTACCTGACGTACCGGGTGCGGCCAAGAGAGCCTCCTTGTGGCTGAGCGGTGGGCGAGGGCGGAGTCAGGGCATGGTGACGGATATCGACGGGTGGTGCTGGAAAACCGCGCCGCACAGTCAACGCCCACGTTCTCAATGCGCAATAGTCTCGGGGGGGTCGGGCGGCGTCAAGGGACCGCCGGATTACCACGCAAGTAGATAACCCCTGCCTTATCCGGCGAGTCTGCTATATTTCCCCGGTCCGGGTAACGTCCAGGGTGGGGCCCGGTCTACCATCAGACGGGTGCGGCGCACCTCGCATTGCCGCCCCGCATTGTCGCAACAACCGGAGCTGCATATGGGCCACGCCTCTCTTCTCAACCGCTCGGTGGAGAAACGTCCCCGAACCCTGCGGTTCATGGGCCGTACCCTCCTCCTGCTGGATGACGCCCAGCTCATGGAGGCCCAACTCTTCCAGGGAAAGGATCTGGAGCTCACCCCGGAATTGAAGGAACTCCTTCGAGACCAGATTTCCACCGACGAGATCACCCCGGCCTACATCTGCTACTTCTTCGACGAGACCCTGGGGGAGTTCCCCTATCTGGGGCTGCGCGCTCGGGGTCCGGAAACCGGAGAGGCCCGCTTCCCCGTCACCCGGGGAAGCGTGAAGGCCGGTGGTTTCGTCTGTTCCGTGGCAGGCGGCCGGCGAGGCAAGGGAAGCTCTCGGGAACAGAGTCCCTACGCCGAACTCATGGCGGGCATCCAGGTGGTGGTAGGAGAATCCATTGAACGGATCTACAACGAGAACTGCCAGAATCTGGGCATCCTCACCACCACGGATTTTGCGGTACTGGAGCGAATCCGCTCCGGGGAGGAGATCCCCCTCTCGGTGTTCACCGAGGGGAAGGACACCATTACCCGGGAAATTATCGAATACGGCGGACTCTTCGAATACAACGTGGCCCGTCTCCAGGGGAAGGTGACCCCCATCGTACCGGCGTCGCTTCAGGAAGGGGCGGCCGCAGCTCGGGCGTCCAGACCCATGACGGTGGCCGAGAAGGTCTTCGCCAGCCATTACGTCCTGGACGCCGCCAACGAGGAGGTGGGGGTGCCCTGGGTGGAGCCGGGAGACGCGGGCTTCTTCCGAACGGACGTGCGCTTCTCACACGAATACGTCACCCCCATGTCGGCCATCTTCTTCGAGGAGAAGATGGGAGCGGCCGAGAAGGTAGCGGAGCCGGATAGCGTGCTCTTCTTCCGGGACCACCTCACCTTCCTCCACAAGGCCATGACCCAGGAGCGCATCGAAGACGGCCTCCTGGATGTAGCCAACCAGTTGGAGGTGAAGCAGCGGGAGTTCGCCCAGAAGCAGGGTATCAAGCTCTACGGGGAGCAGATGGGACACCGGCAGGGCTCCGAAGCCATCTGCCACTCCAAGATCCTGGAGGAGTACGCCGAACCGGGCATGCTCATCATCGGCTCGGATTCCCACACCCCCCACGCAGGCGCCATCGGGGCGGTGGCTTTCGGGGTGGGAACCACGGCCATCTTCAACTCCTGGATCACCCGGGATGTGCGGGTGCAGGTCCCACCGTCATTCAAAGTGATCATTTCGGGCACCCCACCCGAGAACGTCACCGCGAAGGACTACATGCTGGAGATCCTCCGGCACCCCTACGTCCGCGACGGCCACGCCATCGGACAGATCATCGAGTACGCCGGGCCTGCCGTGGAGGCGCTATCGGTGGACGAGCGGGCCACCATGACAAACATGGCCGCCGAAGTGGGGGCGTTCACGGGAATCGTGGCCGCCGATACCCGCTCGGTAGAGTATCTTGTTGCGGAACGAGGCATGGACCGGGCTCGGGCGGAGGCCCTGGTAGAGGGCATGCAATCGGATCCCGACGCCCAGTACGTGAAGATCATCCATATGGACGCCTCCACCGTCCGGCCCATGGTGGCGCTTCCCGGTGACCCGGGTAACGGATTCCACATACCGGAACTGGCCCATCGGGAGGGGCTGCCCGGCCAGGAGGCAGATGACCCCCGCATCCGGATCCAGATCGCCTATGCCGGCTCGTGTACTGCGGGGAAGAAGGATGACATGGACATGTATGCTGCGGTTCTCCAGGAAGCCCGCCACCGCTGGGGATTGGGGGTGCATCCAGACGTCCGGTGCTACATCCAGTGCGGCTCCATTGACGTAAGGGAATACTGTCGGGAGAAGGGATACCTGGATCTTTTCGAGGCGGCCGGTGCCGAGTTCATCGAGCCGGGGTGCGGTGCGTGCATCAACGCGGGACCGGGCGTGACGGCATCGCCTGACGAGGTGTCTGTGTCGTCTCAGAACCGGAACTTTCCGGGCCGCTCGGGGCCAGGGCAGCTCTACCTGGCTTCACCCTACTCCGTAGCAGCCTCAGCGGTGGCAGGGTACGTCACGGCCTGGGAGCCAGGAAAAGCCATTGAACCCATGGAGCCCCGGAGCCGGCTGCCCACGCTTCCTGCGGAGCCGGTGGGAGCGGAGAGCTGAAAAGAATAGGTTGGTAGCACGCTTCCCCCCGACCCCCGGTGTTGTCAGAGTCGCTCATGATGCCCACACCGGTCACCTCCGGGGGGTCAGCGCCAAAGAGGCGCCGGTAATCGTCCGAAACGTCCCGGACTTCCCCCCGCCACCCTCCTCCCACATCGTTGGCGTTGCGGAGCACCACGGTTCGGACCCGCTCCGAATAGGGGGAGTCCAGTTCGATACCCACCTCCTCCCCGTGGGCCCATACATACATGATGGAAGATCCCGGAAGATCATCTCCGTAGCGGAGACGGCCCAGCCGGTAGCGAAGCCGTTGCCCGAACGAGACCCCGGAATCCGGCAGAGCGAATGTGACATAGACCCGGGCAGCCGCATCCTCTGCCTCTCTCCGGCTCATATCTCCTGCCTCCACCGTGCGCTCCACCCACCAACTCCACGCCAGCACAGGGGTGGAGTCCAGAACTACCTCCCGTCTCTGTACCAGTGCGGTGGCATCGGACTCACTTCGCACAAGCAGACAGGTACAGCCTCCCCGATGCGCCCGCTCAAACTCCGTCGTCCCCCCTCCACCGAAGTGCACTTTTCGCCAGGGTGCTATGGAATCACCCAGCGCGGTGGAGACCCAGGCCGGATCCAGGGTGTCGGGAGCGACTATCAGCCCATGGACTACCTGTGGGGGGGGGGAGGAGCCTGGCAATCCGACAGCCAGGCCCCAGATCAGAAGGGGGAGCGGGATGAACATGACTTCCCAAATCACCTGCGGAAGCCTCAGGTTCCCATACCATGAGCGCTCCGAGCAACTTGACAGGCGACTTCCAGCCTCCACCGGGACTCCTTGGGAATCTGGCATCCGTGATGGCTGGAGGTGCAGTGGGTACCCTGCTTCGGGTCTCCGGACACGCCCTCCGACCCCAGGCGCCAGGCACCTTCCCCTGGACCACCCTTGCAGAGAACCTGCTGGGAGCCTTTCTGCTGGGCTGGCTTGCCGCCTGGCTATTGGCTCGGACCGTGGGGACATCGTCCCCGGAAGACATCAACGCCCACCGTCTCCGTCTCTTCCTCACCACCGGGGTGTTGGGATCGTTCACCACCTTCTCTGCCCTGGCAGTGGAAGGGATAGAGCTCGTGGCCCTGGCGCCTGGAACCGGATTCGCCTACCTGGGCACCTCCCTGGCCCTGGGTCCGCTTCTGGCCGTGGCGGGACTCCGGGTGGGGGGGCGAACTCCATGACCGAACTCCTGGTCCTGGCTCTGGCTGGAGGGTTGGGTGCCGCAGGCCGGTATCTGCTGTCTCGAACCGTGGTGGTGAACCTCCTGGGAGCCCTCGGGGCGGGCTGCATGGCGGGATGGGTCAACGCCCTCCCTGCTTCTATCCCTGCTCCTGCCTGGGCGTCCATCGTCACTCTGGGGTTCCTGGGAGCCTTCACCACCTACTCCACCTGGAGCCTGGAGGGTGTGGAAGACTTCCGGCAGGGCAACCCGCTCCAAGCAGTGGTGAAGCTGGCCGGAACCCTGACTGCAGGCGTAGCCCTGGCCGGCATGGGGTGGTGGCTTACAGCTTTGATCGCCTGACAGGTCGTGAGGGTTACACTGTTCTCAGGAACTGGGCGTCCAGCGCCTCCACTTCGACGCGTGCAGAGGGAGGGTGACGGTGAATCGGGCGCCGCCCAGTGCACTGCTCGGGCCCGCCTCCAACCCACCGCCGTGGGCCTCCACAATGGCTCGGGCAATGGCCAATCCCAGTCCGCTTCCCCCACCTCCGTCCTGGTGGGTTCGGCTGGGGTCTCCTCGCCAGAATCGGTGGAAAGCCGAAGAATCCCCCCCCTCTGGAAGTCCCGGACCAGAATCCAGCACCTCCACTACCGCTTGGCCCGCCCGGGTCCCCACATACACACGTACCACGCCTGCCTCCTGGGTGGACACGGCTCGCACACCGTTCTGTATGAGATTCCAGAACACTTGCACCAGAAGGTCGCCGTCCACCGAAGCCAACACAGGTTCTGAAGCCTCCACCTCCACGGACACCCCGTCGGGGATGCCTTGAGTTTCCACCCGTTCGCAGGCCGCCCGAGCCAGATCCACCAGATTCTGGGGCGCCCGGCGCACTTCCATGGCACCGGCGTCTGCCCGTGCCAGTGTCAGGAGTCCCTCCACGATCTGACCCATGCGCAGCACTTCCTCATGGGCGCTCTGGATGACGTCGCGATACTCCGGGTTACTCCGGCTTCTTCGGAGTGCCAACTCCAGTTCGCCGCGCATGGCTGTAAGGGGCGTCCGAAGTTCGTGACTGGCGTCGGCAGTGAACCGGCGCTGCGCTTCGAACGAAGCCTGGATGCGATCCAGCATACGGTTCAGAACCTTCACCAGACGTTCATATTCCAGGATGTCCGCATAGGCACTGATCTGGGGCCGCTCGGTCCCTGTCCCCACCGCTTCGGCCTGGCTGATAATGTCGCTTACGGGCCGCAGGGCCCTTGTCGCCAGCCATCGACCGCCCAGGAGGCTGCCCACCGCCGTGAGAAAGACCATCAAAAGCCCGAACAACCCCACTCGTTGGAGCATCACGTTCCGCGACTCCATGGGCGCCGCCACCTGGAGCACATGCTGGGAGTGGAGGTCTCCCAAACGCTCCAGCGGGTAGAAGACCGATCGGATCCGGTAGTCGTGGAAATCCGCCTCCTTCCAGACCAGCTCACCTGCCCCCGCAGCCTCCAGGGCACGGAGATCCACCGGAAGGTCCCGTACCATGAAGCGGCTTCGCATCAGACTCTTTCCAGTAGCGTCCCAGATCTGGGCGTAGCGGACCAGATCCCTCACGGAGCCGGCTTCCTCCGGCGTCAACTCCCACTCGTGGAAGTGCATGGCCCCACCCACCCCGTCGGTCACCGCCGCCGCCTGGATGGACGCCACATTCATGATGCTGGCGTTCAACTCGGTGTCCAGAATGTGCCGAAAAGCGAAGAACGTCACGCCCACACAGAGGGTCATTCCTCCGGTGGTGAGAAGTGCGAACCGAATGGCCAGCAGTTGCCGGAAGGAACGGGTCATGCGTCGGAAGCCCTTAGAGCACCGTTTGTCGCCTGTCCCTTCCGCCTCAGGTGGGCCAGATGGACATCCATCACATCGGACATGGGGTCGCAGCTCAGATCCCAGGCCTGCTCCAGGAATCGGGCTACCTTCACACAGTCGGCCACCACAAGGATCCACATGACGGAAAGTGACGAAACCCATGGCTCGACGGCAATGTGCTGGGCCCCGGACATGCTCCTGCCCGGACATGCTCCTGATGGGGTGAAAGGACCGGCAGCCCCCGGCTCCGACACAGCTTCCCCATATCCAAATGGAACCGCGCCGGAGGCTTGCGTATTTGATTGACAAGGAAAAACAATCAGAGGTGCGTGTCCTGCTGAGGGTGCGTGTTCTGCTGAACCCGCGCTGTCGTGCCGAACTCGTGCTCCCTGGCGGTGTGCCGCTGGGGTAACGCCCTCGCCACCCAACAAGGAGGTCACATGTCCGTACTCGCTCCCTTTGCCCGGCACGCTCATTGGGCTCTTCGCCTGGCCATCCTCAGCGTCTTCCTCTACCACGGATTGGACAAATTCGGAAATCTCGGAGGATTCGCCGAGATGGCGGGAATGCCTGTGGCCGTGGCTTTCCTGGTGGCCCTGGCCGAAGCGGGAGGTGCGTTGCTGGTGTTCGCTGGAGGGTTTCTGAAGGATTGGATGACCCGCTTGGGAGCAGTGGCCATCATTCCCGTGATGCTCGGCGCCATCTTCATGGTCCACTGGGGCCAATGGCCTTTCATGGCCACGGAGAGCCATCCCATGGGGGGGATGGAGTTTCAGGTGACCCTCCTGTTGATCCTGGTTTACCTGGCCTTGAAGGGGAACGGCGTGAATGAGGAAGTGGGCCACTCGTAGTCACGAGGCTGACCGGAACCCTGACCCGCAGGTGTGACCATCGACACGATCTGGGAGCTCTGGTGGGTCCTTCCTGCCGCCGTGGGATTCTCCACCATCGCCGTGGGATCGGGGGTGTCCGGGGCGCTCTTCTTCAGCCCCTTCTTCATGCTGGTGGTGGGGCTGCCCCCTGCACAGGCCATCGGGGCCGGGCTCCTCACGGAAGTATTTGGTATGGGGAACGGACTCCGATCCTATGTCACCCAACGGCTGGTAGATTACGCCACCGCCCGCTGGCTTCTGCTGGGAGCCGTCCCTTCCGTAGTCGTGGGAGCCATCTTCGCGCACCAGGTTCCCGACACCACCCTCAAGCTCATCTTCGGAGCGGGACTCCTGATTCTGGCCGGATTTCTCATCCTGGTTCCGGCACCGGAGGAGGCCGAGAGTGAGG
Source organism: Gemmatimonadota bacterium (assembly GCA_040905545.1). Taxonomy (GTDB): domain Bacteria; phylum Gemmatimonadota; class Gemmatimonadetes; order Longimicrobiales; family Gaopeijiaceae; genus JBBDRI01. The sequence continues at coordinate 2,186 of JBBDRI010000056.1, read as the reverse complement.
ACCCTGCCCACCTTCCGGCCGACGAGCCCGGTGACAAGTTTACGGTCATCACGGCGCTTGATGGCTCAGTGTTCGAATATCCCAACTGTCGCCGTGCGCCCGGGGTGATCATGGCTGCCGTGGGAGGCGGACTCACCGGACTCATAAGCGCCGGTCTGCCGGAGATCTCCACCACCCAGTTGATCCTCCGGTGCCGGATCCCACCCCGAGTGGCCATCGCCACCAGCGTATTCGTCCTGGCGATCACGGCGACGGTAGGTGCCGGAATTCATGCGCTGGCAGCTGAACCCGCCTGGAATGTGGTGGCGTGGAGCATCCCTGGAGTTCTCATGGGCAGCACCATGGGAAGCCGACTGGGGAAGTACATTCCCTCTTCACTCATGGAGAAAGTTCTGGGCGCGATTTTCGGCCTGGTGGGCGCCTTGGTGCTGGGTCTGGAGCTGCTCCTCTGAACGTCGGCACGCACCCTCCATGCGCCACACGTGGCGCCACACGTGGCGTCATGGGGTTGGACGAACATCAGCCATCCAGCATCAGCCATCCAGCGCCATGAAGAGGTTGTTCAGGGATTCAGCCAGGGTGGGGTGCGCAATGACCGCGTCCCGGAGTGCCGTGTAGGGCAGCTTTCCCATCATGGCCACCTGGAGTACCGCCGCAATCTCCCCTCCCTCCACCCCCAGGATGGCGGCGCCAAGGATCTGATCTGTCTCGGCGTCCACCACCGCCTTCATGAACCCTCGGGTCTCGTCCATCTCGATGGCCCGGGCCACTCGGCTCATGGGGAGCTTGGCCACCCGGATGGAGTGTCCTGCTTCCCTGGCCTCTTTCTCTGAAAGCCCTACTCGTCCCAGCTGTGGATCCAGGAAAACCGTGTATGTCGCGATACGGTCCTTCGTGGAGGCCCCACCCCCTCCTAGGAGATTTTCCCTCACCACCCGGAAATCATCATAGGCGGCGTGGGTGAACGGGGCCGATCCCGCCACATCGCCCAAGGCCCAGATCCCCTCCACAGCAGTCTCCAGACGGTGGTTCACGGGAATGAACCCTCGGGCGTCGGGGGTGAGCCCGGTGGCCTCCAGCCCGAGGTCGTCGGCATTGGGCACCCTTCCCACCGACACCAGAAGGTGACTCCCTACGATGGGATCCGTTTCCCCTTTCAGTTGGAGGCGGATCCGCCCTTCTCCATCTTTGGTCACGGCGGTTGCGACAGCGTTGTTCACAATGCGGATACCATCGTCCCGAAGGATTTTCTCTACTTCGTGGGAAATGTCCTCATCTTCCCGCCCAGCCAGCCGGGGACCTTGATCCACCACAGTGACCCCCGCCCCGAACCGCCTGAACATCTGCCCGAACTCCAGCCCGATGAACCCCCCACCCAGCACCATTAGATGCTCAGGCACTTCGTCGAGCTCCATGATGGAGGTGGAGTCCAGGTATGGAACCCCTGAGAATCCCTCAAGCTGTGGAATCCGGGGGCGACCGCCTGTGTTTATGAAAACCCGGTCCGCCCGGATACGCCTGGACACGCCCTCGGAGGGTTGGATTTCCACTGTGCGAGGGGCAATGAATCGGGCATTCCCGAAGATGAGTTCCATGGTGTCGTGGCGCTCCAGCCCTTTCTGGCTACCGGAACTCCACTGGTCCACAATCTCCCGCTTCCGCTTCCGGACTCGCTCCATATCCACCGAAACGGCCCCGGTGACCACGCCGTAATCGGCAGCCCGCCGGGCCAGGTAGGCCACCCGGGCGCTGGCCACCATGGTCTTGGTGGGGGTGCACCCCCGCACCACACAGGTGCCACCCACCCGGTCTCGCTCCACGATGGCCACTTTGCGTCCCGCCGAGGCCAGGGCCCCCGCTAGGGGTTTTCCCGCCTGTCCGGTGCCGATGATCAGGTCGTCAAACACCTCTGCGGACTCTCTCAGGTCATCCACCGTTCAGCTCCCCATTCCCGGAAGGTCGTCGCTACGTTCTTTGATGTTGGTGGAAAAGTCTTCGGTACCTCGGAGAGTTCCCGTCCGCTGGTGTCCTGAGTCAGAGATTCGTTGATGCACGGAGCGCGTCGCAGCGCCGGCCTGGCAAGGCGCGACGCCGAAGCATAGCAGGGCTATGCTGAGAAGGAGCAACGCCGCCAGGGTGGATGCAGCGGCGAACGGATGCCGACGAATCTCTGACTCAGGACACTA
>JBBDRI010000055.1:0-19694 GCA_040905545.1 Gemmatimonadota bacterium | reverse complement strand
AACACGCCTGATTCTGGATCAGGAGAGTCCTGGTTCGAGCCCAGGAGGGGCAACTCTGGAGGGGTGGCCGAGTGGCTTAAGGCGGCGCCCTGCTAAGGCGTTGGGCCGAAAGGCCCGCGTGGGTTCGAATCCCACCCCCTCCGTTTGGACACCAGCGTCTGTGGTCAAGAGATCGAAGAGTGGCATTGAGTTTACGAGGTCCGGGTGGGATCTCTGAAGTGAAACGGAAGTAATCCCACCCCCTCCGTTTGGACACCAAAAACTTCGGTCGAGAGGCTGAAGAGTGGCATAAGGGATTGTGTTGGGTGAGAACGATAGAGGCTCCGGTCCGGCTTTCTTCCGGTCGGAGTCTTTCATATCAGGACGGGTGGCCGAGTGGCTTAAGGCGCACGATTGGAAATCGTGTGGGTGCAAGCCCGCGTGGGTTCGAATCCCACCCCGTCCGTTTGGCCAGGCGCGACTGTGGTCAGGAGGCTGAAGAGTGGCGTTGGGTTCACGAGATGTGGGTGGGATCTCTGGAGTGATAAGGAAGTAATCCCATCCCGTCCGTTTGGTTGGTTGGCGCAGGAAAGGCGTTTCGGGGCGTGGCTCAGTCCGGTAGAGCGCTGCGTTCGGGTCGCAGAGGTCCCCGGTTCGAATCCGGGCGCCCCGATATAGGCAGGAAAGCTGAGGGCACCACGGAACGCTGGGGGTCCGACGAGGGTCGCAGAGGCCTGCGCACGGATCAACGAAGCGGAGTCGAGATAATCCGGGCGCCCCGATGTAAAACGAAACCGAGAGCCTGAATCTGGATTGGAGGCGTAGTCCTAACTGGTAAGGCAGTGCACTCGAAATGCACCGGGCGCAAGCCCTTGGGGGTTCGAGTCCCTCCGCCTCCGCTTTCAACGGCCTCTGGAGCTACCCAGGCTCCGGGGGCTGTTTGCATTTGAGGTAGGCTCTCACCCCCAAGGGGGTTCACCTCCGGTGGGCCTGGCGGCCCATCCTCGGTGGTCTCCGGGGCTCCCGTGCGGGATCCCCTCCGGCTCGAGTCCCTCCGCCTCCGCTTTCAACGGCCTCTGGAGCTACCCAGGCTCCGGGGGCTGTTTGCATTTGAGGTAGGCTCTCACCCCCAAGGGGGTTCACCTCCGGTGGGCCTGGCGGCCCATCCTCGGTGGTCTCCGGGGCTCCCGTGCGGGAGCCCCTCCGGCTCGAGTCCCTCCGCCTCCGCTTTCAACGGCCTCTGGAGCCACCCAAGCTCTGGGGGCTGTTGGTATTTAAGGTAGGCTCTCACCCCCAAGGGGGTTCACCTCCGGTAGGCCTGGCGGCCTATCCTCGGTGGAGGTTTCTCCTGGCAACGTGCCTACTCCTCAATCCCGAATTCGAAGGTGCCCCGCAGTGCATGCCCGTCCCGAGCCATGACCCGCCAGTGCACTGTGTAGAGACCGGTTGGGAGAGAGCTGATGGGACGGATGAAGAGCTGGCTGGGGTGGTCCTTATCCCCCGCCGTTTCGGTGGTCTCGACGAGACGATCAGCCCCGGCCGTCAGCCGTACGGTACTGCCTGAGATCTGCGGGGCCTCCGAGAAATAGAGACGAATCTCCTCGGGGCTCTGCGCAATTGTGGTATCCGAGGCGGGTTCACTGCGAATCAGTCGAAGATGCCTCCGTTCACCATTCCTGTGGTCGACAGGCTGTGTGACCTCCGATGCCGATTCGGCGGTTCCCGGGAGATTCGACGAGGAAGCCGGGCCGTGGGTGCCCGGCATGAAAAGGACTAGGGCGGCGGCGAACACGCCGTGTGAGCCTATGAGAGTCATGGTACCACTCCTGGATAGATGTCAGGACCGCACTGGCACCTTGAGAGATGACAACAGTGGGGTCACGGAACTGGACTTGATCCGACGACGCCCCGGTTGGGGGTCAGGAGTGGAAGGAAGGGGGTGCGTGACCGAAAGGAAGCACGAAGGGCAGGAGAGCATGGTGAAACCCGGCAAGGGGCTCCGGCCCATTCCCGGGAAGCTTCATTTCCGTCAGCGGATGCCCTGAACCCACGGAGGCTGGGGGAGCCGAAACCGACGGAGGGCCCGCGCCTACGCACTGCTCCAGGCCGCAGTCACATCCTTGGTGGTCTTCATTCCCTGTGGGTGCAGGGGGCGCATGACTGCCATGATGGTCATGCGAGCTGGCTGTCACTACGCCGGATTCAGAGTTATCCCCGGCGCCTGCATGATGTACGCACGCATTCGTGCCGGCCCCCGCCATGAATCCCGAAAGGATCAGGAGAAGGCCTGTGGGGAGTCCCATGGCACGGGCAAAGCTGCGAAGGCGGCGCATGAGAACGGTACCGCCCCGTGCTCAGGGGGTTCCCTGACATGGGCGGGTGAGGGAGATTGAGGGTGGATGTGCGCCTCGATTACCCGGACCCGCTCCTGGCCACCTCTGAAATAGCCACCTCTCTCGACACCCAAGCCCTGGCCGAATGGAAGTACTCGCGCTGCAGAAGAAAACACTCAGGCGAAAGATCATGGACCGCCTCTCGAGTCTCTCGCCCCAGGATCTTGAGACCGCCGGTGAGTCCATACTCGAGCATCTCAAGGTACCTGTCGCGAGAGCGCAGCGGGAAAGGCAGAGTGCCCCCTTGGCGCTATTCGCCAGCATGCCCCACGAGGTCAGCACCGGTCCCCTGGATGAATACCTCAGGGCGCTGGGGATCTCCCGGCTTTACCCTGTGGTCTTGTGGGGACAGCGCGATCTCAGCTTTCGGCTGGTGGGACCGGAGCTCCCGCAAACGGGCTTCCCCCTGGATCGCATGGGAATCCCCACGCCGCCGGACGATTGCCCCGTCATGGGCCTGGAAGCTTCAGCACTCATCATCATGCCTGGGCTGGCATTTGATCTGGACGGCGCAAGGCTGGGGTACGGTCGGGGCTACTATGATCGGGCGTTGGCTCGGGTCCGGAGGTCTTCATCTCCGCCCCCGGCTATCGCTGTGGCTCTGGATCTACAGATCCAGAGCGAGGTACCCACCAGCCCGTTGGATGAGCGACTGGACGGACTGTGCACCCCGCACTTGGGGTGCATTCGCTTTTCCCAGGCGGGCCGAAGATCGGGGGGTTAGTTCGGGTTCATCGGGCTCGTTCCGGTGGCCATCCTCTCCAGAAGCCGGACCAGCTTTCCATGACCTCGTCGCACCCAGTCTCGATAGACGGGCGATACGTCCCGATGCTGTGGCAGGTAATCCAGAAACGGGGTGAGGTCGAAGGAGTCACGACAGATCCCTGCCCCGGCGGCCACCGCCTCCCTTCCATTCCACGCCTGTTCCACGTGCTTTTCGGTGGGAACCACCATGACTGGTTTCCCCAACCAGAGAGCCTCGGCCACGGATTCGAACCCTGCTGTTCCCACGAAGCCCCGACACGTGCGCATGAACTCCATGAATCGGGTATCGGAGAGTTGATGAAACGTGAGGTTGGGACGGACCACTTCTGTGTCCGGGGCTCCCGGACGGTCCCAGAAGCCATGGATCACGATCTCAGGATGGGATTCGTGCCAGCGAGCGATGGCGCGACCATACCCGTGGTTCAAGACGTAGACCAGGAGATGCTCCCCTGGCTCCGGTCGCGCCTCCAGAACGGACTTCCTGAGCAAGGGCGGGATGACCTCGAGCCCCCGGTCCCGAAGGTCCGGGAGTTCGCGGAACGAGAGGGCTGCACGGACCGCTCCCGACGGAACTGAGAGGCGATTGAGAACCCGAAACGGAAGGAGCTGAACGGGGCGGAAGGGTGGGCGCGGCGCACCCGGGTGACCCAGGAGATACTGGTGGCCGACGCATACCATCGGGATCCGTTCCAAGCCTCCAGCCCCCAGGGCCATGGCGCCAAGAGCTTCGTAGAAATTCACCACCAAGTCCGGTTGGAGCCGGCTCAGGATCTTCCGGACGAGGCGTATACCGTTCCGATAGAGGAAGATCCGTCTGGTGTTCACCGCCACGGTTCGCCACATGGACACACCGGTTCCCGCTCCCCCCGGAACGGTAAGGAGGCTGGGGAAGGTGATCACCTGCTGCCCCAGCCCTCGGGAGAAGTAATCCGGCAGAGGCCGCCGTTCGCTGGTCCCGGCCAGAACACATACCACCTCATGTCCGGCATTTTCGAGAAGCTCGGCCAGGGCGAGGGCCTGGCTCAAATGACCACGACCCTCCCCCTGGACCAGGAAGACGATCCGCAGCGGGCGGAGAGTCATGGACTCGATCCAGGAAGGAGGGTCGTGGAGTGAGGAGGGGAGAGGTTCCTCCCGGACCAATCTATGCCATTACCAACTGGCTTCCACCAGATCCAGGAGGGCCCCGGCCACATTCCGGATTCGGTCCGGGTCACCGGCCCCGACTTCCTCCTCCGCGCGGCGCGCATCGCCCCACACTGAGATGGCCAGTTCACTAAGAGCGTGGACTCTGGACTGACCTGCCGGCATCGCTTCTGCTCCATTCAGATCCTGCCGAATGGTGTTGAGTCGAATGGCTGACATGGCCCCGTGCCGCTCCGCCTGATCCAGGAAGGCCCGTACCACCGGAAATGCCGCCGGCCAACGGTTGGTGGGCTGCTCCTGAGGGTTCAACTCCTGCATCTGCACCAGCTTCGCCGCTTCCAGCTCATTCGCTGTCAGGTGCTCGTTGGGGAGTAGCTCCAGCACGTCCAGCCCCCGGGAGATCTCCGATCCGTAGATGCGCCCATTGTACCAATACGTGGACCAGTATCCCCCGGTGAAGAGTTCACTGTCGCTCAGCGGTCCCCGGTCGAAGAAGGCGATCTCGTATGGGTTCGAAGGGTCGGTGAAATCGAAAACCGAGACTCCTCCCTGGTACCAGGCCTGGACCTTGATGTCCCGACCTGGAACTGGCACCAACGATCCATTGTGAGCCACACAGTTCTCCATGGCGGTCTGCGCTGCCGGGAGCTTGTAGTAGGAGGCGAAATGCATCTTGCCGCCCACCACCCGGAACAAGGCGTTGGCACCCCATTCAGGCCGATCCGTGGCAAGGCAGCGCGGCTGGCCCCCCCCGCCCCATTCATCCGTGAACAGCACCGTGGAACCGTCGTTGTTGAACGTGGCGGAGTGCCAGTATGCGAAGCCCGGGTCCACTACATCATCCAACCGGACCGGGACGGCGGGGTTGTTGATGTCGAACAGGATCCCGTTGCCGGAGCAGGCGCCTCCAGCCAACCCGATGGAGGGGTATGCCGTAATGTCGTGGCACTGATTGGTCTGCCGGGAACTCTGGGTTCCCGGGCCATGGTCCCCTCCCTGCCAGAGACCTGAAATGTCACCAGTGGCTTCGTCAGCGAAAACCCGGGGGGAGTCGATGAGCCTGGCGTTCTGCGGTGCAGCCAGGGGCACTTCAATGACGTCGATGCTCCAGTACGATGTGGTGGGATCATCGGGGTCCTGGACATCGGAACACCCTGCGAGTTCCTCGCCGGAGCGGGCGACGCTGGTACCGGAGTTGTACACGTAGAGGGTAGAGGGGTCGTTGGGATCCGAGACTAGAGTGTGGGTATGCGATCCGCGGCAGGTCTGGACCGCTGCGATCTGCTGGGGCGTGTCCAGATTGCTGATGTCGAAGATGCGGACGCCTCGGAAGCGCTCGGGGTCCACGGTTTCCAACGTTCCCTGGGTGCCACAGTCCAGGCGCGCCCGGGTCTCCTGCACCGACATGAACAGCAGGTTTCCATGGACGGAGACATCACCCTGCCCTCCCGGGCAGACCACTGCCGTGCGAAGGGACGGACTGGCGGGGCTCGTTACGTCCCAGATCTGGAAGCCGTTGTAGTTTCCCACAAAGACGAAGTCGTCCCGAAAGGCCAGGTCGGTATTGGAGAACCGACCGTCGCCAGGGGTCTCCGGGTTGAAGAAGCCCTCCGGTCGAGGCCGGGTGGCGATCAACTCCATGTTCCATGCCGCCTGCCCGGCATCGAACCATCCAGCGCTGAGGCCAATGCGAGGGTCTGGGCCACGGTCAGAAGGGTGCTGGGCCACACCAGGCGCCGGGAGGAGCAACAAGGCCGCCGTGAGGAACGCTACGGTGGCAACGCATGCAGGAAGGGGACGTGGATTGGGGCGGTCTGTGGCCGTCATGTAGCGGCTCCCGGGGGATGGAAGGTTGGGTGTTCGGTTCGCTGGGTCGTGCTTGGCGCTCGTGAGAGTCCCAGGCGCAGGAATCCCTTGAGATTCCGCCCTGCGGGACCTTCCTGTCAATAGCCGGGCCTCCAGAAGAGGCCAGACGGATACGACGGAAAGCACCGGTGGATTACCGGTTCAATTCCCGGAGCATATGACTCATGCGGTCGATTTCCATGCGCTGGTCGCTGTCCACATGCGATGCAAACTCGAACATGTCGGCGGCCTGTGCAGCGCCTGGACTAGCGAGGAGGTCCGCTACCATGCTGATGGCGCCCTGATGGTGGAAGATCATGAAGTCCAGGAAGACGGCATCGAACTCCTCCCCGGCGAGCGACGCCAGCCGCGCCAACTGCTGGGGGGACAACATCCCGGGCATCCCTCCGTACCCTTCTTGAGAGTGGGCATCGGCCTGGGACCTCTGCTCATCGTCTCCACCATGTTCAGCGTGCTCCCCATGGGCATTGCCGGCATGCGACATGTCAGACGTTTCCGGAACCTCGGCACCACGCTCCCGCAGCCAACGCGCCATGAGGGCGATCTCGCTGTCCTGGGAGACCTGGATCCGATGGGCCATGAGGTGGATATCGTCCCAATGGCTTCGATCCGGAACCATAGCTGCCAGCTCCAGTGCCTGGGCGTGATGGTGAATCATGTCTTGCATGAAGCGAACATCCGCCGCCGTGTGCCTGGGGAATACCGCTCGCGATGCTTCAGCCGCCGTGATGCTCCGGCTCCCCTGCCCTGGCGCTCCCGCCTGGACCACCCGGGAGGCGGGAGGCGCCCATGAGTCAGGGTTCGACGGGGCTCCTGCGCCTGCTGAGGTCTGGCATGCCGAGGCCAGCAGAAGGATCCCGCCCACCAGGATGTCGCCAAGGATCCGACCTGTCCGGAACCGAGCCGACTGAAGGTGGGGGAGTGGAAAGAGGAAACGAACAGGCATGGTCATGCGTACCTAAGGAGAACGTGTGGGTGACATTGGAATCGAGCCAGTACTTGGTCGTTGTACGGCCCGTGTCTGGATCAGTTCCCTCGGCAGATCTCTTCATCGGGGAGTTTGCGAATCATGGAGGGAAGACATTGAGCTGCTTCACCAGAGTGGGCGACCATGTGGGCGAACGCTCCCTCAAGCACCACAAGGCCACTCTCTTCGCGGGCCCCTCCCTCATGGTTGGGCTGAACTGCCTGGAGCCCGGACAGGAGCAGGTGGTTCACACCCACCGCAATCAGGAGAAGTTCTACCTTGTCATCTCCGGGGAAGGGTGGTTCACGGTAGGCCAGGAGGAGCGCAGGGCGGGGGTAGGCAGCGTCATCTGGGCACCCCGGGGAATTCCCCATGGAGTGCGGAACGATGGCGATGAACGTCTCGTGATATTCATGGGGATGGCTCCGCCTCCCTGAGGCGGTTTCAAGGGTCGGGGAGCTTCTCCCAGACCATCACGGCTGGCATCAGCGTTTCTTGACATGCGAGGAAGGGGGGAGCACCGTGGAAGTGACCCGGCTCCCGTCGAAGCGTGTCTGGCTCTTGCACTGGAACTCTACCATGACCCACCATGGCCTCTTCAGTTGGTTCCGCCTTGTGGCCCGGGCCGGTGCCGTGGCGACTCTTGTCCTGATGGGTTTCCTGCCAGGCACTACGGGGCTTCTGGGCCAGGCATCCAGTCAGGGACAACAGCTCCAGCCCACAGAAGAACTGCTCCGACGGCCAACGGCCATTCACCCGGTGAGCGGTCCCCCGGGCACCGTCGTCACCATCCGGGGGCTCCATCTCCCGGCCATCACGCCAGTGAACATCGGGTTCGGTGGCACCCGGTCGGGTTTTGAGGGATTGGCGTTTGTCCTCACAAATACCGAAGGCATTGTGGAGGAGGCCGTGGAGGTGCCCGACTGGGCCGATCACTCCCGAATCCATCGCTTCATCATCTTCGACGCGTACTTCGAACCCATCGCCATGACGACGCTGTTTCATGTGACGGATGAAAGGGGCCGGATTCGAAGGGCGGGGGTGGTGAGCAGGTTAGGGCCCACCTGCGGCCAGGTCACCGGAGAAGATGGGGAGGAGTATCACCTCCTGGATCAACCCGCTCCCCTGGCGGTGGGGAGTGGGGTGGTGATGGAGGGAAGGGTGGTAGACTCGTCCCGATGCGGGGAGGGTATTCACCTGGCAGAAGTAAGCTTCCCTTCAAGGGAATGACTCCACTGCCCAGACGACCCATACCGTTCCACTACCCGGGCGTTCACCGCGAATCTCCCATCGCCTGAGCCGGCTGTCCCGGCTCCACCCCACCCCTCGGAATCCGCCCTCAGGGCTGAAATCCAGCTCCAACCGGATGGCTTCCTTGAAGTTTAGGCCTGCTCTCCCATGGGCTTTGTAGACCGCTTCCTTGGCGCACCACCACGCGATGACGGGTGCCGTGGAGTCGTGGAGGGCGTTCAGCTCTTCCAGGTGGAGGAATCGCGTCTGGACGGAGTCGGAGACTTCCCGTTCCACGGGTTCCAGATCGATGCCGCATGGGAGGGTGGGGTGGAACTGAGCTGCCGCGAACCCTCGGGTATGGCTCAAGGAGACGTTCCCTTCAGGGAGGAGGTTGGGTTTTCCATCCTTCTGAACCTGTAGCGTTCTTCCAGGGGGGGTCGCGCATGCCAGCGCGCGCCGCCCTGCCAGGAATTCCTCCCGGACCCGGGGATGCTGAATCGCCTGGAGCCGGGCTGGAGTGAGGAGCGGACCGGGGATATCCCCCGGTCCCAGCTCTCCAGGCTCGATCTGCCAGAGGGCCAGGCAGGCTCCCGACTCCTCTCGGCGATGCCAGTGCAGCGCCACCTACTCGCCAGACGGGTCCAGGGCCTCGATCTCGTAGATCAGGAGGGCTCCGGGAGAGATGATGAAGCGCGGCTGGCCTGGAACTTCAGGTGGATAGAAGCCTGACTGACCGTACCCCCACCGGGAAGGTACCGCCATGGTAAGTCGGGTCCCCGGTGCCAGGAGCGGGAGGATGGAGTCCAGAGCCGGATTCGAGCCGGAGCCGGGGGAGGAGAGGGCGAAAAGCGCTGGGGTTTCTCCGGGCCCTGGCGCACCGCTGGCCTGACTCACGAACGCCGTCTCCTCCAGAGAGGGTCCGGAATACCCCACCATCTGACCTCGATACCGGATTTGAAGGCCCTGGTAGCGGATCATGGTAGGCGTGGGGACGGCTGCAGCTCCGGCTTCCCCCACCTCTCCCTCCAGCACCACCACCTCCGATCCCAATGGCTCGGCGCCGGGCCAGCGCTCCTGGAGCCACGCCTGCTCGGCCTGGGCCTTCAGGGAATCGTGAATGACCACCTGGCGAAGCGCCTCCTCCCTGAGGGTGAAGAAGCTCCGGGTATCTGCCTGGAACGCTTCCGCTTCCGGGCCCACTCGCTGGATGCGAAGGCTGTCGATGACATCACCCTGTCGGATGGACATGACCACATCCAGACCGGAAACCACCTCGCCGAACACAATGTAGTCTCCGTCCAGGTAGGATCGGTCGCCCAGGGTGATGGTAAACTGGGCGGAATTCGTGTGCGGGCCTCCATTGGCCATGTTCAGCATTCCCGCGCGGTCATGGCTCAGTTCCGCGTGAAGCTCATTGGGAAAGGTGTATCCAGGGCCCGGTGCCCTATCAGACATGGCGACGCCGGCCTGGATCACGTGGCCAGGCACCACCCGGTGGAACGGAGTGCCGTCGTAGAACGGGACGCCTGGGTCAGACGCCGCGTTTTCCAGCGTGCCTTCCGCCAGGCCCACGAAGTTGGTCACCGTCATGGGCGTCCGGTGGGGATCCAACCGGGCTACGATGGTGCCCCGATTCGTGTGGATATGCGCCCATATCCCGTCATCTGGGGATGGGCCTGCCGGAGAACAGGCCAATCCGGCGAACCAGAACGCCGAGACGGTGAGAAATGCGTGCCGGCCCACCCGGCGAGGGATCCTATTGGTCATGCCTGATCTGTACTCCTGAAACGAATTTGGCGCCAGTGGGGCCCGCTCCCGGATCCCGGTAGTCGGGACCGCTGAACTGGCGTAGACACGGATTGTATCCCATGATACCTGTTTGTTCGGTATTCACACAGAAGGGAGTGACCATGCGCATGATTCGCAGAACCAAGGGGATGGCCCTTGCCGCGTTGGCTGGTGCGGGCCTCTGGGCCTGTGCGCCCGACGGAGGTCAAGCCGGGACCCAGAGCCAGGTAGCCGGAGCCCCCGTCAGTTCTGGTTCACTTACAGCCACCCAGTTCGAGGTGGACCCCTGGTTCCCCCAGGTGCTTCCCAACGACTGGGTCATCGGGCAGGTGACTGGGATCTCGGTGGATGATCGGGATCACGTCTGGATGGTGCATCGCCCAGGGAGTCTGACGGATCGGGAGCTGGGGGCGCATACGGACCCTCCCACCAGCATGTGCTGCATACCGGCCCCCCCGGTCATCGAGTTCGATCCGGATGGAAATGTGGTTCAGGCCTGGGGTGGTCCCGGTGAGGGGTATGACTGGCCCCAGACGGGAATGGGTATTGGCGAGCACGGTATCCATGTGGACCACAACGGTTTCGTCTGGATCGGGAGCGGGCCGGGCGGATCCATGACCCAGGTTCTCAAGTTCACCCGCGACGGCGAGTTCGTTCTGCAGATCGGTCGGGCGGGGGAGACAGGGGGTAGCAACGACACCGAGCTCCTGGGAGGGCCCACGGCCATCGAGGTGGATCCTGCCACCAACGAGGTCTATATCGCCGACGGCTATGTGAACCGGCGGGTCATCGTATTCGATGCGGAGACCGGGGAGTATCGACGACATTGGGGCGCCTATGGGAATGTCCCGGATGACAGCCCCATGGGGCCGTACGATCCGTCCGCTCCGCCGGAGCAGCAGTTTCGGGGCCCCGTCCACGGTGTCACGATCTCCCGGGACGGTGAGGTGTTCGTGGCGGATCGGGGGAGCAACCGGGTCCAGGTGTTTACCCGGGAAGGGGAGTTCCTCCGGGAGGGCTTCATCATGCCCGAGACGCTGTCCATGGGCTCGGTCTGGGATCTGGCGCTGTCCAGAGACGAAGACCAGAGCCTCCTCTACGTTCCCGACGGCACCAACTACACGGTCTGGGTGCTGGATCGCGAGACCCTGGAGGTAGTGAACCGGTTCGGACGGCAAGGTCGCAATGCCGGCCTGTTCCAGTGGGTTCACAATCTTGCCGTGGACTCCCAGGGAAACATCTACACCAGTGAAGTGGACACCGGGAAGCGGGTACAGAAGTGGATTCCGGTGAACTGATCTGAAGCAGTCTGGGGCCGAGTCACCCTCTCCGCTGGGTGGCTCGGCCCTTTTTCTTTACTCCAAGTTGGCGCCGGACTTCGGTCCCGGCTCGCGGGCCCTTCAGTCGATGGGCGTGAGGCCAGCCTCGATGGTAGTCCTCCGGGGCTCCAGGAATGGGGGAAGGGCCAGGGATTCTCCCATGGTCTCCACCTCTTCGTCTACATGGAAACCCGGTCCATCCGTGGCGATTTCGAAGAGCACGCCGCCGGGCTCCCGGAAGTACAGGCTCTGGAAATAGAACCGGTCCACGGGTCCGGAGTTGGGCACCCGAAGCTGGTTGAGGCGCTGGATCCATGCCCGGTAACTGCTTTCGGTGGGCGTGCGGAAGGCTACGTGGTGGACACCTCCGGCCCCCAGCCGCGCCGGCAGAAGATTCGGATTCACAGCCACGTGCAGTTCCGCTGACGGTCCCTCCGATCCCATGGAAAACACCGTCACCGTGTCTCCGGGGCTCCAGGGGTCTCGGTACTCCCGATCTCGCTTCATGCCCAGGACCGCAGTAAGGATCATCTCGGTGGGATCCAGGACCGGGGCGCTCATGACGATGGGCCCTAGCCCGCGAATCTGGTGCTCCGGAGGGATGGGTGAGGCTCCCCATACCACGGGTGGATCTCCCAATCCCCCGTCGTCTACCAGAGCGAGTCTCTGACCTTCGGCGTCGTAGAATGGAAGGGTGAGACGGCCATCCAGCTCCTGGAGAGAGTCGACTTCAACCCCCCGCTCCTGGAGTCGACGCTGCCACCAGGCCAGCGTCTCTCTCCCCTGGACGCGTAAACCGGTCCGGGAAAGACTGTGGGTGCCCCTGCGCTCCCGAGGGAGTTGCCAGTCGAAGAACGTGAGGTCGGTTCCCGGGGAGCCGGCCCCATCGGCGTAAAAGAGATGGTATGCAGACACGTCATCCTGATTCACGCTGCGCTTCACAAGTCGCAGGCCCAGGGTGTGGGTGTAGAAGGCGTGATTCTCCCGGATCTGCGCCGTCACAGCGGTGAGATGGTGTATGCCGGTGAGAGGGGAAGGAGACGTTGTTTCCATTGGAACTCCTTTGCTGAAGGGCCGCCTGGCCCATGGGCCGGGGCAGAGGGTCGTTCTGACTCGCGGTCCAGAATGTACCGGTAATGAGAGTCTCTTTACTGAGATTTATATGGAAAAAAATCACTGGGCCTGCGATGCTGAGGCGGGCATGCGTGTCCGCACTTCGCTGTCTTCGGGCTCCAACGGGAGCTCAGCGGCCTGATGGCCCAGCTTCCTGAGCAAGGCGCTGGCTTCCCGCTGCTCCTGAGGGCTCAGCCCTGACAGTGCCCGCTGGATGTGAGCCGCATGCTGCGGGAAGATCTCCTCCATGAGTTGCGCACCCTCAGCGGTGAGGGCCGCGTAGCTGGCTCGCCGATCTGTGGGGCACTGTCGCCGCTCCACCAACCCTCGCTGTTCCAGTCGATCGATAACGTAGGTGATGCCTCCGCTGGAGAGCAGGATCTTCCTCTGCACTTCTCCCAGCAGCAGCGGTCCCTTGTGGAACAGAGCTTCCATCGCACCAAACTCCGCGCTGGTCAGGCCGTGCCGATTGAAGTCGGCCCGGGCATGTTCCGCGACGGCCGACTGAGCCCGTGAGAGAATCACCCAGAGACGAAGCGCGTCGGTCTGAGGGTTCTCGGTCATGGGTGGGCTCCGTAGTCAGGACGAACAAGCCAGCAATTATGCCTTGATGCTAATTATCTCACCGCAAAGATATAATCTGGAGGGACCCAATGCAATCCCTGGCTTGGACCCGAGCTCTATCTGCCTGAGAGCAGGACTCGAATCCCCACGTCTACCAGCATATAACTGAAGGTTCGCTCCAGGGGTGGGAGGACGGAACGCACGAACTGAGTCGAGTATCTGTACTGCCGAGCGCTCAGACTGAAGACGGCATTCCTACGAACCTGGAAATCCAATCCCGCCCCGAGTTCGAAACCCGGTTCCCAATCGGACTCCAGGAACGCTTCGCCCATGGGGTCGTCGGGCAACTCCACTCCTTCCAAGCGGGAGACGGGCGCCGACCAACGAGCCCGATGAACCATGAGTCCGCCCCTTGCCCACGGGGTGAGGCTGCCAGACGGGGGAAAGCTGAAGCGCACCCCGATCTCACCGCCTCGACTGTTCAGATCTCCTCCGCAGGTCACGGGGTTGCAGACGAAGGTGTGATAGCTGCCGCCTGCGTAGATTCCAAGCTGGGGTGCCACCCTCATGTGAATGGCCCCTTGACCACTGAAACCCTGTGAAGCGTTTGAACCGCCGCTCAGATCGCCAAAGGGAGCCGTCAACCCTCCTCGGACATCCAGCGAAATCTGCTGCCCCTCCAGGCCGGAAGCCGCAAGCGGCGCCAGTCCGAAGACCAACGCAACCGTGAACCCCAACCTGCTCCCGAGACGACCCAGCGGCCACCGGATCACGGGAAGTCTCTCACTCACTCGCAATGGTTTCATATATTCCCTTCCAGTTTGGGGAGAACTGCCACGGGGGGAGCTATGAAACCGGAAACTAGCATGAAGAGGCGGCATCGGCATATGGTCGGGTGCGCGCTGGTTCTGGGGGGACTGGCCGTGTTGGCATGCCAGGGGGAAGAGCAGGCTGCCTCCTCCCCGGACCCGATCCCAGCGCCACTCCCGGGTGGCACCAGCACTCCACCGCCTCTGGGGCTCCAGGGTCTGGTAGGGGACATGGAGATCCACCTCCAGGACTTTACCCTGGTGGCCCAGACGCAGGCTGAGGATGCCCGGGAACTGGTACTTCGGGTCCAGTACATGTTCCTCGACCCACTTCTCCGCTTCTACGGACCGGCTGCCGAGATTCCCGGCGGACGGGAAGTTGCGCAACGGGTAGAGGAGTTGGAAGAACTCATCCTCTCCCTCCGCAGGACCATGGAGACTCCGGGGACACCCAACCCCGATCGCATCGCTGAGATCACACAGGCCATTGAGGCGAAGCTCAGAAGCATTCGGAGTGCTGCTGAGGAGGCCGGAATCCGGCCACCCATTGAAGAGGGCCGCTGAAGAAGGCTGAGGCGGTCCGGCGAGCCGGGGGCCCTCCTGTACCAGCGGCGGTGGACGACGGCTTCAGCGGTGGTGCGGATGTGGGTGGCCATGCTCCCGGTCAGGCCCGCTGGATTCCGATTCCAACTTTCGGTGCAAGGCGGCTCGAACCAGAAGATGGGCGCTCACCGGTGCCGTCATGAAGAGAAAGACGGTCACCAGGGCTTCGTGGAGCACGAAACCATCCCGGTGCGTCGTGAAGTAGATCATGGATGCCAGGAGAAGACCTCCCACGCCCAGGGTGGTGGCCTTGGTGGGTCCATGAAGTCGGGCGTAGAAGTCGGGCAGGCGTGCCAGCCCGATGGAGCCGATGAGGGCAAAGGCGGCGCCCACCACCACGAAGAAGCTCACCACAACTTCCAGGATCATTCGATTATGCTCCCGCGGCGCATGTGCTTCGCCAGCGCCACCGTGCCCACGAACCCCATCATGGCGATGAGGAGGGCGGCCTCAAAGAAGATGTCGCTCCCGATGCGAAGACCCACCAGCATGAGCACTGCGATGACGTTGATATAGAGGGTATCCAGCGCCACCACCCGATCGGCCACATCGGGCCCCCGGACCAGGCGGTAGAGGTTCAGCACCATGGCAATGGCCATGGCGGCGAAGCCGAAGGTGAGTGCCCCGTTCAGCATTCGAAGATCTCCTTGATGGGCTTCTCGTAGCGGTTCTTGATACGTGCTACCATGGCGTCGGCGTCATCCACATCCAGACTGTGAACAAGGAGCGTTGCCCTGCCGGGGCCCAGTTCCGAGGAAACCGTGCCGGGGGTGAGGGAGATGACGTTGGCCAGAGTGGTAATGGCATAGGGATCCCGGATGTCCAGGGGGATCACGATCCAACCGGGACGCAGGGTGCGCCGGAAGTTCACGATGAGCCAGGCCACCTCAAGGTTGGCGATGACCACATCCCAGACGAAGACCGGCAAGAAACGAACGAGACTCAACGGGCGGCAGATGGTGGGCCGGTCGGGCCAGAAGGCCCGGGTGAACAGGGGGATGGCCAGGGCCAGCACCCCTCCCATCAGGATCATCCGGGGGTGGACACTGTTGTTCAGGAGCAGCCAGGCGCCCAGCAGCACCAGCGACAGGATGGGGTGTGGAAAAAGTCCCGCTGCCGGCTTCGGCTCAGACGGGTTCATAGTGTGCCCCCCCTCATCTGGGATCCCAGTACAGCTTCAATATAGGGCCCGGGATTCATGAGCTGCTCAGCTGCTCCTGCCGTGTATGCCGAGATGGGGCCGGCCAGTATTGAAAGGCCCAGAATCACGCCCACCAGGAGGCAGACGGGCACCACGCTGGCGGCCTCACCGGGTAGGTGGGCAACGGCGTCGCCCTGCGTCTTCCAAAACAACACGCTTCCGGCTCGCCCTACCGCCACCAGCCCCATGAGCCCTCCCCCAAGGACCGCGGCGAACAGCCAGACGGCGTTGGCTTCAGGCAGGGAGGACTGCAGCACCAGGGCCTTCCCCAGAAATCCACTGAATGGAGGCATGCCAGCCACCGCAGCGGCGCTGACGAAGAAGAGGCTCCCCAGGAGCGCAGGCCGCGCCACTGGCCGAGCCGGCTCCAGCGCGTCACCCCCGGCCCCACGCTCCAACGCAATGAGCTCAGCCAGGAGGAAGAGAGTGGCCATGATGACGGTGGAATGGACCATGTAGAAGAGGCTGGCGGCAAGGGCCTCCTGGGAGAAGTAGGAGATGGCGGCCAGCATGGTCCCCACCGATGCGATGAGTAGATACGCCACCATGTTGCGGAGGCTTCGGGCCGCTACAACCCCAATGGTGGCCAGGACCAGGGTCACCAGGGCCACCGGGAAAAGCACCCGGCCAGGTACGCCACCCATCACCGGAGCATCCCCGGAGAAGACCAGGGTGTAGACCCGAATGATGGCGTAGACGCCCACCTTGGTCATGATGGCGAAGAGGGCGGCCACCGGCGCGCTGGCGGAGGAATACGCCCGGGGAAGCCAGAAGTAGAGGGGCAGTAGCGCGGCCTTCACGCTGAACACCACCAACAAGAGCAGCGCCCCGGAACGGAGTATGGCAGCCTGCTCTGGACCTGCGGCCTGAACCTTCACGGCCAGGTCGGCCATGTTGAGGGTGCCCAGGGTGCCGTAGATGACGCCCAAACCCACCACGAAGAAGGCGGAGCCCACCAGATTGAAGACCACATAGTGGAGGCCCGCTCCCACCCGCTGGCGTCCACCCCCATGCAGGATGAGCCCGTACGAAGCGATGAGTAGAATCTCAAAGAAGACGAAGAGGTTGAAGATATCGCCTGTGAGAAAGGCTCCGTTCAGACCCATGAGCTGGAACTGGAACAAGGCGTGGAAGTTCTTGCCTCGGGTGTCCCATCCCTGGACGGCGTGGAGAAGGGCGGCCAAACCCACCACTGCCGTAAGGGCCACCATGAGGGCGCTCAGGCGATCCAGCACAAGCACGATGCCAAAGGGCGCCACCCAACTTCCCAGCTCATAGACCGTGAATCCCCCCCCCTGGGACTGCAGCAGCAGCGCCAGGCTCAGGCCTACCAACACCAGCGTGGAGAGGACCCCGATGGCTCGCTGGGTGGCCAGCTCCAACCGTGCTCCCAAGAGCAGGACCACGGCGAACATGGCAGGCACCATAATCGGGAGGATGATCCAGTGGCTCATCGGTCACCTCCTGCCACGGTAGGAGATGGCTCTGTGCCGTCCACGTGATCGGTGCCCAGGTCGGAGTGAGCACGAAGCGCCAGTACTACGATGAACGCACTCATGGCGAATCCGATGACGATGGCCGTGAGAACCAAAGCCTGAGGCAGGGGGTCGGGATAGGCCTCCGCCGAAGTGGAGATGATGGGCGATAGGCCCACCCTGAGTCTCCCGGAGGCAAAGAGGAAGAAATTTGCGGCATAGCCCATGAGGGCCAGCCCCAGAATAACCGAGTAGGTGCGGGGCCGCAGCAGGAGGTAGACCCCTGATGCCACCAGGACGCCGATGGAGGAAGCCACCAGGAATTCCATGACTCAGCCCTCCCCTTCCGCCGCAGCATCGGCGGCACTGGCATTTCGGATCTTCCCCATGTTCACCAGCATGAGAAGCACCACGGCCACCACTGTGAGGTAGACCCCCAGATCGAACAACACGGCACTGGCCAACTCGAACTCTCCCATGACGGGCAGGGTGAAGTAGTCGAACCACCCTGTGAGGAAGGGGAGGCCGAAAGCCCAGCTCCCCAGCCCGGTCAAGGCCGCGGCCAACACTCCCAGAGCGATGATCTGGTGGAAGTCCCGTCCCACGCGCTTCTGGGTCCAGCCGATGCCGGAAGCCACGTACTGCAGGATGAGCGCCACGGCGGTGACCAGGCCGGCAATGAAGCCACCCCCGGGGGCGTTGTGGCCCCGGAGGAAGAGGAAGGCCGAGACCAGAAGAGCCAGGGGTAGCAGGAGTCGGGTGATCACCGTGAGGAGGAGAGGGTACCGTACCTCGTCGTCGGGCTGACCTATGCGCCAGCGATCGGGCACCCCCATACCGTCGATGAGGGCGTAGATCCCCAGGGCCGCGATGGCCAGCACCACGATTTCCCCGAAGGTGTCGAACCCCCGGAAGTCCACCAGGATCACGTTCACCACGTTGTAGCCGCCCCCTCCGGGTTTGCTCTGTTCCAGGTGGTAGCCGGAAATGGTGTCCACTGGGTTCGTCAGAATGAACCAGGCCATGGCGGCTACGGCTCCACCGGCACCCAGGGCCACCGCCATGTCCCTCCCCTTTCGGCCCCAGGACTCCCGGTCGAGGCTCTCCTTGGGGAGAAGGTGGAGGGCCAGGAGGAGGAGGATGATGGTCACCACCTCCACGGAGAGTTGGGTGAGGGCCAGATCCGGGGCGGAGAGGTGGACGAAGGCCAGGGCCATGATGAGCCCCACTACGCTGAGGAGCACCAGGGCCAGGAGTCGCCGGGCATGGAGCACAGCGGCTCCCAGGGCACCCACAAGCATGGTAGCCCAGGCCACCACGCTTACGCCGTCCAGGGGGGTTCCAACTACGGGACCACGACTCCAGATGCCCGTGAGAAGTGGCCAGGCCACGGCCACGGCCGCAGCGCTCACCAGGAGAAGCAGATACCGCTGCAACGATCCGTTTTCCAGCCCCTGGGTGACCCTGCGGGATACCGCCACCAGTCGCTCCACACCGCCGTCGAAGATTCCCTTGGCCGCCGGGAAGGGGAAGGGGCCTTCATGGAAATTGATGATGGACCAGCGGAAGCGGTACGCCACGATTCCGCCCCCCACGGCCAGAGCGCTCATGAGGAGGGGAAGATTGAATCCGTGCCAGAGGCTCAGACTGTAATAGGGAATCTCCCCACCAACGGTGGCACCCGCCGCAGCGGCCAGAATGGGGCCGGCCACCTGCTGTGGGAAGAGACCGATGAGGACGCAGAGCACAACCAGGATCTCCACCGGCAACCGCATGCCCCGAGGCGGCTCGTGGGGCTGCTTCGGGAGGTCGACGGCCGGTGGTCCAAAGAAGGAGTCCGCTACCAGCCGGATGGAGTAAGCCACGCTGAACAGTCCGGCCAGGGTCACAATGGCGGGAAGGAGCCAGGGCAGATTGTGCAGGAATTCCAGCTCCAGGGTCTGCTCGAAGAACATTTCCTTGGAAAGGAATCCGTTCAGGGGCGGAGCACCGGCCATGGAGGCGGCGGCCACCAGAGCCAAGAGTCCGGTGATGGGCATGGCCTTCCAGAGTCCGGAGAGCCTCCGGAGATCTCGGGTGCCGGTTTCGTGATCCACGATCCCGGCGTTCATGAAAAGGCTGGCCTTGAAGGCAGCATGGTTCATGATGTGGAATACGCCCACCACCGCCGCTCCCCGGGTGCCGATGCCGAAGAGGGTGGTAATGAGGCCCAGGTGGCTCACTGTGGAGTAGGCCAGCAGCCCCTTCAGGTCGTGCTTCATCAGCGCCACGTAGGCCGCAAAGAGCAGCGTGGCAGCCCCGGCCCCCGTCACCAAGAAGAACCAGAGTTCCGTTCCGGCCAAGGCCGGGAAGAAGCGGGCCAGGAGGAACACCCCGGCCTTCACCATGGTGGCGGAGTGGAGGTAGGCGCTCACGGGGGTGGGCGCCGCCATGGCGTGAGGTAGCCAGAAGTGGAAGGGGAACTGGGCCGACT
>JBBDRI010000054.1:0-85529 GCA_040905545.1 Gemmatimonadota bacterium | reverse complement strand
AAGAAACCCCAGTGATTACGCCAAGAAACAAAGACCCCTATAGGGGTAACTTCCGGTTAGCATGGATGGAATGGCAACGCAGGCCTCTGGGCAGGCTGTACCCTCGACTCTCGAGCGAATTCAGCGACTCGACGTCGATAGTCTCCATGCCGGCATCTGGGTCTACCACTCGCGAAGATACACGGATCGCGCGGAAGCTGTCGGCCGCCAGATCGCGGCGTCGAATCTGTTTTTCCAGGAAAGCCTGGGGGCAGATGCAGAGATCCGAATCGCTCTTCTTGACGCCATCGATTACGAGCGTGCCTCGTTCCCGCACGGATATCCCTACGGGCTTCCATTCATCGACGATGCTGTCGCCGTCATGCCAGCCGATCTAACGTCGGGAGCCGTCATTGAGATGTACGCCCCGTTCGAGAGCACTGCCTCTGCTGAAGTCGTGGCCTCTCTTCAGGCAGTAGGCCTCACGTACGCCGAGGCGAAATCGGTGATGGTCGATCTCATCGGCCTTCATGAGGTCGGTCATGCTCAGGTATCGGCATATGGTATCGATGCAAAACAACATTGGTTCAACGAATTCCTGGCGTCGTATTTCGGGTACGCCTACATGCGGAGTCGGGAGCCCGACATGGCCGTGGTTTGGGATGCTGTCATGCAAGCAGGCCGCGAGGGGTACGACCCGACTTACTCCTCGCTCGACGATCTCAACCGGCTCTACGCCGGGGTTGGGGTGGGGGACTACGTCTGGTACCAGAACATTTTCCAAGCTCGAATCCGAGCCGTGTACGATTTGCAAGGGTTGGATTTTCTCCGGCGGGTGCAGGATCGGTTGAGCGACCCCGAATGGGATCCCGAGTCCGCCGCAGAACTGTTGATGGTCCTGGAGGAGATCGCGCCCGGGTTCGTCGGATGGGCCGACGTCTGCTGCTGACACGGGCATGCTTGGAGGGTCCACGGCGTTCGCCTTGCAGCTCACGCTGTGGTTCGTCGGACTGGCCGTGCAGCAGAAACGCGGCGCCAGCCGTCTGAGTGGCGCACACTTGCTTCGCGTGCTTCAGCCATGTATTCGCCGTTTGGCGCGACGAGTTCGGTGTCTCGCACCTGGGCCGCTTCCCACTTGGTGATGACAGATGCCCGGGCGCAGCTGTCGAAGAAGCAAGGTAAGTCGCGGAGGCGCAGACGAACGCCCCCCCCGGTTGGATCAGGTGGTGCCGATGACGGTTGATCCTGTGGCGCGACCGATCAGTGAGTATGGCACGGACACGGATCACGGTGGCTATTCCCGACGGTAGGCGTGAGGATGATTCCGTTCGTGAGGATCACGCGACATCGTGTAACTGACGACGTTGCGCGCTCCAGTCGACTCCGGCGCTGCGCGCCTGCGCGCCCTACGCGGTCGCTTCGCGACGCACCCGCACTGGCGCGCGGGCGTCGCAAGTCGCCCATCGTTATCCGCAATGACGCAGCGGGAGGCCAGTGGCCCCGAGAAGCATCTGCAGACGCCGCAGCTCTCGGCTTGGATCTGGTCGCTAGACAACGGGAGGGAGGAAGGACATGAACCGATGGACACTGAGCCTGACTCCGGTTCTTCTATGGGCGGCAACGGCCTGCAGCGGCGCGGACGCTCCGTCAGTCAGCGTAACCGTCCGGGACAGCAGTGGCGTTCGGATCGTGGAGACTACAGCCACGAGTCGATTCGCGGCTTCTTGGCAGATCGCAGATGTACCTGGTTGGAGTGTCGGGGAAGTCGAGGGAGACCCAGACTACCTGCTTAGCCGCGTGGTGGGGGCCATGCAGCTTCCCGATGGACAGATCTTGGTAGCCAATGGGGGTACGCACGAGATCCGAGCCTACGACAGGGAAGGTAGGCTCGTTGGGACATTCGGCCGTGAAGGTGAAGGCCCCGGTGAGTTTCAGTACCTCAGGGCCATGGGACGTTGTCAGCACGAGGGCTTCACTGCATTCGATCTGAACTGGCAGGTGAACCGTTTCACGGTGGACGGCAGATTCCTTGGCCGGGAAGTCTTGAGGATGCCGGAAGGGATCACGCCATACAACCTGGCGTGCGACCCCGAGGGTCGCATCCTCCTGCTCGGCTGGGGGATGAATCGGACAGCAGGCCCTCAGCTGGGATTCCACGCGCTCCATGACCAGCTGCTCCTGACGACGATCGACGGTGGAGGTCAAGCGGACTTCGGCACATGGTTGGTCAGCGAACGAATTGGCTTACCGAACGGTTCACGGCCGCATCCGGCCGGAAGAGCTACGGTGTTTGACCTCCACGACGATCACGTGTTCGTGGGTTCAGGTGAACAGTTCGAAGTGGAGGTGCGTCGCCTAGACGGTACGCTACAGGCTCTACTCCGTGGTCCCCGACTTGCGTTGCAGGTGACAGATTCCCTGAAGGCCAGAACCCTTGAGGTCATGTTGCGAGGGGTGGAAGCCGCTCGACAGCCGAACATCCGGAGTACTGTACTCGGGTGGGACTGGCCCGAATCGGTTCCGGCGTTCACCGCCCTCCACGTCGACTCCGAAGGTGTAATTTGGACCCGAGCGTACTCCGCTGATCCTCTCGCGGGGGAAGGCTGGTCGTTGCTAGATCAAGAAGAGGGCTATCTCGGGGATCTTCAGTTCCCGCCGGGACAAACTGTTTTAGAGGTGGGTGTTGACTATCTCTTGGTCCTGGCCAAGGACGATTTGGAAGTGGAGCGAGTTCAACGGTACGCCCTTACCCGCTCTGAATTTTAGGTGTGGTTGGACGAGGTCAGGGGGGCGCTGCGTCACTGCGTATAACGCCTGCCCGTTACGCGAAACTGGAGACCTCCACGATGGGCCTCACGGGACATGGTCGTTGCGGGCTTGACCGGAAGCGAATACTGTGGGAATCGGTGCCACGAAGCTTCCCAATTGCTCAACGGAGTTTGGCCTTCTGTTGGGATTGCTCACCAAAGGCTCACTCTTGATGGAGGGAGAATAATGGGTTGTTACAACGCGACGGTACTGAACGCCTCACCGGAGCAGGTGTGGAACGCCTTACGAGATTTCCACGACCTCTCGTGGTCAAAGAATGTGGTAGAGGACGTGACCCCAGTGGGCAACACTCCTGGTACGGAGGTAGGGGCCAGACGGGTTCTGAACGGTGCCTTCCACGAAACGCTGCGCGAGCTGGACGAAAACTCTCGCTCCTTCACGTACAGCATTGATGATGGGCCCGGTCCGGTGGCTAAGGGCGCTGTAGATGGCTACGTCGGTGAAGTCAGAGTCCTACCCATCACCGTCCCGGCGACCCCGGACCAATGTCTCGTCGTATGGACATCGAATTGGACCGCAGAGAAGGAAGGGGTTCAGGAGTTCTGCGACCCCATCTACAAGGCGCTTCTCGGGGATATGAAAGCTCATTTCGGATGATCCGGGGCCGTTGACTGGAGGAGGGTTCCGGCTATCCATCGCCTGATCCTTCCGGTTAGGCTTCGCTGGTTCTCGGTCGCGTTTCTGCCCGGCACCCCACTTCGGACGGGCTCTGCTCGAGCATGCGGCCGGGACTCTAACTTCGCTTAAATGCCCGGTTGCCGCCTCCGGCCCCTGCAGGGCCTCCGAGCTAACTTTCCGGCCCGTCACGCCTCATGCGCTTGCACGAGTCGCGCCACTCCGGGTAGTTCGGAAACGCAGGAAACGTTATGCGTACCCCCAGGAGCGGATGAGTTCGAACCCACGCGGAGCGAGCCTGAGCGTAGGGGGTAGATATTGATCCGGTCGGGTCCCCAGAGTAGTGTGAGGGAGTCAGGGATCGGTCCCAGCAAATGGGCCACCCGGTAGATTACTTGGGAGGAAACCATCACGCTGAGCAGAGGAGCCTACCCGATGCTTAAGACGGTAGATGTGCGTATTCCGACCTCCTGAAGGCCGATGTAGTCACGAGCCAGCAGGTTTCTTACAAAGACCTTTCGGTTCTTCCAGCGAATGGTGGTGTCCTGGAAGATTTTCCGAACCTCGAAATGATCGGGGTAGGAAATCTCGTCGATACGATTAGGGAAGGGCCGCGGGAATGGTTCATAGACCGAAGCTGGCGTTTCCAGATCGAGGGCTTCGTGCGGTCGCTCCTGGTTGAAGACCTCGCGGAAGGAGTCGAATCGCCGCTGTTGGGCACGGAAGTCCTTCTTCGCCGGTCGCGTGGTCTCGGCTTTGAGCGTTCGGTGCATGCGTTCGTGACGACCGTTCTGGTGAGGGCTGGCCGGCTCGATGAGTTCGGGGCGGATGCCGAGCTTGATCCATCGTACCGAGAGCTGGGAAAGCCGAGCGATCGCGGTCGATGCAAAGGGATGTCCGTTATCGCTCTTGATGACGTCGGGCAGCCCGTAGGTCCGGAACAGACGATCGAAGCGGCGCAGGGTCTGGGACAGGTCGAGCCGAAGCATGCCCTTGCAGTCGAGGAGGAAGCGGCTGAAACCGTCCTGGACGGTGAGCGGATAGCAGAGTCGACCGTCCCCGGTTCGGAACTCGCCCTTGAAGTCGACGGCCCAGACGGCGTTTGGGCGATCCATCGGCGTGGTTGGAGGGCCGGGGTGCGTGCGTCGTCGCTGCGGCTTTCGCGTCTTGACCATGCCGTTGCGCCTGAGAATCTGGTGAACCGTGTCTACGCAGGGGACGTGATCGAACTCTCGCTCGATCACCTTCCGAAGCTTGGGAGCGCCCCAGCCGCGCTGCTTTCGAAGCTGGAGGACTCGGTCCACGATTTCCTGTGGAGTGGCATGCGGACAGGAGGCGGGCTTGTGGGAGCGGTCAC
This sequence comes from Gemmatimonadota bacterium, assembly GCA_040905545.1. GTDB lineage: Bacteria > Gemmatimonadota > Gemmatimonadetes > Longimicrobiales > Gaopeijiaceae > JBBDRI01. The sequence continues at coordinate 80,749 of JBBDRI010000054.1, read as the reverse complement.
TGAGAGCTGCGAGCCCTTCCTCTCGAGATCGCTTGAGCCAGAGATAACCCGTGGGCCTGCTGATCCCGTAGCGGCGACAGAGTTCTGAGAAGCAGTGGAAGCCGCGTTCGGCCTCCACCACGAAGCGAATCCGTTCGTCCATGATGCTTGCGGTTCTCCACGGCACAGGGGCATCCTCCGGTAAGGGATGCTCCCAAGGTTACGAGGAAAACTGTAAAGCATCAGCCCCTAAGGACCTGTAAAGCATCGACCCAGGATGTACCACCCGTGGCGCGATACAGGTGGCCCCGGGAGCAACCGGCAGTGAAGCGGCCTCGTCCCCGGAGCAGAAGCGGGAAGCCTCCATCCCACCTCACGCTCCACTGGCACCTCAGTCCATGTTCTCGAACGGTGGAGCGAAGAGCCTCCGGTCCGTCTGAGCCCTCCGGAACAGGACGATAATGTACCGCATCCGGTCTCCCAGGGAGGACCAGTCGGTGGCCCCACCATCCCGGAAGCCGCCGTGGCGTTCCAAAAAGGAGCGGAGTTCGAGAAGCTCGATGGTGGCCAGCTCCCGGGACAGGGGCGTGGTCAGGGACCTCCGCACGGAACGGCCCAGGCGAAGGTCGCCATCGGGAAGCTGGAAGCGCATGAAGTAGCGCGTGATCCCTCCGCGCAGCAGCCGGGCCACACCGCGGAGAAAGGCGTATTCTATCCGGTCGGCCACGCCGCGTAGCCAGGAGCGCCCGGGCAAGTGGCGTACGATGAACGATCCGGACATCCACCGCCCGAACTCATCGCCTACCGTCAGACGGAGAGGCGCCTCCAGTGCTTCCGCGATGTCGGGCTGGACGCGGGTCTGCTCGTGGAGGCCCATGAGACAGTTGCCCAGGAGGATGCGCTCGGCCTTGCGGTCGGGGTCATCTTCGAAGCAGGCTCGATACCACGACGTGAGCCCCTGACCCAGGAGATCCTGGCCACCGAGCTCCACGGGGCCGGGCACGAGTGTCTCCAGGAAGGCGTCCAGTTTCACCTGGTCGTAGGCCGCGTCCTCGCCGAAAGTCCTGAGGAACCGTCCCACCACCGAGCCGATCTCCGCAAAGATGCGAAGGTTTCCCGCCGCCATGGCAGTGCTCACTGTGTCGAGCGTCGACTCAAGCCTCCGAGTCAGGCTGGAGTCGCGGAAGTGCCGCTCCACCATCCGAATGACCAGGCGCAGCGGTGGAATCCCCACACCCACATTCGGAGGCGTCAGTACCTCCTTGCGTATGGCGGCGCCCGCCGTGTACGAGGCCCGGGCACCGAAGAGCGGCCAGTTGACGTTCTCATCGCCCAGCATCCGGGCCAGGCCCATGCCGATCCGATAGTAGAGACGGGTGATACCGTAATTGCAGGCCACCGGATCGGCCTCGAGGATCACCGACTCAACCTCCGCCGCCGTGGGAAAGGTTGATGAGCGAGCACCCCGAGCTGCGGCCATCAGCTCCTCACGGACGCTTCGGCGCCGCTCCATCATTCGCAGGAACCGCTGTTCCAGCTCGGGATGGCGATGAATGAGCGTCTGGAGGCCTTCGGCCGACAGGCAGAGGAGTTCGCAGTCGCTCATGGCCCGCACGGTGGCATCGCGGGGCTTTCCCGAGAGAAGGGACGCTTCGCCAATGGGCTCGCCGACCCCGATGTCTCCGATGCGTACCTCGACTCCCGGTTCCTCCGAGCTGAAGGCCACGAGATGCCCTTCGCTTACCAGGTACATGAAAGCGCCTGGTTCGCCCTGCCGAATCACCTCGGTACCCGCCGTGACCCGCTGCCACTCTACCTGTTCGTCCAGCTCTTCCAGGAGGTCGTCGGACACAACTTCCAGCAGAGCTGATAGACGACCGCGTACCGCCCCTACATCGGGGCGGACGTAATCGACATGCTGGTCCCTACGGTGCTCAATCTGCTCCCGGACAGCGGCACGGAGATCCGGATACCCCTCCGCCACGGACTCGAAGGCGCGACGAGTAAGGGTCATGAGCAATGCGGACGAGCGCGCCGCTACCGAGGCCGTCCGACGCACGGCATCCAGGAGGGCGAACTCGCCGAAGTACTCACCCTTGTGGATCTCACCAAGCACGTCCGCGCTGCCGCCAGCATCCACGCGCTCAACGCGAAGCACGCCCCGGACCACGAGGTAGAGTGTGTCCCCCTCGTCGCCCTGCTTCACCACCGTCTCCCCGGCGCGGACTTCAACGGTCCCGCACTCCCGGGCCAGCTTCCGAATCTCCCGGGCCGGGAGGCTTCCGAAGAGCGGCGTGTAGCGAAGGCGAGCCGCCCGCTCGGCGATGGAAGGGGAAAGCACGGACCGGGGCATGGTGCTCAGGTTAGCGTGCGCCACCTGAGTGGACCATGCCCCGGTGCATGCAACCGGGTCAGCGCTCGTCACCCTCGTTGTCGTTGATGCTTCCGCCGCCCTGTGCCCCGACCATGAAGGGCTCGGTGACGATGTCGGGCCCAGCACCCTCCTTGGACTCGGCCACGATGCGCGCCACTTCCTCCATCATCCGATCGTTTTCGATGACGATCCCATCCTTGATGGTGTGTAGAATTCCCGCAGTCCGGTACATCTCCTCGGTGTCGGGATCCATCTCGATGGTTCCGAACGGATAGAGGGTCTTGAAGTCCAGGGCAGGATTCCCGTCCACCACCAATAGATCGGCCACGAACCCTTCGCGGACCATCCCAAGATGCGGCTCTCCGATGAATTCAGCGCTGTTGAGCTGCGCGGTTCGGAGCACTTCCAACGGGTGCATTCCCGACTCCAGCACCAACTGGAGTTCCCGGATGTTTCCAAAACCCCCGGTAGACCACTGGAAGTTATCGTCCGTTCCGTAGACGATGGTGCCGCCCTTCCGGTTGAACTCGTAGATCATCTTTGCCCACAGGTCATACATGTACGTCCAGTAGAACTCGTCCATGGAGGTCCAGTTGTACTGGAAGGAGGCGTGGTTGTGGGGATGTGGGAGATGCCAGTCCCAGAGCGCCTGGTGTGTGTACTTCTCGTGCCAGGGGAGGCCGTGGGCACGGATGATGTCCCGGTTCGCCTCGTACGTGGCCCGATTCGGCTGCATCACCACTCCGAAGTGGACCAGTGAATCCACAACCGTGTTCAGGAGCCGTTCCTTGGCCTCCGCATCGGTCCCCACCTCATGCCAGACCCGGGCGGCCTCGCGGAACCGCTTGTTCTCGTCCTGATAGCTGTAGTCGGCAGGATAGTCCTGGATGCTGCGCTCCAGCGCCGACTCGGCATATCCGTAGTGGTGCACGATCATGCTGACGCCCAGTCGAGCGGCATCCAATGCGTTCACCCGAGAGGTATTGGAGGGCTGGATGTGAACAGCCGTCTTTCCTCCCGCGCGCTCGATGGCCTGTGCCACCATGCCGAAGTAGTCGGGATTCCAGGTGAGGCCGTTGATGTAGACCTGGCGGACACCGTTGGCAATCATCTCCTGGGCAATCTGATCCGCCATCTCAGGATCCCGGAGTTGTTCATCGTCATAGTCGGTGGTGCTTCCCCAGCCGTAGAGGGGGTACAGCCGAGGAGCCAGGATCTCATTGTTGTGGACATCCTCCAGGATGTCAGCCACGCGGCCTTCTTCCGCCGGGCCCACTCCCGTCACCCCAGTGGCAAGCTGCAGGTAGAAGATGTAGTCCAGCGGCAGCTCTTCTCCCCGCAGGTGCAGGTGCAAGTTGGTCAGGCCCGCGGTGACGTAGGTGTTGCCGTCGCCCTGGATGGTCCGGTCGGCCTCGATGACCCGCTCGGGGTCGTGCCCGCGAATGGATTCGATGACGTTCCCCGTGACGACGATATCCATGGGTCCCTGGCCCGGACCACCATGGCCGGGAATCACCATCACGTTACGGATGGCCAGGGTATTGTAGGGTCCCTCCGCCAACTCCCCGTACTGCCGGGTCTCCACGACCTCAGCGTTCGGCATAGCACGCTGAAGCTGCGCCGTGCTGGGGACGGCACCTACGAAGAGAAACAGAAAGGCCAGGAAGGGTGAAATGCGTGATACGCGCTGTAAGAAAGTGCGCTCCATGGGGTTCTCCTCACCATGCAATGACGAGCGCCGACACACATCCGAGCCGACACCCAGCTCAATAAAAGGGATCGGTTCTTCCGATCCTTCAAAGGACACTCCTATCCTAGCAGGCTTCGCCGTTGGGTTGTACCCTTGGGGTCCTCGTTGGGGGGTGACCGTCAGTTCGATCTAATCCCTCCGGGTGATACTCTCCGCACCCGAATCCCACTATGAATTCAGGAACTCTACCTCGGGAGGGAAACATATGGACGTACTGACCTGGCTTATCGTGGGACTCGTAGCGGGTGTGTTGGCCTCGTTCGTCATGGGGGGAATCGGCTACGGGATCGTCGGCGACATCATCGTCGGCATCGTGGGGGCCGTGCTGGGAAGTTGGCTCTTCGCACAGATGGGATGGACAACGCCCTTCGCTGGCTTGGGAGGGGTGATCTTTGTCGCGTTCATCGGGGCAGTCCTCCTCTTGTTCATCCTGGGCCTGCTGGGTCGCGGAAGGCGAGGACGGCGCCTATAGCGAAGCCAGGCACCGCTCTTCTACCGGGACCCAGGGGCAGATGCCCGACGCAACTCCCCCTGGAGCGATGTGCCGGGCGCGATGGTGTTGAATACGGTGCCGTACTTCTTAACGTTTTCGTGCAGGAGAGCCAGGCGCCCATCCGACTCGTCGGTGTCTACCAGGATGGTGTATTCAATGCTCTCCATGCTGGGCGGCACATCCTGTCGGACCCCATGCACCTGAACCGTCACACCGCGCACTTGGAACTTGAGCATGGGGGCGATGCGTTCGATCCCCTTGATGATGCATGCGGAAAGGGCCGCCAGAAGGAGCTCTGCGGGATTGAAGGCGTCCGAACTTCCAGCCAGGTCAGTATCTAGCCGGATTTCAGCCGATTTGCACGTGGCCACGCTACCGTGGGCGTCGATGCGCCGGGAGGTGACGTCGAAAGTCAGCTTGGGTGGGGATTCACTCATGACATGTCTCAGGTGAGCGGGGACGTTTCAAAGGCCCCGGTGAGCGTGCCGACGCTTGCCCCAACGCCCTCCTCAGGGCCCCCGGCCATCCAGGGTTCGAGGACTACGCGAGTGGCGTGCCCTGCCAGTTCTTCCAGGTGGACACGCTCGGCTGCCTGCCGCAAACGCAGGACCGGATCGGTCACGGACAGCGGTGTGAGGCTCTGATTCACCACCCACCCGTAGGGTTTGATGCTGGCCCGGGCGAGATCCCGCTCCAGTTCCATGGCCTCGTGGATCGGTGTCGCTTCCGGCAGGGTCACCAGCAGCACGTGGGTGAAATCTCCATCGCGCAGGCGCGGCAAGAGCTGCTGTACCCCGTCCGAGCTCCCGCTGGGCTGCCGTAACACCTCACGGTGGTAGGCCTCGCCGGCAGTCCGGAGCACTTCCTGGGTATAGCGCTCGGTTTCCAGCTTCGGGTCGATGCGTGAGACGCGCAGGTGGGACCCAGCCACACCCAGGTCCTCCACAGCCTGTTCCACATGGGCCGCAGGATCGGTGATGGTGAGGGTCACGGGAAGCCCTCGGCGCGCCAAGCCCATGGCGATCCGCGCGGCCAGCGTGGTCTTCCCGACGCCGCCCTTGCCCATGGTCATCACGACCCCCCTCCGGGAGCGGGCCAGATCGTGCACAAGGGTGTCCAGGCCGTCCCACTCCACGGTATGCATCGGGCCGCTGAACGAGATGGCGGCGCCAGCCTCCTCCTCCTGCCTCCCCATCCGCCTCAGCATCTCCACCCCTACGAGTTCGAAGGGGAGTAGCGGGATCTGGACTCGAGGCACGTCGGCGAGGCCCACCGGCAGCGCTTCCAGCGATGCACGTCCCCGGGCTTCCATGGCCACGGCCGTGGGGTCGTTGGCGTCCCGGGCCCGGAAGACCCCGTTCAGGATCAATCGCACGTTGGTCACTCCCAATTCCGCCAGCTCCGCTCGGGTCCGCTCGGCCTCCGCCAGCGAGGAAGGTTCAGGGCGAGCCACAATCACGAGGGTGGTGCGAACGGGGTCGCGAAGCGCTTCGTTTGATCGAGCATAGAGTTCCTTCTGGGCGCTCAGACCGGATAGGGGACCCAGGCACGAGGTACCGCCCACGTTGGCATCGATGAAATCCGTCCAAGCGGCAGGTAGCTCCAGGAGGCGAAGCGTATGCCCTGTGGGCGCGGTATCGAAGATGACATGGTCGAAGGCCACCGTGGCGGTCTCGCTACCCAGAAGCTTCGAGAACTCATCGAGGGCCGCGATCTCCACGGTGCATGCACCTGAGAGCTGCTCTTCCATACTCGCGATGGCCGCATCCGGCAGAACGCCCCGATAGGGACCCACCACCCGCTCTCGGTAGTCCCTTGCGGTCTGCTCTGGGTCGATATTCAGCGCGGCAAGGTTTTCCACATCTGGTACTTGGGTGACCGTTCCAGACAGGGCCACCCCCAACACCTCATCCAGATTCGACGCAGGATCGGTACTCACGAGGAGGACTCGATTGCCTGCGTCAGCCAGTGCGATGGCAGTGGCACAGGCAGACGACGTCTTCCCTACCCCGCCCTTTCCCGTGAAAAATAGAATGCGGGTGGGATCTTCAACCAACGTCGACATGAAAAATCCCCTCAGCGGTAGTTGGAGTTCGGTTCGCCGGGTGCGGCGGGAGCGGAACCCATGACAGGGGAAGAGCCATCGGTCACGCCGGCCCATTTCGCCAGATCGTGACGAGATGGGTAGATCCCTACGCCCTTCACCTTACCATCGACCTTCACCAGGGGCAGACCCTCATTTCCCTTGGTTACGAGGGCCGATCGCACATCGGTATCAGCAGCGAACGCATCAGGCTGCTGGGACAGGTTGAAGCGTTCCACAGCCACCCCCAATCCCTTCAGCCAGTCAAGATCGGCGGCGAACCGGGCCAGCCGCGGATCGACAGATGGCCCACAGACCCCAGTAGAACAACACATGGCGGGGTCAAACACTCGGATCTCACTCATAAATCGACACCTTTGAAAGGTCGAGGGATTTCACACCTTCGTTACCGGTGGCAGATCGAACACCGACATTGTCCAGTTATCCATGGTCGATACGTTAATCGTAATTTACCGATACATCTCGGCACCGCGTTGTCAAGGTTGAGGCCCCACTTGGATGCTGATCTGCTCCATGTTGACCGGCACGTCCAGGTTGCATTCGGCGCTCCTTGCCACGCACCTTGAGCGTTCGCCGCCAGGTAGCCCTGGGGGGCGTCCCCATCCACCCGGGAGGGACATTGAAGCGCTTGGGATCCTTCCTGGGGATGTTCGTTGGCGGTTGGGTTGGATGGATGGCGGGTGCCCTCGTTTCGACATTTACTGCGTTTATGGTCAGCATCGTTGGGACCGGACTCGGGTTGTACCTGGCGAACCGTTTGGCAGCCCGATATTTGCCATGAAACGACGCGGCAGGCACCCAAATCACCTCCTCCATACGTATGTTGCCCCCGCCATCCTGGGTTCGTTGGCCTGGTGGGCGGGAGGCCCGGTGGCCTTGCAGGTGGCGGTGATCTGGGTCAGTCACATCGGCTTCGACCGATTTCTGGGGTTCAGCTTGAAGCACCCCAGCGGATTTACGCGAACGCATCTGGGGGTGCTCGAGGGTCGGCCCTGACCCCTCCGTGATTCACCACGCTAGAATCAGGAGCGCCACGGTCATGGCCAGCACCGTCAGCGCGGGCACATAGCGCGCGGGCGGGTCCTTCACCTTGGCATGCATCGCCAGGGCCCCTACCATGAGGACCGTCACCACTGCGGCGGCAGGAACAACGACCTGCGGCAGCCACACACCGGCAATCAGCACCACGGCGGCGGCGATTTTCGTGGTACCCACAGCGAAGAAGGCCCAGACCGGAAGCCCATACTCGTCGAACTCCTCCCTGAGGGTGGAGGCATCGCCCCCGCGAAACCCGGTGTTCCGCCGGGACCTCAGGATCCAGACATTGAAGAGTCCCAGGCCGATGATGATCTGGAGGATGTTTGCGATATCGAACTCGGGCATTCGGGGGTCTCCTGGGAATGAAGGAATCGTTGGTCGGCACCGTAGTGCTGGGGCGAGGGTTCCCGTTGAAACCCGGGCTCCCAGTGCGGTCTCCGACTGTGAAACTCCTATGTGGGACCCCTGAGCGCCAGGCCAATCCGCACGACGCGACCTTGACCTTCCCGGGAGACAGAGAGCAGATCACATGAACTATATCTTCCTCCTCCTGGCTGCGGGGTTCTTCGGCTGGGGCATGGTCACCTACAATCGTCTGGTTCGCCTCCGCACGCTGATGGAGGGGGCGTGGGCCGACATCGATGTGCAACTCACCCGGCGTCATGATCTCATCCCGAACCTGGTGGCCGCAGTGAAAGGCTACGCGGGACACGAGCAGGCCACCCTCAAGGCCGTGACAGCACTCCGGGATCAGGCGGAGAAACTGGATAGCCCGGCCCGCCTGGGACAGGTAGAGACGCAGCTTCAAGGGGCAGTCATGCGCCTCCTGGCGGTGAAGGAGGCCTATCCCGAACTCATGGCGAGCCAGAACTTCATGGAACTCCAACAGGATCTGGTAGACGTGGAAGACCACCTTCAGTACGCCCGACGCTTCTACAACGGGGCCGTACGGGACTTCAACACGGCAGTAGGAAGCATTCCGGACGCGCTGGTGGCCCGGGCATTCCTCTTCCGCCCAGCGGAATTCTTCCAGGCGGAGGAGGGAGAGCGGGCCGCGCCAAGGTTGGAGATGGAGTCATGAGGATCCGTTGGATGGCCCACGTCGGATTGGCCCTGGCGCTCCTGGGGGCAGTCGCCTCCAACCTTGCAGCGCAGGAGAGAATCCTCTCGTACGACAGCGAGATCCAGATCCTTCCTGACGGCGAAATGGAGGTTACCGAGCGGATCCGGATCCGTGCTGAAGGGAATCAGATCCGGCGGGGGATCTACCGTGACTTCCCCACCCGCTACCGGGACCGATACGGAAACCGCGTCCGGGTGGACTTCGAGGTTCTGGGCGTGGAACGAGACGGTGTGCCCGAGCCGTGGTTTACCGAAAGCCTCTCCAACGGCGTCCGCCTGAACACGGGAAATGACGATTTTCTTGCGGTGCCGGCGGAGTACACATTCCACCTCCGTTATCGGACCTCCAGGCAACTGGGCTTTTTCGATGAGCACGATGAACTCTACTGGAACGCCATCGGGACCGGTTGGATCTTCCCCATCGAGGCGGGAACGGTGGAGGTTCACCTTCCTGAGCCCGTACCCGTCTCGGCTCTTTCGGCCGAAGGCTACACGGGGCCCCAGGGTGCACAGGGCACAGCCTACTCGGTGGACTTTCCGGAGCCGGGGGTGGCCAGCTACCGTCTGACGGAACCCCTCCGCCCCCAGGAGGGCTTCACCATCGTCCTCACCTTCCCCAAGGGGATCGTTCCGGAGCCCACGCGGGGAGATCGGCTTCGTTGGCTCTTGGCGGACAACCGCGGGCTTCTCATCGCCCTGGCAGGCCTTCTGGGCCTGCTGGCGTTCACGTTCTGGCGCTGGAATGTCGTGGGAAGGGACCCTGCGTCTGGCATCGTGATTGCTCGCTATGACCCGCCGGAAGAGCTCACTCCCGCCGGCATCCGCTACCTTCGGCGCATGGGGTACGACGATCGCTGCTTCACGGGCGATTTGCTGGAGCTGGCGGTGAAGGGGCGGCTCCACATCAGCCAGAAGAAAGGCTTCCTGAAAGATGAGTGGACGCTCCATGCGGGTCCGGCCCCCGGGGCAAGCCCCACGGGGGAGTTGGAACTGGGACAGGAGAGCCTCCTGGATCACCTCTTCCCTGGCGGGAAGCGGAGCCTGAAGCTGAAGAACACCAACGCCTCCATCTTCATTGCGGCACGCAGGGTTCACGAGGCGGTACTGAAAGACCGATTCATTCCCAGCCATTTCCAGCGCCACCAGGGGGAGGTGGGCTGGGCAACCCTGCTGGTGGCCATCACGTCCGGATTGGCCTTCTTCGCTTCCGGTGGCTTCGGGATCCCGGGCATCGTCATCATCACCGGGGTGATGGTGGTGATCCTGGTGATCTTCGGTCTCCTCGTCCGCGCCCCGTCTCCCCAGGGCCGGAAGGTCCTGGACGAGATCGAGGGGCTGGCACTCTACCTGAGCGTGGCCGAGAAAGACGATCTGGCTCGAATGCAGGGTCCAGGTGAGAGCCCGCCGCCGCTGGACGCAGGTCGTTTCGAGACGCTCCTTCCCTTCGCAGTAGCGCTGGAAGTGGAGGAGGCGTGGACAGATAAGTTCACTGCGGCAGTGGGAGCTGTAGCGGCCGCCGAAGCCACCTCCCGGATTTCCTGGTACCGGGGAGGCCGCATGGCCAACCCGGCCAGCCTCACCAAGGCGCTGGGGTCCAGCCTGAACTCGCAAATCTCCTCGTCATCCACACCTCCGGGCAGCAGTTCGGGCTCCGGCGGCGGAGGATCGTCGGGAGGCGGAGGAGGGGGAGGCGGAGGCGGAGGGCGCTGACCGGAGTCAGTGCATCCTTCTCAGGAGGTGAGCACTCCACCCGTGGCCAGGTACTCGGCGAAGTCGTCGGGAAGATCGCTTTCCAGGATGGCGGCGCGGGCTCGGTCCAGATCATACTGCACACGGACCACGTCCACCTGCACGCCTTCCCCTTGAAGGTCCACCGTTACGTAACCGGCCCGGGGATCGCCATCCTTGGGCCGCCCCACGGACCCCGTGTTCACGAAGTGGGTCCCGCCCACTTCCCGGTTCCACGGTTTGTGGGTGTGTCCGAAGGCCATGACGTCGCCAGGTTGGGCCCCGGCTCGCTGGGCCATCTTCGCGCAGAAGTCGTCTGAGCGATCTTCGGTCCAGTAGAGGGTGTTCAGGGTGGGTGCGCCGTGGATCAGGATCAGAGTGGGACCTGACAGATGGCCACCCAGTGGACGCACATCCATGCGGAACGGAAGGGTGCCCAGCCACGCGCAGGTCTCGTCCGTCACATGCGCTCGCGTCCACGCGTAGGAGAGATGGGAGAGCTCCTCCTGCCGGGGGTCTTCGTACCGGCAACCACAGTGCTTGTACCCTGTAGCGGTGGTGGAGTCGTAGTTCCCGCCGATTCCGGGGATCCCGGCCTCCCGAATCCTGGCCACCACCTCGTTGGGCCACGGGGCATAGCCCACCAGGTCGCCCAGGTGGTACACTGCGTCCACATCCGAGCGGGAGTCCAGATCATCCAGAACCGCCTCCAGGGCAGGAAGGTTTCCGTGGATATCGGAGATGAGTGCGACCTTCATGATTTCCCCCTGGAACGAGAAGCCTGATCCTCCGGAACCATCAAGACCGGGACCTGCACTTTCCCGAGAACACCTCGACTCACGCTCCCCAGTGCCAGCCGGCCAAGCAGGCCCATCCCGCGGGTTCCCATGACCAGGAGCGACTCCCCGGCACGGTTCACCGCCTTGAGGATCGCATCCACCGGATCGCCTTCCTCCAGCTGGGTGTGGACGGTTCCCGTCCCTTCGGCTCGCAGTCGGTCGGCCAGCTTCCTCAGCCGTTCCCCTCCGTCGCCCACCACCCCCGGGCGACCACCTGACATTTCGCTGGTGACTCCCCCTGCCTTGGCAGCATGAACCAGGGTAAGAGCACGCCCGCCATGGTGTCGACTGAGTTCTGCCGCCACGGCTAGGGCTCGCTCACCCGCAGGGGAGAAATCCACTGCCAGAACGAGGGCCTCATCCATGGGACAGCAGAGGGCCGCCACAGCGCCGTCGTCTCCCTGCCCCACCAACTCCAGTCGGATGAAGAGCACCGGGACCTGCGACGCCTCCAGTATCTTCAGAGCCACGCTCCCCACGAAAGTTTCCCGAAGTCGATTCCGACTTCGGGATCCCAGGAGGATGAGGGAAGCCCCCGCCTCTTCGGCCATTCGGAGGATCTCCCCGGGGGGACTCCCGTGACGAGCCTCGGCCGTCACCTCGAATCCGCCGTCCCTCATCTGGCCTGCCAGCTCGTTCAATATCTCTCCGTACTCCTTCACGTGGGCCATGGCCCCGGCCACGGGATAATCCACCGGCGCCACATGAAGGAGGGTGACCCGCTTCACCCCCAATCCCCTGAGCTGCGGGACACACCCCAACAGCACCTGTCCCGCCGGGCTCAGATCTACCGCTACCAGGGCATGATGGAACATCAGGTCATCTCCGGCTGGAGTGCGACACCAGGGTCTTCGCCCGGGAACTGCTCCCGGGTCACGTTGGCGATACGGACGAGAAAGAGCATGACGGGAACCTCCACCAGTACCCCTACCACCGTGGCCAGAGCTGCACCCGAGTTCAGTCCAAAGAGGACGATGGCCGCCGCCACAGCCAACTCGAAGAAGTTGCTGGCCCCGATGAGGGCAGCAGGGGCCGCCACGGAGTGCTTCACCTTCCAGAGGCGCGCCCACCCGTAGGCCACAGAGAAGATGAAGAAAGTCTGTACCGTGAGCGGAATCGCGATCAATGCGATGTGGAGGGGGTTGTTGAGGATCACCTCACCCTGGAAGGAAAAGAGGAGGACGAGGGTGAGGAGCAGCCCCACGATGGTCACGGGTCCCAGCGCCTTCAGGAAAACGCCATCGAACCAGGCGATTCCCCGGCTTCGGATGAGGAGGCTCCGAACTCCCGCGCCGGCCAGAAGGGGAATCACGATGTAGAGAGCTACGGAGAGGAGCACCGTATCGTAGGGTACCGTGATGTCGCCCAACCCCAGCAGGAGGAGCACGATGGGGGCGAAGGCGAAGAGCATGATGACGTCGTTCAAGGCCACCTGCACCAGCGTGTAGGCCGCATCTCCCCGGGTGAGGTAGCTCCACACGAACACCATGGCCGTGCAGGGCGCCGCCCCCAGGAGGATGGCCCCGGCCACATACTCCCGGGCCAGCCCGGCCTCGATGAAGGGGGCGAAGAGCACCTGAAGGAACAGCCATGCGAAGAAGAACATGGTGAAGGGTTTGATGAGCCAGTTCGTCACCACGGTGATGGTGAGCCCCCGGGGCTGTTTACGGACGTCCAGAAGACTCTTGAAGTCGATCTGCACCATCATGGGGAAGATCATGGCCCAGATGAGCACGGCCACCGGCAGATTCACCTGCGCCACGGTGAACCGGGAAAGCGTCTCGGGCACCACGGGAAGGAACTGACCCAGGGCCACACCTGCGGCGATACAGAGAGCAACCCACACAGTGAGGTACCGGCCGAAGAAGCCCAGGTCTTTGGCTTCGGACCGGGGTGTCTCTTTGGAATTCGTCTCGCGGCTCATTTGGAAATCGTCTCGTGGCTCATGAAGGGACCTTGGGGGGGGTGGGCACGAGAGCCTCCACCAGGTGCGCCACGCTCCGGAGTCGTTCACTGTTTGCACAGTAGCAGATGTGCAGACCCTCCACCTCTCCTCGGATGAGTCCGGCCTCCCGAAGCACCTTCAGGTGCTGCGACACGGTAGACTGGGCCAGAGGCAGGTGGTCCACGATGGCGCCGGCGAAGCATTCTCGCTGCGTCAGGAGAAAGCGGAGAATCCGGACCCGGGCCGGATGGCCCAAAGCGGCCGCCATGCGGGCAAGTTCGTCGTCGGGGTTGGCCGCCGGATCGACCGCAGGGGTGGGGGGGCAGGTTCGAGGAGTCATGGAGGGGTGGGTGTAGAGGAGATCAATCCGCGCGAACTGAGACCTGGCGGGAGGTCGCTGCGGACCTGGCGGGAGGTCGCTGCGCATATCATCGATAAATTACGATATAGCTTCTGCGAAATCTGCGCAACGCAGACACCCAGCGGCAGGCCGTCTGCTCCCTGCTGAAGCACGACAGCACCACTCGCTCTTGTCGTATTCCCGGTGCTCCAAAACGCGTGTCGGACAACGCTCAGCGCCATCGGGACACAACTGTCGCCTGATGTGAACCGATGGAGGACGGAACGCAGGCTGATGCGATCTGCCGAGGCGACTTGAAATTCCATCGTATGCGGGTGTCGGGGGAACACGACACGGCGAGTCAGGCTGGGCCAATACCCAGCCCCGCCGACGTCGCCAACTGCACACGGATGGACCCGCCGGGAAACCATTGTCCAGTTATGGGCGTATAGAGCCCTTAAATGCACAAAGTCGTTCGGTACATTTGGTTCTGTGTGCAGTTGGTATCTCTATTCGCCATTAAGTGCACAAGGATCCCCCTCCATCTCGAAGTCTGTGCAGTTGTGGGCAAGACTCACCGACCGGAGCTGTCACCTGGTGGAGCCTGAGAACCGGTCCCAGGGCTTGCCAAACCCGCCCTCTCGCTCCGGCTGTTCGACGGCGCCCCCCGACTCACGAGGGCCCCTGGCGTCACCTCATCTCCGGCTGTTTGCACCGCCAGAACCGTCGCCCTACCTGCCTTTCCTCATTGAGGCTGAAGCTCGTGGGCGGGTGACCGGTCTTCACATCTCCATTGGCGAGGTAGCCGTGCTCAAGCAGCCCCACTCGCGGCTAGTCCCGGGGGTGACCCGGGAGTTCAGGCTCGGGAGGCGGGTCACGGTCCAAATGGAGAGCGTGGCCCACCAGCGCCCCGTGGAGATCCATTTCACCGGATGCGTGACGCCGGCGGCTCCCCGCACGGTCCGCATCTGGCTTCAGGTTAGGGGGGAGGCAGGCGGCGTTGCTGGCGCAGGGGACACCGCGGCGCCGCAACGCCGCAAATTCCAGTTTCCGCCGAACCAGCGCAGAGGCAAGCCGTCCACTGCCAGCTGCGGGGCTGACTTGCACGGGTTCCTGTATCCTGCCCGCTTTTCCAGTAGCTTTGGGAACGCCCCCGCTTTACAGCGCTCCTTTCAAGCTCCGGAAAGAAGATCATGACCCAACAGGATGAAAGACCCGACGACCGGCTGCGCGAACCCCCGGCTCAGCGATTCGCCGGCGACAGCCACCAACTGGACCTCCTCCAAGCGTTGGCGGACCTGAGAGCAGAGGAGCACGAGGCCCGGAGCGGGCATCGCCAGATCACCGTTTTCCGGAGAGCCCCCGTCACCCACGTGCTCTTCGCGTTCGAAGCCGGCGGCCAACTCAATCAGCACTCCACTCCCGGCCTGGTGACCATCCATGTCCTGGAAGGTCGCATCAGGGTGAGAGCGGAAGATCAGGACCACGAGCTGGCTGCCGGAGGTGTGCTCATTCTCAGCCCCGAGGTAGCGCACGACGTCCGGGCCCTGGAGGCCAGCGGAATGCTCCTGTCCGTGCACCTGGAGTCCTCTGGCTGACAGGAGGGCGGGTGGATGGAGTCCGCCACAAGCTCCGGCACCCCTGCCACCGGGATCCATACCTTCCCTTGTGGAGCCCGACCCCGTAGGGTTGGAGAATCCGAAGGTTGGCATCGTGCCAGCCCTGGAAGCGTCCCCACGACATGAGACCCCGTTGCACAACTTGCCCAAGGAGCCCCCCGTGAGCCGCAAGCATTTCCGCAACTCCTCCCCCGGCCACCACCCTGGCGTAATTGCGGGTCTGGCCATGGTTTTCCTGGCCATATGGGCCGGGCCACTCCAGGCGCAGACCCCCACCGGCTCGGGTGCGGCGGATGCTCCCGCGTCCGACGCACGGATCTACGACATCATCCAGGCGGCCTCCCCGGATCGCATCGAGGCCGATATCCGCACGCTGGCAGGGTTCGGCACGCGCAACACCCTCTCCGACACCCTCTCCACCAGCCGGGGCATCGGGGCCGCCCGCCGGTGGATCAAGGCGGAGTTCGAGCGTATCTCCACCGACTGCGGTGGATGCCTGGAGGTGTTCTACCAGCACAGCTTGGTGGAGGGCACCCCGCAAGGAAGGATCCGGGAGGACGTGTGGGTGGTGAACGTGGTGGCTGTACTCCGGGGAAGCACGGAGCCCAACCGATACGTGATCATGTCGGGCGATATCGATTCCCGGGCGTCGGACACCCTGGACGGCGAGACCGACGCCCCCGGGGCCAACGACAACGCTTCCGGCATGGCCGGCACCCTGGAGGCCGCCCGGATCCTCAGCCAGAGGCGTCCGTTCTCCGCCAGCATCGTATTTGCCGGTCTCTCCGGGGAGGAGCAGGGTCTCTGGGGTGGGCGGCACATGGCGGAGGTGGCTCGGGAGGAGGGATGGGAGATCACCGGGATCCTGAACAACGACATGATCGGCAACATCCATGGCATCGACGGGGTCATCGACAACACCTCGTTTCGGATCTTCTCGGAAGCCATACCCCTCCCGGACTATCGACCGGAGAGTTGGAACTATCGGGTCCTGGGTGGTGAGGTGGACGGCCCGTCCCGTCAGCTGGCTCGGTACGTTCATGCCATGACGGAGGGCTACTTCACAAACCTCCACCCCAAGCTCATCTACCGGTTGGACCGCTTCGGTCGAGGGGGGCATCACCGACCCTTCAACGATGCGGGTTACCCTGGGATCCGCATCATGGAGACCCACGAGAACTACGTCCGCCAGCATCAGGACATCCGGGTGGAGAACGGCATCGAGTACGGTGACGTCATTGAGGGCGTGGATTTCGACTACGCCGCCCGGCTCACTGCGGTGAATGCGGTGGCCCTGGCGGGACTGGCATGGGCGCCGCCGGCCCCCACGAACGTCCGCATCGGGGGAGCCGTGCAACCCTCCACTACGCTGGCCTGGGAGTCGGTTGAGCACCCCGAGCTGGCGGGCTACCGGGTATACTGGCGAGACACCACCGCTCCCCAATGGGAGCACTCCCGGTTCGTGGGCCGGGTAGACCGGTTCACCCTGGATAACATGGTCATTGACAACTACCTCTTCGGAGTGGCGGCAGTGGGACGAGATGGGAACGAGAGCGTGGTGGCCTTCCCCACGGCACAGCTGGGGCGATAACCATGGAATACACCACCCTGGGAAACACCGGCCTCAGCGTGTCGCGCCTCTGTCTGGGGATGATGAGCTACGGAGATCCGAAGTGGCGCCCCTGGATCCTGGACCAGGAGGCGGCCCGACCCTTCGTCCGGAGAGCCGTGGAGGGCGGGATCAACTTCTTCGACACTGCCGACATGTATTCCCGAGGGGCCAGCGAGGAGGCCACCGGGAAGCTCCTGAAGGAGTTCACCCGCCGGGATGAGGTGGTCCTGGCCACGAAGGTCTTCTTCCCCATGTCCGATGCCCCCAACCGAAAGGGGCTCAGCCGCAAGCACATCATGGATTCCGTACACGATTCCCTGAAACGACTGGATGTGGAGTACATCGACCTCTACCAGATCCACCGTTGGGACTACGACACTCCCATCGAGGAGACCATGGAAGCGCTCCATGACGTGGTAAAGGCCGGCTACGTTCGGTACATCGGAGCCAGTAGCATGTTCGCATGGCAATTCGCCCGAGCTCTCCACACCGCCGACCTGGCGGGATCGACTCCCTTCGTGAGCATGCAGAACCACTACAACCTTCTCTATCGGGAAGAAGAACGGGAGATGATTCCGCTTTGCCAGGATTCAGGCATGGGAGTCCTGCCCTGGAGTCCTCTGGCCCGGGGGTATCTCACCCGTCCGGCGGCGGAAAAGGAGACCACCCGCCGGGGGGAAGTGGACGACTACAGCCGGAAGCTCTACAGCTATCCCGAGGCCGACCACATCATCCAGGCCGTGGGGAAAGTGGCGGAGGCTCGAGGCGTGTCCCGGGCCCAGGTGGCCCTGGCCTGGCTGCTCTCAAAACCCTTCGTCACGGCCCCCATCATCGGGGCCACCCGGATGGGTCACCTGGACGACGCCCTGGAAGCCCTGAACGTGAAGCTGGACGGCGGTGAGATCGAGGGGCTGGAGGTTCCCTACGTGCCTCGACCGGTGCTGGGGCACCAATGACATGGATGAGCTGAGCAAGGCCCGGGTTCTGGCCGGCGCCCTCATGAGCAGCCCCATCCTTCTCTGGGTGGCGGGGTGGGTCCTCACGGAGGGAGGGACCCGTCCCATGCTGGAGCCCGGTTCCCTTTCGCCCTCCCTGGCCTTTGTCATCTGGGCGGCGGTGGCGCTTCCGGCATTCGCCGCAGCCCTGGCACTTCGCTCTCGGGCCGAGGCCCTGGCGAAGCGTCCAGGTCGTGCCCTCACCTATCTCCTGGTGGCCTGGGCACTTCTGGAAGGATCGGCACTGCTGAGCGGGGTCTTCTTCGTTCTCCTGGCCATTCCCCGCTTCATCTGGACGGGGGCCCTGGTCTTCCTCCTGGGGATGGCCTTCACCTTCCCCAGGGCAGACTGGTTCCCCGGTGCCACCACTGGCAGGTGACTCGATTCCGAGCAGCCATGGCACCGGCGTCCGTCACTCCCCGATGACGTGCTCGAACGCCCAGAAGGTGGCCACCAGGAAGATGATGTCGAAGGCCAGGAGGAGGCGCAGCCACGCGCCCCCATATCCCATGGCGTTTCCGTCCAGGAAGGCACCCGTCCCCTGCACCGCCGCCACTAGCACAGGCACCAGCATGGGAAACAGCAGGAGTGGAAGCAGGACCTCTCGAGCCCGGGAGCGGCTGGACATGGCAGCGTAGAACGTTCCCAGTGTGACGAAACCCAGCGTGCCCAGGCCCATGACAGCCAGGATCCCCAGGGTTCCGTTTTCCAGCGGGAAGTGGAAAAGCACCACCGTCATGGGAAGCAGGATGGCCTCCACCAGGAAAACCAGGCTCAGATTGGCCAGGAGCTTGCCGGCGAAGATAGCCCGCCGATCTCCCGGATAGCCCAGGAGCGCCTCCAACGCACCCCCCTCCAGTTCCACCTGGTACGACCGGTTCAACACCAGAATGCCGCTGAAGAAGATGCCCAACCACAGAACCCCGGGACCCGCCTGCCGAAGGGCCTCCACATCGGGTCCCAGGGCGAATCCGAAGAGGAGAAGGGCGGTGGCGGCGAAGAGGATCACCGAAGCCACTCCGGCCCAGGCCCTGCCTTCTGCAAGAAGGTCCTTTCCCGCCACGGCCACGGTCCGCCGGAGCTCGGCCCGAAGGCTCATCCCCCCCCCTCATCCAGGGGAGCCGCAGTATCCGGGTCCAGAGGGGCCACCCGGCCCCCATCCAAGCGCATGATCCGGTGGGTTACCCGTCCACCGGCCTGGAAGTCGTGCGTGGCCATGAGGACGCCCCCACCCTCCTCCACCACCCGGGTCACCATCTGGTTCACCAGCTCCACACCGTGGGAATCGAGACTCGCGTAGGGCTCGTCCATGAGAAGAAGGGCCGGTCCACCCAGGAGGGTCCGGGCCAGAGCCAACCGCCTTCGCATGCCCGACGAGAAGCGCCGGACTCGCACGTCAGCGTGAGGAGCCAGGCCGACTTCGTCCAACCGGCGCACCAGATCCGGATCGCCGGCGGGAAGGCCATGCATCCGGAGGGCGAAGGCAAGATTCTCCCTTGCCGTGAGATCTTCATAAAGGGCCGGCGAGTGGCCCAGATACCCCACCCGCTCCCTAACGGCTGAGGCACGGTCCCCATGGAAATCGATCCCACAGACCCGAACCGAGCCCCGCATGGGCGGAAGGAGGGAAGCGGCGACTTTCAGCAGCGTGGTCTTGCCGGCGCCGTTTCCACCGGCCAGGGCCACCACCTCTCCCGCCGCCACCGAGAGATCCACTCCCCGAAGGACCCACTGGCGTCCAAACCGGTGGGCTACGCCATGGAGTTCCAACACTTGGGTGTGGGAGGAGCCGGGCCCTACGATCATCCGGCGGGAGGTGTCGGTTGCTCCACTTCCCGGTCCCCGGAGCCGGGAGTGGCGGCCATCCACTTCCGCATGGCCAGCGCAATCAGAGCCCCTCCCACGACGACCGCCGCCAGTGGAAGCAGGTAGACCAGCAGGTTGAAGCCCGACGGTGTGGGGGAAAGAAGGATCCATTCCCCGTAGGCCGCCACGAAGTGAGCTTTCACCTCGTCCGGTGTCATCCCCTCCCGGAGGCGATCCCGGATCACCTCCTTCATCTGTTGGGAGAGCTCGCTGGGAGAGTCCTCGATGGAAAGAGCCTGGCAGGTGGGGCACCGGAGCTGGGTGGCCAACATCCGCACGGTGGCCTCCATCCCCGGATCGTCGAAGGGCTGGGACTCCTGGAACACTGCAGGGTTCGGGACCACCGAGCCCGACGTAACCCCTTCCTGGCCGCTCAGCCCGGCAAGGGGAGAGCCCCCTGGGCCGGGGAACGCCGGAAATGCCGGGAGTGCTCCCAAAAGGAGGAGCATCGACACAGATACGAACCGGGGGTGCATCACAAACCCGGGGTGCATCACAAACCGGGGGCGCATCACGAAGTCTCGCCAGGCTCCAATGGCTCCCCGCTGGCCCGACCCTCTCCCATCGGTACCTCGTCGGCCAAGAGCCGATCCACCCAGTGGGCGATGAGCTCACTGGTCACCGGGCCCACCTGTTTGTGGGCCACCCGACCGTCCCGGCCGATGAAGAAAGTCTCAGGCACCCCATAGAGCCCGTACTCGATGGCCGTCCCAGACCTGGGATCCAAAAGTGTGGGATAGGGCTGCCCTCCCATCCTTTCGATCCACCGCACGGCGCTCCCCGGCGTATCGTTGTAGAGCACTCCGAAGAAGTGCACCCCCTCATCCTGATATCGGGCGGCCGCCCGGGACAGGGGGCCGTGCTCATCCCGGCACGCCAGACACCACGAGGCCCAGAAGTTCACCACCACCACGTCGCCTCGGAGCTGTGACAGGTGGATGGGCTCCCCGGATCCCGGATCGCGCACGGAATAGGGAGGCGTGGTATCCAGCACCGCCAGGCGGAATTCCGGTGCGTCGCGGCCTGGAAGCGGGGATGGGATGACTCGAGGATCCCGGCTCAGACCGAAGGCCAGGAGGGCCACGATGGGTAGCGTAATGAGAAGCCCCAACAGCATGCGTCCAAGACTCATGTCTCTACTCCCGTCAGCACCAGCGATTCATCTCTCGCCGCGTCGTTCGAGTCGTCTGCCCCGCCCCTTCGAACCGCCACCCGCGGACCCATGAAGAGTCCAAAGAGGGCTCCTGCTCCTACCATCCCGCCCCCGATCCAGATCCACATCACCAGCGGCTCCACAATGGCCGATATGGTGGCGCTGGACCCGTCCTGCTGGAACGCCATGAGCACAACGTAGAGGTCGGTCATCCTGCTTCTCACCGCCGGGGTGGGGACGGGCTCCACCTGGGTGGGATAGTAGTTCAGACGAGGCTCCATGGTCCCCAGGCTGCGTCCGTTCCGCTCCGCCACCAGGGTGGCACCCACGGAGAACCGCTGCGGCTGATCCTCCGCCCACATTCCCTCATAGCGAAGGGTGTAGTCTTCCACAGTCATGGTTTCGCCAGGACGGAGCGTAGCCTCATGACTGGTCTGGAGCGCCGAAGAAGCCGCGATCCCCACCGCCATGACCACCACCCCCAGGTGGGCAAAGTACCCCCCGTAGCGCCGGGGGTTGGAGAAGGCCACGCGCTTCATGGCCCTCCCCACGCCCTCCCCGTGGACCCTCATTCGGTTGCGTACAGGCATGAGGTACTCCCCCACATTCGTCACCAGGGCGAAGGCCGCGAAAGCGAAGGCCATGGTAGCGTACGGGTCCCTGAGCCCCCAGATCACAGGCACCAGGATGCCCACGGCCACCATGGCCGCCAAGGGGAATACAAACCGCCGTCCCAGCCCTTCCCGCTTGGCCCTCCCCCATGGAAGGGCCGGTCCCACTCCCATGAGGAAGAGGAGCGCCACCACGAAGGGGAGGGTCATCCGATTGAAAAAGGGCGCTCCCACACTCACCGTGACCCCCCTCACTGCCTCTGCCAGGAGGGGGAAGAGGGTTCCCAACAGCACGGTGAAGGTGAAGGCCACCAGGAAGAGGTTGTTCAGGAGAAATACCGTCTCCCTGGAAAGGGCTGAATCCAGGGTTCCCGGGGTGCTCATGGCCTTGCTCCGTCCCAGCAGGAGCACCACGGAGAAGATGAGAGATACCGCCATGAAGCCCAGGAAATAGCTTCCCACGGCGCCGTCGGCGAAAGCATGCACCGATGAGAGCACCCCGCTCCGGGTGAGGAAAGTGCCCAGGATGGTGAGGAGGAAGGTGGAGATCACCAGGGTCATGTTCCAGATCCGGAGCATGTCCCTTCGCTCCTGCACCATGGCGGAATGGAGAAGCGCAGTGGCCGTGAGCCAGGGGAGGAAAGAGGCGTTCTCCACGGGATCCCACGCCCAATAGCCGCCCCACCCCAGCACTTCGTAGGACCACCACATTCCCGCCACGACGGCCAGGCTGAGAGCCGTCCAGGCCACCAGCATCCAGCGCCGGGTGAGCCGCAACCAGGAATCGTCCACTCGCCCGGCCAGGAGGGCTCCCATGGCGAAGGCAAAGGGAACCGTCATCCCCACGTACCCCAGATACAGGAGGGGCGGATGGAGCGCCATGAGGGGATGGTTTTGCAGTAGCGGGTTGGGCCCGGGACCATCGAGAGGCACGGGAGAAACCGTCACGAACGGATTTGCCGGCCCCACCAGAAGAAGATAGAAGAAGGCCCCCACCCCCAGCATCACCGCGGTGGCGTAGGGAATCATGGGGCCTTCGGCCCGCCGGTGGATGTAGACGGCCAGGGCCGTGTACCCCGCCAGGATCAGGCCCCAGAAGAGGATGGACCCTTCCAGCGCGGCCCAGAGAGAGATGATGGTGAAGAGGAGCGGCGTGGCGTGGCTCCCCACCTGGGCCACGTACGAAACGCTGAAGTCTCGCACCACCAGCGCCTGGACCATGAGAAGGTTGGCAACCAGAAGGATCCAGAGGTTGGTGTAGGCGGTCCACCGGGCCGCCTTCCACGCCCTGGAGTTCCCGGAACGGGCCGCCATTACCGCCATCACAACGCCCACCAGGGCCACCCCCAAAGCGGCCAAGGAGAGGATGGAACCGAGAAGTGGCCTCATGTACCCCGGCTCTCTCGAATCAACTCCTGGTAGATGTCGTGAGGCCGCTCCCCTTCTTCAGGGGCCCGATATTCGTTGGAGTGCTTCACCATGAGATTGGTGGAATGGAACACCCCGGAGCCATCCAGGCGTCCTTCCACCACCACCTCGATACCGTCGCGGAACATCTGCGGCGGTGCCCCCCGAGACTGGACGTCCAGCTCGGTGGTTCCATCGCCGATGCGGAATCGCAGGTCCAGTTCATCTGCGTTCCAGTGCACCGTCTCCGGTACCACCACGCCCCCCAGCCGCACGGAGGATCCCTGAGCGGCCGGCCCCCGGGCCATGAGTTCGGAAGGACTCAGGAAGTAGACCAGATTCTCGCCAATGCCTCCGTACAGAAGATACCCGAAGCCGGAGAGCAACAGCGCCACGCCCAACAGGGGCATGATCCGCCGGCGACGACGGCGGCGGTTGGCGTCACCTTCTCTGCTGCTCTCATGGTGGGAGCCACCGTCTGTATTGATCTCATTCTGCGTCATCGCCGTATCCTCTTCATGGTTCCAGCCGTGCCTCGTCCCCCTGGACGGTGCTCAGTTCTTCCCTGACCCGCTTGGCCTGCCGGGCCAGATACACCAGATACCCCGCCAGGGTCACCCAGGTGAGGCCGTAGGCGGCCGCCACCCACACCCATTCATTTGTCATGGTCTGCTCCCATGGGTCCCAATGCCTGGGCTTCCTCAAGGGCTCGGATCTCCATCTCGGTCCGGGCGATGCGGTATCGCCGGGAAACGAAATAGATCATCACCAACAAGATGGCCACCGCATTGGACCGGAGCCCCCAGGCATAGGCCGTATCCACCGTGGCGGGGCTGGAGCCGGGCTGATGCAGGGTCCGCCACCAACGTACGGACATATAGACGATGGGGACGTTCAGGAAGCCCAGGACCCCCACCGCCGCCGACCAACGGGCCCTCTGACCCGGATCCTCCACGAACGCCCGCAACGAAAGATATCCCACGAAGATGATGAAAAGCACCGCCGTGGAGGTGAGCCGGGGGTCCCATGTCCACCAGACGCCCCACGTGGGACGACCCCATATGGAACCCAGGGCCAGGGTCAACCCCGTGAGAACCACCCCCACCTCCGCTGCCGAGGCGGCCAGCAGGTCGTGGGATTCCTTGCCTCGGGCCAGAAAGAGGATGCTTGTGACAAACACCACGCCGAAGGCAATGAAAGCCGACCAAGCCGCCGGCACATGGACGTACATGATCTTCTGGAGATGACCCATCCCAGCTTCCGCCGGTGAGGTGAGAAGCCCCAGGAGTTGGGCCGCCACCAGAAAACAAACCGTGGCCCAGAAAAAGGGAGTCATCATACGCACCCCCACGTCCCGCTCAGTCGCCACGCCCCCCCTCCTTTTCGTCACTGCCCGACACCCCTCACATGGATGTAGTGGCAGGCGGCCTCGGCGCTGTCGTAGTCCAGACTTCCCGGCCGCCATTCCCTGGGAATGTTCTGGACACATTCCTGCATGTTCGCATGGTCGGCGGCTCGAAACGATGGGCCCGACGAGGTCTCCCAGAAAAGTGCCACGACGATGACCAACAGAGACAAGATCAGAAACGCTGCCGTCGACCACCGTCCCACAAAGCCTCCTGGTGGAGAACCCCTCGAAACCCCTAGACCCCGAATGGTATCAGCCCAGCCCCGGAAGCAATAGGCGGGGAGTGCGCCCCGTGCCCGGGATTCGGAAGGGTTCTATACTTCCCTCCATTCATCACCACCGCCGGTTGGCACGGACGACGGTGGACAACGATTTCAGCCAGACCCGGGAAGTGAATGATGAAGTGCCCTCAGTGCAACGCTGAAGTGAGCGGACGGTTCTGCGGGTTGTGCGGGAGTAGCTTGGAAGAGCGACCCTGCCCGGCTTGCTCCGCTCCCCTGCCACCGGGCCATCGCTTCTGCGGGGAATGCGGTGCTCCCGCTTCCCCCGGTGAAGCTGCACGAGCAACGGGCAAGCCCACGGTTGCCGCCCCGGCTGCGTCACCAGCATCGTCGTCCGCACCCTCGTCCAAGGTACTGGTGTGGGGCGTAACTGCCCTGGTGGCGGCGCTGGTGGTGCTTATCCTGCCCTCTCTCTGGAGCAGCTGGCAGGGCGGTTCCCACGACGCCCGCATGCCGGTGTCGGCCACCGCCGGTGGATCTCCGGGTTCAGGGCCGGCAGGACCCCAGGGAGTGGACCTGTCCAGCATGACGCCCCGGGAAGCCGCAGACCGCCTCTTCAATCGGGTGATGGCTGCCCTCTCCGCCGGCAATCAGGGTGAGGTACAGTCGTTCCTCCCCATGGCCATCGACGCCTACCGGCTCGTCCCGAACCTGGATCATGACGGCCTCTTCCACCTGTCGCTGCTACAGCAGGCAGGGGGAGATTATCCTGCTGCCGCGGCTTCGGCCCAGCAGGTTCTGGAGAGCGATCCCAACCATCTGTTGGCTCTCTACGCTGCGGCGGAAGCCGCCCAGGCGCAGGGAGACGCTGCCTCCGCTCGGGGACACTACCAGCGAATTCTCAATGTGTTTGAGTCTGAGAACGCCCGTGGGCTCCCGGAATACACGGAGCACGGCAGCTTCCTCGCCACCATCCGCGAGGCGGCCAGGGAGTACATCCAGTGATGGAGAGGATGAGCAACCGGGTAGGAAACGGAACCCACCTGGCCCGGACCGGCGAGTAGCTTGGAGCCCCTGGAAATTGGGCTTCTGTGGGGAAGCTTGATGGGCCTCGCGGTGGGCCTGGTCTTGGGATATTTCCTGGCACACCTGGTGGGTGGCCGGGAACGGGCCCGGCAGGAGGAGGCCCACCGCCAGGCCCGGGAGAGCCTTGCCCAGACCTTTGAATCGCTCTCCAGCCGGGTGCTGCAAGCCAACAGCGAGTCGTTCCTCACCTTGGCCCGCACCCAGCTGGAAAGCTTCCAGGAGGGAGCCCGAGCCGATCTGGCCCACCGCCAGGAGGCCATTCAGGAACTCATGAAGCCCATCCATGAGACCCTGGGAAAGGTGGATCGGAAGATGGACGAGGTGGAGAAGGGGCGACGGGAAGCCTATGGGAGTCTCACCCGCCATCTGGAATCCATGGCCCAATCCCAGACCCTTCTCCAGTCCGAAACCCGGAACCTGGTGAAGGCGCTCCGGGCCCCCACCGTTCGGGGTCGATGGGGAGAGATCCAACTTCGCCGGGTGGTGGAGATGGCCGGCATGTTGGAGCACTGCGATTTCCGGGAGCAGGAGGGGATCCCGGGGGAGGATGGCCTCCGACGTCCCGATCTGGTGGTGAAGCTACCGGGGGGGAAACAGGTGGTCATCGATGCAAAAGCGCCCCTACACCACTACCTGGAGTCAGTGGAGGCGGCAGATGATGAATCACGAGCCACAGCCCTCCGGGAGCACGCCCGACAGGTCCGTCGACACATCCAGGAGCTCTCCAGTAAGGCGTACTGGGATGGGCTTGGTTCCACGCCTGAGTTCGTGGTGCTCTTTCTGCCGGGGGAAACCTTCTTCAGCGCTGCCCTCCAGGAAGATCCGGCCCTCATCGAGTATGGGGTAGAGAACCGGGTCATCCTGGCCACTCCCACCACCCTCATCGCCCTCCTCAAAGCCGTGGGATACGGATGGCGCCAGGAGCAGGTGGCGGAAAATGCCCGGGAGATCAGCGATCTGGGGAGGGAGTTGTACGAACGGCTGCGGAGCTACGCGAGTCACTTCAGTCGACTGGGCCGTAGCCTGGACTCAGCCGTGGGGGCCTACAACCGAGCCGTGGGGTCGCTGGAGAGCCGGGTCATGGTGACGGCCCGCAGATTTCAGGAGCTGGGGGCCACGGGGGCAGATGACCTGGACCGGGTGGAAGGGGTGGAGCGCACCCCTCGGAACCTCACCCTACCGGAGCAACTGGAAGAAGAAGCGTGACCCGGGTCCCGGACGGGTTGGATTCCACCTTCACGGCTCCACCCATGTCCCGGATGATGGCCTGCACGGCCGGGAGGCCCAGGCCCATGCTCCCTTCGGCATTGGCCTCAGCAGAGAAGAGATTGAAGAGGTTCCCCAGCTTTTCCGGAGGTATCCCGGGGCCGTTGTCCTCCACGGTGATGGCTACGTAATCCCCCTCCACCTCCCCAACCTCCACACTCGCCGGTTCCCGGGAAATACCAGCTGGCTTTAATGACGCGGGGCTCTGCCGGTGAGCCCGGATCCGGATGTCCCCTCCGGCACCCATGGCGTTCCGGGCGTTCTCCACCAGATTCACCACCGCTTCCCGGAGGTGGGAGGTATCTGCCTCCACAGGCGGGAGCATGGGGTCCACCTGGATCTCCAACCGGATTTCGGGGGGGAGCATATGCCTGAACACGCCCTCCCACTCCTGCAGGAACGAGTCCACGTCCATTTGATGCAGCGAGAGGTTCGAACGACCACTGGCCGCCAGGAGCCTTCGGGTCAAATTCGCTCCTCGCCTGGAAGCCGCCAGGGCAGCCTCCAGATCCATCCGTACCTCGTCCGTCTCATTCCCGGAATCCGGCAGGTCATCCAGAACCAACCCCAGATGCCCCTGGATGGTGGTGAGGAGGTTGTTGAACTCGTGGGCCACGTTTCCTGCCATGCGACCCATGCCCCTGAGAATTCCACCCTGCACCACCCCTGCTTCCAGGGCCTTTCGGTGGGTGATGTCTTCGGCGATCCCGGCAATCCGGATCACTCGCCCCTCCTCGTTTTTGACGGGGAACGCTCGATCCCAGATCCACCGGACCTCCCCGTCGGGGCGGGTGATCCGATATTGGATGTTGTACTCCCCTCGGTGCTGCAGGGGCATGGCCAGTTCCACCGCCATCTGATCGTCGGGGTGGATGGGGTCCAGCCAGGCCTTGGGTTTGGCGTAGACGCTGTCCACCGACCGGCCCCACACCTGCTCAAAGGCCGGAGACAGGTAGAGCATCTCCTGCTTCAGGGGATCCGTGAGCCAGAACACCTCCCGGATGGATTCGGCCAGCTGTCGGAAGCGGGACTCGGACTCCCGGAGGCGCGCTTCCGCCCTTCCCGTCTGCCTTGCGGCTGCGATGACGCCGGCCCATCCCACGATGAGAAGAAAGACGCCTCCGAAGAGGAACCCCAGGTTCACGCTTCGCTCCAGCCTTCCGATCCACTGGGAAAGGCCAGCCAGGAAGTGTTCTCGGCCCACATGGATGTCGTGGCCGATGGTGTGAATCTGGTTGTAGATGGCAACCGCTCCCGGCGAGCCCGCCCCTTGGGACCGCACCACAGACTCCAACTCGGGGACCAATCTCTCCACGCGACGGAGCGCTGCATCACCTCTCTCCCATCGCCGAAGGATTTCCAGCATCTCCGGGCGCCGACCCACCCACCGCCAGATGGGCAGGAACGGTTCCATCCCCGAGAGAAGCTCGGGATCTGCAGCTACCCGGGCCTCCAGCCCCGCATGGTCGCCAGGGAAGTCCAGAGCATGCTGCAGGGGGGATCGAACGGCCCGGGGGTACGCCAGGGCCTCCTCGAAACCCGCCAGGGCTGCTTCATCCCCGGTGACCGCGTAGCTCTGGAGGTGGGAGACGGCCTCCTGCTGGGAAACCGCCCCCCGGGCCTCCTGTTCCAGAGCCACCCGCAACCCTCGCATGGCCTGGAAGCCAAGGAAGCCTCCGGCCAGAAGGAGGAGGAGGGCAGCGGTCAAAACGCTCCCCAGGAGAAGTAACCAGCGTCGGGTTCGCGTCACGAGGCCCCTCCTTTCCCGTGCACGCTCCTACCACCCCGGTTCCGTCGAACTCCCCTCCAGTCCCAGTGGTCCATCATCATCCTCTCAGAGTTCCTTGAGTAAACCGGCCCTCAGGGCAAAGCGCACCAACTCGGATCGGTGATTCAGTCGGAGTTTCTGCATGATTCGACTGCGGTAGGTATCCACGGTTTTGGGTGAGATGAAGAGCTTCTGGCCGATCTCGGTGGACGAGTACCCCTCGGCGGTAAGGGCCAGGACCTCCCGCTCTCGAGCGCTGAGTTCCTGGAGACTACCTCCCTCCCCCGCGTCCTGGGCCTTTCGGTACTGCTTCAGGAGCAAGGTGGTAGCCCGTGCGGGCAGATAGACCTCGCCCCGGGCCACCACCCGGATGGCCTCCAGGAGATCACGGTCGGCGCTGGCCTTGGTGAGGTACCCCGACGCACCGGCGTCCACCACCGGTACCAGATACTCCTCCTCCGCGTGCACAGTGAGAACCAGGACACTCACCCCCAACTCCAGGGCGGCGATTCGCCGAGTGGCCTCCAGACCATGGGTACCGGGCATGGAGAGGTCCATGATCACCAGGTCCGGACGGAGGGCCAGGGCCTGTGCCACCGCTTCGTCGCCCGACGCCGCCTCTCCCACAACCTGGATTCCCTCCTCCAGTTCCAGGAGCGCTCGCAGTCCCGCCCGGAAGATGGCGTGGTCGTCTGCCAGAAGAATCCGGATGGCGTCGGAGTCGGATGGCCCTGGTTGGGAAGCCGACTGGGGTGGGGAGGAGGTCGTCATGTGCTAGGAGCGTGTCCGGGTAATGCGGCCGCAGTCGGGCGCCTGGCCGGCACTGTCAGCCGCACGAGACACCCCTCGCCGGGAGCCGAGTGGAGGGTGAGCCGCCCTCCGGCCAGATGGGCCCGCTCGTCCATCCCCACCAGCCCCAGTCCGGCCCCGGCCAGAAACTCGCCTTCCGCATCGAACCCCCGTCCATCGTCCCGGATGGTGGCCACCACGTGGCTGTTGTCTCCAGAGCCCTCCACCGCCAACCGTACCTCCACCTGTGCCGCCTCGGCGTGTCGGAGGACATTGGCCAGCGCCTCCTGGACCACCCGGTAGACGGCGAGCTGCTGCTCGGAGCCGAGATGGGCGTCCACCGCCTCCAGGTGGAGGTCCACCCGGGGCTCGGACGTGCGGAAGGTCTGGCGAATGTGCACTCGAAGCGCCGCTTCGATCCCCACATCCTCCAGGGCAGGAGGCCGGAGGCCCCGAGCGATCCGCCGAACACCCTGAACCAGCGTCTCCAACCCGCTGTGCATCTCCTCCATGATCCGGTCCCGAGCGGCCTCCTCGTGCGTTTGGGCAAGCACCTTCAGTTGGACCATGAGTGCAGCCAGCGACTGGGCGGTGTCGTCGTGGAGCTCCCGAGCGATGCGCTGGCGCTCCTCCTCCGTGGCTCGAAGCGTACCGGTGCCCAGAGTGCGGAGCCTCCGCTGAGCCGACATATCCCGCATCACGGCGATGACGTACCGCCCCGATTCTGTGAGACATGGTCGTAGCGCCACCTCCACCGGAAGCACGCGACCATCCTTGCGAGCCGCCCGAAGCTCCATCCCCACCCCCATGGGTCGACTGGCCGGCTCCTCCATGAAACGGTCCCGCAGGGCCACATGGCGCCCTCGAACGTCCGGGGGTACCACCACCTCGATGGGCTCTCCCATGAGCTCGTCACGGTGGTACCCCAGCATGGCTGCCGCCCTGGGGTTCAGTTCGCAGATTCGCCCCTCCCCGTCCACGACAAGGATTCCGTCGGGAGAGGATTCGAATACCGTTCTATAGTCCTTGAACACGCCTCGATGTACGTCCGTCGCCATGAGAAATCCCCGGGAAAGTGTGGAGAGATTCCCCACACGTTCATCCTCCGTCTCCCGACAGAAAGCCCTGGCTCAAAGTGCCATCTTTCCTTGGGATCCACCACTCCACCAGGAGCATCACCCCATCTCGCCACCCATTCCACTTCGTGGATGAACCCTTACGTGCATGACCGCCCCATGGGCGGGGCCCGGGAGCCCCCTGGCTTGCCGGCAGGACCTCGCCCACCCCGTAGAGGCTGGACCGCCCGACTCCTGGGCCTCTCCCTCTACCTGAAGATCGTGGTCGCGGCGAGCCTGCTCCTGGGGGGGGCCGTGGCGGCGGGTGCCCTGGTGGCTCATGCGGCCCCACCCCCCCACGTCCGGGGTTGGTTGGCACTGGGCGTCCTGGCAGTGGCGGCCGCCAATGCCCTGCTGGTCCATCTCGCCCTCCTCCCCCTGAAGAAGATGGAATCGGTGGTGCAGGAGGTGGAGCACGGGAATCTCACCCAACGCGTCCCCATTTCCCCCCTGGCGGACCGAAACATGGTCCGGGTGGTGCAGGTGGTGAACCGGATGCTGGATGCTCTGCAGGCCGCCGGCCATCGAGAACGCGACCTGGCTTCCCGTCTTGCCCGGGGAGAAGAGGAGGAGCGCAAGCAACTCTCAGGCGAGCTCCTGGACGGAACGGCCCAACTCCTTTCTTCCACCTTGCTTCAACTCCAATTGGTCCGACGAACCCTGGTGGAGTCCCAGCCCCATCGCCTCCAGGCAGGCCGCGCGGCGCTGGAACAAGCCCGGAAAGGCACGGCGCTGGCTTTGGAGGAGGTGGGGCGCATCGCCCGGGGACTCCGCCCTCCAGAGCTGGACGAACTGGGTCCCTTCCGAGCCCTGGAGATTCGGGCCCGACACCTTCTGGCCGGACAGGCGGTCCGTTGGGAAGTGGAAGGTGACGGTCCCCCCGCGGACCTGACCCCCGAGCTGTCCCTGGCTCTCTTCCGCATCCTTCAGGAAGGGATCACCAACGCAGTGACCCATGCCGACGCCCGGCACATCAGGCTGCGATCCCACGTCACCGGGCAGGCCCTGGTGTGCGATCTGGAGGACGATGGTCGGGGATTCGATGTGGTGGCGACCCTCCGGGCACCTGAGACGGCCCTGGGACTCCTGCGGATGCACGAACAGGCCCGGCGGGTGGGGGGGCGGCTGGAACTGACCTCCGCACCTGGCGCCGGGACCCGCCTTCGGCTGGAGGTTCCACACGGGGGTGACGTGCCGCTGGGGTGAGAGATCGTCAACCTCGGATCAACCTCGCACCATGCGCATGGCCCAATAGATCAAGACCAGCCCCACCAGGACGCTCCCCCGAGCCAGGATGATAGACCAGCGGCGCGCGGTGGACGGCCCGGCCCGGTCCATCTTCCCACGAGACTCCCTTGCGGCTCGGGGGCCCTCCACGAAGTCGTGCCACGCTCCGGCGGTCACCATCACCCCCACGGCCAGAAGCTTCCACTTCAGGGCCGTGCCGAAGGGGGTGCTCCACCATGCGCCATGGGAGAGCAGCTCCCAGCGCAGCACCCCGCGAAGGTGGAGGATGGCCACGCCGGTTCCCAGGAGGACGCCCAGGGCGCTCCACCCCACCCACCGGAAGCGCAAGCCCATGGCCCGGAACAACCCGACCCTAAGCTCGGGCGGTTCCACCTTCCGGAGCACCGGGGCCCCCACCAGCGCCAGGAACAGGAGGCCACCCAGCCAGACAAAGGCGGCCAGGAGGTGGAGAAAGACCACGGAGCGGTACAGCGTCACGTTTGCATCCCCCGCCAGTTCAAGGTGCATATGGGATCCCGGCCACCGGCCTTGTAGGGGAACCCCCCACAGGGGACCACGGTCGTTGCCGGACAGACGGCCCGCTCGGCCAACTCTAACTTTGATCCATCGCTTACAGCAACGCCTCATTCACCTGGAGATACCCCTCGCATGTACGGGATTTTCGCACCGCGTCACCTCACTTCCATGGCTCTTGGACTCACCCTCGTCCTCATGGGGTGCGGAGGGGGAGACGCCCCGTCAGGCGACTCTTCCGACAGAGCCGACGGCCGCTCAGCTCCCGCAACCCTCACCGATTTTCAGCTCGCTCATGGCATCGGACCCATCACCACCGAGGTGGAGCTGGGAGAGCTGGACGCGGAAAGGGCGGAGCGGGGGAAGGAGCTCTACCAGTTCAACTGTGAAGCTTGCCACTTCCTGGAAGATCGCTTCGTGGGCCCCCCCTTGGGCGATGTCCTGGAGCGTCGAACGGGCACGTACGTCATGAACCAGATCCTGAACCCCGAGGAGATGGCCCGGCAGCACCCGGAAGCCCAGAAACTCCTCACCGAGTATCCGCTGGTGATGCCCTTCCAGAACATCACCGAAGACGAGGCCAGGGCCATCGTCGAATACCTCCGTATCGCCAAGGAGCAATGACCATGATCATGTCAGAGAAGTTCAGATGGGCCCTCGCCGTCCTGGTCTTCACAGGGGTGGGAATGGGTCTCTCAGGCTGCGCCCAGGAGGAAGGCCTCATCGGAGCTGCCGATGCTGCGGAACGCGTTTACGTGGCGCCCGGGGAGTACGACGAGTTCTATGCCTTCCTCTCCGGGGGCTATAGCGGACAGCTCTCCGTATGGGGACTCCCCTCCGCGCGCCTCTTCCGGGTAATCCCGGTCTTCAGTCAGGACCCGGAGACAGGGTACGGCTACTCGGAAGAGACAAAGGCAATGCTGAAAACGAGCTACGGCGACATCCCCTGGGATGACTCCCACCACCCCGTCCTCTCCCGGACCGACGGAACCGCCGATGGTCGCTGGATCTTCATCAACGGGAACAACACCCCCCGCATCGCCCGGATCGATCTCACGAAATTCGAGACCGTGGAGATCCTGGAGCTTCCCAACACCGGGGGGAATCACGCCTCATCTTTCGTGACCGAGAACACGGAGTACGTCTTCGGGGCATCCCGCTTCTCCATTCCGGCGGAGCAGGATCTGGATGTTCCCATCGACTCCTACAAGGAGAATTTCGATGGGGCGCTGACCTTCGTCAAAGTGGACCCGGAGACGGGGCGCATGGAGATGGACTTCCAGATCCAGGTTCCGCCCTACCACTACGATCTGGCCCGCTCCGGAATGGGCGTTTCCGGCGATTGGGTCTTCTTCACCTCGTACAACACCGAGCAAGCCCATACGCTCATGGAGATCGAAGCCTCCCGTAACGACAAGGACTTCATCCTGGCGGTGAACTGGCGCCGGGCCTCCGAGGCGGCGGCCAACGGAGCCGGACAGATGGTCCCGGGACGCTACTACCACAACGAATACGATCCCGGGGCGGGGATGGCCACCTCCGAGGAGCTCTCGGGAGTGAGACTGCTCCAGCCCTCCGAAGTGGCGGGGGGCATGTACTTCCTCCCCACTCCGAAATCCCCCCACGGCGTGGACATCGACCCCACCGGTGAATTCATCGTAGCGGGCGGAAAGCTGGCTACGGTCATCCCTGTGCACTCCTTCTCAAGGATGCAGCAGGCCATCGCCGACGGTGCCATCGTGGAAACCATCTACGACATCCCGGTGCTGGACTATGACCGCACCATCATCGGCGAGGTGGAGAACCCCGGTCTGGGGCCCCTCCACACCGAGTTCGATGGGCGCGGTTTCGCCTACACGTCGGTTTACATCTCCTCTGAGATCGTGAAGTGGTCCTTGGAGACGTTTGAGGTCGTGGATCGCATCGACGCGTACTACTCCATCGGGCACCTCATGCTCACACAGGGGGACACCCGAGACCCCCAGCCCAAATATCTCGTGGGGCTCACCAAGACGGCCCGAGATCGTTTCCTGCCCGTAGGTCCCAAACAGAACCACCCGGCCCAGCTCTACGATGTGTCCGGGGATCGGATGGTGCTGTTGAAGGACTTCCCCACCATTGGAGAACCTCATTACGCTCAGGCGCTCCGGGCCGACCTCATCCAGTCCGACGTCCGTCGGATCTATGAACTGGCGGACAACCAGCACCCCCGGGTGACCCGGCGATCTGCAGAGGCTCGGGTAGAGCGGGAGGGCAAGGTGGTACGTGTCTATATGACCAGCATCCGGAGCCATTTCACCCCCGACAACATCGAAGGGGTGGAACTGGGCGATACCGTCTACTTCCACGTGACAAATCTGGAACAGGATTGGGATGTGACCCACGGGATCGCCATCAAGGGCGCCCAGAACGCGGAGATCATCCTGGTCCCGGGCCAGACCAAGACCCTGAAATGGGTGCCCACCCGAACGGGGATCTACCCCTTCTACTGCACGGCTTTCTGTTCAGCACTCCATCAGGAGATGCAGGGGTACGTTCGGGTATCCCCGGAAGGATCGGGCGTGCCCATATCCTGGCGAACGGGAACCCGAGGCTCGACGGACTGAGTCCCGCTTCCGGAAACAAACTGGGTGTGCGGGGAGGCGGGCCCACGGGCCCCCGCCCCCACCCCACCTTCCCTGAAATCACGCC
Organism: Gemmatimonadota bacterium; assembly: GCA_040905545.1. Classification (GTDB taxonomy): domain Bacteria; phylum Gemmatimonadota; class Gemmatimonadetes; order Longimicrobiales; family Gaopeijiaceae; genus JBBDRI01. The sequence goes on along the minus strand of JBBDRI010000054.1, from coordinate 45,669 downwards.
GGCTCCCACCGGACTCAACCCACCGGAGACCACCCCATGCGCGCCGATCTTCGCAGCCGACTCATCATGGCCCTGGCCGCGCTGGTGCTCCTGCCGGCCTTCATCACCCCGCTCTGGAGCATCGGACTGGTGGCCCCCCAATACCCGGATGGCCTGGGTATGCACATATACGTCCACGATGTCCGAGGGCACCACCGCCACGACCTCCAGAATATCAACATCCTGAACCACTACATCGGGATGCAGGCCATTGAACCGGAGTCCATCCCGGAGTTGGACATCATGCCGAAGGTCCTGGCGGCGCTCGTCCTCTCAGGCCTCCTGGCGGCGGCCCTGGGCCGACCCCGGATCATGGCGGCCTGGCTCCTGGCCTTCCTGGGTGCGGGGGTGGCCGGCATGGTGGATTTCTACCTCTGGAACATCGACTACGGCCACAACTTGAGCCCCGATGCCCCCATAAGGATTCCGGACATGACATACTCCCCTCCCATCCTGGGGACGACCCAACTCCTGAACATCCGGGCTTCGTCGTACCCGGGTCTGGGGACCCTCTTCCTGGCGGTGGGGGCTGGGCTGGCGGCCTGGGCCATCCTCAGGGCCTTCCGGAGGCCGGGGAACCGGCAGACCGGAACCCATTCTCCTTCGGCGGCATCGCCGTCGACTTCCGGCCGGTCACCGTCCACTTCTGATCGTTCTCCGGGGGTGATCTCGGTCCTGGTCATGGGTGCCTTCCTGGCCCTGGGCGCAGGCGCCTGCCAGGCACCCGGGGAAGCGGCCGCCGGAGCCGTCCCGGGGTCCAGGGAAGCCCGCGATACAGACGCTCAAGCATTCATGGACTTCGACGGCTCCACCGATCCCTTCTGTCAGATCCCGGTAGAAGCCGTCCGCTGGGGGGGCCTCCTGGAAACCCGCAACGGGGAGGTGCACCGGTTCGCTACCGCCGCCTGCCTGGCCGGCTTTCTCCTCCGAGGGGACGTCTCTGAATCCGAGGTGGCCCGGCTGGCGGTGGTGGACTTCGCCCAGGGGTGGAAGCTGGTGGACCCGGCGCAGGTCCATTTCCTCCATACGCCCAACCTTAAGAGCCCTACAGGGCCACCGAACATCATGGCCATCGAGACGGACAAGATGGCCGTGAATCTCCAGGCAGCCTACGCCGGTCGCCTCATGGGGTGGGATGAGGTGCTCCAGGTGGCGGCCAGCAACTGGGATCTTCCGGCACCCGTGAGGAAGGCTTCTGCCCCCTACGTCGCCCCGAGGCCTTGAGGAGGACGAAATGGACCCCCGACCCATGAGCCGAGGCGAAGCCCTCCGAGTTCTGCTGGGCACCCCCATGGGCCTGGCTCTCCTCTCTCTGCTGGAAGCCTGCTCCGCCGGCGGGCCCCGACCCATCCGGGTGGGCGAGGAGGAATGCGCCCACTGCCGCATGCGCATCTCCCAGGAAGCCTTCGCCGCGCAAGCCATGAATGACCGGGGCCGGAGTTGGACCTTCGACTCCATTGAGTGTCTGACGGAGTGGCTCCTCCAGGAGAATGAGGTTCCGGAGGCCCGGATCCAAGGTGCATGGGTGACGGACTTCCACGCTCCCGGGGAGTGGCTTCGGGCCCACGAAGCCATATACCTCCGGAGCGAAGGTCTCCGAAGCCCCATGGGTCTGGGTCTCTCAGCCTACTCCGGCTCGGGGGCAGCTCACGGGCAGGCCGATGCGCACGGAGGCGACGTGCTCTCCTGGACCGACGTCCGCACTCTGGTTTCCGACACCCCGCTGCGGGGAGGTGGAGCCGGCCATGGCCATTGATCTCGGGGGCCCGGATGTGGGCCGGCCCTTCAACCCCGGCCCCTGGATGATCATGGCCGTGGCGGCGGGGGGCCTTCTCTTCCTGGCCTACACCTCGCCACAGCGAGGGGTGACGGAGGGGGAATCGAGGGTCTCGGCCTGGGCCGAAGCCCATTATCAAGCAGGCCCAGAGGGCTTGGAGACACCCGAACCTGCGGATTCACTGACATCCCTTCCGTCGGGCCCTGAGTTCAGGGTGGGTCCCCAGGGGGACTTCCCTACCCTCGCCCAGGCCGTGGAGGCGGCTCCCCCGGGCGCGGTGATCCGCGTGGCTTCCGGCCACTACCGGGAGTTCCCCCTCACCCTTTCAAAGCCCGTGACGCTGGTGGGAGAAGGATACCCGGTGCTGGATGGGGAAAGGAGCCATTCCATTCTCCTGGTGGCAGCCGATGACGTCACCATCCGAGGGTTCGAGATCCGGGGGGCCGGAAAGAGCTATACCCGCGATCACGCCGGGATCACCGTGGAAGAACATCGGGGCTGCCGCATCGAAGACAACCGGCTGGAGGAGAACTTCTTTGGTATTTATCTGGCCCGGACCCGGGACTGCGTGGTGCAGCGGAACCGCATCCGCTCCGACGCGGTGAGAGAGACGGATTCAGGCAACGGCATCCATCTCTGGGACGTGGAGCGCATCCACGTCCGGGACAACGAAGTGTCGGGCCATCGGGACGGCATCTACCTGGAGTTCGCCCGAGAGGTGGTCATCCGGAACAACCTGAGCCGGGGGAATCTGCGCTACGGCCTCCACTTCATGTTCTCCGACGACTCCTTCTACCAGGACAACACCTTCCTGGCCAACGGCGCCGGGGTGGCGGTCATGTACACCCGCAACCTGGTCATGTCGGGAAACCACTTCCTGGAGAACTGGGGGCCGGCGGTGTACGGCCTCCTTTTGAAGGACGTCCAGGATGCCCTGGTGGAAGGAAACGTATTCCGGCGTAACACCGTGGCGGTGTTCGCCGAAGGGGCCGACCGCATGACGTTCCGGTTCAACCGATTGGAAGGGAACGGCTGGGCCCTGCGCATACTGGGGAGCAGCCAGGACAATCACTTCACGGCCAACAACTTCGTGGAGAACACCTTCGATGTCACCACAAATTCCCGACGCAGCCCCAACACCTTCGAGGAAAATCACTGGAGCGCGTACCAAGGGTACGACCTCTCAGGAGATGGCTTCGGCGATGTGCCCCATCGTCCGGTGCGCCTCTTTTCATTCATGGTAGAGCAGGAACCGGAAGCCCTGATCCTCCTGAGAAGCTTCTTCGTGGACGTGCTGGAGGTGGCGGAACGGGTCCTACCCGTCCTCACCCCCGAAGCCCTTATGGACCCCCGCCCCCGCATGAAAGAGGTGACCCCATGACGCCCCCTGCGAACCCAAATCCGCCGGGATCGGCACCTGTCGAAGCCCCGCCCACCCCGCCACGCTTACTCGATCCCGCCATCCGGGTGGCGGGGCTCTGCAAGCGCTTTGGCCGCCTCCAGGTTCTGGACTCCCTGGATCTGGAGATCGAGGCCGGAAAGACCACCGCCATCCTGGGTCCCAACGGTGCCGGGAAGACCACCCTCATCAAGAGCATTCTTGGGCTGGTGATCCCCGACGCGGGGACCATCGAGGTGGCGGGCACGGTGCTGGACGGATCCCCCCAGTATCGGGAGCGCATTGGATACATGCCCCAGATAGCCCGCTACCCGGAGAACCTCACGGCCCGGGAAATCATGGCCATGGTGGCGGACCTCCGGGACAATCCGGAGGGGTTGGACACCTCCCTGGTGCAGGAACTCCGGATGGAGGAGGAGTTGGACAAGCCATTCCGGACGCTGTCGGGAGGCAACCGGCAAAAGGTGAGCGCCGTCCTCTCCCTTCTGTTTCGTCCGGAGATCCTTTTCCTGGATGAACCCACCGCAGGTCTGGACCCGGTGTCCAGCAGCGTACTCAAGGACCGGCTCCTGAAGGACCGAGCCTCCGGCCGGACCCTCATCCTCACCTCCCATGTCATGGCCGAGGTCCAGGAGTTGGCTGACTCGGTGGTCTACCTCCTGGAAGGCCGCATCCACTTCCGTGAGTCGGTGGAGAGCCTCATGGGCGCCACCGGAGAATCCAGTCTGGAGCGGGCCATCGCCCGCCGCATCACCGCGAGGGTCGTGGCATGAACCTTCTGAACCGGGACACCGTGAAGATCACCCGCTACCAACTGCGGGACATCCTCCGCAGCCGGTGGATCCTCCTCTACGGGGGTTTCTTCCTCCTGCTCACCGACCTCCTCTTCCGCTTCGGAGGCTCCGGAGAACGGGTGATCCTGAGCCTCCTGAACGTCATCCTCATTGGGATTCCCCTGGTGGGGATCGTCTTGGGGGCCATGTATTTCTACGCCTCCAGAGAGTTCACCGAGTTGCTTCTGGCACATCCGGTGCGGAGGCGAAGTCTGTTCATGGGCCTTTTCCTGGGGCTCACCCTACCCATGTCCCTGGCCTTCGTCCTGGGGACGGGGCTTCCCTATTGGGCACATGGGGGAGGACTGGGAGGAGGATGGGGGCCGCTGTTCTCTCTGCTGGGAACCGGGGTTCTCCTGACCCTTGTCTTCGTGGCCCTGGCCTATCTGGTGGCCGTGCGGACGGAAGACCGGATCAAGGGGCTGGGACTCTGCCTGGGGGCCTGGATCGCCTTCGCCGTGGTCTACGATGGCCTGATCCTCATGGCCATCTACCTTCTGGGAGACTTCCCCCTGGAGCGGGTGGTCCTCACCCTTTCCCTGTTGAACCCGGTGGATCTGGCGAGGATCCTCCTCCTGTTGGAGTTCGACGTATCGGCCCTCATGGGCTTCACAGGAGCCGTATTCCGAGACTTCTTCGGAGGGGACGTCGGCAAGCTTACCGCCGTATCGGCCCTCCTGGCCTGGCTAGCCCTCCCTTTCGCCCTGGGGATCCGAAGCTTCCGGAAAAAGAACTTCTGAGGGGCGCACTGGTGGCAAGTTGTGTCACGAACCCGCCGCCGGTAGTCTGCTCCGGAGATTCTTGCCCGTCCGGCCACCCACGTCCTGGAAACTGATATGCGCCCACCGCACCTTCCTCGCGCCTCGGCGCCGGCCTTGGCAACTCTGGCCGCGGTGTTCTTCCTGGTCCCGGTGAGCGGGTTGTGGCCTGCAGGTACTCTCGCGCCGGCGGAGCTTGTCGCCCAGTCCGTGGGGAGTCAAAGCTCCTACTTCCCTCCCCCGGGCTCCTGGGAGCGCCGGACCCCGGAGTCCGTGGGAATGGACCCGTCCCTGCTGGCGGAGGCGGTGCGGTTCATCCAGGGAGCGGAGAATCCCTTGCCCCGGGATCTCTCGTTGTCCCACTGGATGAGTTGGGCCCGGGAGCCCATGGATTCGCCGGTGGGGCCGTTCACGCATCGGGGAGATGTGTCGGGTTTCGTCATCAAAGACGGCTACATCGTAGCGGAGTGGGGAGACACGAAGGCGGTGGAAATGACGTTTTCGGTGACGAAGAGCTTCCTCTCCTCCACGGTGGGGCTCCTCTGGGATCGGGGCTACATCCCCGACCTCCACGCCCCCGTGCGGGAGTTGGTGCGCACCGGTGACTTCGACTCGCCCCACAACCGGAAGATCACCTGGGACCATCTTCTGCGGCAGACCAGCGACTGGGAGGGAGAGTTGTGGGGCAAGCCCGACTGGGTGGATCGCCCCGGGCAGGATCTGGTGGCGCACTACAACCGGGAGCGGGACGAGCCCGGCACGGTGTACAAGTACAACGATGTCCGTGTGAACCTGCTGGGATGGGCGGCGCTGAACGCCTATCGGCGGCCCCTTCCCCAACTTCTTCGCGAAGAGATCATGGGGCCCATCGGGGCTTCCGAGACATGGAGGTGGCACGGCTATGAGACCTCCTGGGCGGAGCTGGACGGACAGCGCATCCAGTCCGTGAGCGGCGGCGGACATTGGGGGGGCGGAATGTTCATTTCCGCCGAGGATCTGGCCCGATTCGGCTACCTCACCCTGAGGGGAGGACGCTGGGAAGACCGGGAGATCCTTTCCTCGGAGTGGCTGGCCATGGCCCGGACACCGGGTCCCGCCAACGACGCCTATGGCTTCATGAACTTCTTCCTGAATACCGGAGGACGATCCATTCCCGGGGCGCCCCACACCGCCTACACCCACCGGGGGGCCGGGAACAACATCATCTATGTGGATGAAGAGAACGACCTCCTCCTGGTCATGCGATGGGTTCAGGGTGGAGCGGTGAATGACTTCATCGGGCAGGTTCTGGAGAGTCTGGAGCGGTAGTGTCCGCCTCCGGCGGGCGTTACGGGATCCGGCCGGCATGCGTCATTCCATCAGGTCCCAGCCGTGTTCCGCCTGCACTCCCCCGGGGCGCACCACCCGCTCCGCCAACGCCAAGGCCCCGTCCACCAGCACCGCCAGCAGAGCAGCGGGGATGGCCCCCGAAAGGATCATGCGGGAGTCTGCCAGAGCCAATCCCGAGACGATGGGATCGCCCAGACCTCCGGCTCCGATGAAGGCGGCCAGGGTGGCTGTACCCACATTCAGCACCGCTGCCGTGCGAATCCCTGCCATGATGACGGGGGCCGCCAGCGGCAGCCGCACCTGCGTGAGAAGCTGGCCGGGAGTCATCCCCAGAGCCCGAGCAGCCTCCACCGCCACCGGATCTGCATCCCGCACCCCGCTGTACGTGTTTCGCAGGATGGGGTAGAGAGAGTAGAGGAAGAGCGCCACCAGCGCCGGCAGCACGCCAATGCCCAGAAGGGGAATCATGAAGGCCAGCAGGGCGATGCTGGGAAGGGTCTGGAGAACTCCCACGCCCCGGATGACCCCCTCGGCGCCACCCCGCGCCCGCTCCAGCAAAAGGCCCAGGGGAAGGGCCACCAGGATGGCGCTGCCCAGGGAGACGGAAACCAGGAGCAGGTGCCGAAGCGTCTGCTGGACGAGGGTCTGCCGCCGTTCCCAGAGATACGCCCGGAGGGTTGGTGCGACGGTGGATTCCGCACGGGAGGGGAACGCCCCTTCGGCTCCACCCAACAACCCCATGGCGTTTCGGGCCTCACGGGCCACCTCCGCAAGGGGAGCGCCATCCACCTCCAGGCGACGGTTCAACCGGCGCATGAGTTCATCGTCCAGACGGCCGGCCAACTCCCCCAGAGCCGCCTGGACATCGGGGCGGTGGTCCATGACGGCTCGGCCCACCAGGGGCGCGGCCTGATAAGGCGGGAAAAAGCCCCGGTCGTCTTCCAGCACCACCAGGTCATAGCGGACAATGAAGCCGTCGGTGGAATAGCCATCGATGACGTCCACGTCTCCCGATGCCAGGGCTTCATACTTCACGGCCTGGAGGAGCGACCGCGTCTGGGCAAGCTCCATGCCGTAGGCGCGGGCCAACCCAGGCAGTCCATCGGCCCGTCCCAGGAAGTCCGGAGAGAAACCACCCCTCAGTTCAGCACCCGCTCGGGCGAGATCGGAAAGCGTCCGCAGTTCCAGTGCTTCGGCCGTTTCCCTCCGCACGGCAACCGCATAGCTGTTCTCGAACCCCAGAGGAGCGAGCCACCCCACTCCCCAGCGTTCCTGGAACACGGTGGCCACACGCCGGAACACCTGGGCCGGGGAGCCCTGGGGCGCTTCACCCAGAATGGCCAGCAGCCCGGTGCCCGTGTATTCGGGGTAGACGTCGACACTCCCCTGCCGAAGAGCCTGGAAGGTCAGTTCCGTGGCTCCCAGTCCCAACCGTCGCTCCACCTGAAAGCCCCGGGCCTCCAGCTGCTGGGCAAAGATCTCGCCCAGAAGGTAGGACTCTCCGAAAGGCTTGGAGGCCACCACCACCGGAGAGTCGGCTTGACCCTCCAGTGCGGCGGGAAAGGCGAGTCCCAACCCCAGGCCAAGCAGCAGGGCAAGCAGCCGGCCGGGCACTCCCGCCTCCGCCCTCACGGATCCACCCCGGCACGGGCCAGGAGCTGAGCCACGTACTCCACCCCTGGATCCGCCAGCAACTCTTCGGGCGAAGCCAGTCGGACGACCTCCCCGCTCTTCATCACCGCCACCCGGTCTGCCAAACGGAGGGCCTCCCGGAGATCGTGGGTCACCAGCACCGAGGTGAATCCCAAGGTACGTTGGAGCTCCCTGAACATCTCCTGCATCTCCCCTCGGGTGATGGCGTCTAGCGCCCCAAACGGCTCATCCAGAAGAATGACGTCAGGTTCCGCCGCCAGTGCCCGGGCCAGGGCCACCCGCTGCCGCTGCCCACCCGACAGCTCCCGAGGCCATCGACGACCAAATTCGGAGGGAGGAAGTCCCACGCGGTCCAGGGCTGCCTTCGCCAGCTCACGAACTCCGAGCTGCCCCAGGAGTGTGGGCACGAGACAGACGTTTCGAAGCACGTCCCAATGGGGCAGCAGCCCTCCCTCCTGCTGGACGTAGCCGGTGCGACGACGCAGGCTCACCGGATCCAACTCGAGAGCGTCCCGCCCCAGGACCCTCACGATCCCCCTGTCCGGCTCCACCATCCGATTGAACATCCGCAGGAGGGTGGTTTTCCCCGAACCACTCTCTCCCACCAACGCCACGCACTCTCCGGGGGTGACACGGAGTGAAACGCCCTCCAGGGCCCGCACCGATCCGTAGCCCTTCCAGACACCGCCGGCTTCCAACGCCGGCACAGTCTCGGGGAGGCCATGCTCCGCTGCCTGGTCCATCCCAGTCATCATCCGCGCCCTCGGGGGAATCCGGGAATCCTTGGTAGCCAGTTGCCTTCCAAGGGTAGGCGTCCTGAGGGCCGATGGGTAGAGAACGCACTTCGGATGTGGACGGTTGCTTGCTCGCCGGGCAGCGCCGGACGTAACCTCATGAATGTCCGCGCGTGGAAATTATCAGCGCTTGCCCGTTCCCCTGGATTCCGGAGCCCGCCGTGGCCGCCTCGCCCATGGATCGTCGAGAGTTCGCTCGCCTCTTCGCTCTGGGAGGCACGGCGGCCCTTCTGAGCCACCCCGGGGTGCAGGAACTCCGGGCTGCCACACCGCGACTCGCGCATGGCGCCCCAGGCCCTGGCGCCGCACGCCCTGACTGGGCGGCCATCCGGGCCCAATTCCTCATGCCTGAGGAACTGTCGGTGATGAACGCGGCGAACCTCTGTCCGTCGCCCCGATACGTGATGGAGGAAGTCACCTCCGGCACGGAGCGGTTGGACCGGGAACCCCTGCCATCGGTGAGGGACTCCAGCTTCAGCTCCAAGGAATGGGTTCGGGAACGGGTGGCCGCCTGGCTCCGAGCCCGACCGGAGGAGATCCTCCTTACCCGAAATACCAGCGAATCGAACAACTGGGTGGTGGGAGGGGTGGAGCTCGCCGCTGGTGACGAAGTGCTGATTCTGAACGACAACCACCCCAGTACGAACGCCGCTTGGAAACGCCGAGGTGAGCGGCACGGCTTCACCGTGCGGGAGGTGGCTCAGGTGAATCCGCATCCTGGGGCCGAGTATTACCTGGAGGCGTTCCGGCGAGCCATGACGCCTCGAACCCGGATCGTGGCGTTCAGCCACCTCACCAACACCGCCGGTGACCTCATGCCGGCGGAGGCGTTGTGCGCCATGGCCCGGGAGGAGGGCATCCTCTCTGCGGTGGACGGTGCCCAGTCGCTGGGGCTCCTGGATGTGGACCTCTCCAGGATGCGACCGGACTTCTACTCCGGGAGTGCCCACAAGTGGCCCTGTGGGCCCAAGGAGGTGGGGCTGCTCTATGTGAACCGGGCGATCCACGGGCAGTTCTGGCCTTCGGTGGTGAGCGCCTATCCAGGCCAGGTGGGAATCTCCCGAACCCACGAGGGAATGGGGCAGCGGGATGAAGCGGCCATCCAGGCCTTCGGGCGGCAAGCCGACTTCCTCATGGGAGTGGGCCAGAGCGAAATCGAGGCCCGTAGCCGGGCTCTCGCCGATGCAGCTATGGAGGGACTCCAGCGCCTGGATGGCGTGACTCCATGGACCTCCCTGGATCCCACGCGGCGGGTGGCGGTGGTGACGTTCCAACCCGGAAATCTGGAGCCGGGTCGGGTCCTCGCTGCCCTGGAGTCCGATGGGATCGTGGCTGCGGCCCGGGGAGGAAGCGATCGACCGGGCATCCGCTTTTCTCCCCACTACTACAACTCGTTTCACGACGTGGAACGGGGAGTGGAGGCCATCGGCCGCTATCTTCAGCAGGGGATTTAGTTGAAGCTCCGCCCACCCTCACTGGCCCGCCCGGGAAACCGGGAGGAGATCCGGACACGCCTGGCCCGCCTCTCTCCGGGCGATGAGCGCAGGTGGGGCACCATGGACGCGCCCCGGATGCTCGTGCACATCACGGATGGCCTCCGGATGGCCCTTGGAGAGCTCCCCTGCAAACCGAAGAACGCCCCGTGGGCTCGAATCTTCCCGCTGAAGCAACTGATTCTCTACTGGTTTCCGTGGCCCAAGGAAGCCCCAACGTCCAGGGAACTGGTGGCCCGCCCACCTGGTCCGTGGGACGATGAGATGGAACGGTGCGTTCAACTCCTCCAGCGGTTCGCCACCGGAGATACCCCTTCGGAGTGGCCGGACCACCCCCTCTTCGGGCGCATGAATGCACGCCAGTGGGGAATCCTGGGGTACCGTCACATTGATCACCACCTGAGGCAATTCGGAAAATGACTCCCCTCATGCCCTTCCCCCGGGGGGGCCGAAAGCTTCCGGTCCGGATCCTGCAAGCATCTGCAGGGTGAACATCGGTAGGCACCGTACCTACGACCTCACGTCTCATCTGGAGAAATCATGGCCCGCAATGTGTTGGTTCCCCTGGACGGTTCCCCCTTCGCCGAAGACGCGCTCCCCCTGGCCGCAGAACTGGCTCGGCGCATGGGATCCACGCTTCATCTGGTCCACGTGATCCGACCGGCGGCAACCTTCGACTACAAGACGCCGCAGGATGACCTGGCCTGGACGCAGAAGGTGCGGGATGGAGCCGACGCCTACCTGGCGGAGATCTCCTCCGGACTGTCGGATGGGGGCACCGTCACCACCCGGACCGCAGTCCTGGAGGGCGACGTGGCAGATGCCATCGGCGAGTACGCCAAGAGCAGTGACGTGGGCCTTGTGGTCATCACCAGCCACGGGGATGGTGGATTGAAGCGCTGGTGGCTGGGGAGCGTGGCAGAAAGACTCATCCGGACGGCTCCGGCAGATGTGCTTCTGGTGCGCCCTTGGGACGATACGGAAGATCGGGAAACGCTGGAGCCACGATTCCGGAAGGTGCTTGTGCCTCTGGACGGCTCCGGTGCAGCGGAGGCCGCCATCCTGCCGGCCCAGGAGGTGACTCGGCTATTCCAGGCTGAGCTGGTGCTGACCCGTATCGTCCCCGCGCCCCTGGAGCTCACCTCCATCTACGGCGTCCCTGGAGTGCAGTTGGCCGGAGACGGGCACAAGGCGCTGGTGGATGACGCCAAGGCATACCTGGTGGAGGCGGCGGAGAAGCTGGGAGACCCACCCCCCCGGGCCGTCGTCCTGGAGGCAGCAGCCGCAGCCGACGGGGTGGTGGAAGCGGCTCGCAAGGAGGAGGCGGACCTCATCGTACTCTCCACCCATGGGCGCGGTGGCTTCAAACGCGTCATGCTGGGAAGCGTGGCGGACAAGGTCATCCGAGGCACCCACCTTCCTGTTTGGGTAACCCGGACGGAGTAGCTTTTGGGGCGTCGGCAGGATCGAACCGTTCCGGTCTGTTGGCCCGAAGGGTTCTAACCTGCGCCCAGGCCCGGAGGCGCTGAACCCGCTCTTTGGCGGTTACGGAAAGGGGACGGGTGGTGGACACTTCCTTCAGGAGCAACTCGGTGTTGAGGGGTGTGCCATCAGCGAAAGTGGCATAGAGAGCCGACACCACCACCTGTTCCAACTCCGCCCCGGAGAACCCTTCGCCGGCTTCCGCCAGGGCCGGGAAATCCAGAGCGTCCAGGGGTCGGTTCCGCCGCCGAAGGTGGATCCGCAAGATCTCTTCCCGGCTCTCGGCATCAGGGAGGTCCACGAAAAAGAGCTCATCGAAACGACCCTTCCGGAGAAGTTCCGCCGGCAGGCTCTCCACATCGTTGGCCGTAGCCAGAACGAACACCTCTCCCTTCCGGTCTTGCATCCAGGAGAGAAAGGTGCCCAGGACCCGACGGCTCACGCCGCTCCCCTCTCCGTCCCCATCCACACCGGCAAAGGCTTTCTCGATCTCATCGATCCAGAGGACCACGGGCGACAGCCGTTCCGCCAGCTCCATGGCGCGCCGGAAGTTCTTCTCCGTCTCACCGATGTACTTGTTGAAGAGGGTCCCCAGGTCCAGCCGGAGGAGGGGGAGGCCCCACTCCGCCGCCACAGCCCGGGCGGACAGGCTCTTTCCACAGCCCGGCACGCCTGCCAGGAGAATCCCCTTGGGAAAGGGAAGGCCGAACTCCCGCGCCCGCCCAGGGTCGTGGATGAGGGCCGTCCGGCGTCGCAGCCATTCCTTCAGCCCGGCCATATCGGCCACCTCCGCCATGGATGTCTCCACGGGGGTGTACTCCAGTAGCCCCTCCCGCTCCACAATTCGCCGCTTCTCTTCCGCCACCCGGCCCAGATCGTCCGGCCCCAGGCGCCCATCTTCCAGGATCACACGGGTGAGGATCTTCTCGGCCTCCAGGAGTGTGAGCCCGGACAGATGTCCCATGAGGCGATCCAGTTCGGCCCGAGAGAGCTCGATGCTGACGGGCTTGGTGCGGTTCAGATCTCGCAGCACGTTCCGGATGAGTTCCCGTAGTTCCTCTCGATCGGGAGCGGGAAGTTGGAGCGAAGTGGCTCGCCCCTCCAACCGCGGAGGCAGGGCGATACCCTGGCCGCAGAGGAGGATGGCGCCCCCCATTCCCTCCAGCTGATCCAACGCTTCCTGAAGGCGAGCCTGGAGCAGCGGGGTGCCCGGAAGCAGACCCTCGAAGCCTTCCAGATAGTAGAGTGCTCGGATGGGCGCCGCAGCCAGGTGGTTCAGGAGGGCGTCGGGATCCTCGGTCTTGTAGATCCCCCCACCCGTGCCGTCGTTCTCCAGACCGTTGGCCCGATTCCACCGGAAAAGCGGCACTCCCATCCGATGGGCCAGGAGGCGAAAGAGCGAGAGAATCCGCGGATGGTCTTGAGAGTCCACCAGGAGAAGGGGATGCCGGGAGCGGATGAGAAGCTCGGCATCGCGAATGGGGTCGGTGAGGGGCATGGGCCGGAAGGTGACGGCGGAGCCTGAGGTGAGGCAAGGTGCCGGAGCACCTGCCCCCCCTGCGGAGGAGCCGCCGCACCGCAAGGCAGGTCAGACCCCTGCAGGCACCTCCAACCCCAGCCGCTTGGCCACGCCTTCGCCATAGGCCGGGTCGGCCTTGTAGAAGTGCACCAGCTGGCGCTGCTGAATTTCCTCCGGAACGCCGTCCATGTGCTCGGCGATGTTGTCCATGAGCCGGCCCTGCTCTTCCTGCGTCAGGAGGCGGAAGAGGTCGCCAGGCTGCTGATAGTCATCGTTGCCATCCCTGTGGTTGAAGCGATCCGCATCGCCGGAGATCTTCAGCGGGGGCTCGGCGAACGACGCATCTTCCTTGGGCCCATCGAAGGAGTTGGGCTCGTAATACGCATCCGGATTGGGGTTGTTGGGGAAAAAGCGCATGGGCCCATCTTTGTGGTAGTGATGGACCGGGCATTTCGGGGCGTTCACCGGAAGAGCCTCGTAGTGGGTTCCCAGCCGATACCGATGGGCATCGGCGTACGAAAACACCCGAGCCTGCAGCATCTTGTCAGGAGAAAATCCGATTCCTGGAACGATGTTGGACGGAGCGAACGCCGCCTGCTCGATCTCGGCGAAGTAGTTCTCCGGATTCCGGTTCAACTCCAGCACTCCCACCTCGATGGGGGGATAGTCGCCGTGGGGCCACACCTTCGTGAGGTCGAAGGGGTTGTACCAGTGCTTGTCCGCATCCTCCTCGGGCATGATCTGAACCTGCATGGTCCACCGGGGGAAATCCCCCTGTTCGATGGACGTGAAGAGGTCCTCCTGAGTGGACTCCCGGGTCTTCCCCACCACCTCCTCCGCCTGGCGATTCGTCCAGTGCTTGTGTCCCTGCTGCGTCTTGAAATGGAACTTGACCCAATAGCGCTTGTTGTCCGGGCTGATGAACGAGTAGGTGTGGGAACCGTACCCGTTGATGTGTCGCACGGACTGGGGGAGGCCCCGGTCGGACATGAGGATGGTGACCTGGTGGAGGCTCTCGGGAGAGAGCGACCAGAAGTCCCACATGGCCGTGGTGGACCGAAGGTGCGTCTTGGGATGCCGCTTCTGGGTGTGGATGAAATCCGGGAACTTGTAGGGATCCCGCACGAAGAATACGGGCGTGTTGTTTCCCACCAGGTCCCAGTTCCCCTCTTCGGTATAGAATTTCAGGGCGAAGCCTCGCACGTCGCGTTCAGCGTCTGCCGCTCCCAATTCGCCGGCCACCGTGGAGAAGCGGGCGATCATGTTCGTCTTGGCACCGGGCTGGAGAGCCTTGGCCTTGGTGTACTTGGAGATGTCGCCCGTGATGGTGAGCGTCCCGTAAGCGCCCCACCCCTTGGCGTGCACCGGGCGCTCGGGTATCCGTTCCCGGTTTTGGTGGGCCAGCTTTTCCAGGAGTTGGTAGTCCTGTAGCAGCAGGGGCCCACGCGGCCCGGCGCTCTGGGAGTTCTGGTTGTCGGCGATGGGGTTTCCAGCCGACGTGGTGAGGGTGGGTTCCTTCCTGGACATGTGCTCCTCCGGCAAAGTGACCTGCATGAACCAACAAGATAAAAGATGACGAAGATCGCTCATCAGCACAAATTAGATTACTGTCAACTAATTCATTTTTTCTGAACTCTAGCGAGCCAGGCGCCATGCCCACACTCCGACAATTCCGATATCTGGATGCCCTGGCCCGGGAGGGCCATTTCGGACGGGCTGCTGCGGCCAGCGGCGTGACCCAGGCCGCGCTTTCCATGCAGATCCGCAAGCTGGAAGATCGGTTGGGAGCCACGGTGGTGGAGACCTCTACCCGGGGGCATGTGTTCACAGAGACGGGGATGGAGGTACTTCGGCGGGGACGGCAGATCCTGGCGGCTGTTGACGATTTGAAGGAGTTCGCCCGGACCGACGCGTCGGGGCTTTCCGGCACGCTGCGGCTGGGGGTAATTCCCACCATTGCGCCTTACCTGCTGCCCCGAGCGCTTCCGGCTCTTCGACATCGGTTCCCTGAAGTCACGCTGGAGCTGCGGGAGGCCCGCACCAGCACTCTTCTGACGGAATTGGAACGTGGAGGCCTGGATCTCCTTCTTCTCTCCCTTCCCATCGAAGGAACGGGGCTCCAAACGCTCTTTCTCTTCCACGACCGCTTCTTCCTGGCGGTGGAAGCCTCGGGGGAATGGGATGCGGCCGGGCGGGTGAGCATGGATGACCTGGCTTCGCTGCGCCTGCTCCTGCTGTCCGATGGACATTGTCTTCGGGATCAAGCCCTCCAGGCCTGTCGCCTTGCGGAACGCTCCGTGATGGATCAATTGGGGGCCACCAGTCTGGCTACGCTTCTCCAGATGGTGGCCCACGGGATGGGGGTGACCCTCCTTCCCGAGATGGCTGCCGCAGCGGAGATTCGAGACGACCGGGTGCGACTCCTGCGGTTCCAGGATCCTGAACCCAGCCGGGAGATCGGCCTGGTCTGGCGGCGGACGTCACCCCATGGTCGTCGCTATCGGGCCCTGGGCCAGCTCCTGGTGGAGATAGGCTCAGACCCCGCCACCACGGACGTGAAGGAACATCTTCATCTACAGGAGTCGGAATGACCTTTCGCCAGCGGCTGAAGGAGTGGGTGGAGCGGACTGACACCCCGGCGGGGCGTGCCTTTGATCTGGTGATTCAGGCCCTGATCCTCCTCTCCCTGGCCACCTTCTCGTTGGAGACCGTGCCTGGGATTTCACCGGAGGTGTTGGGGTTCCTTGGGGTGACCGAGATCGTGGTGGTTCTGGTCTTCACCATAGAGTACCTGTTACGAATCCTTGTGGCCGACCGTAGGCGGGACTTCATCTTTTCCTTCTATGGTCTGGTGGATCTCGCCGCCATCCTCCCCTTCTACCTCACCACCGGGCTGGATCTCCGGTCGGTACGTGCCATCCGCCTGCTTCGCCTCTTCCGGATTCTGAAGCTGGGCCGCTACAGCCCCGCGCTGCACCGCTTCCGAGAAGCCTTCTTCCATGCCAAGGACGAATTGATTCTCTTCCTGGGAGCCAGCGCCATCATGGTGTATCTGGCTTCGGTGGGGATCTACTACTTCGAAAATCCGGTGCAGCCCAAGGCCTTCGCCTCGGTGTTCCATGCCATGTGGTGGGCCATGGTAACCCTTACCACCGTGGGATATGGGGATGTGTATCCCCTGACCCTGGGTGGGCGTCTGTTCACAGGGCTGGTGTTGGTGGTGGGTCTGGGTATCGTCTCGGTTCCCGCCGGCGTGGTGGCGTCGGCGCTTTCCCACGTGAGGCAGCAGGAGGCAGTTCGGGATAGGGTGGCCCAGGAAGCAGCCGGCGGCTCGGCCCCTGACGGCCCGTCCCCGGATGCGCCCGCTCCTGAAGAGGAGGCCCTTCGAGAAGACGTTGGTGAAGCCCTACCATGAGGGGGCGGGTTGGATGGCATCGGTTGCTTCTGGGGGCCATGGGCCCGCTGCTGATTCTGGTTCTTTCTCCATCGGGGGTCACGGGCCAGGAGCTGATGTTCAGCGTTCCGGTGGGGGGCGGAGGGAACCCGGAGCGGCCAGCACAGAGCGTTCGCCAGGTCATTACCCGGACCGCTGTGGGGGCTGTGGGAGGGATCGCCCTGGGGGTCGTGGGTGGCGCCCTCGATTTCATGGCCGACTACGCCATCCAGGGGCCCGAGCCCGAACTCCGGGCCACCACAGTGGGAATCGTCACCGGGTATGTGGCCGGTTCGGGGCTGGGGGTTCTCACTGCGGGCCAGGACAACTTTCAGACGGCCTCCTCCCGGGGGGTTCTGGCGGGCGCAGCCATAGGGGCGGCGGTAACTCTCCCTCTACTACGGGTTGTGGAGGTGCCCACCTCCCCACTGGCTGCCATGGGGGCTTCGGTGGGATACCACCTCACGAGGAGGTATCGGCAGGGGAACTGAGGCCCGGGGAGCGGCGGAACGGTGGGGCTGGTGCGCCCACCGGTTCACCCCCCAGGCGGATCGAACACGCCCTCCGGCACCTCCGTCTCCACCCGAAGATGGGGAAACCGACTCCGGATCTCGCCATCCACCCTTCGATTCTCCGCCAGCACCAGGGGCCCCACCTGGCGCCAATCCGTCCATTCTGAGGGCGAAGGATCGGCATCCGGATTGGAGAAGTGATGCCAGTACTCCATACGCCCGGTTTCCTGGCTCAGGAACGCGTGGTACATGTTCCGGGGGGTCAGTCCCACACCTTCATCGAAGGCCAACTCCACCACATCCCAGCTCCGGCCCAAGGCCTCCCGCTGCCCCAGATACCGGCTGCTCACCCCCGGATCGCCCCACTTGAAGGGCATGAGGAGCCAGTACCCGTCGTTGATATGGCTTCTGTACGCCGATGTGAGGAGGCGCTCTCTCTCATCACCGGCCAGCTCCTCGCCCTCCAGCCAGACGCGCCCCGACTGGGGGTCGTTGGCGTTGAAAAGGGCCACCACGGTGCCGGCATCGGAGACGGCTTCCCAACGGGCGTTGCCCTCCCACCGATCCCATCGATGCCGTCGGGGAGGCGCATCTCCGGCCCCGCCCCGGTCAAACTCCAGATAGCGGGCTCGCTCCCACCCTCCATTCGGGGCAATGGCATCCATCATTCGGGCATAGAGTCGAGCCACGTCCGGGTCCACAAAAGCAGGGGCCGTCTCGTGTGGAGCCTGCGCCGTATCCGGAATTTCCCCGGGCTGCGGCGCATCCAACTCCTCTCCGGCACAGCCCATGAGCATGACCCCCCAGACCATGAGTAAAAGCTGACTCCGCCTCATCCTTCCTCCTCACCTGATAGTTCCTCGGGATGGTTGCTCCTGATGCTTGCTCAGGCACACCCTGGCAAAGTACTCTCAGCCATAGAAGGCTGTTGGAGAAGTACAGGGACCACCGGGACGGGGTCTTGCGGTGGCGGGCGAGGCGGCGCGCTGAAAGCCATGCAGTAGCATCGGTGAAGCGTGGCAACGAAGATCCGGTGCCGCAACCCCCCGTCCCCCTTCGGGTTGGGGCCGCAGGGGCCCCGCTCGGGCGTTGGCTCGCCTCGACGTAGCCACGGCTATGTCTTCGACGAGCCGCCTGCGATCAGGGCCCCTGGGGCTCCCAACGGCGGCGCCCTGTACCTCTCCAACAGCCTTCCAGGTGAGGCAACCGTGGTGAGCGCCGGCCCCATTTCTCCAACGTTCGGTATGCCGACCGTGATGGACTCCCACTTCCTCGTGGTGCCCATGGAACCGCGTCACTGGCCGAAGGTCCAGGAGATCTACGCCCTGGGCCTGGCCACCGGGCACGCATCGTTTGAATTACAGGCTCCGGAGTGGAAAACATGGGACCAGGCCCACTTGAAGGCGGCCCGGTTGGTGGCTGTCCCGGTGCCGGGTGCTGGGGCTGGACCGGAATCTCCCGTGGGATGGGCCGCCCTGAGCCCCGTGTCGGGCCGGTGCGTCTATGGCGGGGTGGCCGAGGTGAGCGTCTATGTGCACCCGGGCTTTCAGGGGCGGGGGATCGGGCGCCGGCTCATGGAAGCGCTGATAACGGCTTCGGAGGAAGCAGGGATCTGGACCCTGCAGGCGGGCATCTTTCCCGAGAACCGAGGCAGCGTGACCCTGCACCGGAGGGGAGGATTTCGGGTGGTGGGGTATCGGGAACGGTTCGGTCAACGGGAAGGCGTGTGGCGGGATGTGCTTCTCATGGAGCGGAGGAGCCGGAGGGTGGGCTGGCGAATGAACTCGGGGAGTTCTTCCGGCGAATCCGGCGACGCCCATTCACCAGGAGGGTGAGGAGCAGTGCCACCAGCACCAGGAGCCCGGCCACCCCAAGATAGACGCCCTCCGATCCTACCCGGACCAGAAACGGCTGACTGGCCAGGGGCGAAACGAATTGTCCCAGGAAGACGGCCGTGGTGAGTCCGCCCAACGCCCTCCCCCGGAGCCGGGGAGCCACCGCCGTGGTGAGCCATACCATCATGGCGGGAAGCACCAACCCGATCCCGATTCCCGCAACGGCCAGCGAGGGGAACATGGTGAGGGGGGACGCAGCCAGTCCTACCCCGGCGAAGCCCACGGCCCCCACCAGGAAACCCCGTCCGATGACCGTGCCATACCCCACTCCTTCGTTGAGCCGGGCGGAGGCCAGGGAAGCCAGGGAGAAGAAAAGTGAAGTGGTGCCGATGGCCAGTCCCGCCAACTCCGGTCCCCCACCCGTTACCGCCGCCAGGTGGAAGGGGAACTGCACGGGAATGGTGTAAAAGGCCATCTGCATGATGAAGGCCACTCCGTAGACGGGGGCCACCACCCTCCAGGGGAAGTCCGTGGAATCCCACCGCCCCGTTCCCAGCTGGGGTCCCGGCTGGGAACCCACATTCCTCTCCGGGGGGGAATCCTTCTCCTTCAGGGGCTCCCAGAGCGTCCGGATGGTAAGGGGGAGCACGCCCAACGCCAGGAGATACACCAGGAAAGGCCCACGCCAATCCACGCCTGCCAGGAGCCCACCCAGGCCGGTGAAGACAAGCCCTCCCAGACCCATGAATGCCGCCTGAAACCCCATGACCCGCGCCCGGTCCGCTCCGCCGTAGTAGTCGGCCAGAAGGGCCGTCACCGCCGTCATGACGCCGGCCACCGCCAACCCCAGCAGGCCCCGACTCACCAAGATGGCACCCACCGATGGCAGAAACGCTCCTGCGGTGCCCGTCACGGCATAGGCCAGCACAGACCCGATGAGAAGGCCCCGTCGCCCCCGGAAGTCGGCAATCCAACCTGCCAGGGGGGCGCCCACCACGATGAAAAGTGCCGGCATGGTGAGCACCAGGCGCACCAACAGATCCACACCGGGGGTGTCGTGGAAATGCTCCGCCATGGTGGGGAGCGCTGGAGCGATGATGGCTCCTGCCAGAACCGTGAGGGAGCTGGCCAGGAGGAGCGTGACCAGCACGGCCCACCGCTGGGCCCGTGGGTCCGTCTCTTCAGCCCAGGACGTAGAGCTCCTCCTCGGCCTTCTCCCAGCGGCCCAGGAGGGCCTCCACTTCGGACTTGAGCTCCGCCCTCTCCCCTTCCAGCTTCCGGAGTTCGTCTGAAGGGGTCTCTTCGTAGAAGCCGGGGCGACAGAAGAGCTGGTCGATCTCGGCCACCCGGCCCTCCGCCTTATCGATGGCCGCGGCGCAGCGCTCCCGCTCCTCCTCCAGCCGACGGCGTCGGTTCTCCACTTCTCGGGGGGACAACCCATGCTTGCCGGCACCCTGGCTCGGGGCATCCGCCTGCGAAGGGGGCTTCCCGTTGCTTCCAGATTCCCCCCCGCCCTTCCCGGGTTCCTTGGCAGGGCCCTTCCGGGGGCGCTTCGCCTTCAGGATCACCTCATCGGCATCCAGGTGATCGTCGCCACAGAAGTGGACATACTCCTCGTAGGTGCCCTGGTAATCCCGAATCCCATCGGCACTCACCTCTACCACCCGGGTGGCCAACTGCCCCACGAACCAGCGGTCGTGGGAGACCAGGATGAGAGTGCCGTCGAACTTCCGGAGACCCTC
The DNA here is from genome assembly GCA_040905545.1 of Gemmatimonadota bacterium. Lineage (GTDB taxonomy): Bacteria > Gemmatimonadota > Gemmatimonadetes > Longimicrobiales > Gaopeijiaceae > JBBDRI01. Next base: position 25,071 of record JBBDRI010000054.1, on the reverse strand, counting down.
CACCAGGGCTTCGATGGCTTCCAGATCCAGATGGTTCGTGGGCTCGTCCAGCACCAAAACGTTGGGGCGCTCCATGGCCAGTCGGCAGAAAACCAGGCGGGCCGCCTCCCCCCCGGAGAGGCTGTCCAGCCGCTTCTTGGGTTCATCGCCGGAGAAGAGAACCAGAGCCAGCTGCCCCCTGACGTACCCTCGATCCTTCTCCGGACAGTGGGACCAAACCCACTCCTCCACAGTCCCCTTCCCCCCGTCGAAATCGTCCTTGTGGTCCTGGGCAAAATATCCTGGATGGGTCTCGTACCCCCACTCCACCTCCCCTGCATCGGCAGCCAATTTCCCCATGACGATCTTCAGAAGCGTGGATTTCCCGATGCCGTTGGGTCCCAGAATGGCCATCCGATCGCCCCGATTCACGGTGAGATCCACGCCGTGCAGAACCTCATTGTCACCGAAGGCCTTCCGGATGCCCTTCACCTTCAACACTTCTTTCCCACTGTCCCGCCGGGGTTCGAACTTGAAGGTGGGATACTGGCGGGAGGTCGGCGGAAGGTCGGGAATGGCATCGGCCTTCTTCTCGATCATCCTGAGCTTGCTCTGGGCCTGACGGGCCTTGGAGGCCTTGGCCCGGAAGCGATCCACGAACTGCTGATGATGGGCAATCTCCTTCTCGCGACCGGCGATATCCTTCTCCCGCCGCTCCCGCTCCTCCACCTTCGCCGAGAGGAAATCGGTGTAGTTCCCGTGGTAGAGTTGCACGGTCTCGTAATCCACATCCAGGATGTGGGTGGAGATGTTGTCCAGGAAGCGGTGGTCGTGGGAGATGATCACCGCCGGGCCGATAAACCCCTCCAGAAAGGTCTCCAACCACCGGATGGAGAGGATGTCCAGATGGTTCGTGGGTTCGTCCAGGAGCAGTACATCCGGGGCCGACGCCAGCACCTGGGCCAGGAGCACCCTGAGCTTGAATCCACCAGAAAGGGTCCGGATGGGGTTCTGGTGAAGCTCCGACGGAATCCCCAACCCTTCCAGAACCGTAGCCGCCCGGGACTCTGCCGTGTATCCGTCCAGGCGCTGCACGGTCTCTTCCAGCACCGAGAAACGGTCCATGTCGAAGGAATCCTCGGCCTGGGCCAGGATGGCTTCCTTCTCCACCATGGCGCTCCAGAGTTCCGGATTGCCCATGAGGGTCACATTCAGGATGGATTCCTCCTCGTAGAGGAACTGATCCTGACGCAGTACGCCCAGACGCAGCCGCTTGGGCATGCCCACCGTACCCTCGGTGGCCTCCAGGTCTCCGCTGAGTATGTTCAGGAGGGTGGTCTTTCCGGACCCGTTGGCCCCCACCAGCCCGTAGCGCTCACCCGGGTTCAGCTGAAAGGCCGCCCCCTGGAACAGAACCCGGTCTCCGTAGGACATGCCCAGATTGGAAATGGAAATCATGGGAAGGAATCTATCTGAAGCAGCCCGGAATGGTACCGGGGACCCTGGCCACAGGACCTGCCCGCTTTGCGGTTATGACCGCCTCGACAGCCTCCATGGCGACCAGCCCCGTGATCAACATGATCTTCGGGTTGGGGATTCACGTTTCCTCCAGTGCCCCGCCTGTGACCTCGTCTTCCGCCACCGCGCCGAACTCCTGGGGCGCGACGCCGAGCGAGCTCGCTACGACACCCACGAGAACCACCCCCACGATCCGGCCTACCGAGCCTTCCTCTCTCGCCTGGCCCACCCTCTCCTGGAGCATCTGCCGCAAGGGGCAGCAGGGCTGGATTATGGGGCGGGGCCGGGGCCCGCGTTGGCCACCATGTTGGAGGAGGCCGGCCACCCCATGGCCATCTGGGACCCCTTCTACGCAACGGACCGGGCTCCCCTGGCGAAGACCTACGATTTCCTCACCTGCACGGAGACGGTGGAGCACTTCTACACCCCGGCCCGTGAGTTCGCCCTCATGGACACGCTGGTTCGACCCGGGGGCTGGCTGGGAATCATGACCGGGATCCTGTATCCGGACATGGTGTTCCACGACTGGTGGTACATCCGAGACCCGACGCACGTGGCGTTCTACGCTCCCACCACCCTGGAGTGGATTGCCCAATTCTACGGCTGGAAAGCCCATTTTCCATGCAAGAACGTGGTTCTCTATCACAAAGCCCTACCGTCCCCCGAGCGTTCGTCCTCAACGAAGGATCCATCGTGATCGAAAGGCGCTCTCCGGTGAGCGACAGTGAACGCGTCCGACGCACACTCCGTCTGGCCATCCCGGTGGCGGCCCCCCTCCTCATGGCTGCGTCCTGCGGAGGACCCGAGGGCCCGTGGGTGTCTCCCCTGGCCTTCGACACCGTAGGAGTTCAGGTGGTGGTGGATGGAGATGCGGCGTCCCCGTCATCTACTCCCCCGCTCCTCCTGGTGGAGCTGGCCGACACAGATGAAAAGCACCGCTTCGGGTTGAGCCGTCGTCCCTCCTTGGACTCCGGATCGGGGATGCTCTTCCACTTCGATTCCATCCAGGGAGAGGAGAGCGGCTTCTGGATGTTCCGGACCCGGATTCCCCTGGACATCGCCTTCCTGGATTCCGCCGGCATCATCCTGGATATCCAGACCATGGAGCCGTGCGAGAGCCCCAACCCCGAGTGGTGTCCGCTTCACTCCCCTGGCATCCCGTTCCAGGGGGCATTGGAGGTGAATCAGGGCTGGTTCCGCCAGTATGGAGTCGTTGCCGGGCAACGGGTCGAGGTAACGGAGCCGCCGGCGCCCCCCACGGGAGGGGACGGCTGATGGCCACCATCGACGATTTCCTGGTCGTGGACATCCGGGTAGGTCGCATCGTGGAGGTGAACGACTTTCCCGAGGCCCGGAACCCGTCCTTCAAACTTCGTATCGATCTGGGGGCCGAGTTGGGGGTGAAGCGCTCCGTGGCACGGCTGCCCCCGCGCTATTCCCGGGAGGAGTTGGACGGACGACTGGTGCTGTGCGTGGTGAACCTGCCACCCCGTCAGATCGGGCCCACCGTATCGGAGGTACTCACCCTGGGGATCCCCGACGGAGAAGGGGAATGCATCCTGGTGGCCCCGGAGCGGGAAGTACCCCTGGGAGGGCAGCTTTACTGAAATTGTCCATCCCTTGGACAACCGCATGCGGAACAGGGCTGACGCTCAGGCAACGCATGCTTCATCACCCCCTTAGAGCCGGGGGATCCACCAATCACCGGAGCTTCTGGAACATGGCCCGAACCAGCCTGGATGGCCTTCCCAGCACCCTGGGCCTGCGAGGGAAGGCGTGAACCCTGCACGAGGTCTGAACCCCAGGCGTCCTCATATTGCCCTGTCTCTGGGGATTCTCGGCATGGTGGGGATGACGGGCTGTGCGGGCGACACCCCCGGCGCAGCGGGGCGCACCCCCATGCCTACGGAAGGCCAGGTGCGGGCCGCTTGTACCTCCTGCCACGTCTTCGCCCCTCCGGAGATTCTCCCCCGGGCAGCGTGGATCCATGCGCTGCAGTCCATGTATCGCCTGGCGGAAGATCAAGGGGTGGAGATGCCCATCACCTTCGTTCAGGCGGGAGCCTGGTATCTGCAGAACGCCCCTGAGCGGCTGCCTCCGGCCCCTGGACGTACCGACGCCGGACCGGGGAGTCTCAGGTTGACGGTGCAGGGGTGGTCTCCGGGAGGAGCCGGGGAGTCCGCAGGCGCTGACGAACCCGGGAATCCGGCGGTAACCCACCTTCGGACGGCTCGCCTGTTGGGAGAAGCCGGGGAAGACCTCCTGGTTTCCGATGCGGTGAACAACCGGGTGTACGCCGTGCAGCCGTACCTCCCGGGGGCACCGGCTCGGATCTTGGGCGAGGTTCCACAGCCGGCTCGGCTGGAGGTGGTGGATCTGGACGGAGACGGACGACTGGATCTGGTGGTAGCTGCTCTGGGACAGCTCCGACCCACCAACGACCCCGTGGGATCGGTGGTGTGGCTCCGGCAGTTGGCCGATGGCACGTTCCAGCGGGTGGTCCTGGCAGATGGGCTGGGGCGGGTGGCCGATGTGCGAGCGGTAGACCTCAGTGGCAACGGGCGACTGGACCTGCTGGTGGCGGCGTTTGGGTGGATGGAGAACGGCCGCCTCCTCTGGCTGGAAAACCTGGGTGCGGAGAGTGATGGTACTCCCACCTTCCAGGAGCACATCCTGGATCCCCGCTCCGGCTTTACCGACGTGCGAGCCGCTGACCTGGACGGAGATGGGCGTTTGGAGGTGGTGGCCCTGGCCACCCAGGCAGCTCAACAGGTCATGGTCTACCGACCCCAGCCCACCCCCCAGGGCACGGAGCTCATCTTCCAACCGGAGGTGGCTTTTGCGGCACCCCATCCCGACTGGGGCTTTTCCGGGATGGAAGTGGTGGATTTCACCGGCAGTGGCTTCCCGGACATCGTGGTGACCAACGGTGACGGCCTGGACATTACGGTGGCCAAGCCCCATCACGGGGTTGGGTTCCTGGAGAATCGGGGCGACGGCAGATTCAGCTACCACCATCTCACACACATGTACGGGGCCCACCGGGCGGAGCCCGTGGACCTGAACGGCAATGGACTCCTGGATCTGGTGGTGGCCGCCTACATGCCCCCCGCCCTCTCCTTGGAGTCACCCCAGCCCAACGAAGCCCTGATCTGGCTGGAGAGGACCGGGCCGAACACCCTCGTTCGGCGAGTGCTGGACGCGAGCGTGCCCACCCACATGACCCTCGCAGCCGGCGATATCACCGGAGATGGCCGTCCGGACCTGGCTGCGGGATGGATGGACCTGGGCGTGGCCGACACGGCACAGGCTTTCCAGGGCCCGTCCATGGATCGGTGGGTCACCCTTTGGTTGAATGGCGGCGAACCGCAGGACAGCACGGAAAAGGACGGATTGATGGTGGAGGACTGTGAACCTGGTTCGGATGACTGCCCTCAGGTCATTCAGTGGACCCCTGTGGGGGGTTAACGCCCGCCTGACGCCTGGAACTCTTCCAGCGACACCGGTCGTCCCTCCTGGGTAGCCAGTTCCATCCATGCCGCGACTTCCCCGTCGGACAGCTCCACCTGGGGGTGAAGCCGTCGGAGCCAGGGAAGGGCCCCAGCATCGCCCCTTTCGTAAACGTCCGGAAGGGCCCGGAGCCATCCATCGCGCTCCTCCAGAAGTTCATAGGCCACCCTCACCGTGAGGGGTTCGGACAGCCGGTGGACCTGGGTGTCTCCCGCCCGGGCTTCATACCTCTGGATTTCCTCCAGAGGCAGATCCGGGAGGCGATGGCGAGCCACGATGCGGGCCAGTTCCAGAACGTGTTCGTTGGTGAGTCGGATGCATGCGTGGGAGAGGAGGTCTCCCATGGGCTCCCCGCTCCCGTGGATGTAGAGGGCATCCAGGAGATGGATGCGAGCCCGGCCCATGGGGTTGTTGGGGCCAGGAGCCGTCACCGAACGACCCCGGGCCCACGGACTGGCCGGCGGATACCACCAGGGATTCCACTCCACCCGACCGGATTCATACCGCCCCGGGTGGGTTTCGTAACCCAACTGGCCCAGGGAGACGGGATACGTTCGGACTCGCTCCTGATCCTCAATCACATCCAGCTCAAATGCCGGAAGATTGATCCTCAGATAAAGGTCGGAGGGTGCCGGAGCCGCACCTTCCACCAGGGGGAGTTCGCCGGCGTCCTGAGCGACCAGTTCCGGGACAGGGAACAGCGAAAGGGCCGGAGCGCCTCCCAGAGCGAAACCCATCATCAGGGGAAACCGTACCCAGGAGAGGGATCGACGCCACCGAGATCGGGGGGGATTCATGATGACAGGGATGGGTTCATGGTGAGGGGTACCCACGCGCCTGGGACGGGGTTTCACCCGCACGAGGCCGAGCCTATCATAGCAGGTGCTAGGCTCTGCGCAGGTGTGAGACCCTGCTCGGGCGCATTGCCCGGTCACGGTGTGGTGTCCCCCTTACTCCCCGCCCGATCCGGTTCCCTCTCTCACCAGGCTGCGATGCATGCGTCTCTCTCCTGAGTTGGCCGCGGTGCTGGCGGAGATCGGGCCCGGGGCCATCTTTCTGGTGGCCTTCCTGGAGACCTCTTTCATCACGGGGCTCCTGGTTCCCTGTGGCCCCGTGATCATTGCGGCAGTGGCTCTGGCGGGAGAGGGCGTATTGAGCCTCCCTCAGGTAGTGGCGGCGGCCATGGGAGGGGCGTTGGCCGGCGACACCGTGGGCTTCTGGGTGGGACGAGGGGGAGGGGAGGCCGCCGTGAAGGCGCGAGGTCGCCTGGGAACTGCGGCCCGAAGGGTGGAGCCCAGGGCCCGGAGGCTGATTCATCGCTACCCGGCAGCGGGAATCACCATAGCACGCCTCCTCTCGTTCGTTCGGACCCTCATGCCGCCCATGGCGGGCCTTTCCGGGGTGAGGTATCGACGCTTCCTGGTATGGGACGTCCTGGGGGTCACGCTCTGGGCCCTGGCGTACTTCAGCATCGGCCTGGCCGCCGATGAGGGTTGGGGACTCCTTCAAAACCTCTTGGGGGTGGGTGGGGCGCTGGTGTTCGTGGGCCTCATGGTGGGCATCTGGTTCTTCGTCCGGGGTCGACCCCAACGCAAAATCCGACGCCGGGAACGCCTGGAGCGCCGGGAGTCGTCGGAAGCCAAAACCAGAGAAGAGGCCTCTACCCCGTGATACCCGAGCTTCGAAGCACCTCTACCTCCTGGGGAGAATAGCCCAGTTCCCCCAGTATCTCCTCTGAATGCTCGCCCACCTGGGGAGGGGGCCTGGAAGCCGCCGGCCGGGACCCACCCAGCACCGGAGGGATCGCCACGGCTCGATATCCGGGGACCCGGGGATGCGGCTCCAACCGGAAAGCGCCCCCCAGTACCCCCGGATCACGCGACACTTCCCCCAGATCCCGAACGGGGGCGAAGGGCACCCCCTGGGCTTCCAGGCGCCGGGCCAACTCCTGGGTGGACAAGACCGCCGTGGTCCTCGCCAGGAGAGCCTCCAGTTCCCCTCGATGAGTGACTCGCAGGGGATTGGTGGTGAACCGGGGATCCTCCGTGAGTTCCCCCGCGTCCAGGGCATCGCACAGCTTCCGAAAGAGGCCGTCATTCCCTGCGGCCACCATGAGACTGCCATCCTGGGTGGGAAAGGCCCCGTAGGGACAGATCATGGGCAAGCTGGTTCCCATGGGGCCGGGAATCTCCCCGGACGCCAGGACACCCTGGAGATGGTACCCCACCCAGTTCAGGGCCGTATCCTGGAGCGACACCTCCAGGTTGGTGCCCTCACCAGTGGCATCCCGGGCCCTGACCGCCGCCAGGATTCCCAGGGCTGCCCACATTCCGGCCCCCAGATCCACCACGGACGTTCCCACCCGAACGGGAGGCCCCCCTACGGGGCCCGTGAGCGACATGAGCCCCAATTCGGCCTGAAGGAGCGGGTCATAGCCGGGGCGAGCCGACTTCGGACCCGACGAGCCATAGGCCGTGATGGTGCATACGATGAGTCGGGGTCGCCCAGGTCGGAGAGCCCTCTCGGTGAGACCGAACCGCTCCGCCACATCTGGCCGGAAGGCCTGGATCACCACGTCCGAACGATCCACCAGGCGTTGGGCCACCTCCTGCCCCTCCAGGCGGGCGAGATCCAGTGAGAGGCTGCGCTTCCCACGATTGGAAGCCAGGAAGAGCGTGCCGTCGCCGCCCCAGTCAGGCGGCGCCCAGGCCCGGGCGGGATCTCCCACCCCTGGCCGCTCTACCTTCACCACCCGGGCTCCCATGTCTGCAAGGATCTGGCCACAGAATGGCCCGGCCAGATTTCCAGAGAAATCCGCCACCCTGAGGTCGGCTGCCGGAAGCTGAGAGGATGGCTGTGGGGGCGACAGTGTCGGCGGGGGGCCGGGTGAGGTACGCGAAGTTGGTTCGGAGTTTCCCATTTCTCAATGGTGGAGGTGGATCTCCCCTCGGGCCAGGGGCCTGCGGCATGGCCGGAATTGGATACCAAAAGTATAGTGGAGTTGAGTACATGGAAGTCGCCCCCCTCCCGAGTCCCCCATGACCCTGACAGCCATGACCTTCGCTCCGCTCCCGCACGTGCTCCGGAACCGTCTGCTCCTGGCTCTCGTCCTTGCCATCCCTCTGGGGAACTGGGCCTGCGGGGGCCCGCCGGACGCGCCCCCCAGCGACGACCGGATCACGGTTCTCTTCCTGGGCGACGACGGTCATCACCGCCCATGGGAACGAGCCCGCTCGGCCCTGCCACACCTCACGGAACGGGGCATCGACCTGTTCTACACGGAGGATCCGGAAGACCTGAACCGGGAGAACCTGTCTCGCTACCACGTTGTCATGATGTACGGAAACCAGCCCCACATCTCAGGGGAACGCCTCAAGGATCTATTGGACTGGGTGGAGGATGGTGGAGGGCTGGTGGCTCTCCACAGCGCGTCTGCGTCATTCCCCAACTCCGAGGAGTTCATTCGACTGGTTGGGGGGGCGTTCCGGGATCACGGACTGGGCACCTTTTCCACCGTGACGCTGGAGGCCTCCCATCCGGCCCTCCGTGGCGTCCCGGACTTCGAGAGCTACGACGAGACGTATGTGCACCAGAAGCACAACCCGGACCGGACTGTGTTGGCAGTCCGACGACACGAAGGAGGCGATGAACCCTACACCTGGGTCCGGAATCAGGGCTCAGGGCGGGTGTTCTACTCCGCATGGGGGCACGACCTGCGCACCTGGACAAATCCCGGTTTCCTGGCACTGCTGGAGCAGGGCACCCGTTGGGTGGCAGGCGACTGGGCACTGGATGCCCAGCCTCCGGCCCTTGCGGAACCGGACCGGACGGCCCTGGAGCGCCCTCTCCCCTTCTACCCCGAGGGAGAACCGTGGAGCACCACCGGTCCACCCATCACCGAGGCCCAGAATCCGGTATCTCCCGAAGAGTCCCCGGATTACATGGTTTTGCCCCCCGGCTTCAGGGTGGAGCTCTTCGCTGCGGAGCCTCAGCTGGTAAATCCCATCGACATTGCCTGGGATGAGCGGGGGCGGGCCTGGGTCATCGAGACGGTGGACTACCCCAACAACCTGGTGGAATCCGGAGCGGGGAACGACCGCATCCTCATCCTGGAGGATACCGACAGCGACGGTCGGGCCGACGATGTCTCCGTCTTCGCAGAGGGCTTGAACATCCCCACCTCCCTCACCCTGGTTCGGGACGGGGCCATCGTAGCCCAGGCACCCCATATGCTCCTCCTGCGAGACACGAACGGTGACGGGCAAGCCGACTCCAGGGAGATTCTGTTCACGGGTTGGCAGACCTTCGACACCCACGCCGGCCCCTCGAACCTCCGCTACGGCCTGGACAATCAGATCTGGGGAGCCGTGGGGTACTCGGGCTTCGAGGGCTCAGTGGGAGGACAAGCGTTCGACTTCGCGCAGGGCTTCTACCGATTCACGCCCGACGCCACTTCCCTGGAATATCTGGGTCGCACCAGCAACAACACCTGGGGCCTGGGCATGAGCGAGGAAGGCTACGTTTTCGGCTCCACGGCGAACCGGGAGCCCAACGTCTATCTGGCGGTGCCCCGCCGGTTCTACGAGTCGGTGGAGGGATGGGAGACCTCCATCCTGCCATCGGCCGGCGACCGGGCGGAGATCTTCCCCTTGAGGGACGACATTCGGCAGGTGGACCAACACGGCCGATATACGGCCGGGGCGGGGCATGAACTCTACACGGCCAGGGACTTTCCCAGGGAGTATTGGAACCGGGTGGCCTTCGTGGCCGAGCCCACGGGGCACCTCCTGGGCCAGTTCGTCCTGGAGCCCGACGGCAGCAACTTCCTCCTCCGAAACCGGTGGAACCTCCTGGCCAGTCGAGATGGCTGGACGGCCCCCATCCAGTCCAGGGTAGGTCCAGACGGAGCCCTCTGGGTGTTGGACTGGTACAACCTGGTGATCCAGCACAACCCCACCCCTTCGGAGGATGGATTCGAGCGGGGGCCGGGGAACGCGTACGAGACCCCCAACCGGGATCGGAACCACGGCAGGATCTATCGGATCGTCTATGAAGGCCCGGACTCGGACCCACGCCCCGCCTCGAGCTTGGATCTCGCCGACGCCCCAGTCCAGGAGCTGGTGGACGCCCTGAGCCACGACAACCTCTTCTGGCGCACCACCGCCCAGCGTCTGCTGGTGGAGGGTGGGCACACCGAAGCCCGGGATGCCCTCGTGGCTATGGCCGCCCGGCAGGAACTGGATGATACCGGTCAGGCGCCAGGCTCTCTGCACGCCCTTTGGACCCTGGACGGCCTGGGCCTCACCAGTTCGGATACCGCCGCCCGGGATGCCGTGGTGGCGGCCCTGAACCACCCCGCCGCCGCCGTACGCCGGGGAGCGGTGATGATTCTCCCCAGAGATGGATCGCTGGCCTCCACCCTGGTGGACGCAGGGATCATCCCTGGCCGCCATCCCCTTCCCACCGACGAATATCATTACATGGTGCCGCCTCATCTCAGGATGGACGCCCACCCCCAGGTCCGGCTGGCCGCAGTCCTGGCCCTGGCCGAGTCCCCACCCTCCGAAACGGCGGGTCGGGCTGCTGCCGATCTGCTGCTGGTGCCTGCCAACGCCCTGGATCGCTGGATCCCCGACGCCCTCATCGCGGCAGGCGCTCGCCATCACGCCTTCTTCCTCCCGGCGGTGGAAGCGGCCCGTGGGCAGATCCAGGACGAAGAAGTTCAGGAGGCCGTGGCCCGGGTCCTGGAGGTGGTGTCGCGCCATGCCGCTGCGGCGGGGACGCCGTGAGCCCAGCCCCCACGGAGCCTGGACGGCTCCTCCGGATGGCCCTCCTTGGGCTGGGAGTCACCGTGCTCACCTTCACGGGCTGTGGTGACGCTCCCCCTCCCAGACCCGAGGTGCCTTCCCATCCTCGCGAGGATCTCGCCCCGGGAGCAACCGTCGCTCCGCCGGCTCCCCCGGCCAATCCCCTTCCCTCCCCTTTCCCCCGGGAGGAGCCGTTCCCCTTGGAGGAGGCGGACACCCTGGTGGTAGTCACTGCGGTAGGGAGTGAAATGGCCTTCCGACCGGCGGCCCTGACGGTGAGATCCGGGGCCCGCGTGCGGATCCGCCTGGAAAACCAGGGGACCCTGCCCCACAACCTCATCATTCTCCGAAGCCCGGGCGATCTGGATCCAGTGGGGATCGCGGCCCTGGATGCGGCGTCCAGCGAGTACGTCCCTCCGGAGTGGGTGGACGGGATGATGGGGTACTCCCACCTCGCGGTTCCCGGGACGACCGTGGAGTTCGGCTTCGTGGCACCGGAACCGGGGGAATATGCCTTCGTCTGCACCTACCCTGGGCACTTCCGGTCCATGCGGGGGATCCTCACGGTGTTGTAGCGTCAGGCGGTCCCGTGTCCGGGCGGTGAGGAGAACCTCTGGGCCCGGACCCGCTCCTACGCTCGTTCGGCCAGCTCCCCCCAGCGCTTCATGTCGGCCTCCAGGCGTTCATTCAGCTCCTGGAGTTCATCATAGAGGGGCGCGGCGGCGGCGTAGTCGGCACCGGAGGCCGTGAGCTCCCTCCCTATTTCCTCCACCCTGGATTCGATGAGGGCTATCCGGGCCTCCAGCTCACCCAACTCCTTCCGCTCCTGGAAGGTGAGCTGCCGGGTCTTGATGGCGCTGGCAGGGGCGCTCCCGCCCGGCCCGGATCCACCTCGCTTCTCAAATCCCGCCTCCTTCCCGGCCCGAGCCCTGGACGCGCTCCCCGCGCGAGCACCCGCCGCATCCTCCCTGAGAGCCGCCTTTCGGGCGGCCTCCTGGCTCTTCTGGCGCTCCAGATGTACGGAGTAGTTTCCGGGTATCTGCTCCACCGTTCCGTCGCCGGGAAGATGGAGCAGGTGATTCACCGTCCGATCCAGAAAGTAGCGATCGTGAGACACCACCACCAACGCCCCTGCGAAGCCGTCCAGATAACTCTCCAGCGCCACCAGGGTGGGGATGTCCAGATCATTGGTGGGCTCGTCCAGCAGCAGGACGTTGGGCGACCCCATGAGGAGCCGGAGCAAATAGAGGCGTCGCCGCTCCCCCCCGGAGAGGCTGCCCACCCGGGTGTACTGAGCCTCTGGAGTGAAGAGAAAACGCTCCAGCATCTGTGACGCGGTGATGACGGAACCATCGGCCGTATGGACCAACTCGGCCATCTCCTTCACGTATTCCAGCACCCGCATCCCGTCGTCCAGCGCGCGGCTCTCCTGATCGTAGTATCCCACCGCCACGGTTTCGCCCACCTCCCTGCGTCCGGCCAGGGGTGCCAGGCGACTTGCCAGGATCTCCAGGAGGGTGGACTTGCCCGACCCGTTGGGACCGATGATCCCCAGGCGGTCTCCCTTCTGGAGCGTGAGATCCACATCCCGGAACAATACCTCGTCGGGATACCCCCCACTGACCCCGTGAAGCTCCAATCCCTTGCGGCCCATGCGCCGGGAGGCCGAGTCAAGCTCGAGTTCGTCGGACCTGGACGGTCCCTCATGCGACAGGAGAGCCTCCGCTCGATCTACCCGGGCCTTCTGTTTCGTAGTGCGGGCCTTGGCACCCCGACGAAGCCAGGCCAGCTCCCTTCGCATGAGAGACTGCCGGGTGCGTTCCGAAGCCTCCTCCCGGGCCTCCTCCTCTTCCTTGAGCTCCAGATACCGGGTGTAGTTGCCCAGATATCGGGTGACCGCGCCCCCCTCCACCTCCAGCATCCCTCCGGTCACCCGGTCCAGGAAGTAGCGGTCGTGGGTCACCAGGAGGAGTCCGCCGGTGAAACGGGCCAACCACGACTCCAACCACTCCACCGCAGGAGCGTCCAGATGGTTTGTGGGCTCGTCCAGAATCACCAGATCGGGGCTGCCCAGGAGGGCCCGGGCCAGGGCCACCCGTTTTCGCTGCCCTCCCGAGAGGGTTTCCACCGGGTGCTCCGCCCCTGGAAGTCCCAGGCGATCCAGGATGGACCGAGCTTCCGACTCCACGTCCCAAGCCCTCAGTGCGTCCACCCGTTGGGACGCCGCTGAGACCCTGTCCAGGAGCCGCTCGGTGCCGGTTCCAGCATCATGGGTCCCCAGCGCCTCCAAAGCCTGGACGGCATGGCGGTGCTCAGCCACCGCCATGAGAACCGGGTCGTCGCTACTCAGGGCCGCATCCAGGACCGTGGCAGCGTGCCGGAATTCCGGATCCTGGGAGAGGTATCCCATGCGCAGGGAGGTGCCCCGTCGCACCTCTCCCCGATCAGGAGCCTCCACTCCCGCAGCGATGCGGAGGAGGGTGCTCTTGCCTGAGCCATTTCGCCCCATGACCCCCACCTTCTCGCCTGACGAGAGAGTGAAGGTCACGCCTTCCAGAACCGGATCCGCACCATACCAGCGGCCCACACCTTCCAAGGTCAACAGAATCATGGCCAGAAGGTCGCCGGAGACGGGGATGGGGGTCAACAGGGATAGCCGAGAAGGGAACCATCCCCCTTCTTGAGGGCTTTGGCTCCAGAACCGCACCACGCACATCTCAAACCTGGATCGATATGAAAGCCGGAAAGCTAACCCTGGTCTTCGGGGTGCTCACCGCCCTGGCTCTCTTCTTCTTCCTGGACCTGGGCCAGTACCTCAGCCTGGATTACCTGAAGAGCCAGCAAGCGGCCCTGGATGCCTTCTACCAGGACAACCGTGCCCTGACCATGGGAGCTTATGCCGGCATCTATGTTCTGGTGACCGCCCTTTCCGTGCCTGGCGCAGCCATCATGACGTTGGCCGGAGGCGCCATCTTCGGGCTCCTGTGGGGAACGGTCCTGGTCTCTTTCGCATCATCGGTGGGAGCTACGCTGGCCTTCCTGGCGGCCCGCTACCTCTTCCGGAACCCGGTGCAGCAGCGGTTCGGCAGTCGCCTCAAGGCCATCAATCGCGGGGTGGAGAAAGACGGTCCGTTCTACCTCTTCATGCTCCGGCTGGTACCCATCTTTCCCTTCTTTGTCATCAATCTGGTCATGGGTCTCACTCCCATGCGGACCCTCACGTACTACCTGGTGAGCCAGATTGGCATGCTGCCTGGAACCGTGGTGTATGTGAATGCGGGAACCCAGTTGGCCCGCATCGAGACGGCCGGAGGCATCCTCTCACCCGGCCTCATCGGTGCCTTCGTCCTCCTGGGGATCTTCCCGCTGCTGGCCCGATGGATAGCTGCTTGGCTGAAGGGGCGACGCGCCCTGAAGGGATGGACAAAGCCTCGGACGTTCGACCGGAACCTGGTGGTCATCGGGGCCGGTTCAGCGGGTCTGGTCACTTCGTACATCGCCGCGGCGGTGAAGGCGAAGGTGACACTCATCGAAAAGCACGAGATGGGAGGGGACTGCCTGAACACCGGATGCGTGCCGTCCAAGGCTCTGATCCGGTCTGCCCGCTTCGCATCCCAGGTGGCCCGTCACGAAGAGTTCGGGTTCAAGAGCGCCCACGCAGAACTGGATTTCGCCCACGTGATGGAGCGCGTGCAGCGGGTGGTGAAGACCATCGAACCCCACGACTCGGTGGAACGGTACCAGGGGCTGGGCGTGGAGGTCATCAAGGGGGAGGCCCGCATCACCGGTCCATGGAGCGTGGAGGTGAACGGCCAGACCCTCACCACCCGAAACATCGTGGTGGCCTCAGGCGCCCGGCCCTTCGTGCCTCCCATTCCGGGCCTGGATGACGTGGTGCACCATACCTCCGAAACCATCTGGTCCATTCGGGACCGTCCCTCGCGCCTTCTGGTGCTGGGAGGCGGGCCCATCGGGTGTGAACTCACTCAGGCCTTCCAGCGCCTGGGGTCCCAGGTAACCCAGGTGGAGATGCTTCCTCGCATCATGGCGGTGGAGGACCCCGACGTATCCGAGTTCGTGGAGGCACGATTCCGGGCCGAGGGAGTGGATGTCCGGACCGGGCTGAAGGTAGTGCGGTTCCTGCGGGAAGATGGGGAACAGATGGCGGTGGCGGAGGACTCCGAAGGCAAGGAGTTTCGGATCCCCTTTGATGTGGTTCTGGTGGCCGTGGGCCGACAGGCCCGCGTGGAGGGATTCGGCCTGGATGAGGTAGGGGTTCGGTTGGACGAACGGCGGCGTATTGCCACGAACCGATACTTGCAGACTGATGTGCCCACCATCTACGCCTGTGGGGATTGTGTGGGCCCCTACCAGTTCACCCACGCCGCCTCCCATCAGGCCTGGTTCACCGCAGTGAACTCCCTCTTCAGCAATCCCCTGAAGCGGTTCGCGGTGGACTACAAGCACCTTCCCTGGACCACCTACACCGATCCCGAGGTGGCGCGGGTGGGGCTGAACGAGTCTGACGCCCAGGAACAGGGAGTGGATTACGAGGTCTCCACCTACTCCCTGGAGGAGTTGGATCGAGCCATCGCGGAGGAAGAGGCCCACGGCTTCGTGAAGGTCCTCACCCCCCCGGGAAAGGACCGGATCCTGGGTGTGACGCTGGTTGGAGCCCATGCCGGCGACCTCATGGCCGAGTTTACGCTGGCCATGAAGCACGGCCTGGGACTGAACAAGATCCTGGGCACCATCCACGCGTATCCCGCCTTCGCCGAGGCGAACAAATACGTGGCAGGTAACTGGAAGCGGGCCAACGCACCGGAAGGGGTCCTCCGATGGGTTGAGCGATACCACAGCTGGCGGAGGGGCTGAGTTACCCGAGGACAAGGGTTGCTCCAGACGCGGGAAGCGGGAAGATTGGCGGCTGCGTCCGCCCACGAACCAGAGCGCATTCCCTTCACCCGCCAGAGCCATGCGCACCTCTCCTGACTGTCAGATGGCCCCACCGGCCCCGCGTGCCCGGCCGCATGGCATCCGTGGCCTCCCTTCAGAGGGATCCCGAAGCCTGCTCCTGGGCCTCCTGGCCCTCCTCCTTCTTCCCGCTCTTCCGGTCTCAGGCGAGGCCCAGGAAGCGCGCGCCCGGTGGGACCGGCTCTGTACCATCCGGCAGGACAAGTTCGACCTCGTGCTCCCGGAGGCCATGCGGGAGAACAACATCCAGATGTGGATCGTTGTGCAGAGGGAAGGCCACAACGACCCTCTCTACGAGGATCTGGGACGGGGATACACCGGCGACATGGGGTACTACATCTTCACGGATCGGGGCAGCGACCGCATCGAGCGGGCTGCTTTTGGCATCGGTGGAAGGATGCTCTCTGCGTGCCCCACCTATGATATCATTCAGGGTTCGGTGGATCTGAAGGCTTTCGTGACGGAGCGGAATCCCCGGCGGATCGGAGTGAACATGTCCAGCGCCATCGGTGCCGCCGACGGGCTCTCCCACACGGAATACATCCATCTGGTAGAAACGCTTGGGCCGGAGTTGGCGGATAGGCTGGTCTCGGCGGAGAAGCTGGTGTCGGACTTCCGCTCCCGCCGGGTGGCCTCCGAGATCGTGGCCTTCGGCGATGCCGCCGAGATCACCCGACGGATCTGGGAGCGGGCCCTCTCCAACGAAGTCATCACTCCAGGGGTCACGGCGCTGGAAGATGTGGCGTGGTGGATCTGGGATCGGATCCTGGAACAGGGCCTCCAGTCGTCCTTCGATATGCCCTCGGTCTATATCACTGGGCCCGAAGGCATCGAAGACAGCTCCAGTGAGAGGATCATCCAGAGGGGCGATTTGCTGATGATCGACGGCGGGGTCTGCTACTTGAACTTCTGTCCGGACATGAAGCGCACCGCCTACGTGCTCCAGGAGGGCGAAGGCCAGGCCCCGGCTTCGTACCGACACGCATTGGAGCAGGCCACCCGGGTGCGGGAGGTGATCCGGCGGAACATCCGTGCCGGCCGCACGGCCGCTGAGACCCTGGACCTCCTGGCTGGTGAAGTGGAAGCCGTGGACGGGTTCCGGATCATGCCCGGGTTCAACCAGCCCTACAGAGGGGAGAGCACGGACGTCATCATCGTGTCGCATTCCGTGGGCAATCTGGGCCATGGGGTGGGGCCGTCTATCGCCTACTTCAACCCCAAGCGTCTCACCTATGAGATTCGCCCCACGAACCTCTTCTCCATCGAGTTCTTCGCCTACACACCCATCCCGGAATGGGGAGGAGCCAAACTCCGGATTCCATACGAGGACGACGCCGTGGTGACGGATCGAGGCGTGGAGTGGCTCTACCCCCTCCGGGATCGGATCCTGCTCATCCGATGAGGCGAGCCGCCGCCAGGCGCCACACCTTGCTCGTCCCCCTCTCTGCCCCCCTCCTGGCTCTCATGGTGGCGCTCACAGGCTGCCAGGATCCCCCCCCCGGTGGTCCTGGGGGGGGCCGCGGCGGAGGGCTTCTTGAACGGGATCCGGCTGGCGGTGGAAGATGCCGACCCCGAAGGCCTCCCACCCCTGGACACGGTCCTCATCCTGGAAGCTGACAACCGTTCGGGTCCGGCTCTGGAAGCTGCGGAATTTCTCACCGACATCTCCGGCTTGGTGGCGGTGATCGGTCACTCCAACAGCACGGCCAGCCTGGCCACCTCCCAGGTCTACAACCGCGCGCAGGTGGTCCAGATCGCTCCGTCCGCCACGGCGCCCATCTACTCCGAGGCCGGTGCCTACAGCTTTCGCATGGTACCTCCGGACGAAGTACAGGCCCGGCTTCTCGCCGGCGTGCTCCGGGACTCTGTTCCCACGGGGGGTCGAGTGGCCCTCTTTTATGTGAATGACGACTACGGAAGGAACCTTCGGGCTCTCGTGCTGGCAGAGCTGGCCACGGAACCCCTGGAAGTTGTCGTGGATCTCCCCCACGCCGAAGGCGACATCCACCCCGTGGATGTGCGGCATCACCTGGCTGCCCTCGTGGCCTCCAACCCCGACGTCATCCTCTGGCTGGGTCGGGTACCTGTGCTCCATGCCCTTCTGCCTGGCATCCGCCAGGGGTTGGGATCCATCGCCATCTATGGAGGTGACGGCGTGTCCCCGGCGAGTCTTGCCACTGACTTTCGTTGGTTCTGGGACGGAGTGCGTTTCGTGGAGTTTGTCGATTTGGAGGCGACTCCCGAGTTGAGGGGCTTCGCCCAGCGCTTCCAGACTCGATTTGGCACCGCTGCGGGGGGCCGGGAAGTGCTCTCCTATGACGCCGCCGGCGTGATCCTGGAGGCCCTCCGCCAGGGCGCTCGCAACGGGGACGAGGTTCGCCAGTTCCTTGCCGAACTGGGTGTCAGCCGCCCTCCCCATCCGGGCATCTCCGGTCCCATCGCTTTCCAGGAGAATGGCGATGCCGCCAGGAACCTGGTCTTGGGGGTGATTCGAGTGCCACCGGAAGAGGGAAATCCTCCCGCCCACCCCCCAGATCCGCCAGGAAAGCCGCCAGGATCCTCGAGCCTCCAGGACCCGGGGCAATGATGCCTGCCCACACCTCATCATGAGAACTCCCTTCACCCCAGGCTCCCCCCGTTCGCTCCGCTCCAGAGTGATCTACCCGGGGCTCGTGACTGCCGCCGTGCTGATCATCGGCATGGGGGTGGTGGGAGTCCTGACGCTCCAACTTCGGCAACAGCTCATCGCGGCTACCGACAGCTTCGTGGACGAACAGCGGGTGGCCGACCGGATCGTCCGAGCTGTCATGCGGCAATTGGCGGTGAGCTCGGCGCTCCCATCGTCAGGATCCGACCTGGCACGTCAGGAATTCCAGGACGCCGGGGAAATCCTGTACGAGCAGGTCCGACGATACCTCTTTCGGGATCTGTCGGCGGAGGAGCGCTTGCAGCTGGAGGAGATCCGGGAGGAGCAACAGCGGCTGGAGGTGGCTGCGGCCCGGGCTTCGGACCTCTTCTCCCGAGGGCTGGTGGAGGAGGCAGAGGCTTCCCGAGACGCCATGATCGGTCATGCCTTCGATTTCCTGGGTGCCATGGAGGCCTTCCTCCGGCTGCGGGAAGCGGAGTTGGAAGCCCTTCAGGTGAGGCAGACCACCACCATTACCATCCTCTTCGGTGGTGTGGCCTTGTTGGGTCTGCTCCTTGTATTCGGCCCCCTCTACATCGGGAGCCTCCTCAACCATCGCGTGGCCCGCCCCATCCAGCAGTTGGCAGCGGCCTCGGGCCGTTTGGAGGCCGGCGAGTTGTCCGTGCGAGTGCCTCCCGGTGAAGATCTGGAGTTCCGGATCCTGTCTGACGGCTTCAACCGGATGGCAGAGGGACTGGAGAAGATGACCAGGGACCTGGAGGCCAGGAACGACGAATTGGCCCATGCCCTGCAGGAACTGAGGACTACCCAGGACGAACTCATCCAAGCGGAGAAGCTGGGGGCCATGGGCCGAATGGCCGCAGGACTGGCCCACGAACTCAACAACCCGCTGGCCACCGTGCTGGGATACTCCCAATTACTGGCCGAGCGGCTGGACCGCGAAAAGGAAGACAGCTGGGGCCGGGAGCTTCGGCGAGACTTCCTGGGCCCCATCGTCCAGGAAGCGGAACGGGCGCAGCATTTGGTCCGGAACTTCCTCTACTTTGCCAGAAAGCCGGATATGAAGCTGGGATCCATCCACCTCAAGGAAGCCTTCGACGTGGTGACAGCCCTGCGGAAGTACAGCTTCCAACAGATCGGGCTGGAGTTGGAGGTGGTCATCGACCCTGGACTCCATGTCCGGGCCGAGCCCCAGATGCTCCAGAGTGTGCTTTTGAACCTGGTGACCAACGCCATGGACGCCATGGCCCCGGCTGGGAAGGGAAGCCTGCGGGTGACCGCCGAGCGGGCCGACGGATGGATTCGGGTCACCTTCCAGGATTCCGGGCCGGGCTTGTCCGATCCGGATCGGGTGTTCGAGCCCTTCTACACCACCAAGCCGCCGGGCCAGGGAACGGGTTTGGGCCTGGCGCTGACCCATCGCTTCATGACTCTCTTTGGAGGACACGTCACGGCGGAGAACGTCCCCACCGGGGGGGGGCTCTTCACTCTCGTGTTCCCGGAAGGGCTGCCGCCCTCGGCGGAGGTTCGGGATGGAGAGGCTGGTGGATTCGTGGCTCCTGTGGCGCAGGCGCTCCAGCCCGGTTCCCCGGATGCCACCCGCACAGTTCTGGTAGTGGAGGATGAGGCGCCTCTCCGCCGGCTGCAGGAGCGTGCCCTGAAGGGACTCAACGTCCATGTGCTGCTGGCAGACTCAGCGGCAGAAGCCCGCCGTCTGTTGGCGGCCCACCAGGTAGATGCCATTGTCTGTGACGTGAAGATGCCAGGAGAAAGCGGACTGTCCTTCTTCGCCTGGTTGAGGGAGACAAATCCGGATCTGGCTGAACATCTTGTTTTTGTCACAGGAGATGCCGGCCACCCGGATCTCCAGGAGCTCATGGAAAAAAACCCCCATCAAGTGCTCTGGAAGCCGTTCCAGATGGACGAGTACCGGTCCAGGGTCTTGACGGTCCTGGGAGGTATCACATGAACTGGTTGATCCTGTTGGGAGGCCTGGCAGCCCTCTTCGGTGTGGTGCTTCTGGTGTTCCCATCGGTCCGGGTCTCCCAGGGCCGCCTCACCGCCAGAGGTGCCGTGGGGTTGTGGCTGGCGGGCACGGGGTTCCTCCTCATCGCTCTGGCCGCCCTGGTGCTTTCCGGCAGCCTGGCCAATGGCGCCGTCCTCATCGGGGCCGCCCTCGCCATCCTGGGAAACCTGCTGCAGCGAAGGGCCCCTCCTCCACCGGTTCATGGCCCCCAGGGGGCCTCCCCGTCTGGAGAGCCGAAGAGGTAGAAGGCCGCGGGACCCGGGCATACGTCCATGAACCTGGAATCCGGGGCCCGCTGGGGGAAACGGGCGTGGTACGACTGACGCCAGCGCACAACCAGCCTCGCCTGGGATTCCTCGGACGTTGCCATGGCCCACACGGACCCCCCGAAACCCGCCCCAAAAGCAGAGGCCGCCGATGCTCCCAGCACCTGGGCCTGGTGAACCAGGAAGTCCGTTTCCGGCACCTGGTTTCGGAGCACCTCCCGAGCAAGGAGCTGTGATCGTCCCACTACCCGTCCCCACTCCAGGGCATCCACTTCACGCACGGCCTTCAGCGCCGCCGGCACCAACTCTCCGCTCTCGGTGGTGAACTGCTGGATTCGGGCGGCCAGCGAACCCCCCCCTTCCCTCGCCCTGCTCCGAGCCAGTTCAGCTGCTGCCTTCCACCCCTCCTGGCCAAGGAAAAGCAGCTCGCCCAGCCGCCCGCTTTCGGTGGTGAGCTCTCCCGCCTGGCGAGCCTCTCGGGCCAGCCGGTTATACCCCGCCTGGGCACCGGCCACCTTTTCGGCTCGGACGCCGCTGGAAGCCACCACCAGACGCCAGTCTCCCGGCCACGGGACTCGACCCTCATCCGTAGGAGGAAGGAATCGGTACTGCACCACCTCGTGGGGGCGAGCACACAGAATGGCTACATGATCTTGACTCCCTCCTTCCGTCCCCACGCCAGGCGTCGAGGCCTGGCCCCCGCGGGGCCCGTCTTCCACCGGCGGACCCAGACGAGGAGTGGGCCGGCCGGATTCCACCGCCGAGAGGTATTCCGCCAGTTGCTCCCGGCTGACGAACCCCCCTAGTACCTCCGTTGCCCTCTCCTGAGGAAGCCCGGAGACGATTCCCAGGAAGAGCGCGATGAGAAACGCCGAGGAACTGCTCATTCCGGCGGCCTGGGGCAAGGAACTGGCGAACGCCACAACGACGCCCTGACGGCAGGCGGCAGACGTGACCTCCGGGAAGTCCGACTCCAGTCGGGACAGCAGGGTCCGGGGGTAGACATACCAGTCGGGTCTGACCTCGCCGGGCCGGGCCTCGCCTTCGGATGGCTGTCCCGGAAGTGGCTTACTGCCGCCGGAGCCCGACCAGAGCATTCGTTCCCCGCGGTGGGCCGCCACAATGTGGATACCCGGCCGATCTGGGCCCAGCTCTCCGGCAACCACGCTGAAGCCCTTCTCCACGGCCAGGAGGAGACTCCGGCCACCGGCGTAGTCCACATGCTTCCCCAGGAGTTCCACCCTGCCGGGCACGAAGCTCCCGGCCACCGGGGAGGTGGGGGAGAGATCCATGTCTACCAGGGACTGCGCTGCAAGCTGGAGGCAAATGGCGGCCTCCGTGGCTCCCGAAGGAGAAAGCCCGCCGGTTTCCAGTGCCTCCATCAGCGGACTCGCCGCCTCCAGGTAAGCGGACAGGGGACGCAGTCCCGGAGCCAAGGGGGGAAGAGTCACAGCCTCACCCGACGACCCTCCAGTGCCTCACCCACGCCTTGAATGTCGTCCGCACCGGTGAGGTCCAGCACCCCAGCCACTCCGTCCACCACTTCCACGCACTCCCCTGCCTCCACCAGGAGTCGCACCAGATCCGGAAGCTCCAGTTCCCCCCGGGGAGATCTCGTAAGATGTGGCAAGTACCGGAACACCCGGGGGAGAAAGTGCCAGCAGGTCATGCTCACCAGAGGATCATGCCCGAATCGACCCATCTCGCCCGGGGTGGGCTTTTCCACCACATCCTGGAGGCATCCATCGGGGCCTCGGGCCACCAGGGCGTAGGCGGCCACCCGGTCCGGGGAGATGTTCCCCCCGTTGACCAGCGCCTCCGTGGGGAAGGCGACCATGCCATGACCCCGGAGCGAGAGCCCTCGGGCCACCGCCGCAGGCGGATAGAAGTTGTCGCCGTTCACCACCAGGAAGGGAGCATCGGCCAGTGCCGGGCGAGCGGCCTCCATGGCATGGGCTCCCCCCAGGGGCTCCTCCTGGGTGACGATGCGTATGGTGAGGTGTTCTGTCACCAGGCCTTCCAGATAGCTTCGGACCGGGTGGTGGCCGGGGCCCACCACCACCACGGCCAACTCCACTCCGCCATCGGCCAGGGCTGACAGGACATAGGCCAGGAATGGATGGCCATGGAAGGGAATGAGAGCCTTCTGTCCTTCCAGGGCCCATCGGAGCTGTTCGGGGCGGAGTTGTCCGGAATGGACCGGAGTCCCTTCCGAGACCGAACGCTGCATCCGGGTGCCCCTCCCGGCAGCCAGGACCACCGCCTGTGCAGGGAGTCCCTCCTTCGCCGGGGGCTTCCGGTGATCGCTCTGCCTCACCCCTGATGCGTCCCGGGCTCCGAGGCCCACCGTTCATCGCCCCGCACAGACGGCCAGAGGCGCATCAGCCAGAACACCGCGGCCCCACTCACCAACGTGGCCAGCACCCCCGCCCCCGTGCGCCCGTACAGGTACATTCCGGTGGCCACCAGGACACCGTAAACCGCCGTGGACCCCGCCAGCATGGCCAGGATGCCCTGGGGCACATTCCACGCCTCCTCCTCGCCCTGGCTCGGGCCATCTCCCACCATGGAGACCGGCAGGTTCACAGCCGCCCACCCGGGTCCCCCGGGCCGAGCCACCACCAGGAAGCGGCGGAGCACCGCCATATCCACCGGTCGAGTGGCGAACGTCACCGACACCCAAGCCAGGGTGGTGATTCCCACGCCGGTGAGAAGTTTCGCCGAGGTGGACAACGGCACGTCCGGGAAGAGGGCCGGATGCACCAACTCCACATAGAAGGCCACCAGGAACGACACCACCATGGCCGTCAGTTCGGAGTAGGCGTTGATGCGCCACCAGAACCAGCGGAGGATGAAGAGAAGCCCGGTGCCGGCGCCGATCTGCAGCAGGATGTGGAACGCCTGCAGGGCGTGCTCCATCCAGAGGGCCAGCCCTGCCGCCAGCACCATGAGAAGCACCGTGGTGATCCGGGCCATGAGCACCAGCCGCCGCTCGTCCGCCTCGGGTTCCACGAAGCGGCGCCACACGTCGTGGACGACGTACGACGACCCCCAGTTGAGGTGTGTGGAGATGGTGGACATGTAGGCGGCCGCCAGCGAGGCGGCGACCAGCCCCAGAATGCCCGTAGGGAGGTAGGTGAGCATGGCGGCGTAGGCCATGTCATGACCCAGGATGGAGGGCGAGATGTGCGGGAAGGCCTCGCGCAACGACTCCACGGTGGGAAAAACCGCCAGGGAGGCCAGCGCCACCACGATCCAGGGCCAGGGTCTCAATGCGTAGTGGGCCGTATTGAAGAGAAGAGTAGCCGCCGTGGCATCGCTCTCGCTTCGGGCCGCCAACATCCGTTGAGCCACGTATCCACCGCCGCCGGGTTCGGCACCTGGATACCACACGCTCCACCACTGTACCGCCAGGGGAATCACCAGAAGAGCCACCACCGCGTCCCGATTTCCCAGATCCGGAATCAAGGAGAGCTTACCGGAAATCTCCGGGTGGACCAGGAGCCCGGAGAGCCCACCCACCTCCGGCAATCCCAGAGCCACAACCGCCACCGCCACCGACCCGGCCATGGCCGTGACAAACAGGAGCAGGTCGGTAAGGACCACCCCCCTGAACCCCCCCAGGGTGGAGAAGGCCACGGTAACTCCCCCTGCCAGAAACACGGTCTGCAGCGGGCTGATCCCCAGGAGAACGCCGGCGATCTTGATGGCCGCCAGGGTGACGGAAGCCATGATGACCACGTTGAAGAAGACCCCCAGATAGAGGGCCCTGAACCCCCGGAGGAAGGCCGCCGGCTTCCCTCCATAGCGGACCTCGTAGAACTCCAGGTCAGTGAGCACGCCGGCCCGACGCCAGAGCTTGGCGTAGACGAACACGGTGAGCATGCCGGTGAGGAGGAAGGCCCACCAGACCCAGTTCCCGGACACCCCATCCCGCCGAACGATGTCCGTCACCAGGTTCGGAGTGTCGGTGGAGAAGGTGGTGGCCACCATGGAGATGCCCAGAAGCCACCAGGGAAGGTCTCGACCCGAGAGGAAGTACTGGGAGGTATCCTTCCCCGCCCTTCGGCTCACGGCCACCCCGATGGCCAGCACCGCCGCGAAGTAGCCGATTACGATGGTCCAATCCAGAGGGGCCAACTGCATGGAGGGGGCTCCGAAGCGGGAGATAAGGAAGGATGGAGGCTAGGAGCGTGTCCGGGTAATGGGGCGAGCCGCGTTACGAGCACCACGGGTGCCAGATCCGAGGCGGCGCTCCGACACCATAGCGAAAGCTACGGTGAGGGGCACCAACGAAGGAGATGGTCCCGTGCTGCCCGTAACCCGAAGGGCGCGGGGGGGTTG
>JBBDRI010000053.1:0-86349 GCA_040905545.1 Gemmatimonadota bacterium | reverse complement strand
CTGGCACCCGTGGTGCTCGTAACGCGGCTCGCCCCATTACCCGGACACGCTCCTAACAGAGCACCGGGGAGTAAGCGTCGATTTGGAACGTATTGTCCTTGTGGAACGGGGGGACTCATTCGCCGGTGGGGCTGCCCGCCGCTGAGTCTGTCGCTAACTGCACACGGATGGGTCGACTTTTCGATTTGTGTGCAGTTGACGGCGTATATAGCCCATAACTGTACAATCGACTCCGATGGTGCGGGCTCTGTGTGCAGTTGACGGCTCTATGTGCCGTTAACTGCACAAGGATCTCCGTTGACCACGACTCGTGTGCAGTTGACGACACTTTCCCAGTCAGCAGGCCGGCTCACCCGCCGTCTGCATGGCCCCCCAGCCGTCTGGGCGGCTACTCACCCGCCGTCTGCATGGCTCTCCAGCCGCTTGGGCGACCTCCCGACACGTCGTGACGGCTCGCCGAGGCCGGACGGAACCCGCGGAAGTGACTATCCTCCCGGGCATGGCACCCGGTTCAGGGGGAAATCAAGGCCCCGGGCCTCACCTCCCCCTTCTCCCTCAATACGAGCAAATGGAGCCCCGGCGCCGGGTTTGGCGTAGATGATCCGCTGAGGGAAGTCATGCTCAGGATTCTCGAAGACAGCCCGACCGTCGGTAAGGCTCGCCAATTGGAAATGGGTTCCAACCCCACCTCCCGGCTGGGCCACGTACACCGGAGTGGCTTCGTTCATGGCAATGCGGAGGAACTCGAACGAGAGCGTCCGGCCCGCTCGCAACATGCGAGACATCCCGATCATCATGCCGCCGACCTCCGGCATCCACCATTCCTCGTATAGGGCGCCACTGGAGAGGGTGCCGGCCCAACACCCGGCCATCCACCGGAGTGACGTCAGCCCATCCTGGTTCTGAGCCTGGACAGGGCCTGCCATCCCCAATGCTCCCAGAAGGAGGAGTGCTCCGACTACGGCCATGCCCGGACGCGGGCGGATGGGCACTGCACGCCGCTTCGAAAACACTGGGCTGGCTGGGGAAATTCCGACGTTGACCATGGGGAACTCCGGGAGAAGGGTGAGCCGAAAAATAGAACGGGGGCGTACTGTGCCCCGGCCGGCCCGCCTACAGGCCTATCCCAGCAGAAGTCGGCCAGCCCACCGCACTATCCCAGCAGAAGGAAGAGGAAGTGGGCGAACACTCCCGCGCTCATGCCGCCGATGAAGTGGGTCACAATGGCCACGTTCGTCAGATCCCGCTCCCGCAGGCCGTCCATCATTCCCACGTGGGTGCTCAGGAATCCGGCGTTGCAGATGCCAATGGCCGTGAGCACCGCCACCTCCTTCGCCCCGATGATCCCCGTTTCCAGAAATTGCGGGATCATGGCCAGTGCGGCCCCCACGGAAGCCCACGATGTCACCGGGAACGCGATGGCCCGGGGGTCGGCGAACCCGAAGAGGGGTTCGATGATGAACGAGAACCGGGCACCCAGCCAGGGGAAGAAGGCGATTCCCTCATACGCCTCGCCCGTGTACCCCCCATCGGGCGCTCCGTAGGAGAGCATCATCACCAGGGTGCAGATGATGACCACCCCGGGCATGATGTCCAGCCCCATCTTGACTCCGCCGGCGCCCCCGTCCAGGAGAGACTGCAGCGTCCGCTGGGCCCGGTTCCCGGAGCGAATCTCACGGAACCTCAAGGGATCATGCCCTTCGTCCGTGGAGGGCAGTGCCATGGCGGCGCGTCCGTACTTCCGCTTCCCGAACCAACCCATGGCCCGGACACTGACGATTCCGCCCAGTAGGGCGCCCACGTTCCCAATGAGCACCGCGCGCCCCAGAGAGAGTCCGTCCACGGACTGGGCCAGCATGAAGGTGGTCACGATGAGCCCCATCCCGAACACGGTGCCCAGATTCACCAGGGTGGCCACCTGCCATTTGTGGAAGTACTTCAGGAACCCCCGGTCCGTCCCCAGGGGCATGATGGCGGGGTTATCCGAAAGGTACGTGGCCACCACACCCACCGAAGTGGCCCCCGGCAGCCCGAACAGCGGGCGCATGAGGGGCGCAAGGGCCCGGTTGGCTATGGCGACGATCCCAAACTCCGCGATGAACGCCGTGAACGCCCCGGCGATGATCATCACCCCCATGAGGAACAGCACCGTGTTCAGGATGAGGTCGTGGGCCGTGGCCATCATCGTCTTGAAGGTGAAGGCGATGCCCATCTGGGAGGCGAAGAGCGCGAACACCGCTGCGCCCAGAAGGAGAGCGACGAGGGTCTCTGAGTTGATGGCCGGAACGAGGTGCGCCTTCCCCTCGGACCCTTGCAGTTCCTGCTCCTCCCTGGCACCGAACGCCATTGCCGCACTCCTCTGAAGAATCGGCCTGAGCCCGCGAGTGCGGGAGCGGAGCATCATGAAGAGGGGCCGGGCGGAGCGCAATGTAACAGGCGCCGGCGGCAGGAGCGCTGGCGATCCCAGGGGAGACCACGCAGGTTGCCGGGACGCCACCCTTCAACGCCATTCCCGTCCGGAGCCACTCCATGCATATCTCCAACGTCATCCATGCTGTAGACGCCCACGCCTGCGGAGAGCCCGGCCGGGTCATCGTGGGCGGGGTCCTGGACGTCCCGGGCTCTACCATGTTCGAGAAGATGCAGTGGCTCGAGCGCAACGCCGACCACATCCGCACCCGCATGCTCCAGGAGCCCCGGGGGTATCCGGCCTCCAACTGCAACCTCATCCTGCCCCCCACCGACCCCCGGGCCGACGCCGGCTTCGTCATCATGGAGCAAGTGGAGTACCCGCCCATGTCGGGGACGAACACGATCTGTGTGTCCACCGTGCTGGTGGAGACGGGGATGGTGCCGGTGACCGAACCCGTCACGGAGCTCACCCTTGAGACTCCGGCGGGTCTGGTGGGCGTGTCGGTGGAAGTGAGGAACGGCAAGGCGAAGAAGGTGACGTTTCGGAATGTGCCGGCCTTCGCGGTGCACCTGGACCGGGAAATCGATGTGCCGGAGCTGGGGAAGGTGCGGGTGGACGTGGCGTGGGGCGGAATGTTCTATGTGATTGCCGAGGCTGCGGATGTGGGCGTGGAACTCACGCCCGATCAAGGGGGGCGGATCGCCCGGGTGGGGGAGATGATCAAGGCTGCGGCGAAGGAGCAGCTCCCGGTGTCGCACCCCCTGAATCCTGAAATCAAGGACATCACCATCGGGCAACTCACGGGCCCGCCCACGGCTCCCGGTGCCCACGCCAAGAACTCGGTTATCGTCTCCACGGGGACCCTGGACTGGGATCGGCCCGACAGCTGGACCGGCGCCCTGGATCGCTCCCCCTGCGGAACCGGCACCTGCGCCCGCATGGCCGTCCGCCACGCCAAGGGTCAGCTGGGCCTGAACGAAGACTTCGTCCACGAGGGGGTCCTGGGGACGACCTTCACGGGTCGGCTCGTGGAGGAGACGACGGTGGGCGATTATCCGGCGGTGGTGCCCACCCTGAGTGGCCAGGCGTGGATCACCGGGATCGCCCAGTACATGGTGGACCCCGACGACCCGTTCCCCGACGGCTTCACAGTGGCGGACATCTGGGGAGGTGGGTGAAGCTCAGCTGAGGAGACGGGTCAGGCTCAACTGAGGAGATGGGTGAGGCTCAGCTAGGGAGGTGGATGAGGCTTAGCTCACCTCGAATACCGGCTTGCCCAGCACATCCAGCTTCGGTGCGACGCCCAGCCCCGGCGCCTCGCCGGCTCGCATGCGGCCGTTCACGCCGGTGGGGGCGCCGTCGGCGATGCTCACCGTTCCGTAGCTGTTGAAGTCGGTGGAAGTGAAGAGCAGTTCGGTGGGGGTGCTGTGGGCGAGGTGGGCGATGGCCGCGGTGATGATGTCGCCGCCCCAGGAGTCTTCCACCGTCATGGCGACGCCCATGGAGGCGCAAAGGTCCCGGGCCTGCCGAGCCCGGGTGAGCCCACCGAATTTGCTGATCTTGATGTTGGCCACGTCCATGGCGCCGTCGGCGTGGGCCTGGAGCAGCATGTCCAGACCGTCCACGGATTCGTCCAGGACGAAAGCATGGTCCGTGCGCCGGCGGATGGTGAGGCACTCCTGGTAGCTGGCGCACGGCTGCTCGATGTAGACGTCCACATCCCGCACTCCCCGCACCACCCGGGCCGCCTCGTGCATGAGCCAGCCCGTGTTGGCGTCGGCCACGAGAAGGTCGTCGTCGTCCAGTACCTCCCGCACCGCCTCGATGCGGGCGATGTCTACCTTCACACCGCTGCCCACCTTGAGCTGAAAGCGCCGGTACCCCTGATCGCGGTAGCCCGCCACGTTCTCGGCCATTTCCTCCGGCGAGCGCTGCGAAATGGCCCGGTAGAGGACGAAGTCTTCCCCGTACCGCCCCCCCAGGAGCGTGCAAACGGGCTGGCCCGCCACCTTTCCCAGGATGTCCCAGCACGCCATGTCCAGGGCCGACTTCACGTAGGGGTGGCCCTTGAGGGTCCGGTCCATGAGGCGGTTGAGGCGCTCGAGGCCCGTGGGGTCCTGGCCCAGGAGGGCAGGTGCCAACTCGCGGATGCCGGTGCGGACGCCCTCCGCGTAGGACGGGAGGTAGACCGGACCCAGGGGGCAGACCTCGCCCCATCCGGTGACACCATCGTCGGTGTCCACGCGGACCACCGTGCTGTCGAAGACGGAGACGGACTTCCCGCCGGACCAGGAGTAGCGCCCCTCGCGGAGGGGGAGGTCGACCTGATGGACGGCGATGCGGGTGATCTTCAACGGGATTTCCTTTGTGGGGGGTCCATGCCGAGCGAGCGGTCTTGTGGGCGCACGGTTCCGCTGCGGGCGCGGTCGGGCGCGGTGCCGGCGCGCGGTTCCGCTGCGATTGCGCTGCCAATGTAAGGTGAGGCACGCCGCCAACGTAAGGTGAGGAGGGTCGGGGCACTACCGGTGCAGGGCCGAGATCCATCCGATCTGAGCGTCGGTGGTGGGGTTTCCGCCGGTTCCGCCCCAGCCGGGACACGCTGAACCCTCACGTGATCTGCGACCCCCCCCCCGCTGCGCCAACAGACAATTCACCAAGCTGGTCTATTTATGCACTTTTCGGAATGAGCAAGAAAGCACGCCCGGTGGTCCGGGAGACGATAGCCCTGTACGACGCCAAGACCCACCTGTCTTCCCTCGTGGACCGGGCTGCGGAAGGGGAGGAGATCGTCATCTCAAAGTCTGGAAAACCGAAAGCCCGCTTGGTACCGCTGGGGGACGTGCATCCCCGCCGCGAGCCGGGGAAGGGACGGGGGCAGTGGGCGGTCTCCGACGAATTCGACGCCCCGCTTCCCGCCGAGATCATCCGGGCGTTCGGGCACCCGGAACCGTGAGACTTCTGCTGGACACGCACGTCCTGATCCGGTGGGACGCGGGTGTGGGCTTGGTGAGTCCATGGAAGACAAGATCCGAAGCGCGGATCAGGTGTACGTGAGCTCCGTCACCGGATGGGAAATCGCCATCAAGGCGTCACTGGGTAGGTTGCACACCACCCGACGGGTGGAAGATGCCGTGGCGGACTCGGGCTTCGAGGAGTTGCCGGTTCGCCTACGCCACGCCCGTCGGGTTAAGGAGCTGCCCTGGCATCACCGGGATCCCTTCGACCGAATGCTGGTGGCCCAGGCGCTGGACGAGGGGTTGATCCTCGTATCTCAGGATGAGGCGCTTCGGGCGTACGATGTGAGGCTGCTGGATGGGTGAGGTGACGCGGCTGCGGGCGCCATCACGGCGCGATGACGTGACAACCCACCCCAACCGCGTCTATGCCCTGAACGCCGCTCGTTGGTATGAGGCGCAGCGATATCGCCGCGCTGAGGGCGGAGATGGCGCAAACGTCCAGATCACACGGTGAGGCTTCTCCCGCCATTGAGGTGCCATTTCCGCCGATGAGGTGCCATCCCCGCCGATGGGCCTCCCCACCGCTGAGGGTGCCGCTAACTGCACAAGGATGGGCCGACGTTTCGATCCGTGTGCAGTTAGCGGCACTTCCTGATGCAGCTGGTCGGCTCCCCCTCCGGGGGGTCGTCACCACCACGTTCAGGTAGATGTGCTCGTCCGGGGCGTGACCCTGCCTCAGTTCCAACACGGTATCCAGCGTCCGTCGAAACGCTCCGTCCATCCGGGCCGTTCCCCCGACATCCTCCCCTTCCCGGGCGAGCTCCTCCTGGAAGAGGGCGAAGAAATGCTCCGAGTCCGTGGACCCAAGGAT
The DNA here is from genome assembly GCA_040905545.1 of Gemmatimonadota bacterium. Classification (GTDB taxonomy): domain Bacteria; phylum Gemmatimonadota; class Gemmatimonadetes; order Longimicrobiales; family Gaopeijiaceae; genus JBBDRI01. The sequence goes on along the minus strand of JBBDRI010000053.1, from coordinate 80,108 downwards.
CCGGTGGAAGGTGTCATCGCCCAGTCGCTCCAGGAGGGGGTGTCGGATGCGGGCGAAGCCTCCGATGTCCCCGTTGTGCATGAACAGGAGTGGGCCGAAGCGGAAGGGGTGACTGTTCGTCTCGGCCACGATGGAGCCGGGGGAGGCGGCCCGGACATGGGCCAGGATCCGGGGGCTCAGGACTACTTTGGCCAGCTCCCCAAGGTTGTGGTTGCTCCAGGCGGGAGTGATGGAGCGAAACCGACCCGAATCCCGGCGGGGGAGGCCTTCCCCGTCCCGGGGGAGGCATCATCCCACGCCGAACCCGTCGCCGTTCAGGGGTTCTTCCCGCATGTGGGCGTGGACGCTCTGGTGGATAAGGGAGTGCTCGGGCTCGGTGAGGAGCGAACTCAGCTAGATCGGCGGGGCCTGGTAGTAGACGAAGCGGCACATGGGAACTCCTGGGAACGGGTGGAGGGGAAGGGGAAGGGACTCCGGGTCCACCACGGGGTCCGTTCCCACGAAGCCACGACCCATGAGACCCGCCACGCGAAAGCCCTGGCTCGTATGGGGCAAATCTGCCCTGTTATCCCTGAGGTGACCCCCCGGGTTCCAGTTGACGGGGGCTTGCACAAGAGTAGCTGAGAGACGAACATATGTACATAAATATGTACAAGGAGGCTGCACGATGGCCGAGCGCACTGTTTCCATCGCCGAAGCTAGAGCGAAGCTTCCGGGGTTGGTGAAGGAGGCCGAAGGTGGCACGGCAGTCCAGATCACACGGTGGGGGGCACCCGTGGCCGTGCTGGTTTCGGCGACACGATTTCAGCAGTTGGCGCACGGGCGCCCGTCCTTCGCCGTCGCTCTGGACGGTTTCCTCGAGCGCATCGATATGACTGGGATGCGGCTCGGGAAAGGTGAGCTCCAGGGACTAAGGGACCGCGAGGCGGGGAGGCAGCCTCCTTGGTAGCCCCTCGCTACTTGGTGGATACCAACGTCCTATCCGAACCGATACGCAAGGAGCCCGACGAGGCCGTAGTCCGCAAGCTACGCGAGTTCGGCAGCGAATTGGCTACGGCCTCCGTCGTGTGGCACGAGCTCGTCTTCGGCGTCCGATTGCTCCGGGCCTCGCGGAAGCGGACGGCCATCGAGCGGTATCTGGCTGAGGTGGTCGCGGCTGCCATCCCCATCCTGCCGTATGACGGAGCTGCAGCGGAGTGGCATGGCGAGCAACGTGCCCGGCTCTCGAAAGCTGGTCTCACGCCGCCATTCGTCGATGGTCAGATCGCCGCAGTGGCTGCGGTCCACGATCTCATCTTGATCACGGACAACGTCCGGGACTTCGCGCATTTCCACGGCTCGCGTGTGGAGCGCTGGCATGAGTCGGTGAGGCTCGAACGATGATCCACGGGTGACTCACACTCACCCGGAAGGCCCCCACTTCCTCTTCCGAAACGGACTCGCCGTGCTCCGCTCTTCCTCCGAGGCCCCGGAGTGGATGTACCGGGATGATCGGAGCGGGGCGTGGGTGGCCGCGGGCCATCGCCTCCCTGACCTCCGGGCGTGGGCCCGGGCTCGGGGCATCCCCGAGCTGTCCCAGGGGCCCGAGGCGCTGGCGGACGGGTTCTACGATCTCCGCACCCCCCGCCCCTACCAGGTGGAAGCGCTGGAGCGCTGGCGAGGGCAGGGGCACCGGGGAAGCGTGGTGCTTCCCACGGGAGCGGGAAAGAGTCTGGTGGCCATTTTGGCCATCCGGGAGATGGGAGCGGGAGCCCTGGTGGTGGTGCCCACCCGGGCCCTCCTCATCCAGTGGTTCAACCAGCTGGCCGATGCCTTCGGGGGTGGCCAGGTGGGGGCCTTCTACGGCGACGAAAAGGACCCCCGGCCCATCACCGTGACGACGTATCACTCCGCCTTCTCCATTCTGGAGCGTGAGGGACACCGGTTCGATCTTCTGGTGCTGGATGAGGTGCACCATCTGGCCGACACCCGCCTGGGGGAGGCCGGCGCCTGGAATGATGCGCTCCGCATCGCCCCGGCCCCGCACCGCCTGGGCCTCACCGCCACCTACCCCGATGGCGCGGCCGCCGAGCTGGAGCGGTTGGTGGGCCCGGTGGCGTACCGCCGGAGCATCGGGGAGATGGCGGATCGGGAGTTGGCCGACTTCGTCCTCGAGCGGCGCTTCGTTCCTCTTCTCCCGGAGGAGGAAGCCCGGTACCGGCGGGCCGAGGATCTCTACCAGTCGTTCATGGAGCGCAGGAAGTACGGCGATGGCGCGGACGACGCGGAGGGGAGGTGGCGCCTCTTCATGGCCGACACCCGGCGGTCGCCGGAAGCTCGGCGGGCCTTCCGGGCGTTCCAGGAGCGGGAGCGCATCGTGGCCCTGTCTGAGTCAAAACTGAGGGAAGCGGGGCGGATCCTCCGCATGCATCCGGCGGAGCAGGCCATTCTCTTCTGCGGGAGCCGGGCTGCGGCGGAGGCGGTGTCTCGCCGCTTCGCCATCCCCCTGGTGACAGCCCATACCCCTGCGTCGGAACGGAAGGCCGTGCTGGACGCCATGGCGGGCGGGCAGATCCGGGCGGTGGCCAGTGTGAAGGTGCTGGACGAGGGGTGGGATGTCCCCGGTGCAAAGCTGGGCATCGTACTGGGCGACTCCACTCGGGGAGGGCGCCGTCAGCACACCCAGCGGCTGGGCCGCATCCTCCGACGCCAGGGCGATCTGGTGGCCTCTCTGTTCGAGATCGTGGCGGCAGACACGTACGAGCTCTTCGCTTCGCAGAAGCGGCGAAGCGGGGTGCGCCGGGTGCGAGAAGGACAGTTGGGACTGGGGTTCTAGGCATGTTTCAGGCTAACACCATGCGGCTCGCCCCATGACCCGGATACGCTCCTAACGTGCTTACCCGAGCCCACGTAGCGCCCTTCCTCCGGGAGGCGAACGGCGAGCTGGAGGTGACGTTCCTCCGGGATCCCGATGGCCGGGTGGAGCGCTTCCTGGACCGGCTTCTCCGGCTCACCCGGCGCCTGGAGGGCCGCCCCCGGTCAGAGGTGCGGGAGGCCCTCCGGCGCCAGGAGCGGAGGGTGCGGGATGCCCGCCGACTCTCCGGGCTCTCCCGGACGGTGCTCTCCCTCTCCCGCTTCCGGCCTCCGCCGGGATCGGAGCGTGCGGAGGAGGTGCGGGCCGCCCTCTTTCGGGCTCGGGGAGGCCTCTGGCCGCCGATCCCGGGAGACGAACGCCTCCCCTACGAGACGGCGGCGTTGGAGCTGAACGTTCCCACACCCGAAGTGGATCGGCTCCTCTTCGCCGACGACCCCGACGCCCTTCTGCTGATCCGGGCCCCCAGGATCTCGGCCAAACGGCTTCTGCGCCGCTACAACCTGGATCTGGCCCGGGCGGTCCTTCTGGATGCGGAGAAGATGACGGTGGGGGCCCGGGGCGGGTGGAAGGACCTCTTTCGGGCCGTGAAGCTGGCTCGTCTCATGTACCAGGTGGAGCCCGCCGGGAAGGCGGGGTACCGCATCCACCTCACCGGTCCCGCTGCGCCCTTCATCACGCGCACCCGACGCTACGGGATCCGCTTCGCCCGGGTGGTGCCGGCGTTGGCCCAGGCTCCCGGCTGGTCGCTGGAGGCTTCGGTGGTCCACCGCGGGCGCACCCTCGTGTACCGTCTCCGGCCTTCTCCCGCGCTGGCGCCGCTCCGAGGCCGTCGACCCCGCTACGACTCCCGCTGGGAAGAAGATCTGGCGGGGGCGTTCCTGGAGAAGGCGGGCCGGGAGCGGGGCGGCTGGACTCTCACCCGGGAGAGCGTGCCCATCGCCGTGGGTGAGACCATCTTCCTGCCGGACTTCACTTTCCGCCATGCCGACGGAAGGGTGGCGCTGGTGGAGGTGGTGGGGTACTGGACGCCGGAGTATCTGGAGGAGAAGCTCCGGAAGGTGCGGGCCGCCGGGCTGGGAAATCTGGTGCTGGTGGTGTTCCGGGGGCTGGCCGCCCACGGGGGCGACACGCTTCCGCAAGGCGAGTCCGCAGTGCACGCAGGCGGGAGCTCCCTACGCGGGAATCGCGCGCGCGGGAGTGCGGAGCCGGTAGACCGCAGGGGTGTGGAGTCAGCGGACCGCAGGGGTGTGGAGCCGGTGGACCGCCTGGACTCCCTTCCCGGTCCCGTGGTCTGGTTTCGAGATCGGCCCCGCATCGGTCCCGTCATGGAGGCGGTGGAGCGGGTGGCGGTGGTGCAGGGGGGCTGAGTTCGTGGCCCGCCTGGAGCGGTTTGCCATGAAAGAGCTGAAGTTGATCGCGGGGAAAGATGTGGCCTTCCCCCTCGGGGTCCCCCCGCTGAAGCTGCCGCTAACTGCACACGGATAGACCGACTTTTCGATCTGTGTGCAGTTGACGGCGTATATAGCCTACAACTGGACAATCGACTCCGACGCTGCGGGTACTGTGTGCAGTTAACGGCTCTATGCGCGGTCAACTGCACAAGGATCATCGCCGACCACAATCCGTGTGCAGTTAGCTGCACTTTCTGATGCGGCTGGCCGGCTCCCCGGCCGCCCGGCCGGAACCACCCACCCGCCTGGCCAGTTCCCCCTCCGCCTAGGCGACCTCCCGAAACGGCGGGGCGGCCCGCCGAGGCCCGACCCGAACCGACGCGCTCCCTATCCTCCGGGGCATGCCACCCGGTTCAGGGGAAGGTCGAGGCCCCGGGTCTCACCACCCCCTTCTCCCTCAATCCGGGCAAATGGAGCCCCGGCGCCGGGGCTGGCGTAGATGATCCGCTGAGGGAAGTCATGCTCAAGATTCTCGAAAACAGCCCGACCGTCGATGAGGCTCGCCAGCCGGAAATGCGTTTCAACCCGCCCTCCCGGCTGGGCCACGTACACCGGAGTGGCTCCATCCAGGACAATCCGGAGGAACTCGAACGAGAGCGTCCGGCCCTCTAGCGACATGCGGGACATCCCCATGAGCATGCCGCCGCTCTCCGGCATCCACCATTCCTCGTACAGGGCCCCACTGGAGAGGGTACCGGACCAACACCCGGCCATCCACCGGAGTGATGTGAGCCCTTCCTCGCTCTGAGCATGGGGGGGTCCGGTTGGTAGGTGAGTCGAGGGATTGAACGGGGGCGACCGTAAGGGAGCCCTCCACTGACAAATATTACCTCAGGCCCCTCGCGGTCTTGGGAAACATGCGACGACGGAGTTCCCGAAGCCAACCCAGCGGCCTGATGGGGTGAAGCGTCCTCGACAGAGGGGCCTCGCCCGGACCGGGTCATGGAATTCTTCCCGTATCTGTGCATCCGAGGGGCCGCAGAGACCGTCACCTTCTACGGCGAGGTCTTCGGCGCCGGGGAGCGATTCCGCATGGATGCGCCCGAGGGTAGGGTAGGGCACGCCGAGTTGGAATTCGGGCCTGCCATTGTCATGCTTTCCGACGAATATCCCGAGCTTGACATCCATGCCCCACCCAAGTGGGGCGGAACCCCTGTGCGCTTCCACAACCATCTCCACGCACCAGTACTCGTGTGCAGTTGACCGCACTTTCCATCGCAATCAGCGAGATCCCGCCCTACGAACGCTACCGCCCGCCCGCTGGGGCCCTTCCCCCTCCACCGGGGCGAACCCCGAACACCGGGTAATGGCCCGCCGCGGGCCCCAGAGTGCACCCAACGTTGGCGCCCCTCCCGGAGACCGCATATCCTACCGGGATCCCCAGACTCCGCAGCCACACAAACCGGAGCCCCCATGGCTGATTCCGTAGCTGCTTCGCCGTCAGTGCAGGTGTCCGCCGGGCGCGGATCCCCTCGGGCCCCCATCCCGTACTTCCACCTGGGTCTCGCCGTCCTCATCTCGGCCATCGTGATCCTGGGGTTCTGGCCGTTCTACGCCACCATCTTCACGGGAGAGGCCTCGGCGCACCCCCTCATCTGGGCTCACGCCGGGGTCTTCACAGGCTGGCTGGTGCTCCTCATGGCACAGACCTGGCTCGTGGCCCGCCGGCGGGTGGGCGTGCATCGACGCCTGGGGCGGTTCGGGATCTACTACGGCTTCGCCGTGTTGCTGCTGGGCGTGTTCACCGCGTTTGGAGTCCCGGTGAACCAGGTGGCCACGGGGGGCATGACCCTGGACGAGGCCGCGGGTTTTTTGGTCTTGCCCCTGGGCGACCTGGTGCTGTTCAGCCTCTTCTTCGTGCCCGGGGTCGTGCACCGGAAACGGCCTGAAACCCACCGGAGGTTGATGATCCTGGCGGCCGTGGCGCTGAGCTTCCCCGGAGCAGCTCGCTTCGGCTTGGAGGCAGGGCCGGCGGCGATCCTGGCGATCTGGCTGCTTCCGCTCCTCCTGGCCATGGGGCATGACGTGTACACCAGAGGGCGGCCTCACCGCGTCTACGGACTCGGGCTGGCCGTTCTCCTCGTGGGGTTTGGGCGCGTGGGACTCATGGAGGCCGAGCCGTGGCTCGTCATTGGCAGACGGATGCTGACGCCCTGGCTGTAATGGTTCCCGAAGCCCTGGTTCAGTCCTCCCGCCACTCCTCCTCTCTCAGGGAGCTCCCCCGGCGGGCGAAGTCGCCCCCCCACCCAGCTGCTGATCCAGGAATCGGAGCATGTCGAGCCAGAGCTGCCTCCGGTTCTCACGGCTGGCCACGTAGTAGTTCTCCCCGGGATAGACGTTGTAGCGGAAGGGCTTCTGGTGTGCCTGCAGGGCCCGCGCGAAGTCATACGTCTGCCGGTACACGGGGTAGTGGCCGTAACCGTGGACCAGGAGCATGGGAGTGGTGATGTCTGCCACCTGATAGATGGCCGAACTCCGCCGCCAGACATCCTCGTACTCATCAAACGGCCCCAGGTCGTGCTCCAGCAGCTTGATGTGACGAAGTTCGTTCTCACCGTGGTAGAACCCCACCCAGTCTCCGTAGCCGCCATGGGGGATGGATGCCTGGAAGACACCGGGAGCGAAGGCCGCAGCGGCCATGCTCATGATGCCGCCGTAGCTTGAGCCGTAGATGCCCATCTGGTCAGGATTCACGTTGGGAAGGGTCCGAAGGAAATCCACCCCGGCCACCACGTCCTCCAGATCGCAGTGCCCCCAGCACTGCTCGTTCAACTCCTCGAAGGCCCTGGAGTAGCCCGAGCTCCCCCGGATGTTGGGCATGAGAACCACGTATCCCTGCTGCACGAAGAACTGCACATCGGCATGGAAGGAGTCGTTCCACTGGGAGGTGGGGCCACCGTGGATCCAGAGGATGGCGGGGTGGCGGGCGCCGGAACCCGCCTCGGCGGGACGGTAGAGGTAGGCCGGGATGCTCAGGCCGTCGGTGCTGGGGTACTCCACCTTCTCCGGTTCCAGCAGGTGGGCCAGCTGCTGGGCCCCGGCGCGAGGCTCCACCACCACCTGGCCCTCCCCACTGGCCAACGAGACCACGTGGATCCCGGTGGGACGCGTGGGCGTCTGAAGGGTGTAGACGATTCGGGTGCCGTTGGGCGACCAGCGGGGCGAAGAAGCCATGCCCGGTTTCGGCTCCACCAGGATGCGGACTTCACCGCCGTCTGCGGCCACCACCCGAAGGTCGTGGGTGCCGTTCCGGTTCGAAGTGAACGCGAACCACGCTCCGTCCGGAGACCACGTGCCATCGCTCTGATCCGCCTCCTGGGCGAAGAGGGGTCGAGGCTGACCCCCTTCGACGGGCGCTATCCAGTAGTTGATCCAACCGCTGCGGTGGGAGCGGATCGCCACCGCATCCCCGGCGGGCGAGACGAGGGGATACCCGAAGGTGCGGCCGTAGCCGTAGTCGAAGAAGTCCGTGTCCTGGACCACCATCCGGGGGGCGCTCCCTTCGGGGGGGGCGGCATTCCCGTCGGGCTGGACGGCGCTCCCGTGGGCCTGGATCGCCATGACGTCGTGGTCTACCCACGCCTCATCCAATCGGACATACAGGATCTCCGATCCGTCAGCGCTCCAGGTGGGGTACACCTCATAGCGCGAGTCGGAGGTAATGCGCTCCACCCGCCCCCCAGGCACAGAGACCATCCAGATATCGAACTGCCCGTGGCGGTTCCCTGAGAAGGCGATCCGGCTTCCGTCGGGCGACCAGGAGTAGGCATTGATCTCGTCGGAGCCCAGATCCGTGAGCTGGATCGCCTGCCCCCGGGAGTCGGACCAGAGCCAGAGTTCCGGGGTGCCGCCCTGGCTGGAGATCCAGGAGAGCCATTCTCCGTCCGGGGAGTAGCCTGACTGCTGTGGAGTGAGGAAGAAACCCGATTCACCCAGCTCCACCTCCATCCTGTCTGGGGTTCCTCCCGCCGGATCCACGGTCCAGAGCCCTCCCCCTGCGGAGTAGGTGATCTGCCCGGTGCCGGGGTGCCAGAAGGGGGAGCCGCCGGCGGGCGCTAGATCCAGGATCTGGTCGATGGAAAGGGGTCCCCGCAGCAGGCTCTCGTCCCCCCGGATGGGCGGGAACTTGAACTCTCCGGATTCGAAGAAGGAGGGAGCGGCTCCGGTATCATCGATTTGGACGTCGGGCGAAGACCCTTCCTGGGGATTCATGCAACCCGCAGCCCAGAAAGCCGTGGTGGCAAGGAGGATGGGGCCTGACCGGGATCTCTTCGTCCACGTCATGGTGCGATCTCAGCGTCGGGGTTCGGGGGAGGGTCCGCGCTTCCGGACACCGGCTCGGTTCCGGGGGTGGGAAAGTGGGAGGCGGTACGGGGGTGGGCAAGCGGTTGGGTCGGGCAGGAAAGCGGTTGGGTCGGGCGGGCAAGCGCTCCGCCACGCTCCTGGAACTGGTTGCAGTGATTCGGGCCATGGGGCCCGCCCCAGCCGCTGTGGGCGGGGCCACGGCAGGCCACGCCTACGGAGGACCGTTCGGGACGCCCGCCATGAACCACCGCCACCCGTCAGTCGTCTCGCTTCACATTCACCGAATAGACGGTAGGATGACTGGCGCTGATGACCTTGCCCGTGTCCATGGCATAATCGCCGGTGAGGACGCCGGCCTCCTCGTCGAAGGTTCCGGTGAAGCTCACGTCGATGTTGGGAACGCCCGCCACGGTACCTCGCCCGGAGGCTGTGAATGACCCATCGGCCTGGAGAGACCCCGTGACGTTCACCCACGGGGCGTCGCCCGCGATGGAAATGGAGCGCCCGCCCTCAGAAGTTGCGGCCACCGCCACTTGCAGGGATTGGGACGCGCTGGGTACACAGTCCAGGAAGAAAACGGTCTCCAGCACCACTGCCTGAGGGCGCCCCGATCCTGCGTTGAGCATGAACAGATCGCTCCGGGCCGGGTCGCTCTTCACGGCCACCAGGCCCAACAAGGGGAGTTCGGACGGACTGTCCTGGATGAAACAGGCCGTGGCTGCCCCATCCATCGTCATGGTGACCTTCACTGCGGGGTTGTTCTCCACCTGCCCTCCGCCCCCGTACCACCCTGCAAAGAGGGAACCCTGGTCTGGGGTGGCAGTGAGGGTCACCTCGGTGCCGTCGTCGTACATGGCCTCACATGTGCCTCCCTCCGACGTGCAAGCGATTCCCGCTGGACTGCTGGCTACGGAGCCCTCCCCGCTTCCGATGATGTTTACCGTGAGGGTTCGTTGGGGAGGAGCGATGCACTCCACCGGCTTCCGGAGCCGAAGGGTGACTACTCCGTTGGAGAAGCCGCTGCCGGCGACGTCCACTGCCACCTCGGCCTGAGATTCGTAGCGACCGAGTCCCTCAACAAGGCAGCGATAGCTGTAGACTGCAGAACGAAGAGACGAATCTTCAGCGCCCATGGCTTGAGGGCCGGGTTCAAGTGCAGCCAGAGGTGCTTGCGAGGCGTCCAGGTACGTGGCGCTCCTCTGGCTAGCTGAGCCCAAGCGACCCGAGCCGGGGGCTCTAAACCCGGGGGAAAACACGACTGCCTCGACGTCCCAGGTTTTACCCACGAACTCCTCGTCGGGAATGGGGAAGGCAGAGAAGGTCAGGAGCGGGTCGCGGGTAACGACCAACTCGGAGAAGTGATTCAGCGTGCCTGTCATGCGCAGGGTTGTCTGGGCGGGCGGCCCCGACACGTCCAACTCCGCTCCCAGCGATCCCAGGGGCTCCACCGTGGTCCCACTCACCACCAGAAGGGCGCGACCTCCCACTCTCAGGGTTCCCGCCTCCTCCGGGTCTTCGCCGTCGGATGGGCCTGGCTCCATCTGCACCGACACCTCCACAGGGACCGGGAACTGGATCCCCGACGGGTCCAGGTTGTACACCTCTGCGATCCCCACGGAAGACGCGATGAGCTCCAGCACGCCTTCCGGTTCACCGATCTCCAACCTCTCAATGGAGATGGTTTCGGTAGACGTCAGGGCACCCGCAGGGAAGGTGAGGGTGAGGCCCCCATCCTGGGAGGTGAGGGTGCCTCCGTCCGGGCCCAACTCCCGCTGTACCAGGACCGGATTGTCGAAGTCGGCTCCCAGGTTCTGGTTCGCAGTCACCGTCAGGTTGCAGGGGCCCGATCCGCTGCAGGAGCCGGACCATCCGGTGAAGTCGTGGGTGGCGGAGGGGGTGGCGGTAAGAGTGACGCTGGTGCCTGCCTCGAATTCCGCAGAGCATCCATTTCCGTCGGAGTCACAGTTGATGCCGGCGGGTTGACTGGTGACTCCCCCGGTGCCGTCACCGGAGAGGCCCACCGTCAGCGTATGGAGAGTGGGCTCCATGGGCGTGGGTTGCGTAGCCCCGTCGCTGGAAGTGCAGGCCGGCGCAACAAGGAGGGATAGCCCGAGGAGCACCACGGCTGGGCGGCGAACGAACCGAACCCGAGGCCCGATGGCCGGGAGGGGGTGCTGGAAACCATGGGTGTGATCCATCTCGGAACCCTCCCTTGTACCGTGAAACCGACTCGCTTGTTAACCAACGCGCAAACCCAGGGCGGAAACGATCAGGACGGGTCCCCACGCGGAGAGTTGGTTCCGGAGGATGCTGGCAAGCTCGGCTCCGTGAGCCGTTTCGCCCACGGCTCTTGAAGCCGGAAGGCGCCCGGGACTCACACCGCTGGGGCCCCCAACGGCGGCGGCCGGTACTTCTTCAACGGCCGTCCCGTGCATCCGGTCTCGCTCGACCCTACGTTGGCCGGTAAGAGCTTCGGCAACCTCCCCGGGGCAAGGCGCGTCCAACCCTGGGAAACATCTCTTTTTCTGCAGGCCCGACATCTCCTTCAGACCCGACATCCGCTCATCCCCCGGGACCCGCCATGCCCCATCCGACTGAACCGCGTTTGATCATCGCCCTTGGCAGCCGGGCAGGGCAGACGGTCATGGCCGGAGCCGTGGCATTCCTTCTGGCGTGCTCACCCGCTCCACCCTTTGACACTCGGGCAGCCGACACACGGTCGGTCACGGTGGACCAGGGCGCCTACGACCCGGCGGTGTCTCCCGACGGATCCACCATCGCCATGGGCCTCCTGGGTCGCATCTGGCTCCTTCCCATGGAAGGAGGTGAGGCAAGGCCCCTTACCTCCGGGTACGGATGGGACCATCACCCCACCTGGTCGCCCGACGGGCAACAGCTTGCCTACGTCCACGACAGTCCCGCAGGGAGCGAACTCGTTCTCCGCTCGTTGGTCACGGGCACGTCGCGCACGCTTTACGGACGCTCCCCCGCCCACGTCACCGGGGGCCGAAGCTGGGGCGCAGCCTACTCCTTCGGAAAGCTCCGCTTTCATCCCACCAACGGCCGCCTCTACTTCGTGGACTTTCGTTCAGGGATCTGGTCTGTGGATGCCCAGGGCCCGGGGAACGCGGCGCCCGAGCTCCTCCTGGAGGGTTCCGGGAGACTGGGACGTCCCGGAATCACGGAACTCTCCGGTTTCGCCTTCTCACCAGACGGAGACCGAATCGTAGTGGAGAAGGACACCACGGGGCTGTGGACGCAGCTTCACGTCACCGCCGTGGACACCGTGGACTTCAGCGCCGTGACCTCCACGGGGCGGGTGAGGCACGGCGGCGTGGAGTGGGGCGGGGACGAAGGCCGGCTGGTCTATCTGGAAAGGGCGGGCGCCCGGGAGGGCCTGGCCATCCATGACCTGGTGGCTGACGATGTGCGCAGGCTGGATCTGGGTCCCTTCAACGGACGAGAGTTCACCCTTCATCCCCACGGTGATGGTGCCGTGGTGGTGTCGGGGCGGCGGCTCTTGAGCCTGGATCTGTCTACGGGAGAAACCACCCCCATTCCGTTCCAGGCCACTCTCTCACTGCCGCCCCGGAGTGACGGCCATCTCGTCATCATCAATGCCCGACTCTTCGACGCCACCGGGGAGGAGGCGGTGGAGGGGGCCACGGTGGAGATCCAGGATGGAGTCATCGTAGCGGTGAGCCGGGCGGTGGGGGCGACCGGGCCGGTGGACCATGCGGGGGAGGCCGAGGAGGAAGCCAGGGCCTCCGGGACTCGGGTCATCGACGCCGGCGGCCGTTTCCTCATGCCTGGCCTGGTGGACAGTCACGCCCACCTCTCGAAGATCGGAATGTTCTCCCAGGCCGGGGTCCTGGCCCTGGGCATCACCAGCGTGTTCGACCCGGGATCGTACCTGCCGGAGACCCTCGACCTCCGAGACGCCATCTCGCTGGGGGTGTTGGGAGGCCCGCACATCCACACCAGCGGGCCCATGGTGGATGGATCCGAAGGTCGCGCCATTCCCTTCATCGTGCCGGATGTCAACGATGCGGAGACGGCGCGTTCGCTGGTACGGGAGCTTGCCGCCCAGGGTGTGGACGCCATCAAGCTCTACGCATTCCTCGAGCCCGAGGCCCTGGCTGCCGCCATCGCCGAGGCACATGAGCACGGGCTTCCTGTGGTGGGCGACCAGGTGCTCACTCCCTGGGATGTGGCTCTGGATGCCGACATCGACGGCCTGGTGCATGTCATGGATCACAAATGGCAGTTCCTGTCACCCCAGGGGATCGACGACCCGTGGGGAGTCGTGGACCCTGACAGCGCCATGATGGACGCGTTCTTTGCCCGGGTGGCATCCCAGGGGGTCATGATGGATCCCACCATGATGGCGTCGTCCCGCTTCTTCGATTCCGACGAGTTCGCGGCGGCCCTCCAGGAGGGGGTGGGCGAGCCGGACGGAGTCCATCGAGCCCGCGTCCTGGCCAATATGCTGCGAGTGATGCACGGGCACGGCGTGCACTGGGTGGCGGGTACCGATGCGGGGACGAGTCTCCTCCTGGACGAACTGGCCATCTACGAAGCCATGGGAATCCCCAACCATGTGATCCTCCAGACGGCAACCGCCAACGCCGCTCGCTGGTTGAAGCGAGACGACTTCGGGACCGTCGAGGCGGGGAAGCGCGCAGACCTCATCCTGGTGGACGGAAATCCGCTGGAACGGGTTCGGGATCTGGAAGAGGTGATCTTGGTGGTGCAGGACGGTCGCGTGGTGGTGGAACGCTGACCTCTCAGCTTCCTCCCTATCTGTCGAAGCGGCTCAACTCGCCGCCTGGAGCCCAGATGACCAGCGTTTCCACGGGCTCCTCCGAGAGGACCCGGTGGGCGACGGTGTCCTCGGGCCGGACGATTCCCACCATGCCCGGCTCCAGCCTGTATCTCCGACCATTGACCTCGTGTTCCAATACGCCCGACAGAACGTAGAAGATCTCGACTCGACTGTGGCGGTGCTGGCCCCCGGTGGAGAGCCCACCGGGCGGGAAGATCATTCGTACGATCTCGACCTCGGCCCCCCCGAGGGTGACCTCGTCCACCAGAACCGTTGCTTGGATGGCTCCGATGTCGAAGGCTGAGGTGCCATCGACCCCGACCGCAGGCGCGTACCCGTCCTGGCCGGCCAGCGTAGCGGGGGAGAGCAGGACTGCCATGCAGGCGGCGATCCTCGTGCTCATGGGCCTGATCTTCATGCCGTTCTCCAGATGTGGGTTCCCACCTGACCTCTCACTTCGTTTGGACGAAGGAAGGCGGTGACGTATCACTGGTAGAGGCTCGTTCAGAGCGGTCGGGACGGTGAGATTTATATGACGGGTGATGGGGAGCGCCGAGGCCCTTAAGGTGCCGAAAGTCAAGGTAGGAGGCGGTGTTTGGGGTGGCAAGCCGGGGAACCACTTGGGTCCGGCCACTGGCAGTCGTCCACACCGGACGGCCGCGTGGTGGTGGAACGCTGAAGCGAAAATCTTTGCCTTGACAGCCAGGGACTCGCGATGCAGTTATACCTTAGAAGCTAAGGGGTAGCTGCTACGGGGAGACCACGATGTCGCGAGAGTCACTGGAACTCATGCAGGGCACCCTGGACGTCCTGGTGCTCCGGACGCTGGCCTGGGGGCCGAACCACGGATACGGGATCTCGAAGTGGATCCGGGATCGGACGGAGGGAGCGCTGGAGGTGCAGGATGCGGCGCTCTACCAGGCGCTTCGCCGGATGGAGGCCCGCGGTTGGATCGAAGCGGAGTGGGGGCTGAGCGAGACGAACCGGAGGGCGCGCTACTACTCCCTCACCGCCCAGGGGCGTCTCCAGCTCCGGACGGAAGCCTCCACCTGGAGGCGCTACGTGGAGGCGGTCTTCAAGGTGCTGGATCCGACGCCCGGGGAGGCGCCGTGAGCGCCGGCCGCCCCTTCCGCCGCCTCTTCCACTTCCCCTGGCGCTCGCGGGAACAGATCCGAACCGACGTGGACGAGGAGATCCGGTTCCATCTGGATATGCGGGTGGAGGAGCTGGTGCGTCGGGGCCATTCCGCGTCCGAAGCCCGTGGGATCGCCCGCCGGGAGTTTGGCGATCTAGACGAGGCCCGGAGCACCCTTCGCTTGGTCGACGACACAGGGGAGCGCCGTAGCCGTCGCGCCCAGTGGTGGGACGCCCTCCGGCAGGACACACGCTTCGCCCTGCGGGGCTATGCCAGGAGCCCCGTCTTTACCGTGGCGGCTCTGGCCACGCTGGCCCTGGGTATTGGCGCGAACACGGCCATCTTCAGCGTGGTCGACGCCGTCCTGATCCGTCCGGCCCCGTTTCCGGACCCGGATCGCCTCGTTGTGGTCTGGGAAACCGACCGGAACAGCGGCACCAGCCACGAGCCCGCGTCGGTGCCCGACTTCGTGGATTTTCGGGAGCGAAGCAGTCGATTCGCCTCGCTGGCGGGATTCATTCCAAGGGAAACCAGTTTCCTGCCGGACGACGGAGAGGCGGTGCGGCTGCCGGCGCTGGCAGTGAGCGACGGCTTCACGGAAACCTTGGGGATCCAGCCCATTCTGGGCCGCACCTTCACGGTGGAAGAGACGGAGGGAACGGCTCCGGAGGGGGTGCTCATCGGTGAAGCCCTCTGGGAGCGCCGGTTTGGCCGAGACCCGACGGTGCTGGGCCGGACGCTGCGACTGGACGAGGGTGTCTACCCCGTGTTGGGCGTGCTTCCCCGCGGCGCGGATTTCGGCCTCCTCCAGCTTCTTTCCGTCGCCGACTACGGCCGCTCCTTCGCCGATGGTGGAGAAGGAGTGCAGGTGGAGGTCTGGCTCCCCCTGCAGACCCGCACCTCTCCGGCCAGCCGGGAATCCCATCCCATGTTCGTGGTGGGCCGCCTGGCGGAGGGCGCGAGTCTGGACGCGGCGCAGGGGGAGATGAGCACCATCGCTGCCGAACTGGAGAGGCAGTACACGGCCAACACGGCCCGGGGTGTCTACTTGGAACCGTTGATGGAAGTAGTGGTGGGCCCGGTGAGGCCCGCGCTTCTCCTGCTCCTGGGGGCGGTGGCCCTGGTACTCCTGATTGCCTGCGCCAACGTCACCAATCTGCTGCTGGCCCGGGGGGCCGCTCGGTCGCGTGAAGTTGCAGTGAGGGCGGCACTGGGGGCGGGGAAGGGGCGTCTGGCACGGCAGTTCGTGGTAGAGAGCCTGGTGCTTGCCCTGGCCGCCGCCGCCCTGGGGGTGGCGCTGGCCTTCGGTGGGCTGGAGCTTCTCCTCCTTCTGGCGCCGTCCGATCTGCCTCGGCTCTCGGAGGCCGGGGTGAGTCTGAGGGCGCTGGGCCTCACCCTTCTCGTCTCGGTGGGGGTGGGGGTCGCCTTCGGCGTCTTGCCCGGCCTCCAGGCCCGGCCCAACGATTTGCAGTCGGCCCTTCGTTCGGGGGGCACGGGGGCAGGAAGATCGCGGGGGCGGCGTGGTGCCCAGTCCATGCTGGTGGTGGGCGAAGTGGGGCTGGCGGTGCTCCTTCTCATCGGTTCGGGGCTCGTCATGAAGAGCCTCTGGCGGATCATTCAGGTGGATCCCGGTTTCCAGACGGAGCGCGTCCTGAAGGCCGACTACCAACTCCCGGCCGCACGCTACCCCAGTGCGATCGCCAACTGGCCAAACTGGTCCGAGATCCAGGGCTTCAACACGTTGCTGTTGGAGCGTGCGGAGTCACTCCCGGGCGTGGAGTCTGTGGCCATCGCAGGCGTCCATCCTCTCAGCGCCGGATTCACCAACTCCTTCGTGGTGGTGGGCCGCGAAGCGGAATCCGCCGACTGGCCCGAGATTTCGATCCGGCAGGTCAGTCCCGACTACTTCTCCACGGTGGGAGTCCCCCTCCTGGAGGGCCGCCTCCCCCGGGAGGGAGACGGTACCACTGCGGAGCCCGTCCTGGTGATCAATCAGGCCGCGGCGGAGCGGTTCTTCACCGACCAGCTTCCCCTGGGACGAAAGATCGCGTTCTGGGGCACGCCACGGACCATCGTGGGCGTGGTAGGCAACGAGAGATTCATGGGCGTCACCCAGGACGCGCCGCCGGCCGTCTACCTCGCCCTGGCCCAGGCCCCCGCCACCAGCGGTAGCCTCCTAATCCGGACAACGGGAAGCCCCGAGGCGTTGGCAGGCATGGTCCGCTCCATGGTGGCCGAGATCGATCCCACCCTCGCGGTCTTCGGCGTAGAAGCGCTGGGCGAGACGCTCTCCCGTTCCCTGGGGGCGCGCCGTTTCACGGCGCTTCTGCTTGGACTCTTCGCGGCGTTGGCCCTAACTTTGGCAATCGTGGGGGTACATGGGGTGCTCAACTACTCGGTGGCCCAGCGCACTCGGGAGATCGGGATCCGGATGGCCATGGGTGCCTCACGGGGCAGCGTTACCGGGATGGTGCTGGGCCAGGGGATGAGACTCATCATCCTGGGGGTGTCCATGGGGTTGGTGGGTGCGTGGCTTCTGAGCCGCCTCCTGCGGGGTCTCCTCTTCGGTGTCAGTGCCACCGACCCCGCCGTCTTTGCAGGCGTGGCAGGGCTCCTCGTCCTGGTAGCGTTGCTGGCCAGTTGGCTCCCCGCGCGCCGGGCCACCCGTGTGGACCCCATGGTGGCCCTTCGGACGGAGTGATGGGGGTCCCGGCCACGAGGAGGGGAGGATGTCGGTCCCAAGAGCGGTGACTCTCGCTGGATTCGTTGTGCTGGCGGGGGCAGTCTGGTATCTGGGCCCTGCCAGTCGGGTGACGCTGGACGATCCGGACGCCCTAGTAGCGGCCGCCCGGGGGATGCTGAACGAGCAGCGGCTCGACTCGTTGCAGCACCAGGAGTGGATTGAACCGGCCGATGCCCCGCCTTCCCTCCGGATCTCCAGGCTCAAGTACGTTCAGGTGCATGGCAACCATGTGGACATCGTCACCGGCAGGTCCCCCGACGGTCCGTGGGGTTACCGCGTCTGGGCCGTGGACGCGACCACGGTCCACGAGGACGAGCCCACCGAACACCCTGAGGTCTTCTGGTACAGCTATTCCAACGACCTCCCGGTTTCACCTACCAATTATCCGTAACCGGTATGCGTAACCGGTATCCGGAGCCGGGCCCGTGATCTGCGTCGAGCCGCACGCAGCCTCTTCCGAGCCCCCGGGTTCACGGGAGTTGCCGTGGGCACGGTGGGGCTCTATGGCACGCTGTCGTATGTGGTGGGCCAGCGGACACGAGAGATCGGGATCCGGATGGCCATGGGAGGGGAAATGCGGCATATCCGAGGGATTATTGTGCGGCAGGGGAGTCAGGTGGGCATCGGGCTGGGCCTGGGAACCGCCCTCTTGATAACCGGGTTCCTGGAGTCGCTCCTCTTCGAAGTCCAGGCCGCGGATCCTGCGGTTCTGACTACGATGTGTGTGGTCATGCTGGGGGTGGCGTTGGTGGCCAGCTACCTCCCGGCGCGACGGGCGTCGGGAGTGGATCCCATGGTGGCTCTCCGGGTGGAGTAGGTGGAAGAGTTGAGGGGTGCGCGGCCCTCCATGGCCAGACGCCTGTCACGAAAAGTGCCGGTGGGACGTTTTCCATACAGTCGGCTGTGCCCCGTGGCCTGCATGAACGTCTCACCGGAGCCCTCCCATGAACCGTCGCCGTGCGATCTCTACTGCCCTCTTTGTACTGAGTCTTGCAGCCTGCACCCATGCCGCACAGGCGCAGAACATCACACTCAAGACACTGCCCATCCCCACCGGCGAACAGTTCCTCCTTTCCCCCTCTCAGACCATGGGAATGGGCTCCACCGGGATCGCATTCGACGACGCCGAGGGGCGTCCCTTCTCGAATCCGGCGCTTTGGCTCAGGGGTGGAGACCCGATTCGACTCTTCGTGGCACCCACGTTCTATGGTGAAACCAATCAGTGGGTGGGCGGGAGAACCCTTCCCATGTCCGGGCTCTTCACGGGTAACCGGGTTCATGGTGGCTTTGCACTGGCCGTGCAGCAGGTGCAGAATCGGGGCGCCCTGTGGGGTTGGCCGGTGGTAGACGCCGGGGGTCGATCCATTCGGGAAGACCCGGCAAACAACTATCTCTTCGCCACCGTCGGGGCGCGGTTGACGGACCGCTTCTCCGCCGGCGTGAGCATCTTTCAGGCTTCGTTGGGGGCAGTGGACGGCGTGAATATGCTCTATGGGCGAGCTCGGTCCATCGAGCAGGATGGAACGCTTTCCGAAGTGCGCCTGGGGTTCGCCGGCGACCTGGGGCAGGGAAGGGCGCTGGAGGGCACCGTCACCACCACCCGGGTGGACATTGTCCATGATGTGGGCTACGTGGAGTGGATCTGGGAGAGTGCTCCAGGGCATGCGCCACCCGTCATGAGGGAATGGGACGAGAGAAACGAGGATTACACGGTGTCGTGGGGAACTCGGCTCCGGTATACGCATCCGGTGGGAGAGGTCTCGCGCCTGGGCGTGATCCTCGCCGCCACCACCAAGGACCACCCGAAAATCCCCAACTACAACGTGGTTGACATCCCGCGGGATCCGGGCAACTCTGCGGTATTCAACCTGGGGGTGGGGGCTTCGCAGAGCGAAAACGGCTCCACCCTCTCCATGGAGGTGATCTTCGAACCAGGGCAAAGCCACACCTGGGCGTTCGCCGACACCACCATCGCCCTTCCCAGCGGGGCGACACTCCAGGCAGGAGACAGGACGGTAGACAACCAGTTTCGATTCAAGAACTGGAACGTCGGGGTGGGGTTCCAGAAGGAACTGGACCGGACTGCCTGGCAGATGGGCCTGAGGGTCCGGCAGGTCAACTACACCCTGGATCAGCACAACTACCTGGCCGAGGAGCAACGCGACACCCGGGAGTCGTGGATGGAATGGACTCCCAGCTGGGGGGCGCTCCTCAAGCTGGGCGGCATGGAACTTCGTTACGCCGGGCGTTTCACTACGAAAGGGTGGCCGGACACCGTTTGGTTCGGGGTGACCCGGGCGGACTTCGCCCAGGCGGGGCCAGGTGTGGACTTCGTCGTTGGGCCCACGGGTCCGGTGAACATTCCCGCGTTCCGGGTCACCACGCACCGCATCACGGCTTCGATTCCGTTCGGACGGTGAGGACGGGGCGGGGCTTCGTCCGTCCGACCTATTCCGACCCTGAAACAGGATCTTCAGCTCGTTGAGCTCTCCAACCGCCCTGGAGGGAAACCTTCCCACGGGTCCGCCTGACCGCTCCGGTGTCAGGCTGGGGAACGTCGTGCTCTTCCTGGTTGTGGGGGCGATCGCACTCGGCTTGCACTGGTCGGCTGATGATCTCATCTGGGCCGCCTGGTTTTCCATGGTGACGGGTGTGGCGGCGGTCGCCCTCACACTGGTGGCCCGAGACGTCATCACGCCTGCTCCGGGTTCCACCCCACCGGGTCTTGGGGGCATCCTGCTCGATCTGGTGCTCCTGGCGGTGTTTCTCGTCTTCCCGTTTACGACACTCGCCCACGCACTCCATCGATTCCATCCCGATCCGGCCAGCGTGCCGGACCTTGGCTTTCTGGTCTATATCGTGGACTCCCTCCGCTACGCGGCTACCCATTACTGGCCCATGGCGGCGGCGGTCGGCCTGGAACAGGCTCGGCCTGGAACAGGCGTGGACTGCGTGGAACGCAAAGGAATCCATGGAACGAAGGCAGGCCCTGTTCACTGGTATGGTTGCCGAGTTCGTGCGCCTTTTCCTTCTCCTGTTTCCTCTTCTGTTTCTGCAAGCCTTCGGGCTGCCGCGGGGGATGGTCCTATTGGCACTTCTGGTGCTCCTTATTCCAGTGGACTCCATTCGCGATGCCCTGGGGTTCGACCGTGAACCGGATTAGGTACTGGAGACTCCGTATCATGTCACGGCCCCAGCCGCTCATCGTACATTCCGCAAACTGGATTCCAGCCCGAAACCCTCGTACGATGCCGTTCTCATCCACCCCCAGCCCCAGGAACCCGCCATGTCGGACCACCCCCCGGAACACCATGAGATCAACTACATCGAGTTTGTGGTCACCGACATGGAGGAGGCCCAGCGATTCTATACAGCCGCCTTCGATTGGGCTTTCA
Source organism: Gemmatimonadota bacterium (assembly GCA_040905545.1). Taxonomy (GTDB): domain Bacteria; phylum Gemmatimonadota; class Gemmatimonadetes; order Longimicrobiales; family Gaopeijiaceae; genus JBBDRI01. The sequence continues at coordinate 59,400 of JBBDRI010000053.1, read as the reverse complement.
CCGACTACGCCCCCACCTACGCCGGAATCCAGCGGCGGCAGGGCGGAGAGGCCGGCGGGCTGCGCGTGGGAGAGGAGGTGACCCAAGGGGGTCCACTGGTGATCCTCTACTCCCGCGACCTGGAGGATACCCTGCGCCGGGTTCGGGAGGCCGGCGGCGAGATCACCGTGGAGCCCTTCGACTTCCCTGGCGGCCGCCGCTTCCACTTCCGGGATCCCAGCGGGAACGAACTGGCCGTCTGGTCCGAGGGGTGAGGGTGAAGTGCCGAAAGACGAAGCGCTCGGAGGCCTCGTCGTCGCTGATGGGGCCCCGGCGCCGCTGACGAAGGGTGATTCCCTCACAAGTTTCAGGAGACTTGCCATGCACCACACCGCACGCCTCACCCTCACCATGGCGGCCCTCGCTTTCCTGGCGAGTCCGCATCTGGCAGATGCTCAGGCCACTTCATCCGCTGAACCCTTCAAGGTGGGGACCTTCGAAATCGCCGGGGCGCAGACCGTGGGGATTGTCCTGAGAGACGCGCTCATCGTGGATATTGCAGCGGCGAACCGTGCCCTGGAGCTGAACCCGGATTATGTCGCAGTGCCCATGCCCCAAGACATGCTCGACCTCATTGGTCAGTACGAGTACGGGCTCAAGTACCGTCTCTACGAGATCGTGAACCACTTGGTGGCGAGCAATCTGGTGGCTGGCAGCGCCCGTCTGGCGTACGTCCACGCTGTGGCGGACGTGGACATCCTGGCCCCCATCCAGTACCCCAGCAAGATCATGAACGCGGCGGTGAACTTCTACACCCACGCCTGTGAGGGATGCACCGAGGAGGAGCTAGCTCAGCGCACCCTGGAGCGGCAGCAGAACCGGGGCGTCCCGTACCTCTTTCTCAAGCCCACGCGGGGCGCCGTCATCGGCGACGGGGAAGACATCATCATGCCCTACGGGCGAGACGAGATCGAATACGAGGTGGAGCTGGCCATCGTGTTCGGCCGGACGGGGAAGTACATCTCCGCCCGACGGGCGTACGACCATGTGTTCGGCTACATGGTGGCCATGGATATCTCCGATCGGGGCGGTCGGCCCCCGGGTGGCTTCGGCTCCGGTTCCGACTGGTTCGTGGGGAAGGGCCACGACACCTTCGCGCCCCAGGGCCCATGGATCGTGCCCAAGGAGTTCTATGGCGACCCCATGGAGCAGCTCCACCAGCAGACCGTGGTGGACGGCATCACGGTGCAGCAGGCTCGGGCGGGTGACATGATCCACTCCATCCCGGAGCTCATCGAGTACGCCTCGTCGCTCATCACGGTGTTCCCCGGCGATGTGCTCCAGAGCGGCACTTCGGGGGGAACGGGTGCGGGCCGCGTGCAGCGGGCCACCGGCTCGGGTTACCTGGTGGACGGCGAGACGCTTCAAGCCACCATCGAGGGGATCGGGACGCTCACGCACCGGGTGATCCGTGAGCAAAGCGTCCCCGACGACCTGTCCGGCGCGCAGCTGCCTCCCACGGCCAGCTACCGCAACCGGGACGACGACAGGGATCAATAACCTGAAGCCCGTGTCAGACCCATCCCGTAAGGCCAGCTATCGGTTCGCCACCGTCGGTCCCGTTCGGGCGGTGAGTTTCTGGCGGATCCTATCCAGACAGATAGAAGGCTCGCTTCGTCTGAAGCAGCTTTGCAGGTCCTCTCTGAAAATTGGCGGCACACAGTGGTGAAGGAATCGTACAAGATCGCGGCTGTTCAAGCCGCTCCGGTGTTCCTGGATCTGGACGCCACCATCGACAAGGCCTGCGAACTCATCAGGGAGGCCGCGGGGCAGGGAGCCAAGCTCATCGTGTTCCCTGAGGCCTTTGTTCCCGGCTATCCTCTGTGGGTGTGGTTTATCCCCCCTGGGCAGACTCATCCGTTGCGAGCCCTATACAGCGCCCTCCACGAGAACTCAATCGCCATCCCCGGCCCCGAGGCGAGCCGGCTCGCCGAGGCTGCGGGAGATCATCAGGTCACCGTGGCCATGGGTGTGAATGAGCGCAACGCCGAGTCCAGCAACTCCACCCTCTACAACACCCTACTCTACCTGGGACCCGACGGGCGCGTCCTGGGGAAGCATCGCAAGCTCATTCCCACCGCCGGTGAGCGCCTGGTGTGGGGCCAGGCGGCGGGCAACGATCTCCAAGTGTTCGACCTGCCGTTCGGGCGGGTGAGTGGATTGCTCTGCTGGGAGAACTACATGCCGCTGGCCCGGTACTCCCTGACGGCCATGGGCGAGCAGATCCACGTGGCACCCACCTGGGACCGCGGTGAGCCATGGATTTCCACGATGCGACACGTTGCCAAGGAAGGACGCACCTTCGTCATCGGCGCATGTCAGCTGTTCCGCTTGGCCGATATCCCGGACGAGCTGGATTTCAAGAAGGAGTACCTGTCGGAGGCGGGAGCCGTCATCAACCCCGGGCTCAGCCTCATAGTGGATCCGGACGGTCGAATCGTGGCGGGCCCCCTGGACGGGGAAGAGGGCATTCTCTACGCGGACGTCCATCCGAGGCAACTGGTGGGTCCTCGCTGGCAGCTGGATGTGGCTGGACACTACTCCCGCCCCGACGTGTTCGAGCTTCGTGTGCACCGAGACCCCCGCCCGGGGATGGTGGAGGTGTCTCAGAGAAGCGCAGAGGGGGAGGGCGCATCCGCCTGATGGGCTTTGGCCGTGGGGCTTCGGCGGCAGTGGACGTGCTTGCCGATCCCGTGACGTGGGACCCCGTACCCACCGCATCCATCTCACGGTGGTGAATGCGGCGGGGAACGCCACCCCTGCCGCCCGCCTTTCGTTCCCTGCTCCGGGGCGTGGACGGCGGTGAGACTGGGAAGGGCCTTCGGCAGGCCCCATCGAAGAAGCGATAGAGGATGTCGCCCTGGCGCTCATCGGTACGCACTTCCACCATCGACCAGTACCCTGATGCAGCATCCCGCACAGACATGGACAGCTTCAGGGGACGAAGGTCCGGATTGAGAAGAGCTACGGATCGCACCGTCCCTTCCCGCACCTCGCCCCTCCGACTCCACCCGGCTATGATGCTCGGCCTCGCGGGGGACCCGCCCCCACGGTGCCGTCTCCGTCCGTTCCGCCTCATCCCTGTCTTCCATGCCTTTACCCACCCGGACCCTCCCCCAGAGAGTCATCCCGTCCGCCGCCCACACCCTCCTGGCCCCCGTTGTCCAGGCAACCATGATTCTGGCGGCCCTGCTGGCTCCTTCCCAGGCCGGAGCCCAGCTCCCCGGCACCGCTCCTGGCGAAGTGGCGTACAACCCCACCCTATCGTCTCCCGCCCAGGCTTTCGGGCACGAACTGGGGGAGCGCCCGGTGCGGTACGATCTTCTGGTGCAGTACTTCCGGGAGTTGGCAACTGGTTCAGACCGGGTCTCCATCCGCACCATCGGCCACTCCCACGAGGGGCGGCCCATGGAGCTGCTGGTCATCACGTCTCCCGAAAACCATGCACGGCTGGAGGAGATCCGGAGTCGGCACCTAATTCTGCTGGGCGAGTGGGACGGTGCGGAACCCGACATTCCTGGCGGGTCACCGGCTTCCCCGGGCGATGCACCGGGGGATCTTCCCGTCATCGTCTGGTTGGGATACGGGGTGCACGGCGCCGAAGCGGCCGGCCTGGAATCGTCCCTTCCCCTGGTACACCACCTGGCGGCGGGGCAGGGGGAGGGCATTGAGCAGCTGCTCCAGGACGCCGTGGTTCTGGTGGTGGCGGCCCTGAACCCCGACGGTCACGCCCGGAGGATCGACCGGCAGCTCAGCTTCTCGTCCCGGATCCCCGTCCGGAACCCTGACCATGCGGGCCACGACCTGTGGGCCAGCCAGCGGGCGAACCACTACGGCTTCGACCTGAACCGGCAGTGGCTCCTCCTGGCTCATCCCGAGCCCCAAGCCTGGATGGAGGTCTGGCAACAGTGGCGGCCCACCGTCTCGGCGGACTTCCACGAGATGGGCACCACCTCCACCCGCCCCACCACCTACTTCTTCTCCCCGGGGCCCCCGGCCCAGGATCACCCCCTCATCCCCCAACGGGCCCGGGAGCTGGTGGGAGACCTGTCCCGCTACCACCAGGCGGCGCTGGATCGGGAGGCGCGCCTCTACTTCACCCAGGAGGCGTTCTCCAACTTCTACATCGGGACGGGATCCAGCTATCCCACCCTCCACGGATCCGTGGGGATCCTGTTCGAGGTGGGAACGGCGCATGCCGGGGAGATCGACGGCGAAATGGGGCGAAGGACGCTGGCCGACAACATCCAGCTCCACTTCACCTCGGCCCTTACCTCCCTCCAGGGGGCGGTGGAGCTACGGGACGAACTGCAGGCCCACCAACGGAGCTTCCCCCGGACGGGGCGGGATGCGGGAGCCGCCGATCCCCGGGGGGCGTATCTGGTGACCTCTCCGGACCGGACCCGACTGGCCTACTTCGTGGACAACCTCAATCGTCACGGAATCCGGGTCCACGATCTAGCGGAAGAGATCACCCTGGAGGGAGTCCGGTACGAGCCGGGTCACGCGGTGGTGGTGCCTCTGGCCCAGGGGGCGTACCGGATGATCCAGGGCGTGTTCGACAGGGAGCTGGAGTTCCAGGATCCCGTCTTCAGCGATGTGAACGGGTGGACCCTCCCCCTGGCATACGGGCTGGACCACGCGCCCCTGGGGCGGGCGCCGGGATCGCTGCTGGGAGGCGTCACCGGCCCGGTGTTTCCCCAGGCGGAAGCCCCGGACCGAGCCTCGTACGGGTACATGTTCTCCTGGACGGACCACTACGCCCCCCGAGCCCTCCACCGGCTTTTGGCGGAGGGGCTCATGCCCCGGGCCGCCCTCACCCCTGTCACCGTCCAGACCACCCGGGGGGACGTGGAGCTGGAAGCCGGCGCCATCTTCCTCCCCTTCGATGGGCAAGGGGTGGACGTAGACCGGATCCATGAGCTGGCCGCAGAGGTGGCCCAGCGGGAAGGCATTCCGGTCCACGCCCTGGTCTCCGGGCGCACCCGTGAGGCGGGAAGTGATCTGGGAAGCGGAGCGGGCTTCGGAACCGTGCAGGAGCCCACTGTGCTCCTCCTCTTCGAAGACGGAATCCAGCGCTTCGACATGGGCCACATCTGGCACCTCCTGGATGCCCGTATGGAAATGCCGGTGACCCTGAAGGAGAAGAGCCGGATTCTCGAGATCGATTGGAGGCGGTACACCCACATCATCCTTCCCGGAGGACCGAGCGTGGGGCTGGAGCCCCGGGCGGCGGCGCGGTTGGAGCAGTGGATCCGGGAAGACGGGGGAACCCTCATCGGGCTCCGACAGGGGGCGGCATGGATCCAGGAGACGATGCTGGGTGTCCCGGCCCAACTGGCTTCTCGCCCCGACGACGCGCCGGGCCGCCTGGACCTGGCGGAGTTTGACCGGGTGAATTCCGAGCATCGGGTTTCCGGCGTCATCGTGGCCAGCGATCTGGACATCACCCATCCCCTGGGTTTCGGCTTCCATCGGCGGGAGGTGGCCAGTCACCGGGACACTTCCATTCGCCTGGCCACGCCTGAGAATCCCTTCGCCACCGTGGCCCGCTACCACGAGCCCGACCCTCTTCTCTCGGGGTACGCCTCTCCCTGGCGGCGGGAACAAATGGCTGGGAGCCCCATGATGGTGGCGGAACGACTGGGGTCCGGGACGGTGGTCCTGATGGTGGACAACCCCAACTTCCGGAGCACCTATCTGGGGACGAACAAGCTGCTTCTGAACAGCCTCTTCTTCTCCAAGCTCTTCGGGTCTCCGGGGTTCCCCGGGGGAGCCGGGTTCCGGCGGTAGGGACGGTCTCGCCCAGGATCGGGATTCTGGCGATCGCCGGATTGTGACGCAGGCGCTGGACTGGTGAGGCAGTTCGCCTCGGCGTTCATTGTTATCAGCCATATGGCATATTAAATTAGGCCATATGCCTTCGCCCTGGAGCTGAGTCATGACTGTCACCGAAGCATCTCGTCCCGGAACCGTGGATCGGTTCTGGAGTCGGGTGAGTACCGATCCGCAAGGGGCCCACGCCTACGTCTCCCTTCTGGGCTTGCGCACCTTCGAAACGGCCCGTCTCCACGCTCGCGTTCGCCAGGGCCTCTCCTACGAGGCCTTCGAGCGACTCCGGCGAGTCCTGGACCTCCCCGCCTCCCGGGCAGCTCAGCTCCTCCAGATCCCCACACGCACACTGGCGCGACGCAAGGAGGCCCGGAAGTTCGAACCGGAGGAGTCAGACCGTCTCATCCGCCTCTCCCGCCTGGTGGGGCTGGCCCTCCAGCTCTTCGAAGGCGATCTGGACGAGATGCGCTCCTGGCTTACCACGACGCATACTGCCCTGGCCCATCATACGCCCCTGGAGTTCGCCACCACCGAGATCGGCTCGCGGGAAGTAGAGAATCTCATGGGCCGGTTGGAGCACGGCATCCCCCTCTGACATGACCACCGCATGGCGAATCGTGAAGGAGCGTCATGCCGAATCGGCGTTCGACGGGGAAGGGGCGCGCAAGTTTGGAGGACGTTGGAACAGTCCGGGCACTGCGGTCGTGTACGCATCCGAGTCGCGGGCACTCTGCCTTCTGGAGGTTCTTTCCGGGCTCCGCTCCATCAAACCCCTTCAGGCGTACGTCGTGATTCCGGTGGCATTCGACGACGCGCTGATCCGGGGGGTGGAACGGGAACAGCTCCCGCCACAATGGACCCACAGCCCGCCCCATCCCTCCACGCAGCAGATGGGCGACGCCTGGGTAGACCGAGGGGAATCGGTGGTCCTTCGGGTGCCCAGCGTCATCATCCCCGACGAGTTCAACTTCCTCCTGAACCCCGCTCATCCTGACTTCGCTCAGCTTCAGGTGGGGTCGCCGCAGGCCCTGAGCATCGATGCCCGGCTGGTGGGGTGAGCCGCCCGAACCATGGTCATGAGCCTGGTGACTCCGTTCTGGCTTCGGGAACGCTTTGCAACACCCGCTCCCACAACTCTCCGACTCCTTGCTCCACGGTCATCAGCCGGAGGCGCGCCAGATCAATCTGGCTGGGAGAGATGCGCAGCATCGACGTAATGTCCCGCAGATGTTTGTCGGAAGCTCCTTGCTGGTAGTAGAGCAGTTTCTTCACCACGAGTTCCTCCGGGGGAGAGCACCAGGCGTTCAGCCGGGGAAGGAGCCTGCATCGCAACCGGCGCTCGATCTGTGACTTCTCGACGGTATCGCCAGCCACGAAGAAGTCCACCTTCATGCCCGATGCAGGGTGGATGACGTTGAACTGCGATTTCGACTCCACCGCCTCCTTCACCGCATCCACAGAGAGGTAGAACTCGGGTGCCGGGAAGAGGCTCTCGATTACCTCCAGGTGAGAAGTGTCAAGCACAATGACCACATCGATATCGAGCGTCGCCCGAGGCTCGCCGTAGGACATTGCCGCGATGGACCCGACGAGTGCATAGGTCAGGTCACGGCCCTCGAGCCGTTGAATGAGGTCGGTGAGGAACTCAGTCGCAAACACCGAGCATTCGGCGAGATGCCGCCTCGGCGATGGCTTCGGAACCCCACTCGGGGTGGGCCTCCCGGATGATGGCCCGCAGCCTCTCCCGGATCAGATCCGTGGCTGAGAGCCCCGCCGCCACGCGCTCTGCGGACGTCATGGCGCTATAGACAGGCACCATTGCAGGGTCCAGATGCTCTAAAGGGAGAACGTGAGGGGAAGTGTCTCGCATATCTCATTCTCGGGGCCCATGGTCGCTTCGGCAACCCGGCAGCAGCGCGGTCATGCCAACGGGAAAGGCACCCGCACTCGCCGGTCCTTGTTCCAAACCGCATGGCCCTCCGCGGATGTACCTTCCCTCGCCGGATTCCCATCCACAGGTTACAATGGCGCCAACCCCGAGCCCGTGTGCCCTCGCGAGCCCGTTCCTCTCCGGAGTTGCCATGCGCAAACTGAAGTGGTTGATCCATGAGGTGCATCGGCGCTCCCTCTGGCAGGTGCTGGCCATTTTTCTGGGCGCCTCGTGGGCCGTGCTGGAGTTCGTGGCCTTCCTCACGGAACGGGCGGGACTCCCGGACTGGACCCCCAGCATGGCCCTGGTCTTCTTGGCCCTTGGCCTCCCCATGGTCATGGCGACGGCGTTCGTGCAGGAGGGGCTGCCGGGAGGTGACGAACGGGATGCCTCGTTGCCCGGGCCCGATGCTGGATCTTCGCCGGCGGGGGGGCCCTTGGCCGGTGCCCCGGCATCTCACGGCTCCGGCCCCCATTCGCACCAGCCAAGCGCACCCCAACCCTCCCTCATCCAACAGCTCTTCACCTGGCGGAAGGCCCTACTGGGGGGCGTGGGCGCCCTCTCGCTGGTGGCCCTGGCCGCAGTGGGATATCTGGTCATGTGGTCCACCGGGATTGGCCCCGTGGGGAATCTGGTGGCTCAGGGTGTCTTCGAAAAAGGCGAATCCGTGGTGCTGGCCGAGTTCGGGGACCCGTCCGGCACCGGAATGGGGAGGGTGGTCACCGAGGCTCTGAGGGTGGATTTGCAGGAGTCCAACATCATCCAGCTGGCTCCCCCCACCTACATCACCGCGGGTCTGGCCCGGATGGGACTTCCCCCCGACGCCCCCTTTACGGCGCAGACGGCCCGGGAACTGGCCCTCCGAGACGGCCTCAAGGCGGTGATCCAGGGTGAGGTCTCCTCGGTGGGTAGCGGGTATCTCCTCACCGCCTCGGTGGTGGCCACGGAGTCAGGCGACATCCTCCGAGCCTTCCGGGTTCCGGTGGCGGGGGAGGATGACCTCCTGGGCGGGATCGATCGACTCTCACGGGAGATCCGGGAAAAGTCGGGCGAGTCCCTGCGGTCCATCCGTCAGGGAGTGGGATTGGCGGAAGCCACCACCGCCTCGCTGGATGCCCTGCGCCTCTACACCGATGCCGTCCGGGCCTTCGATGAAGGTCGGCCCATGGAGGCGCTCCCCCTCCTTGAGGAGGCCCTGGAGCGCGACCCCGAGTTCGCCATGGCGTGGCGAAAGCTCGCCGTCATTCTGAGCAACGAGAGCATCGATCCCGACCGGATGCGCCACGCGTCCATCCAGGCGTACTCCCTCCGGCGCCGGCTCACCGAGAGGGAGGCCGGCCTGGCGGAAGCGTGGTATCTGAGTACGGTGGAAGACAACCCCGAGGGCGCCATCGATGCGTACCGACGGGTTCTGGATCGCTATCCCGATGACCGCACGGCGCTGAACAACACCGCAGTGCGGCTCCTGGTGCTGGGGCGGTGGACCGAGAGTGAAGAACCTCTCCTCCGGGTGGCCGCTCGGACGTCTCGCTCAGCCAGCGGGCTGTCCAACCTCGTCCAGGTTCTCTGGAACGTGGGGAAGCGAGACGAGGCCTGGGCCTGGCAGGACACCCTGGAGGCCCAGTATCCGGAGGCCCTCACTGCCCGGCGCTCGAGGGTGTGGCTCCTGGCGGGTGAGGGAAAGTGGGAGGACGCCCATGACGTGGCGGAGGGCCTCTGGCGCGATTCACCCCCCGGAGGAATTTACGACATCATGACGATGACGGAGATCGCCGGCGCCGACCTGGCCCGGGGTCGCTTTGCCGAGGCCATGGGCCACCTGGATGCGGCGAAGCGGAACGCGGTTGAATTTGGGGCCTGGGAACTCTTTTGGTGGGTTCCGGCGCAGCAGCAGGTCTGGGCTGCCCTTGCCCTGGAAGGACCGGAGCGGGCTCGCCAGACGCTACGCTCGCTGGACCGGCAGGCCCCCGTGGACTCCCTGGCGCGGAGGGGACCGCGACGGGTGGATGCGGCCGCCCTGGCAGCCCAGGTGGGCGACACCGACTGGGGACGGCGGCTCTTCGACGAGTGGGAGGGTGCGTTCGAGGCCTCTGAGCGAGGCCGGGCCTTCCGGGCCGCCCGTGAGCGGCATCTGGCCTTGGAGGCCTGGGGCCGGGGCGATTGGAGCGCTGCGGTGGCCTCGTTCGAGCGGCTGTTTCGGGAGATCACCCCCTGCGGGGCCATGTGTGTGCAGACCGCCGAGTGGGGGATTGCGCTGGAGGAAGCGGGCCGCATCGATGAGGCCATGGAGAAGTACCGGTGGCACCTGGCCGACACCCAGCTCCTCTGGCACTCATTCCGGGTGGCCTGGACCCCCACCGTCCTGGAGCGCATGGCGCGCATCCACGCCTCCCGGGGAGAGTTCGCCGAGGCTCGGGCCCTGGACGAACGCTTGGTGGAGCTGTTCGGTGACGGCGACGGGCCGTTTGTGGGGTTTGTGGAGCGGGCCAATGAACGGCTTGGGGCGGGAATGGCCGGCGGGTCCTGAATAGCTGCCCCGGGGATCTCGAGCCCGGGCTGCTTCAACCCGATGGCAGGAGCTCTGCCAACGCGAGCCTGGTCTTCGGAAGAAGCTGCCTTTCGTCGAAGTACCGGGTCACGATGGCCATCGCCTCGTCCAGGGTGGTGACGTCGAGGTAGCGCAGGAGGTAGCGCACATCCTCCAGATCGTGGAACTCCTCGCCCAGGCGCATGGCCGCGCACTTCATGGCCAGAAGGTAGGCCGGTTGGGCCACGAAGACCCGCAGATTCGAGAGCTCGAGAAATGGGTCGAAGTCGCCTCGTGGGCTCAGAAACCCCTTGACGGCATCGTTCAGCCACCTGGAAGGGAGCCCCATCCGACCGGCCACCCGTTCCGCTGCGGCGCGGACCACTCCGCTGGGTCGGAAGAGGGCGTCCACATCCTGCGTGGCGTCGCGCACGCCCAGGGCGAGGCAGAGCACCGCACCGCCTACGATGTAGAGCTCGCCCACTACGTCCTCCGTGACCAACTCCTCGTTCAAAAGCTCGAAGAGGCTGTGAATATCGCTCCGGGTAAGGCGGAACGCACCCGGCCGGTGCTCAGACACGATCGCCCACTCCCGAGTCCACGAAGATGTTCCGGCGCCGGAAGGGGACCGGGGCGGCGGCCAGAAGATACGGGCGAAGCCCGGCGAGATCGCTTCCAAAGTGCGGCATCTCCAGAGGGGGGATGCTCCGGACCCATGTGGGTGGTTTGCTCCCCTTCATCGCGGCCGCCTGCTCCACCATGGCGGCCACGTAATTCGAGACGAAGGGGGAGAGGTCGGGGGGGACCATGTCGTGGAATGCCGCCTCCAGCTCCACCGAAGTGAGCTCCACCAGAAGCTCGTTGAGCGCCGCCAGAGCGAACTTTCGGCTCTCGTCACTCTGCAGCGCGGTCATAATGGCGGCAATGCGGTCGTGCGTTGGCGGCAGTGCTCGGGACAGCACCCACGCCGACAGGTCCTCACCGGCCGCCGACGCAGCTCGGCGGAGCGCCGCCTTCTGGGCGGGAGTCACGCGAATCTGGAGCTGCTCGGTCTTGCGTTGTTCCATGAAGGAAGCTTGGCGCCGTTCGGGATTACTGTCAATACAGTATGCATTGACGACCTCAGCCGCCCGGCGAAAGTCGCAGCAAAACCTCTGCTTCCTCCTTCACCGCGCTCTGGCTGAACAGAAGGGGGAAGAACTCCCCCTCACCCCACATGGGCAGCAGGTTCCCGTAGAACCGGCTTCCGGGCTGCATGGACTGCCCTGGCGTACTGGTGGCCAGCGAACCGTCCAGATCGCTGAAGTCGATGATCTGGCGGAAGGTGGCTCCCGTAGCTGCGGTGGTGCCGCCTCCGCCGTGCCGTTCCACGCTGGGGAGGTCGTAGCCCCGCACCAGCAGATGGGGAAACTCGCTCCGGTGGATGCGCCCCCATCTCCACTGGCTCCGGTCTTCTCCCAGGCGCTCAGTGAGGCTTTCCAATGCCTGGGTCAAGGCGGCTTCGGTGGTCTCGCGGTTCCGCGGAAGCGCAGGCATATGTGATTCCCAGGCGTTGTAGAGGGCGGGCTCCACCCGATCCCGGTGAAACACCCCATCCCATCCTTCCAGCGCCGCCCGCGCCCACTCCACCTCCCCATCAGAGGCCGACCAGCCTGTGAAGAGAGACCTGTCCCGGGGGACCCAGGGGTGGTTGGCGTCCAGGATCATCCGCTGCATTTCGTCGCGGGTGAGGGCCGAGGCGCCGTCGAACATGGCCTGGAGCCGATCCCAGCGGGAGAAGGGTCCGGGCCGGAACATGAGGGGCGGAAAGTACCCCGGAGGTTGTACATCGTGGTTGGCCGTGCCGATCCATCCTCGCTCCGGGTTGAACTCCTGGGGAAGCTCGGTGTGGGGCCGGAAGCCATCCCACCCGTACTCACCCCACCCGGGCACCGGAAGCCGTCCGAACCATCCCCCCACCCGGTTCGGAGTGAGGGCTGCTGCCAACCAGGCGATGTTCCCGTCCGAATCGCCGCAGATCATGTTCTCCGAGGGCGCGAAGTAGTAGGCCATGGAATCCATGAAGTCGCCGCAGTCCGACGCGTCCGCCAGCCGGAGGGCCGCAAGGTACCCACCCGTTCCCGGCTCCGTGGAGGTGGAGCGGACGGTGTAGGCCAGATGGTTCTCGGCGTCCACATGGAAGATGGGGCCGTTCCGGCTGAACCGGTGGGTGACGATGCGGGGCGCCTCTCCCTTCACGGCGATGGTGTCCACCACCAGGCGCAGCGGCACCCAGGCACCATCCTCCCACACCTGGTTGGGGTTGTCGGAGTTTATCCGCTCCAGAAAGACATCGGCCTGATCGGTCCCCACGATGGTGAGCCCCCAGGCCACCTTCCCGTTGTGCCCGATGGCCACCCCCGGGATGGCCGGCTCAGTGGAGCCGATGACGCTGTACCCCGGCACGTTCAGATGGATGAGATAGCGGAGGGATGGGTTCGTCACTCCCCTGTGGGGGTCGTTGGCCAGGAGCACCTGGCCGGTGGCCGAGAGTCGGGGGCTCACCACCCAGTTGTTGCTGCCGGGAGCATCTTCCTGAGCCCCCATGTTCTCACTGGCTTCCGCTTCTGCCCAACCCTCATAGATGGGAAGCAGGGGAGGACGGGGCATGTCGCCCCGGAAGTGGGAGAGCGCCTCCACCGCCTCGGCCTGGATGAGGGAGGGGTTCATGCCATCGGGGACCACAAGATCGATCCAGTTGCCATGGCGAGGCCGCTCCACCCGGTCCACCTCGTCCACGCCCAGTTCCGCCACTCTCCGGGCCAGATTCAGTTCAGCCCGGGCGGCGGACAGGGGAAGCGCTGTGGCCACCCGCCCGGTGGATGCCTGCGGTGTCCAGGGAAGGGGAGTGAGCCCCGTGAGGCGGTACTCCACTGGAAGGTCATCGCCCAACTCATGGATGAGGGCGTTCACCCCCTCTGCGAAGCGCCGGAAGATCATCTCTCCCTCCGGGTGGTAGACCTCCCACTCCTCCTCCCAGGATCCCCGGTAGAGGAGCAGCCGAGCCAGCCGATCGTGTTCGAAGGCCTCCGGCCCCAAGATCTCCGCCAGACGGCCCTCGTTCACCCGACGCCACATATCCATCTGCCAGAGGCGGTCCTGAGCCTGCACGTATCCCTGGGCAAAGAAGAGATCTTCCCGACTCTCGGCGTAGATGTGGGCGATTCCCCACGGGTCACGGAGAACCTCCACTTCACCGTGAAGCCCTGGAAGGGTGCGTTCGCCCTCCACGGAGATGAGCGAAGCTTCGGCCAGTTCCTGGAAGTTGGCGGGAGAGGCAGTCTCCGGGCCGCCACAGGCGACCGCGGACAAGGTCAGGACGAGAGGGGGCATTCCACGGCAGAAGATCCGGGGGCGGCGCATCATGGTGGCGAGGTCCTTTCGAAGAAGTTCCGGTGGCGAAGTCCTTACCGGGTTCCAGCGAGATGGGGCGGCAGCAGCGTGGTGGGAAATGTGCCTGGAGCACAGTAGGTAGCCGGTAGAGGGAAACGCCACCCTCAAGGCATTCCGTCCCGGCCCACCTCTTGCATTAGCCGTAGGCACACACACACCAGAATCCACGATTCCACATATCTGAGGGGTCATAATGTCTCGATTCGACGCAAAAGTAGCCATCGTCACCGGAGGAGGTAGCGGCATTGGCGCCGATGCCGCCCGCCGTTTCGCCCGGGAGGGCGCAGCGGTTACCGTGGCCGACCTCAACGAAGAGGGTGCCCAGCAGGTAGCCGGCGAAATCAAGGAAGCGGGAGGAAAGGCTCTGGTCTACACCGTGGACGTGTCCAGCGAAGACCAGGTGGCCGCCATGGTGGATGCCACCGTAGACACCTTTGGCACCCTGGACATCCTGGTGAACAACGCCGGCATCGGCGAGGATCCCACCCCCATCGAGGAACGTCCGGCCGAAGCCTGGCAGCGGGTCATCGACGTGAACCTGAGCTCCGTATTCTACGGCATCAAGCACGCCGCCCGGGTTCTGAAGGCGGCAGGGAAGGGGGGCGTCGTGGTGAACGTCTCGTCCATCCTGGGTCTCGTGGGGTTCGCAGCGGCTCCTTCATACACGGCCGCCAAGCACGGCGTGGTGGGCCTCACCAAGGCCGCCGCCCTGGAGCTGGCCCCGGCGGGAATCCGGGTGGTCTCGGTGAACCCCGCCTTCATCCGCACCCCCCTCATCGAAGGGATGGAGGAGGCCGTGCTTCCCCTTCACCCCCTGGGGCGGCTGGGGGAGTCCGACGAAGTGGCCGGCCTCATCCTGTACCTGGCGTCCGACGAGGCGGGCTTCCTGACGGGAGCCACCTACCTCACCGATGGAGGATACACGGCGCAATGATCACGTAACGGGGGATGCGCCGCCCCGGCTGTACCCCTATTTTCAAGAAGCGGTGGAAAGCGATCGGCCCCGTCGCTCCCCGCGCCCTGCCTGGAGACTCTCATGATACGTCGCATCCTGGCTCCTCTGGATGGCTCCACCCGGGCCGAGGCCGTCCTTCCGCACGTGCGTCGGCTGGCCCGGGTGTTCCAGGCGCGGGTAGATCTCATCCACGTGAGCGAGGGGCAGACGTTCGGTGAGCCTTTTCCAGGGTCGGACGTGCTCAGCAACCGGCTCTTTCGGGCTCGGGTAGCACGGTATCTGGAGCGGAAAGCCGGGGAACTTCGGGAGGAGGGGGTAGAGGTCTGGACCCGGGTGGAGCAGGGGTCGCCCGCCGAGGTCATCGTGGGTCTGCTCCGCCGGGGTGAGTACGACCTGGTGGCCCTCACCCAGCACGGACGGGGGGGAGACCACACGCTCAGGATGGGGTGCACCGCCCTGGCCGTGGTCCTGAACGCCCCCACCTCCATTCTTCTGGCGCCCGGGGATATCCATCAGGACATCCCTGCCGGATCGAGTGTCCCGGGATACACACGGGTAGTGGCCCCCGTGGACTGTTCGCCACTGGGAGACTGGTCGCTGGCCATGGCGGCCCGCGTCGCCCGGAAGTCCGGCGCTGCCCTGGACGTGGTCCACGTTCTCACGCCCCCTGAGATGGTCCACCGTCTTCCTCCGGTTTCCGCCGTGAGGACGTTCATCCATGACGTTATGGAGGCGAATCGCAACGCCGCCGCCCGCTATCTGGAAGAGGTGGTCTGGCGCTTTCACGGGCCGGACCTGGAGGTCCGCCACGAGATCGTAGAGGCTCGGGGGAGCGTGGCGGAAGCGCTCCGCGACTTCATGGTGTCCCGTCCTGTGGACCTCCTGGTCATGGCGGCCCATGGACAGGGGGGATCGTCCGCCTGGCCCCTGGGAAGCACCGCCAGCAAGGTGCTCTTCCAGTCGCCCGAGGCCGTCCTCGTGCTTCAGGATCAGGTGGCTGACTACCTCAAGGTCAACCCCGTGATGAGGGTTCCACGCGCCCGCCGTGCGGAAGCGGAAGACGAAACGCCTGCCATGCTGGATGAGTCCTATTTTACTTGAGCCTTCGCGGGAAGAGGGCCGAAGGCTTGCGGCAGTCCATGTGGCGGCTCCCCCGGCGCTCTCGGCCCGGGAGGTCCGCCGTAGCCTCCGCCGTCTGGACCGCGCTCTCGAACGGCTCTTCGACGTCCTTCGTACCGAGAGCTCTGAGCGGCCTCGTACCGGGCTTCCCGCCGGGGAACGGGCGTGGCTTCGGGAGAACGACTTCGTGGTGGCGGAAGCCGTCAAGGAGTTGGACGACGCCCTCCCCCGGAGCTTCCTGGCCCGCCTTCCGGGTCTGAGGGGCAAGGCGCGGGGAGCCCGGATCCAGGCCCTGGCCCGGGAGTTGGTGGAACGCAGCCGCGGACGACTGGAGATGGAAGAGGTGGCCGACTTCCTGGAAGGCTACCAGGAAGTGCACCCCCTCACCCTGGCCGAAATCTGGGCCCTTCCCTCCTTCCTCCGCTGGTCGCTTCTGGAGGGGATCCTCACCGTGGTGGCCGGAGAGACCTCCGCCGAGGTGGGCGCGTACATTCTCTCCCTGCGCACCCTGGCGGGCGAAGACTGGCGCCCCGTGGTGGAGCGGCTGAGCCAGGTGGAGGCTTTTCTCCGAAACGACCCCACCGGCGTCTACCCCCACATGGATTTTCGCACCCGGGACCGCTACCGCCGTGAGGTGGAGGGGATGGCCCGCCGATTGGGGCGGGACGAGGGGCAGGTGGCACAGAACGCGCTGGAGCTGGCTCGAGGGCAGGCTGCGGACTCCCGGGAAGGGCATGTGGGGTTCTATCTGGTGGACGACGGGCGGGCGGCCCTCTTCACCTCCCTGGGCGGGAAGCCCTCCTGGAGGGACACCCCTTCACGGCGCCGTCGATGGGCGGGGACCCTCTATTTCGGGGGGATCGGGGTTCTCACCATACTCCTGCTTGCCACGGCGGCTCTCTATCTCCCCGGAAACGGGTGGCTCCAGCTCGCCTTCCTCCTCCTGGGCACCCTTCCCGCCCTGGGCCTGGCCGTGGGGGTGGCCAACTGGATGGCCGGTCGGGTAAAGGGGCCCCGGCCCCTTCCCCGCCTGGACCTTCGAGGCGGAATACCCGAGAGATTTCGGACGGCGGTGGCCGTCCCGGTACTTCTCACTTCCCGGGATGAGGTGCAGGAGATCCTTTGGAATCTGGAGACGGCCTACCAGGCCAACCCCGACCCCACTCTCAGCTACGTCCTCCTCACGGATCCGGCGGATGCCTCCACCGAAACCACCCCGGAGGATACCGGAATCCTTGAAGCCGCCGTCGCCGGAATCCAGCGGCTGAACGCCCGGCTGGGCACGGACGGCTCGGGACCCTTCCTCCTCCTCCATCGGGGCCGCCGGTGGAACCCCAGGGAAGAGCAGTGGATGGGGTGGGAGCGCAAGCGGGGCAAGCTGGCGGAGTTCAACCGACTCCTTCTGGGGATCTCCAGTGAACTGGAGGTGATGGCCGGGGACGAGAGCCGGCTGAAGGGTACCGTCTTTGTCCTAACCCTGGATGCAGACACCCGGCTGCCCCGGAACTCCGTGGCCCGCCTGGTGGGCACTCTGGCCCACCCTTTGAATCGACCTCGAGTGGAGGCAGGAGGGCAGATTCGCCATGGGTATTCCGTTCTTCAGCCCCGCATCGAGATCCTTCCCGATGACGACGGCGGAACGGCCTTCAGCAGGGTCTTTGGCGGGGTGCTGGGCCTGGACCTCTATGCCCACGCCGCGTTCGACGTCTACCAGGACCTCTTCGACGAGGGGACGTTCGCCGGAAAAGGGCTCTACGACGTGGAGGCGTTCGAGGCCAGCCTCGCAGGCCGGGTTCCCGAGAACGCCCTTCTGAGCCATGACCTCTTCGAAGGGGTCCACGGTCGGGCCGGCCTGGCGGCCGACGTGATTCTCCTGGAAGACTTCCCCGGGCACCCCCTCATCCACGCCCGCCGGGCCCACCGGTGGATCCGAGGCGACTGGCAGCTGCTCCCCTGGCTTCTCCCCACTGTCCCCACCGAGGGAGGCGGTCGTCGTCGAAACCGTCTGGACGCCCTGGCCCGATGGAAGATCGCGGACAACCTCAGGAGATCTGTCCAACCGGGTGCCGTTCTCCTTCTTCTCCTTCTGAGTTGGGTGGTGCTCCCGACCCAGGCTCTGGGGTGGACCCTGGCTCTCTCGGCAGTGGTGGGCTTCCCCCTCCTCCTTACCCTCCTGGACGCCGGATTCAGGGGGATACGAGAGGTGCCCGGGTGGGGAGATCTTCCTGCCGAGTACCGGGCCCTGCGTCGGGCCTTCGCCCGATGGCTCCTGGAGCTCTCCCTCCTCCCCTTCGAGGCGTGGAACGCGGCAGACGCCATCGTCCGGACCCTCTTCCGCCTCGTCATCTCCCGGCGGAAGCTCCTGGAGTGGACCACTGCGGCGGTGGCGGCCCGGGAGGTGCACAGGAGCGACTCCCTCCGCTTCCTGGTGCGGCGCCTGGGGGTTGGCCCCTCCCTGGCTCTGGGCGGGGGAGGTGGCCTATGGGCCGTCCACGGCTTCATTCCCATACCTGCCGTCCCCCTGCTGGGTCTCTGGTTGGCCTCGCCCTTCCTGGCCCATTGGGCCAGCCGGCGCCGGAAGCCGGTGGCCGAGCCCCGGGGGGAGTTCCCCCGGGACCGGGCCCTGCGGCTGGCTCGCCGAACATGGGGTTACTACGTCCGCTTCCAGGGACCGGAAAGCCGGTGGCTCCCGCCGGACAACTACCAGGAGGACCCGGGTCCCGATGTGGCCCGACGGACCTCCCCTACGAATATGGGCATGGCCCTCTCCGCCGCCGTGACAGCGTGGGATCTGGGCTTCCTCACCACCACAGGTTTTCTCACCCGGGTGGGGAACATCCTGGGAGGCATGGATCAACTCCGGCGGTATCGGGGCCACTTCCTGAACTGGTACGACACCTCCAGCCTGGAGGCGCTGCACCCCGAGTTCGTCTCCACCGTAGACTCGGGGAACCTGGCCGCCGTTCTGGTAGTGGTTCGGGAGAGTCTCCGGGAGGCCGTCACCCGACCCCTCTGGTTCGACGCGCAGCTGGATGGGATGAAAAGCGGCGTGGAGGTCCTGGCCGAACTCCTGGGAGACCTGGCGTTCGATGGACGAGGCCATGGCCTCGGGAATGAGGTGGATACCCTCGTTGAATGGATGGACGGTCCCCTCCGGGCGGCCTGGCACGAGGGCCTGCCCGCCTACGGTGCCGCTCTACGCCGTCTCCGAACGGAAGGGTTTCCCCGGGTGGAGGAGGCGTTCCTCCGACTCGCTCCCACGAATCCAGGGGCGGAGGACTCCGCCGGGTGGAGGGCCGTGGAGCTCTGGCTGGAGCAGCTGCGCCAGGAAGTAGACCAGGCGGAGGATGAAATCTCCCTGTTCCTTCCCTGGCTCACCCCTCAGGACCTGGGCTCCGATCTCCCTACGCTGGAGGGGCTTGCCGCGCTCCTGGAGGCGGAACCGGCGGAAGCTCGGCTGGAGCAAGCGCGGCAGACGGTCCGCCTCCTCCTGGACGACGTGGACGAGCATACTCGCCGGCTGGCCGCATGGTACAGGGAGATGGACTTCACCTTCCTCTACGACCCCCGGCGGCACCTGTTCCGCATCGGCTACTCGGTATCGGCAGGTGAACTGGATCGAAACCACTACGATCTCCTGGCCTCTGAGGCCCGCATCGCCAGCCTGGTGGCCTTGGCCAAGGGGGATGCCCCGCCCAACCACTGGCTTCACCTGGGGCGGCCCTTCTTCTGGACTGACGCCGGCGCCACGCTCCTCTCATGGGCGGGCACCATGTTCGAGTACCTCCTTCCACCGCTCTACCTCCGGGCCCCCCCCCAGACCGTGCTGGAGGAGGCGGCCCGGAAGGCGGTGGAGGTGCAGCGACGCCATGGACGGGAGCGGGGCATCCCCTGGGGCGTCTCCGAGTCCGCCTACCATGTACTGAGCCGGGAGGGGCACTACCAGTACCACGCGTTCGGTGTGCCGGCCCTGGGCCTCCGGGGGAATGTGGGCACCCGCCAGGTGGTGGCTCCCTACGCCTCCCTCATGGCCGTCTCCCTGGCTCCAGGCGCAGTGGCCCGGAATCTGGATGAGCTGGAGGCCCTGGGAGGGGTGGGCCCGTGGGGCCCCTATGAGGCGGTGGATTTCGGGCCCCTGGGGACGTGGGCCGATGCCCCCCGCGTCGTGCAGGCGTACATGACTCATCATCACGGCATGATCCTGGCAGCCCTGGGAAACCATCTGGTGGGTCCCCGGCTGGTGGAGCGACTCCATCGGGATCCCGGCATCGCCTCGGTGGAAGCGTACCTCTTCGAGCGGATCCCCTGGCGGCGAGGGGAGGGACGGAAATGGGTAGATCGGGCCACTCCCCTTGCCCCCCTCCGGGAAGGGCCGGCCATGGAGGGGTGGTCGCCTCCCGTGGATCGCAGCCCCCCACCGGTGCATCACCTCGTCTCCGGGGATCTGGTGGTGGCCCTGGGCGTGGACGGCCGAGGGGGAAGCCGATGGCGGGAGTGGTCCATCGTCCGGGGTGGGGTGGGTCAGGGAATGCCCGTGGGAGGACCCCAGTTCCTCCTTGTGGATTTGAGCACCGGGGCCCGTTGGTCGCCCCTGCCGGATCCGGCGGCCCCTCCTGGCACGGAACAGCGGGCCACCTTCGAGGCCCACCGAGCGGAGTTCGTCCGGGCCCACGCCGACATCCGCACCAGGGTGGAGGTATTTCTCCCCCCCGAATCCGGGGTGGAGGTGCGGCAGGTGGAACTTACCAACGAATCGTCCCGCCCCCGGCACCTGCGCCTGGCGGTGGCGGTGGAGCTGGCTCTGGCGCCCCACCAGGACGACCTGCGCCACCCTGCGTTCCACAAGCTCTTCGTCCAGGCCGAGCCCCTCCCGGAGCAGGAGGGAATCCTCTTCCAACGGCGGCCTCGGAGCCCCCGGGAGGAGCCCCCGGTGGTGCTGGCATCGTTGGTGCGGTCGTCCCCCAAGGTGGGGAGACTCCGGTGGGGAACCAGTCGGGAGACGTTCCAGGGGAGGGAAGGGTCGGCCTTTCACCCCCGGGCCCTGGACGATGCATCCCAGGAGAGCATAGCCGAGGGGCCGCACCACCCGCTGGATCCCATGGCCTGGGCTCTGGTAGACCTGGAGCTGCCGCCCTGGGGGAATCTCTCCCTCACCTTCCTCCTGGCCGTGGGCTCTCATCGCGACGAGGTACTTCGAAACGCCGCCTCCTACCGTACCGAGCAGCGGCGGGAGTGGGCCCGAATTCAGGCCCGGGCTCGGGTAGAGGGGGAGCTTCTCGCGCTGGGTGCCCAGGGGAAGGATCCCCGGATCTGGGAGCCCCTCCTGGCGGAGATCCTCCACCCCCGGGGGATCCCCTGGGGGCGTGGGGTGTCGGGTGCGACGAGTGCGTCCGGCGCAGTGCTGGACCTGCGGCAGTCTTCCCTCTGGCGCTGGGGAATCTCCGGAGACCTCCCCTTCATTCTCCTGGAGGGAGCCGGGGAGAACGGGGGCGGAGTGCTGGGGGAAGCCATCCGGGCGCAGCGGTGGTGGAGCGCCCGGAAGCAGGCCGTGGACCTGGTGGTGGTGGCTCGAGGGGTGGGAGACTACCCCGAGCAGGCCCGAGGGCGGATTCAGGCCTCACTGGCCTCGGTGGGGGCGGAGGAGGTGCTGGGCCGGCGGGGCGGGGTGCACGTGGTCCGGGCCGAAGATCTGGGGGTGGAGGAGTGGAACCGGCTGAGGGCCCTGGCGGCGGTGCGCCTGGACGGGCAGAAGGGTTCCCTGGAAGAGCAGGTGGCCGGGCTCCGGCGCTCCCGGGATACGGCGTCCCGCCAGGCTCACGTGCCCACCACCCGGGCCTCCCTCCCCGTGGGAGCTCCGCCCTCGGCGCCCTCCGAGCCCGGGGAGCTCCTGGCGCCCTCGGAGCTGGGAGGGTTCCACCCCGAAACCGGTGAGTACATTATCCGTCTGGGCCCCGGCCAGCGGACGCCGGCGCCCTGGGTGAACGTGGTGGCCCGGAAGGAGATGGGGTTCCTGGTTACGGAGTCTGGCGGAAGCTTCACCTGGTGGCAGGATGCCGGGGAGTTTCGCCTCACCCCCTGGAGCAACGACCCCGTGAACGATCTCCAGGGGGAGGTTCTCTACCTCCGGGACGACGAGCGGGAGTGGATCTGGACCCCTGCCCCCAACCCTGGGCCCCTGGCCCGGGCACGGGATCACACCGTCCTCCACGGGTGGGGCAGCACCCGGCTGGAAGCCGAGAGCGACGGTTTGAAGGAGGAGGTGAGCTGGAGCTTGCACCCCACCCTTCCCGTGAAGGTGATCCAGGTGCGCCTGGAAAACCGGGGAGACGCCCCCCGAAGGCTCTCGGCGGTCTACTACGTGGAGTGGCTTCTGGGCGGCCATCCCTCCCGCTCAGCCGGGCGCCTCCAGGTGGCCTTCGACCCGGGCCGGGGGGCCGTGCTGGCCTGCAACCCCTTCTCGCTGGGCTTTCACGAAGAAGTGGCCTTCCTGGCCACCGACGGGGTCCCCGCTGGAATGGCCACCGATGGGGAGGAGTTCCTTGGCTTTCAAGGACCGCTGGAGGGGGTCCCCAAGGGGCTCCGGGCTCTCCTCCCCGGCGAGCGGGCGGAGCCCGTGGGACCCGGCTGCGGCGTGCTCCGACGGCGCCTCAATCTGGAGCCTGGGGAGGTGGCCGAGGTGCGGTTCTACCTGGGACTGGGGCATGGTCGGGAAGGGGTGGAACGGCTGCTCCGGGCGCTCAAGGCCGGGGAGGCCGGGACCGGTGGGTCGCAGATCCAGGTGGAGACTTCCAGCGACGACGGCGGCGAGGATAACCATCCAGCGGGGATTGGGCCTGGCCAGAGCGAGACGTGGTGGCGCAGCTATCTGGGCCGGGTCCGGGTGGAAACGCCGGAGCCCCTGCTGGATCCCCTCATGAACGGTTGGCTCCCCTATCAGACCATCTCGTCGCGTCTCTGGGGCCGCACGGGCTTCTACCAATCCGGGGGCGCGTTCGGCTACCGGGATCAGCTCCAGGATGTCTACACCCTCCTCCCCCTGGATCCCCGCCTGGCGGAAGAGCACCTGGTGGAGGCCGCCCGCCGCCAGTTCCGGGAAGGCGATGTGCTCCACTGGTGGCACCCAAACACCACCCGGGGGGTGCGCACCCGCTGCTCCGATGACCTCCTCTGGCTTCCCTGGGTGCTGGCGCAGACCGTTGGGTGGACCGGCCGGGCCGACCTCCTGGATCGGGAGGTCCCGTTTCTGGAGGGAGAGCCCCTGCCTGAAGGGGTGCATGAGCGCTACGACGCCTTCCCGGAGTCCGGGGAGTCGGGAAGCCTCTGGGAACACGCGTTCCGGGCCGTGGAGCGGACGGCGGCCTCCCGTTCTCCCCGGGGTCTCCCCCTCATGGGCACTGGCGATTGGAACGACGGGATGGACCGGGTGGGTGTGGAGGGAAGGGGAGAAAGCCTCTGGCTGGCCTGGTTCTTTGTGGACATCTGCCGGCGGTTGACTCCCCTGGCCCGAGAGAGGGGGGAGGAGGGGCGGGCCCACATGCTGGAAGGGTGGAGCCGCGAGGTGCTGGACGCGGTGGAGCGTCACGGGTGGGATGGCGAATGGTACCGCCGGGCCTTCTTCGACGACGGTTCGCCCCTGGGGTCCCGGGGATCGGCGGAAGCCCGCATCGACTCCCTGGCCCAATCGTGGGCCGTTATCTCCGGTGCCGCCGATCCGGAGCGGGCCCGGTTGGGCATGGAAGCGGCCTGGCAGCAACTGGTGCGGCATGAGGAAGGGATCGCGCTTCTTCTCACACCTCCGTTCACCGGGAATGGGCCCGATCCGGGGTACATTGCCGCGTATCCCCCGGGGGTAAGGGAGAACGGAGGCCAGTACACCCACGCCGCTGCCTGGCTCCTCAGGGCCCTGGCGCAATCCGGCCAGGGTGACCGTGCCGGGGAGCTCCTTCGCCTTCTCCTACCCACCCGCCACGCCCAGGGGGAGGGTACCTACCGCTACCGGGTGGAACCCTACGTATTGGCGGCGGACGTCTACGGGGTGGAACCCCACACCGGACGGGGAGGATGGACCTGGTACACGGGGTCTGCGGGCTGGCTCTGGCGGGTGGTGCTGGAGGATGTCCTGGGGGTGAGCCGGGAGGGAATGACCCTCCGGGTGGATCCGTGCATCCCCTCGGGTTGGGATGGGTTCAAGGTGGAGCTGGAGGTGGAGGGCCTCCGGGTGGAGATCCAGGTGCGGAACCCCCACGGCGTCTCCTCAGGGGTGGAGCAGTGCACGGTGGACGGCGCGCAGGTGGATCCCAGGGCCATCCCGCTACCGGGGGCAGGAGAAACGCCCTCCGGCACGCTTCAGATCGAAGTCGTGCTGGGCCTCCCGGTGGGTGCGACGGCAGGCTGAGAGGCCAGCCCGAGAGGGTGCGAAAACCTCACTGACACCTCTCGTTGTTTCCCTGAAGCATATGTTCCCCATCCACGTACACCCGGCTGTTCTCATAGTCGTATCGAAGACCCATGGAACTCTGCTCGCCGTTTCCCCAGGTGAGCACGAGGGTGCCAGTGGCGCCGGCACCGGTGGCCGACCACCGGCCCCCACCCGTGCTCTGGGCAGCGCCACTGGCGCCACCACCGAATCCGCCTCCTTGACTGTTGTAGTGGAATACGCCGCCGCTGCAGAGCCAGAGCTCGGTGGACTCGGTGTAGCCGGTGCGAGTGAAGTACCGCGCCAGATACATGCCTCGGAGAAAGGGCTCCCAGGCGTCGTTTCCGCCGCTCGCCTGAACGGTGGGCGCCTCCACGCCGAGGCTGAACGCGAACTCTCGCATGGCCTCCTGCTGGGCCGGTGCCAACGGAGGAGGCGACAGCAGGATAAACACCACGCCGAGCCCTGTCCGGGTGAGGCGGACATCCACCGTTCCCAGGAATTCGGTGGGCGGGCCGCGCACGGTGTACGGGGCCGTGAGGTGTCCGGAAGCCACCTCCTGGGGGGCGCCGTCGGGAATGAGCGTCACCCCGCCGCCGAGATCCACGGGTTCGGACATCTGCCGGCGGGCCTCAGCCTCACTCAGTTCCTCGGCCAGCACCACCATGTAGCCATCGCCCGTTTCCGACTCGAGGATGAACGATTCGCCGTCCGGCGACAGTCGCCCCCGCCAACCGGATGGGAGGGTGAGCCGGAGTCCCGATTCAGCGTCGCTGATCTGTTCCCCGCCGCTGTAGACACGCCCCGCCTGGATCTGGGCCGCGCCAGGCGCAGCCATGAAGAAGACCTCAAGACACAAGGCGAGGCATGCTTCCCGGTGGCCCATGCGCATGTTGTCTCCTGGGTGAAGAGCTTGATTCCGCCGGTATCGGAGCAAATGGCACCCGGCGGTTCAGGCTGACTCAACCTGAGGTGTGATCTCATAGGGAGCAACGCTCCCCGCGGTCAGAACGCCGGGCGGGTCTGAGGAATCAGCTTCACCGACCAGAGCCCTGAGTTGGTGTCCGACAGGAAGACGTGACCCTTGAAGGGCTGCGCCCCCCACACCATGGTGGCGTTCGGGGTGAAGCCCTCGGGATGGGCGGGCTTGAACACGGCGATCTCCCGCCCCTGGTTGTAGAGATTCCCCATCAGTTCACCACTCACGTCCACCACCCGCACGCCGCCTTCGTAGTACGCCTGATACATGCGGTCGTCCTCGATCCAGAAATTGTGGGTACCGAACTCGGGCACCTCGTAGCGCGCCACCATCTCGGGGTTCTCAGGGTCGGTGAAGTCCACGATCTGCACGTAGCCCCGGGTGGTGAGGGGAATCCCGTTCAGCCCCGTGGCGGGGTCGTAGCGCTGAGCGTACGATCCCATGCTCTCGGGGTATCCGGCCCATGCCAGGCCCCTCCGACTCATGATTTCGTCGCCGGTGAAGATGTACATCTTTTGCGCCGACTCCGACCAGTAGGGGAAGACGGCGTGGGTGGCCCCCGTGGGGAGAGCATAGGTGGTCACCAAGGTGGGGTTCTCCAGGGAGCCGCCCCAACGCCCGTTGCCCACGTCCACCACCACCAGCCCCGTGCCCCATTCCGCCGAGTAGGCGATGCCGTCGTGCACCCACACGTCGTGGATGCGGGAGTCGGGATGGTCATACTCCGACACGTACCGCGGGTTTTCCAGGTCCGTCATGTCGATGATGACGTACTTGTCTCCGGCGGAAAGGGCGAACAGGTGCGTGTTGGTGGCAAAGACATTGTGCACCCCTCCCGTGAGGTTCTCGTCGTAAACAGAAGCCACCCGGGGGTTGCGGGGATTGGCCAGGTCCAGCACCACGATCCCGTTGACGCGGTCCGATGCACCTTCCCGCGACATCACCGCGTAGCGGCCGTCGGGCGACACCTTCACGTCGTTGATGGTGCGGCCGTTGGCCTGGATGGAGTCCACCTTCACGATGGCGGCGGGGTCGGTGACGTCGAAGAAGAAGGCATAGCCCCCCGAGAGCTTGGAGCCGGTGATGGCGTAGTCCCGTCCATCCATCCCCTCGAACACCCAGAGGTCGGTGGTGCGGTACCAGTCGGTGAGGGTATGGCCTACCACCTCCAACTCCTCCACCACGTCCCGCTCCACCACCTCCAGGGTCAGGCTCTCGGCCAGGGGGCCGGTGCCGGCGTGGATCCGGTAGACCCCGGGAACGTCGGCCACGAAGCGTCCGTCACGGATCTGGGCTCCGGCCTGACTCCCGGCATGGGTGAAGGCGCCGTCAATCTGTTCCACGCCCCATTCCATAGGGAGGTCGGACACCGACCCCGTCATGGAGAAGCGCACCACGTCGCCGGTGCGCACCAGACCATCCATGGCGCCGTCGGCACGGCCCAGGGCCATATTCCCCATGGGGAAGGGGCGAACCTCAATGGACAACGCCCCCTCCACACCCTCCGCCGACGCCAGGATCCGGGTGGTTCCCGGCCCATGGGCCACCACCTGCCCGAACCGGTCCACCGCTGCCACCGACGAATCTTCCACTCGCCACGAGAAGTCTGCGTCCGGGCGGATAGAACCGTCGGTGTGGAACGCCTGAGCGGTGAGGAGTTGGCGGGTGCCTGCGTAGAAGGCGAGTTCCGGGTCCCGTTGTTCCACCCTCACCTCCCCGATGGCGGGCCAGCGAACTTCCACGGGAATCCGAAGCGTCACGGGCTCTCCGCCGGCTGCCTGCATGAGGGTGGCGACGACATCGAACTGGCCGGGTTCCAGCGCTCGCAGCGTACCGTCGCTCCAGCTCAAGGAGCCCCGAGGGGCCGCCATGAGGATTTCGGCCTCCACCACCGCGCCCCGGGCGTCCACCGCCACCACTTCCAGGGACGTCTCGGATCCCACAGCCAGTGCCACTTCCGCAGGCCGTGCCTCCAGCCGAAGATGCTGGGCATGCAAGGAGGAGGCCCCGAGTACAGGCGTTAGCCCGAGCACAGGCGTCAGAAGAGTTGGAAGCACCATAAGGGCCGGAACGATGCCTGATGCGCGAGTGCGCTGCTTCATCTTCATGTACTCCGTAGGATGAGGGTGGGCGACAACATCCCAAGGATAAGGGGAAATGACGGGGTTGGCACGAAGAGACAGAATGGAAAAGGCTTCCTACCAGGCGAAGACCATTTGGGTGTAGGCGATTCGCAGGGGTCAGGGGGCCATGGATGCTGGTGTTCCCAAGGTCGGTGCGGCGGCCTCCAAAGAGTCGCTCATACTGGTCGTAGCTCCGGTCGTCCGGATCTCCGTCCCCGCTGGCCCAGTAGTACTGCAACGCCGCCCGGGGCCGCCAGGCCAGGTCAAAGGTTTGTCCTACTTCCACCCGGGACAAGCGGAATCCCGGAGTCACATAAGAGCGATCGGGAGTGGCGAAGCGTTCTGAGTCGCTCTCGTGGAGCCCGTAGACGAAGAGCTCCCCCGACCGCCGGCCCTGAACTGGCCGTCAAGGGTCTCATAGCGAACCCGGGTCTCCCCGTGAAAGGTGAATCGAGGGGATTCGGATGTGTCTGGAGAGGTGGGCGGGGTAGTGTCCCCGGAAAAGGGGATGGCTGCGGGGGATTGCCCGCTTGAAAACGTTGTGGACTGAGGGGAAACCCCTTGGGAAAGCCCCGGGCTGGACGCCGCCATCTGAAGGAGGAGAAGAGGGAGAATACGGTACATCGTCTTCATCTCTCCGCCACCACCTTCTCTATCCGCACCCGCGTGTCCAGGAAGACTGTGGCGCCACCGGCGGGATCCACCAGCGGCATCCCGCCCAGTTCCTCATCATTGCGACGCATAGCGTCGTTCACGCTGAAGCCTCGGCTGAACCGGCGAGGATCAGGATGTACGGTGTTGCCCTCCGCAATGGGGCGATCCATCCCGTGCAGGATGGGGCTCACGAAGGTCCCACCCGTCATGACGGATGCGGAGTCCTGGATCTGAAGGCGACTGTTCCCCTGCTGTGTATGCTTGAAGTGGTGGGTTCCCGCGATGACTCCTCTGCGGCAACGCGGCGACCGGCGGGCGAACCCCTCGGCGGAACCGCTGGGCGATGAGATTCGCACTCGATCACCATCCTGGATGTCCAGGTCGACGGCATCAAGGGGATTCACTTCGATGAAGTTGAGGGGGTGGATCTCCCCGGCCCAGTAGTCGTAAGCGGTGCGCGCCTTGGTGCGCGTGGCCAGCCGGAAGGTTACCACCCGGAAGGGATAGTCGGCATCCACATCCTCGATCCGTCGACCTCGACCGTCCACCGCCGGAAGGTAGGTGGCGCCCCCGTGATTCATCCGACCGGTACCCGGCTGGCGGGTGGTGGCCAGAACCTCGTGCCAGATCTGAATGCCCACCGTATCCGACATGCCCATCCCCTGTTTGAATCTCCCGGATTCGTCCCAGGCGTTGTCGGGGGACTCGAAGTACCCCCCCCGTGCCAGGAGAGTGCACACCTGCCGCCACAGGGCGGGGGGCAGGAGATCCCGGTGCTTGGCCACGGGGTAACTCTTCTCCACGTAGGCCACTTCCTCCGGGGCGGCTTCCGGCACATTTGTGTTCGCCGCCAGGTTCGCCAGTGCTCGGACGTAGTAGTCTTCCATCTTTTGCAGTGGAAGCCTCTGCCCGTCGGGTCCGGGAATGGCCTCCAGGCCGTACCCCGGCATTCCCAGGCGCTGAGCCACGTCGATGAGGAAGGTTTCCAAAAGCATGGGGCGGCCATCGGGGGTGCGATCCGTCAGGGGCTCCACGGCAGGAGTCCGGATCCCGATGTGTGGCGCCGGACATGCGCCTACCATCTGGCCCATGAAGCCGTACTGGCCGTCCAAATACATGGCATCGGGCACGATGTAGTCCGAGTAGATGCTGGTCTCGCTCACGGTGGTGTCGATGGAGATGAAGAGCGGCACCTGATGGGCATCCATGAGGGTCTCGATATACCGATTGCCCCCAGGAATGCTCTTGATGGAATTGATGTAGTAATTGATGAGGATCTTCGGCCGGTACGGGTACCCTGAGGAGAACGCTGCCGCGGCCTCGGTGGTGATTCCCGCATGGGTGAAGGGGTACCAAGGCCGCTGGGACGGGTACGGGTCCTCTCCGGCTTCCACCTTCCTGCGGAATTCGGTGGTGTCTTCATAGCGCACCGTGCTCCGGGAAGAAATGCGGGAGACGTGAGCGCCCTGGGTTCTGGGAGCCTCCGCCACCTGATTCAGGTTGAACAGACCACTCTGCCATCCGGGAGCGCCGGCCCCGGTGATGACGCCCCCCTTCCATCCGTAATTTCCGATGAGGGCGTTCAGCATCTGGATGGCCAGGCCGCTGTAGACGCCATTGCTGTGCATGGTGGCGCCTCGATAGCACGAAGCAGTGGCTGTGCGGCCATGGCTTGTGAACTCCCTGGCCAGCCGGACAACGGTGTGGGTGGGGATACCGCAGATCTCGGCCCAATCCTCAAGTGAGCGCGAAAACGCATCGTCCCGAAGGATCTGCCACGCACTCTTCACCCTCACCCCGTCCACCACGGCGTCCACGAAGGGCTCCGCCTCCCGGGCGCTCTGGAAAGGCACGGCTCCAGTCGACGTCATGACCAGGGGCTCACCACCGCGCCGAAGCATCCGGTGGAGATCGGGGTGACCCTCCTCCATCACCACCAGGTGGGTGCCGTTGGTGAAGGTGGGGTGGCCGGCGGCCTCGGCGGCGGCTCGACTGGGGCGGGTGATGTAGTCTCTGTCGAATCGCTCATTCTCAAAGATCCAGCGGATCATGCCCAGAGCCAGAGCCGCATCGGCGCCAGGCTGGATGGGCACCCATTCGTCTGCGTAGTGCCGACCATGGGGCACATAGGGGTCGATGAGAACGAGTTTGCACTCCTTGTTGGCGTGGCGATTCGCCAGGATGGGAGCGGAGGTGTTTACTCCGGGCTTCCAACCTCCCCCGAGATTTACCCCGAAGAAGAGGAGGTAGGTGCTGTGGTTGATGTCTCCGAAAAGCTGACTGGAAGGGCGGACCTCGCCATCCAGATATCGCCCGGTGAGAAGATAGTTTGCCACGTACCAGTTCATCTGGCAGAGGTCGGTGTGGCTCACATAGTTGGCCGAACCGAAGGCGTCCATGAATCGCTCCACGAAATTCTGACGCCCTGGCTGTCCTCGCCCGGTATTCCAGACGAGTCCGTAGGCTTGCGGGCCCAACTCCGGCTGCGAGGGATCGATGGGATCAAAGTTACGAACAGCCCTGAGCCCATCCACTTCCCGATCCTCTCCCGCCTCCTCAAACAGACGTCCCCCCTCCACCACCTCCTCCAGCAATTGCTCCCACGAGATGGGCTTGAACTGGCCGGACCCGCGAGGGCCGGTGCGTTTGAGAGGACGACGAATTCGGTAAGGGTCGTACAGGTACTGGAGTCCGGAAACCCCCTTCAGGCAAAGACTTCCACTGGTCCGCAGTGACGCATCCATAGGCGTCTCATAGGAAACCGGGTTGTTCATGGTGGAAGCCGGGTGATAGGGATTCCCGAAGAGATTCCGGACCCTCCCATCCCGGATCACGACCCGGTTCCCACAGCGGGCGTCACACGACAGGCAGACACTGTGCACCACTGCGTCGGCTTGAGGTGGGGTGGGCCCGGGAACCCGCTTCCGGTAAAAAGGACGGAAAACTGCGTGTAGCGTGGCGTACCCTGATACCGCTGCCAGCCCTGCTCCTGCAGTGAGGCCCATGAGACGGCGTCGGTTGAGGCCCGAATCCGCCAAGCCGGAGCCTTCCGACCCGGGGGTTGTAGCTCCTCGCCGATTCCAGGGAAGGGCGAACCAAAGGAAGAACCCCACCACGAACGCCCAGATAACCAGGCCGCTTGCGGCGAACACGCCTTCCCGTCCCAGCCAGTGAAGGGGTTCGAAAATGAATCCTTCTCCCGTGCGGGAGATGCTCTGCCCGCCGATGATGAGGTTCCATCGACTGAGGAACATTCCCACCAGAGTGAGCAAGCCCCCAGCCACACCCAGTAGCGCGCTCCCTCGCACCGCAGCTGCCACCAGCAGGGCCAGGGCCAAGGCTCCTCCCACCACCAGCTCGCCTCCCACGAACGTTCCGGCGAAGAGATCGAAGTGCAGGGTACGCACCGCAGGCCAGACGAAGCTCTCCACGTACGCCCCATGTGCCAGATCCCAGAGGCGCAGGGTCAGGTGCGTGGCCAGAAACACGGCTGCGCTGCCTGTGATCAGGCGCACCATGGCCGTCTCTTCCCGCAGGCTGCCGGATATACCACTCACAACCGACATCCAGGCAAAGCCCGAGGTGAGGGCGGCAAAGCCGAAAAAGACCCCCAGGAGCGGTGTGTACCAGAGGCCGAAGGACCGCATGGTGCTGAGGAGGAAGCCCGTGTAGAACACGAAAAGAACGGCCATGACTACTGCAGTCAGGGCCACCCAGAACCGAACCTCGGGTCGATCCAGCCAAGCGGAACGCTGAGGAGTGTACCCTCGAGCAGCCAGCCCATAGACCCTTCCCAGCCAGTCGGTTCGGTGCTCTGAGGCTTCAGCCAGGTACGGCCGGTGGACCAGCCAGAGGACCCCGAATATGAGGGCGGTGAGGACCATGAGAACCACGCTCCCGTAGGGCATGGCCGAAGTGAGGTGGGGGGCGAGGACCACGCGCCACATGCGGAGCGGCTGCCCCACGTCCGCCGTCACGGCAAGGGGGATCACCGTGAAACACGCGGCCGCCGTGATGACCGCCATGCGGCGGACTTCCCGAAGGGCTGGGCGATCGAACACCCCGCGCAGCCATGGAAGGACGGCAATGATGAGGCTACCGGCGCCTACGCCGGAGAGGAACATGTAGACCACCACAACGAGGCCCCAGCGGATATGCTCGTTGGGCAGGACGTAGTTCGGATCAAAAAGAAGGTAGTCCATGGGTCAGCGGTTGAGTTGGGCCGGGAGGCCCACGTAGTGGACGTTGGGTCCGAGCCCCAGATCGCGCCGCAGTACCTGCGTCGAGCGATCTTGGAGGTACTCCGACACAGGACTTTCAGGATCGTTGAGGTCGCCGAAGATTCGGCACTGTGAGGGGCAGACGTCCACGCAGGCGGGATTCAGGCCCTCGTCCACGCGGTGGGCGCAGAAGTTGCATTTGTCGGCCGTCCCCCTTGCCGGATTCATGAAAGTCATACCGTACGGGCAGGCCTGATTGCAGGCCCGGCAGCCGATGCAGATGTCCGATTCCAGGTCGACGATGCCGTCGTCCCGGCGGAAGATGGCCCCTGTGGGACAAGCACGGAGGCAGCCCGGGTCATCGCATTGATTGCAAAGCTTGGGGAGGAAATAGGGGCGGGCCGTGGGGAACTCTCCCAGCAGGTGTTCTTCCACCCAGTCGCGGAATACCCCCAGGGGCACGTCGTTCTCTGCCTTGCAGGCCACCGTGCAGGCATGGCACCCGATGCACTTCTCCAGATCGATAACCATCCCGAGGCGTTTGGCTTTGGGATTACCCACCGCCCCGGCAAGCCCCGAAGCCTGAGCTCGGGTGCCGCCGGCAGCCAGGGCCGCCAGGCCACTCAGGGCGGTGCCCAGACCCTGCAGGAAGGATCGTCGACCCACCTCGGAGGAAGCGAGGGCCGGTTCCGGCGGAGTGGGCGGCTGTTCCCAACCTACGGACCTGAGAGATGGCTGCGGTGGTTCAGGCGGTACAACGCCGATGGTGCGGCAGGTGGGACATCGATCAATCTGCGCCACCTCGGCAGGTAATTGGCTGCGTCCATCCAGGAGCCGGCGCACGGTCCGCAGCAGTCGTTCCGGCAAGTGGGGCGCCCCGCAGATCACGCAAGCCGCCACCGTGTCTGACACAAGCAGCTGTGGCGTCAGGAGGTCGATACCCGCCGGAAGTCCCGGGGTAAGGGTCAAGACCTGTTCTGGGCACGCTTCCTGGCAAAGCCCACAACCCACGCAAGCGACGGGCTCGAAGTTGAGAGTTCCATTCCTGGCGTCGTAGCCCAGTGCATCGGTGGGACAGCTTCGAGAGCACGCGCCGCACAGCGTGCACCCCTCGGCCTGAACGCTCACCTGGCCGAATGCGGCCTCGGGCGCACTGGTGGTGGCCGCGGTGGCACCATCCAGAAGGGCGGCCAGCTGCTCCCGACGTCGGCCCTGGGGCGCAGACGCTGACTTCAGTGCGGAAGTTGGAGTGGGGAGGGAATTGGCGAAGGCCAGGAGTTCGCCGGCAACCTGAGCGGCGTCCCGGGCCTCCACGTAACAGGTGGGCACCCCACCCAGGCTTTCGGAAAGGCTCAGGGCGTCTTCCACCAATGAAGGAGCACCGTGGTGGCTGAAGGGGCCACCCACCACTGCGATGCCTGCCGCACCGAGGCGCCCTGCCTGGAGGAAATGGTTCTCATTCAGGAGGAGGAGGCTGGGGACGGGGACACAAACCGGGGGGTGGGAAGGCTTGTCCATGTCCAGGTGGGTCACCTGCTCTCCACCGGCGAGCACCAGCAGTGGCGCCACCGGCGATCCGGAGATGGCTTCGTCCAGCAACTCCATGAGCTCGCCATCCGGGAGAAACGAGCGCTCCAAGGCCCCAGTGGGGCACACCCCCGTGCACGCCCCGCAGCGCCGGCAGAGTCCGGCATCGATGTGGATCACGGTGCCTTCGGGAGTGGCCAACGGTCGCATGGCCAAATAGGGGCAACTCTCCACGCACCGGCGACAACCAGTTTTGCCGTCTTCTCCTGCGGCGCACGCGGAAGCGTGGAAGCGGGGAGGAGGAAGGGTGAGAGGGGAAACCGGAGAGGAAGCAGTCGACATGGGATCCGGGGGCGGAGGGAGTCGATGCGAGAGCGGATGTTCTGATGCGCGGCTGCGAAGTGATGGATTCGCTGACGCCAGATGCTATGGTGGGACAGATGCTATGGTGTCTGGGTTCTTCCAGCAAACCGGATCGAGAAACCAGCGAGGACAGGACCCCCTTGTCCGGATGACTACGGAGGTGGGGGCGACGAGCATGCAGGCCACATCGAATATCGTTTATCTACGATTGTAAAACAATGGCCCCAGGGCTGTCGTGACGGGCCCGTCCCAGGCCCGCACCGCTACTGCACTCCGCAGTGTCACTCCCTGGGGCGGTCCAGCACCTCTCTCACCTTGGCAGTGAGCTCCTGGATGTCGTAGGGCTTTGGGAGAAACCATTGCTGGGCGTTCTCCAACCCATGCCGATCCATGGCGTCGGCGGTATAGCCGGATGTGAAGACCACCTTCGTTCCCGGGGCTTCCTTCCCAATCTGTTCCGCGAGTTCCGGGCCGCTCATTCCCGGCATGACCACATCCGTCAGGAGTAGGTCCAACCCACCCCCCTCCCCCCGGGCGACCTCCAGGGCTTCCTCTCCCTCTCCCGCCTCGAGAACCCGGTACCCGGCTTTCTTGAGGATCCGGGCCGCAAGACGGCGAACCGCGTGGTCATCCTCCACGAGGAGGATCGTCTCGACGCCTGTGGGATGTGTCTGAGCCGGCGCGGGTTTTGCCTCCGGGACCTGGTCCGTCGTCACCGGAAGGAGGATCCGAACCAGGGTACCCCGCCCAACTTCGCTTTCGAAGAATAGACGCCCGCCCGACTGGGTGATGATCCCGTGGACGGTGGAAAGGCCGAGACCCGTGCCCTCTCCCGCAGACTTCATCGTAAAAAACGGCTCGGTGCATCGGCGGAGAGTCTCCGGGGCCATCCCGCGGCCGGTGTCGCGCAGGGTGAGCTCCACGAAGGGGCCGGTTTGGTTGGTATGGTTGCCAGGCATCTTGCCTTCTTCGGCAGCTAGGTTCTGCGTCTCGATGGTGATTTCGCCCCCCCGGGGCATGGCATCTCTGGCGTTCACCACCAGGTTGACCAAAACCTGGTCGATGCCGGTGGGGTCGGCCCGAATGGAAGAAAGGTCCGGATCGGGTCGAAACGAGATACTGACGTCTTCTCCGATGACTCTCCGGAGAAGTCCCATCATGCCCTCCACCACCGCATTCAAGTCCAGGATCCGGGGCTCCAGAAGCTGGCGCCGGCTGAAGGCCAGGAGCTGGCGGGTCAGCTCCGTGGCCCGTTCGGCTGCGTGACGCACCTCCCGGAGGTCGGCTCTTAGTCCGTTGTCTGCCCATTCTTCCTCCGGACGAGCCAGATGCAGATCCAGGATTCCTCGGATCACCGTGAGGAGGTTGTTGAAGTCATGGGCCACTCCCCCGGCAAGCTGGCCCACACTCTCCATCTTCTGGCTCTCCCGGAGCTGGCTCTCCAGCGCACGGCGCTGGGACACGTCCGTCATTCCCCCCAGCATCCGCACGGCTTTGCCGGAACCGTCTCGGATCACATAGCCCCGGTCCACAACCCAGGCGTATAGACCGTCGTTTCTCTGGAACCGATACTCCCGGGACCAGTTGGTTCGTCCCGACTCGATAGCTTCGTATATATCGGCCACCACTTCGTCTCGGTCCCGGGGGTGGATCCTGTTGATCCAGGAGTCTATGTCGGCCTCCACCTCATCCCTCCGAAAACCGAAGAGGGTTTCGAACCCCTCGTTCCACCACAGGCTCTGGGTGTCGAGATCCCAGTCCCAGATGGCGTCGTTGGTGGCTCGAGAGAGAAGCCGGAATCTCTCCTGGCTTCGGGCCTGGCCGATCTGGGCAAGGAGCAGGGAGATGGCGTTGGCCGCCGAGACGGCAAAAGTGCGCTCGGTGGCGGTCCACTCCCGGGGCGGACCTACGTGTTCAAGGCAGAGGACGCCATCCACTCCCCGTTCCGACAGAATGGGGGTGTCCAACATGGAGGTGATACCCAGGGGTTCTAGGTAGGTCTCGGTGAACTCTGAAGTCCTGGGATCGGACTGAGCGTCGTGGGCGACGATGGCCTCTTCGGTATCCAGCGCCCGGAAGTACGCGGGGAAGGTTTCCGCCTCCAGACGGAGGCCGCTGGAGTGCCGCCCCTCCGTCGCCTCGAAGAGGTCTGGGGCGGTGATGGCATCCCGGTCCGGCGTATATCGCCAGACGCTCACCCTCTCCACCCCGATCATGTCGCTCACCATCTCGGTCACAGCCCGGAGCACGGCACCCTCGTCACCCTGCTGGAACTCCTGGCTCCTCATGAGATCCAGGAGCCGTGAGTACCGGCGGAGTTGCTGGAATTGCACTTCAGCCAGGGCCTCCTGGGCCGCGATGTGGTCCGAGACATCCGTCACCAGCACCAGTTCGGCCCCGTGCCCCTCAAACTCCAGGATGTGGGAGGTGATGGCCACCTGAAAAATCCTTCCGTCCTTGCTCCGATGCCGCCAGATCCCCGCTTCATCCCGTCCGGAGACCACTCGACCCACGTTCTCCAGTAGGGCCGGGACGTCTTCAGGAGGACGGATCTCTTTGATGGTCAGGGCGAGAAATTCGTCGCGGCTGTAGCCGTAGACCCCGATGGCGGCGTCGTTCACCGCAAGAAAGCGGAGGGTCTCCAAGTCATACACCCACATGGGCTGTGGATGGTGCTCAAAGAGAACGCGGTAGGGATTATCGTGCACAGGGGAAGTTCCCATCAAAGGGAAGAAGGCGGCGTGCCCCCAAACACAGCGTTTCCAATAAAATCCCTGGGGTTCTAACGGGCGGACTCTCCCAGCCTCGGGGCTCAGGTCACGACTCGGGGCTCAGGTCATCAGGTTACAAGGTAAAGCCCTTTCCAAGTTGTACCCGTGTGTATGAAGTGAGGGTCCTGGCAGATCCCGGGCGGGGGGCCTTATCTGTGTAGGCGTGTAACCGGCGACGTCCAGCCGGACACGTTTCCAGCGAAGGCGGAAGCCTTCTCGTCAGAAGAAGAACGAACCTCCTCCGGGCCAGCTGTCCATTCTCGGATTCACGATCTGGGAGTAGATGGAACCGAAGCTGTAGGTGATCCCGAACGAGGTGAAGTACTGGTAGTTGGTGGAGAGCTGACGTCGCCGGAGCAGGACCTCTTCTTCACTGGCTCCCCGCTTGGGGAGGTTCAGCTGGTTTCGCACCACCGAGTACACCCCATTCACATTCAGGGAGAAGCCCCGGAAGAGCCGTGCATTCAGTCCCGTGGAAAACGAAATCCGGTTCTGAGATGTATCGTGGAGGAACTGGGAGAACGAAGCGGTGGTGTTTGCCGAACCCCACGGCTGATTGAGATTGAGCGACACCCGGGCGTTCTGCTCCCAGCGGGTTTCCTGGAGTTGGTCGAACAGAGTCTCTTCCGTATAGTCGAAGTGGGCCAGGTGAAGCGCATACTCTGCGGTCAGGGCCCTCCGGGTGGATTCCGAGTATGGGAAGAAGCTGAACTCCCCTGCGGGTCCCGCCTCAACGACCAGATCGTAGTTCTGGAAGGTGGACTTCCGTGCCCTGACTCTCATCCCGGTGGACCACCGATCTCCCAGGCTCCTCACCACCATACCCGTTCCGGTGTAGCTGCGGGTGATGCTCCGTACGGTCCGGTCCGGAAGCTCAAAGCGGTTTTCGCCGTAGCTGCCATTTCCATTGAATCGAAACTTCCACTCCTCGGTGGTCCGAGTGGCGGAAAGGGAACCGTTGTAATTCTGGGCTCCTGCCTGCGATTCTCCGTTCAGGAAGGCCCTGGCCGAGGTGGAGAAGACCCAGAAGTTCCAAGGATCACCGCGAGCGCCCCCCGGGGCCGGCGCCGCATCCGGATCTTCCCCCGCCGAGGACTCCGGCTCAAACCGAACCCGGAGTCGCTCCGCCACCGGGGTCTCCGACGCGTAGCGCACCAACCCGAGAGTGAGGGTATGAAGGATCGCTCGGCGACGGTCGTCCGGGGAGGCGTCGGTCTGCGTATGGCGGGTCAGGGTGAACCGTTCACCGGCGAAGTCGCTTCTCCCCTCGAAGGAGATGTCGAAGAGGCGTCCGCCCCCTCCCGTCGTCTGAGACGTGACCAGAACGTGGACATCGGCATCCTGGCGGTTTCGCACCCAGTCGACCCACATCACCTCGGTCTGGAAGAAGTCCGAATCACAGATGAAGGACGGACAGTCCAGGAACACCCGGAGAGGTTCCGGAGGTTCGGACCCGGCCCCGGTGTCGCCGTGGACGGCGGTGGGAATCAGAAGTATCAGGGCGCATGCACCCAAACATGCGGAGATCGGGACGAGTCGGCCGTAGAGAGGGGCCATGACGCTTCCTTTTGATTGGGTTCGGACCGGGGAATTCGGAACGGGGAAGTTGGGTCGTGACTCTCGTTTGACGCGGAAACAGGGTATATGGTTGTCCCCCGTGCGTGACAGCCGGCGGCCATTAGCAACCCGATGGCCTTTACCAACCCGGCGGCCCGGGGAGGATCTTTACCCCTGCGCATGGGCCGGGCGGGCCTCGACACCTCTCACCCTGGAGCCTCGCCCCGCGACCCCTTCAACGTCTTCGCCACTTCGCGGCCCAGGAGCAGGAGAGCCACCAGATTCGGGATGGCCACCAGGGCGTTCAACAGATCCCCCCATGCCCAGATGACCTGGGCAGTGGCCGCCGCGCCGCCGAAAATGGCCAGGCAGTAGAGGACCCGGTACGGCTTGCGGGCGGCGGGCCCGAACAGGTACGTGGCGCACTGCTCTCCGTAAAACGCCCAGGCGATGAGGGTGGAGAGCCCGAAGAGGAGGGATGCCACGAGCACGATGGGTCCCCCGGCGACCCCAAGTCCACTGGAGAACGACGCGGCGGTGAGGGCGGTGGAGTCGAGTCCGGAAGTCCAGGCGCCGGTCACCAGCAGCACGAGGCCGGTGGCGCTGCAGACCACCAGGGTGTCGAAGAAGACCCCGAGCATGCTTATCGATCCCTGGCGAACAGGATCGTTCGTCTTCGCCGATGCGTGGGCGATGGGTACCGATCCGGTCCCTGCTTCGTTGGAGTAGACGCCCCGGGCCACCCCGAAGCGGACGGCCTCCCTCACCCCGGCACCCAGGAAACCGCCGGTGGCGGAGATGGGGGTGAAGGCGTGCTCGAAGACAAGACCCAGGGCGCCGGGAATCTCCCGCCAGAAGATGGCCAGCACGGCGAAGGCGCCCAAGAGGTACAGGGCCCCCATGAACGGGGCCAGGACTTCCGAGACGCGCGATATTGTCCGCACACCTCCCACCACCGCCAGGCCGGTGAGTGCAGCCACCCCTGCGCAGGTCAACAGGGGGGCCAGGCCCACTTCCGACGCCATGACCGAGGCGATGGAGTTGCTCTGCACGGTGGTAGTCGCCAGGAGGCTCTTCACCGCCATACCAAAGGCGAAGAAGCCGGCGATCCACTTCCACCCCAGGCGGTCACGCATGTAGTACATCGGGCCGCCGATCCAGAGGCCGTCGGCATCTCGCCGCCGGTACCGCACACCCAAAACAGATTCGGCGAACATCGTACCCATGCCCACCGCCCCCGACACCCACATCCAGAAGAGTGCTCCCGGCCCACCGGCGGTGATGGCCGTGGCCACCCCGGCAATGTTGCCGTTTCCGACGATTCCCGAGACCGCGGTCATGAGGGCCGCGAACGGGCTGATGTCTCCTTCGCCGGAGGGTTTCTCCGTGAGGGCGCGAGCCCCGTCTATGAAACGGCGCACCTGTACGGCACGGAGTCGCCAAAGCAGATACAGACCGGTCCCCAGAACCAGTACCAGCATGGGCGGCCCCCAGAGCCAATCGCTTGCGCTCCGGACCCAGTCGAAGAGTGCGTTGGAAGGTGGCATGCAGTTCGGGGGGTGACGATGGGGGGGGATTGGAGCCTAGGTAAGGCGCGGGCTCGATGCAAGTCGACCGCGGGAATATCCCGGGTCTGTCCTCTGCGCCTGGCCCATCACGTCCCCCGGATCCCGGTCTTTCCCTCCAGCGCGTCGCGGGCGCGT
Source organism: Gemmatimonadota bacterium (assembly GCA_040905545.1). Classification (GTDB taxonomy): domain Bacteria; phylum Gemmatimonadota; class Gemmatimonadetes; order Longimicrobiales; family Gaopeijiaceae; genus JBBDRI01. The sequence continues at coordinate 19,253 of JBBDRI010000053.1, read as the reverse complement.
GCCTCGACTTCCCACGGCACATCGGCCGTGCGCCGATAACGGGAAGCGGCCGTATGGGCCTGCGGGTCCACTCCCCGAGCACGGTTGGACCGAACCAGCTCCTCCACGGGACGGTCGCCCAGGAAGGGCGGAGGAGCGAAGTCGGGTAGAGGCCATCCCGTTCTATCGAAGAAGTGTGGGCGCCCGCACCGATTCATGCGGACGGTGAACCCCTCCTCATGGACCGCCCGATGGTGATGGCGGCAGAGGAGGATCAGGTTGCGGAGCTTGGTTTCACCCCCGTCGGCCCAGTGTTGAACATGGTGTGCCTCCGTGAACCGGAGCCCGCACCCGGGGAAAGAACACCCACCATCCCGGATCTCCAGCGCCCGTAGGATCGCGGCGGGAACGGTGCGGGTGCGGCGGCCCACGTCCAGAACTGATCCGTCAGGGCCCCGCGTGACCTTCACCCGTGATGCGTCGCAGGCGAGCCGACGTGCGGTTTCGGGGGAGAGGCGGGTGCCGTCATCCAGTTCGGAGCGATCGGTGGGAGGGCGCGTCGGGTGGCGTGCGGGACTGGCTTTCGGGCCACCGTGGGGATCGGGCGGTAGGGATGGGAACCCTGCTTCGTCTGTCGACAGGGCCCCCGGCTCCACATGGATCATCACCTGGTATCGCTCCGCCCGGGTGCCTCGGATAGGTGCGGAGGCCCAGGAAGGGGAGGGCAGGGGAGGGGATGGGGCCGGCTTCCCCGGATGATGCGGTTCCGCGGAACCGCGAGAAACGGTGGATGAGGTGCTGGAGCAGTCCGGCTTTGTGGGCACCTGTTCCAGATCCTCGTCATCCGACTGCGACGGGGCGGGCTCCGGTGGCGCCTCCGAACCCGCCGGGTGGGCTCGACCCACCTGCGTCGCCCCCGCTCCTCCCCCGAACCCCAGCTCCATGGCGCGCTCCGCCAGGAGCCCCAGGGCGTCGGCCCATCGTTGTTCCGGGGTCACTTCTTCCGTTCTCGGTCCCCGCGCTCCGCCCTCCGCACACCAATCCAACCCCTCCCGGAACAGCGCATCGCCGGCGGCTTCCACCGCCCGCATGAGGAGCGCCCCCACTTCAGCCGGGAGGCGGCCTCGGATCAGGTACATGCCGTCATCGTCCGGGAAGATGACCAGGCGTCGACGGCGGTAGCGGCGCCGCTCGCGGTCCGTCTCTTCACCCCGGCTGAGTTCGTTCCAGCTCCGGCCCAAACGTTCCAGTTCAGCTGCCGTATTCATCCGGGCATAGTCCAGGAGTTCGCCCTCCGACTCCGGCGTGGCGAAGCGGGTGAGGGCCCGGATCTTGGAAAAGCTTAGTTCGCCCCGTGCCATGGAAGCCGAAATGCTGGGAAGAGCAGCCAGCGCCCGTGCACTCCGAACGTGCTCCCGGGCGGTGCGGGGATCCATTCCCGTGCGCATCTGGAGCCACTCCGCACACCCCCGATACCCACCGGGCTTCCACCCGCCCCGAGCATCAAATTCCGCAATCCGCCGGTTTTTTGGCTCTCGGAATGGCGGTCAGGAGTGCCAACGGGGAAGCTGGACCGTTCGAGGTCCGCCCCACCGTCGCAAGGCCCCTCCTGCGTGACCCCAGTGGCGTGCAACGGCATGGCCCGGTCATGGGTCCCCACCTCGCCCTGGCGCACACCCCAAATCCGTCCATGGCAGAATGGGACAGATTTGCGGGCATTCGAGGCAGGTGCTGGAGATGATCGAAGCCTGAAGAAGCCCAGAGTGTTGCCCATGGCTATCCGTCGGTCCGGTTCAGAGGAGTTGATGTCCACCCGGACAATTCGGACGCGCGGTGGTGGGTGTCAGGTGAATACTTTGCTTGTACAATCCGGAATGGGGAGTCGGGAAGCGGGTTCAGCTCGACTCCCCCGAGGGCTTCCGAAGTCCGAGGAACCCCGCGAGGGCCTCCTCGACCCGCTCCATCGTGGCCTCGTCCAGGGCCCCGATCCGGTTCCCGATCTTACCCCTGGGCACGGTCATCAACTTGTCGATCTGCACCTGGGAGGGGATGCGCAGTCCAATTTCGGGGCCGGGCTCGATGCCGATGCGCAGGGGAGGCAGATTCCGGAGCCGGCTCGTGATGGGGAGGATCGTGGCGGAGGGGAGCTCCTCGAAGGCGTCGTCCTGAATCAGCAGGGCCGGTCGGGGCTTGCCGTAGGTCCCCGGAAGCACGACGGTGACCAGGTCGCCGCGGCTCAATCCTCCTCCTCCCAGACCCATTCCTGGGCGAACTCCTCGAGGTTCGCCTCGAGCGTCCGGAGGGTCTCGGCCTCCGGGCTGTCCGGATCTTCCGCCTCTTCCGCAAGGACGCGGGCGGACCGTCGAGCCTCGGCCTCCCAGGCGCGCCGGCGCTCCGCGTCCACGAAGTCTTGGAGGACCTCCCGCACCACGGAGCTCACCGTCCGGTTCCGGTCCCGCGCCAGCTCCTCCAGCGCCCGCTTGTAGTCCTGCCCAAGGCGAACGTTGATGGGCTCCTTCACGTCATCGGTCACGTGTGGCTTCTCCGTATCGTAATAGAGAATACACAAACGTATTACACCACGTATGACACCACAATCGGGGGCCTGGTCAGGACCGCTCTCTCGCGGAGTCGAGTCCCTGGCGTATGAGGTCGGGTGGCTGGGCCCCCGATATACCGATCCTTCCGTCCAGGAGGAAGAAGGGGACGCCCTGAATACCCAGCTCCCGGGCCCGCAATGCGTCTCGTCGCACGGCATCGGTGAATGCGTCACCAGCCAGCATCCCGGAAGCTTCGTCGGGATCCAAACCCACTTCTCCGGCCAGCCCGGCCAGCTCCCTCGGGTCCGATATGGGTCGTCCCTCCGTGAAGTAGGCTCGGAGCAAGCGCTCCTTCATCTCCGGCTGAACACCCCGCTCCGCCGCGAAGTGGAGAAGCCGGTGGGCGTCCAGGGTGTTCCCCCGCTGTGCACGGCTGAAGTCGAATGCGAGCCCCTCGCCGGAGGCCGCGCGGGTCATCTGGTTCATCATTTCGCGGGCTTGTTCCAGGGTCATCCTGTACTTCGCCGCCAAGGCTTCATCCAGCCGAGTTGTTTGCTTCTGCGGCTCCCCCGGATCCAGTTGGAAACTCCGCCAGACCACTGCCACTTCGTCGTCGAAGTCCTCCAGGGCCCGCTCGAAACGCCGTTTCCCGATATAGCACCATGGACACACCACGTCGGACCAGATCTCCACCTTCATCTTCATCACCACTCTTTGCAGGAATCGTTGGCTACGCAGGAACCTCCGGAAGGGTTGTCTCCTACCCTCCCAACCCTCTGGTCCCACACCGGGTTCCTCCTTCGAGGCGGATCGCCGTCGCCCCGGGGGCCGGGCTCCGCATCGCGGTAGTGGTGGCCCGGGTCCGGCGGCTGAACCCTTCCCACCGTCCCCCCCGTAGGTAGCGAAGTTGCCGCCGCTGCCCACGGGAGGGAAAACGGCCTGGCGCACAACCCCTCACAGCCCCAACCAGCCATGAGCTTTTTCCAGGATGTCCGCTACGGTGCCCGGCTCATGCTCAGGAAGCCGGGCTACACCCTCGTCACCGTGCTCACCTTGGCCGTGGGGATCGGTCTCACCGGAATGATGTTCAGCATCCTGAATGGAGCCCTCCTGAAGGGTCTGCCTTTCGACGACGCCCAGGAACTCATGTACGTGTCCCGGACCGATGTGTCTCGGGGCGTGGATGGGCTTTCCGTCCCCCTCCATGACATCGAGCGGTGGCAGAGTGAGCAGACGGTATTCCAGGGGCTCGCCACCTTCGTCACCGGGTCATTCAATGTGCGGGGAAGCGAAGGAGCCGAGCGCTACTTTGGGGCCTGGATGTCGGCCAATGCGTTCGACCTACTCCGAGTTCGTCCCGTCCTGGGTCGGGGCTTCGTGGAAGATGACGGAACTCCCGGAGCGGCCCTGGTGGCCGTCCTCAGTCACCGCGTCTGGCAGGATCGATTTGGTGGCGACCCGGGGGCACTGGGGCAGCCGCTCCATATCAATGGAGAGGAGGCCATCATCGTGGGGGTCATGGAAGAGGGGTTCCTCTTCCCCTTCCGGGAACTCATCTGGCTCCCGGAGCGGAGGCAGGCCCTGGACTTTCAGGAAGGTGCAGCTGGCACCCCGAACCTTCGGGTATTCGGCCGCCTGGCCTCCGGCGTCTCCGTAGACGAGGCCGACGCTCAGATGGGCACCATCGCCGCCCGCATGGCCCGGGATAGCCCGGAGACCCACGAGAATCTGGGCGCCTTGGTCCAACCCTTCACCAGGGCCTTCATTGGCCGTGACGCCTGGCAAGCCCTCTCCGTGATGCTGGGAGCCGTCTTCGGGGTGCTCCTCATTGCCTGTGCCAACGTGGCCAACCTCCTTCTGGGGCAGGCGGCCATGCGAGGCAAGGAGGTGGGAATTCGAAGCGCTCTTGGCGCCGACCGGGGCCGGGTGCTGATGCAGTTCCTCACCGAGCCTCTGATTCTGGCGCTGGTAGGGGCAGTGGTAGGGCTGGGGATTGCCTGGGTGGGGGTGTGGGCCTTCATACGGGCCGTGCCTGTCACGGAACCCCCCTTCTGGGTGGATTTCCAGATGGATGGTACGGTCCTTCTCTTCGTTCTGGCCATCACGCTCTTTGCCACCTTGGCCTCCGGGCTCCTCCCGGCTCTCCGAGCTTCCCGAGGAGATGTGGGCGAGATCCTGAAGGATGACTCCCGTAGTGCGACGAGCTTCCGGGGCGGACGGCTCATCCGGGCGCTGGTGGTGGGAGAAGTGGCACTTTCCGTGACCCTGGTGGTGGCCGCCGGCCTGATGATCCGAAGCGTCACCGAACTGGCCTCCATCGACTTCGAATACGCCACGGAAGACATCCTTACGGCCCGCCTGGAGCTTCCGGAGATGAACAACGAGTATACGGAGCTGGCTACCAGAGTCCGATTCTTCGAAGAGGTGGAGCGGCGGATCTCGGCGGATCCGGCCGTGCGGGCGGTTACCCTCACCAGCAGCCTTCCTGGCTTGGCCGGCTCCCGCACCCCCTTCAGGATCGAGGGGGACGACTACGCTTCCGACACCCAGGGGCCCTCCGCCTCCACCGCCGTCATCACACCCTCGTACTTCGACACATTCGGGGTGGGGATTCGCCAGGGGAGGGGGTTCCATCCACAGGACGGGCCGGAGAGCCTTCCCGTGGCGGTGGTGAATCAGAGCTTTGCCCAACTCCACTTTCCCGACGGTACCGCCATCGGGCATCGCATTCGGACAGGGAGGGGCGACTCCGATGAACCTTGGCTCACCATCATCGGCGTGGTACCTGATATGCACATGGCCGGCGTCGAAGGCCTGGAGCAGGCGGGTTTCTACACCCCCCTGGCCCAGAGTCGGCCCATCCGCTCCATGAGCATTGCAGCTCGGAGTGAGAGCTCCCCCCTCACACTGACACCGGAGGTCCGGAACGCAGTGGCCGGTGTGGACCCGGACATCCCCATCTTTCGGGTACAGACGTTGGCCGAGGGGATCCGGCAGGACAACTGGTTCTTCGGGGTCTTCGGTGTGATCTTCGCGGTCATGGGCGGAGTGGGCCTCTTCCTGGCGGCCATCGGGCTCTATGGGGTGCTTTCCTTCTCGGTAGGACGGCGCACCCGGGAAATGGGGGTGCGCATGGCCTTGGGTGCCCGGCGGGAAGATGTGATGCGCCTGGTGATGGGGCAGGGGGCCGTGCAACTGGGGATGGGTCTTCTCATGGGGCTTGCCGGCGCGTGGGGCGTCTCGTCTCTCCTGGGCACCTTCCTCTTCCAGGTGGAGCCTCGGGATCCCTTCATCTTCGCGGCCACCGTCCTGGTCCTTGCCGGGACCGGGCTTCTGGCCTCTTGGGTCCCCGCCCGCCGCGCCACCCGGGTGGATCCGCTCCTGGCCATGCGAACTGAGTAGAATGGATTTTCCTCGTTGGACGAGGCATCGATAAGGGAGGAGAAGATGGCCGGAAGTGAGCAGGCGGGAGAACCGGAGCCGGAGCGTGCGGGAGGGGCAGACCAGGCGAGGGCGGGAGAACTGGATCAGGCGCAGTCCTTGCTTCCGGAGATCGAAGAGATGCGGCGGCGGGATCGGGCGAAGGATCCGGCGTGGATCCGGGCCTTCCTCCGCCAGGCGCCCTTCGGGGTCCTGGCCACGGTGGCAGACGGCGCCCCTTTCCTGAATTCGAACCTCTTCCTCTTCGACGAGAGCGAGGGGAAGGATCGGATCTACCTCCACACCGCCCGGGTGGGGCGTACTCCCCAGCAGGCGGACGCCGGGGGACCGGCTACCTTCTCCGCAGCCGTCATGGGTCGCTTCCTCCCGGCGGCTGAGGCCCTGGAGTTCAGCGTGGAGTACTCGGCAGTGGTGGTCTTCGGTACCCTGACACCCGTTCCACATACGGCTGAAAAACGCCGGGTGTTGGCCGGGATCATGGCCAAGTACGCTCCCCATCTGGAGCCAGGGAAGGATTACCGCGCCATCACGGCAGCGGAGCTCAAACGCACCGCCGTGCACCGGCTGGACATCCAACGGTGGAGCGGAAAAGAGAAGGTGGTGGCCCCGGACTTCCCCGGTGCCTACGTGTTGCCCGTTCCCACTCCGCCCTTTCAAAGCGTACCATGACTCGTTCCCTCCGTACGTCCCAGGCCAGCTGCGCGCTGGCGGTATTCATCATCCTGACCCTCTCCGCTTGCGGCGGCGATGCTCCGGAGGCCAACTCCCCCGTCGCACTGAACCACGACCACTACACCCTCTCCAACGGGTTGGAGGTGGTCCTCCATGTGGACCGGTCCGACCCGGTGGTGGCAGTGGCTCTCACCTATGAAGTGGGGTCCGCCAAGGAAGTGGAAGGCCGCACGGGATTCGCCCACCTCTTCGAACACCTCTTCTTCCTGGATTCGGAGAACCTCGGGCAAGGGGGGCTGGACCGCCTCATGACCCGGGTGGGAAGCTCCACCAACGGGTCCACCAACCGGGACCGGACCAACTACTTCGAGGTGGTGCCCAGAGATGCCCTGGAGAAGGTGCTCTGGGCCGAGGCCGATAAGGTGGGTTTCTTCATCAACACCGTCACGGACGATGTGCTGGCGAAGGAAAAGCAGGTGGTGAAGAACGAGAAGCGCCAGGGTGTGGATAATCAGCCGTACGGCCATCTGAACTACGTGATAGACCGGGCCCTCTACCCCGACGGTCACCCCTACCGCTGGCAGGTCATTGGCTCCCTGGACGATCTGGATGCGGCCACCCTGGACGATGTGCACGAGTTCCACGGTCGCTGGTACGGCCCTGGAAATGCCCTCCTGGTGGTGTCGGGAGATCTGGACGTGGAACAGACCAAGGCGTGGATCGACCGGTACTTCGGAGAGATTCCCCCTCGCCCCGCCTCGGAGCTCCCCACCCCGCCGGAAGTTCAGCTATCCGAAAGCCGGCGACTCATGCATGAGGACAACTTCGCCCAGGTGCCCCAACTCACCCTGGCCTGGCCCTCGGTGCAGAACTACCACCCGGACTCCTACCCTCTGGCCCTCCTGGCCCGCATCCTCACCGATGGAAAGGCCAGTCCCTTCTACCAGGTCTTGGTGGAGGAGATGGGAGTGGCCCCCGGGGCGTCGGCAGGGAATTTTGCCCAGGCTCTCGCCGGCCGCTTCACCCTCCAGGTGCGGGCCTATGCGGATACCGAGTTGGATGAGGTGATGGCAGGAGTGGATGCGGCGTTCACCCGCTTCGAAGAACGGGGCGTGCCGCCGGAGGAGTTGGCTCGGGTGAAGGCCAGGGTAGAGCGTCAGTTCTACCAGTCCCTTTCCAGTGTTCTGGGCAAAGCCTTCCAACTGGCGCAGTACACCATGTTCGCCGGATCACCCGGATACTCCACGGAAGATCTGGAACGCACCCTGGCCGTGACCGAGGCAGATCTCATTCGGGTGTATGAAGCGTACCTGAAGGATCACCCCCATGTGGCGGCCAGTTTCGTTCCCCGGGGGCAGCCCCACCTGGCGCTCACAGGTTCGGAACTGGCGGAGGTGCGGGTGGAGGCCATCGTCCAGGGTGCGGAAGCACCCGTGGAGGTACTGGATCGAGGGGAGATTCCCCGGACTCCGTCCGCCATCGACCGGTCGATGGAACCCCCCTTCGGAGAGGCGCCCATCCTCACGGCTCCCACGGTATGGGAGGGCAGGCTGGCCAACAGACTTCCCATGTGGGGCATCCAGGACTCCGAGGTTCCTCTGGTGCAGTTCGAACTTCGGATGGATGGAGGGATGCTCCTGGATGAGCCTCAACGGGTGGGAGTGGCGAATCTACTGGCCGAGACCATGTTGCAGGGCACGGCTCACCGCACTCCGGAGGAGTTGGAACTGGCCATCCAGCTTCTGGGGGCCACCATAGCGGTCTCGGCGGGCCGAGACGGATTCATCCTCAGGGGCACCACCCTGGCCCGGAATTTCGCCGAGACCATGGCTCTGGTGGAGGAGATCCTCCTGGAGCCCCGGTTCGATCCCCAGGAGTTCGAATTGGCCCGCCTCCGGGTGCGGAACCAGATCCAGCAGAGTGGGGGGAACCCGAATCAGATCGCCCAGGGCGTTTTCAACCGCCTGGTCTATGGCGACCACCCCCTGGCCGCCGACCCCCGGGGAACGTTGACGTCCGTGGACGCCATCACGATGGCCGATCTCCAGGACTGGCACGCTGGGAACATCGTGCCGGAGCTGGCGGCCTTCCATGTGGCGGGGGCCGTTTCTCAGGCTGAAACGCTATCGGCTCTGGAGGGCCTGGGGATCCGGTGGGCAGGAGGGCCCGCTCCTCCTCTTCCGGACCCTCCACGGTGGGATCCCTCCCGGGCGGGTCTCTACTTCGTGGATGTCCCGGGATCGGCTCAGTCGGTGCTCCGCATCGGCTACCTGGCCATGGCGGAGCCGGATCCGGACTATTGGCCCGCCACCGTCATGAACTTCCGTCTGGGAGGTGGGGGCTTCGCTTCAGAGCTCACCCAAGTGCTGCGGGAGGGGCTGGGGTACACCTATGGTATTGGCTCCGGATTTCAGGGAGGCACCAGGCCGGGACCCTTCCAGATCAGCTCGGGTGTGCGAAGCAACATCACCCTGGAGGCATTGGAGACCATCCTGGAACTGGTGCGGGAGCATGGGCCCCGTTTCGGGACCGACGATCTGGAGGTCACCCGGGGCTATCTTCTGCGAAACAACGCAGGGGCCTTCGAGACCCTGGGGGCGAAGGTTGGCCTCCTGGGGTCCATGTCAGCGCACGGATTCCCGGCTGACTTCGCGCTTCGGCGGGGTGACGAAGCTCAGCGGATGACTGTGGAGGACATCCAAAGACTTGCGGAGCGCTACCTGGATCCGTCGGAAATGGTCTGGCTTGTGGTGGGGGATGCCCGAACGCAGTTGCCTCGGCTGGAGGCCCTTGGGCTGGGAGCATCGGTTCTGGTGGATCGGGAGGGGAATCTGGCGCAGTAACCCGCGCTGTATGTTGCCCGGGGACACTTCATCCCATACCGTGAATCCAGTTTGGGATCCAGTAATCCCACACAGGAACCGCGGGGTACGACGGGCTCCACCGGGTTTTGGCAACCAGTCCTTCTCCGGGATACATTCAGATATGTCTTCCAACCTCATCGCCCTCCAGAACAAGTTTCTGGGGCAGGGGACCACGGTCTACGACCGGCTCTCGCTCCTCCATGAGGAGCAGGGTTTCATTTCGGACCAGGATATCCAGGCCCTGGCCGATCAGTACAACCTCCCTCCGGCACACATCCGGGCCACCGCCCGCTTCTACGATGAGTTGGGAAGGGAAACGGCGGCCCAGCACACGGTGAAGGTGTGCATGGGCGAGGCGTGCAGGGCGGCTCCGGGCGGGGGATGTAGCGCCCTGGAGCACGGCCTCTCGGAGGCCCTGGGGGTGGAGATGGGTGAAACGGGCGCCCATGGAGTCCGACTGGATCATGTGGCGTGCTTGGGCTACTGCGGCCTGGGACCCAATGCCATGGTGGACGATCTTCCCGTGTCCATGGCCGGGGAGAATGCGGTTTCAGCCGTATCAGACCACGTCTTGCACGGCCGGGCCCTCTCCCTGAAGGAGCCGCAGAACGCCATCTACCTGCCGGAGGACGGGAAGCCCTGCGTCCTCCTCCGGAGACTTACCTCGGATGTCACCTCGTTGGAAAGGGCCCGGGCCGCAGGAGCCTACTCGGCCCTGGAGAAGGCCCTCAACGAGATGAGCCCGGATGAAGTCATCCAGGAGGTGGAGGCAAGCGGACTCCGGGGAAGGGGGGGCGCCGGGTTTCCCACGGGCATCAAGTTCCGGACGGTGGCAGAGGCCGAAGCTGCCGACGGCTCCGGACGGAAGTTCGTGGTGGACAATTCCGACGAAGGTGACGCCGGGTCGTACATCGACAAGGAGCTCCTGGAGCGGGATCCCCACACCCACCTGGAGGGCCTACTTCTGGCAGCCTACGCCTGCGGAGCCCAGGAGGCCTACATCTATCTCCGCTTCGAGTATCCCAGGGCATTTCAGGTCATGGCAAATGCCATCCAAGAGGCCCGGGAGGCCGGCCTCATTGGCGCGAACATCCTGGGGAGCGACTTCAGCTGCCAGGTACACTTGGTGAAAGGGAAGGGGGCCTACATCTGCGGGGAGGAAACCAGCCTGCTTCGCTCCCTGGAGGGGGTACCGGCCCTGGTGAGCTACAAGCCCCCCTTCCCGGCGGTGAAAGGACTCTTCGGATGTCCCACGGCGGTGAACAACACCGAAACCCTTCACACCCTGCCCTGGATCGTGGAACATGGGGGAGATGCCTATGCCGCCATGGGGCACAACCGCTCCAAAGGCACGAAGCTGGTCTCGCTGAACACGGCAGTGGTTCGCCCGGGTCTCTATGAAGTGGAGTTGGGGGTGACGCTCCGGGAGGTCATCTTCGATCTGGCGGGTGGCATGGCCCACGGGCGGCGATTCAAGGGCGTTCAGGTGGGCGGACCCCTGGGCAGCATCCTCCCGGAATCCGCCCTGGATACTCCTCTTACATTCGAAGACCTGGACGCGGCCGGCGGGATCCTGGGTCACGCCGGGATTGTGGTGTACACGGATGAGGATGACCTGGTGAAGATCTGCCGAGGCCTCATGGCGTTCTGCGCGGTGGAAAGCTGCGGAAAGTGCTTCCCATGCCGAATCGGGGCCGTGAGGGGCACGGAGTTGTTCGATCAGATGATGAGCCCGGAGGAAGGTGGAGTGACACCTCAGCGCCTCGTTCTTCTGGGAGATCTGCTGGAAACCATGAAGGTGGGTTCCCTCTGCGCCCTGGGAAGCATGACCCCCCTGCCCATGGAGTCCCTCTTGAACCATTTCCCCGACGAACTGGATCGCTACCGCGTTCCGGGTGGAAACGGCACTTCGCCGAAGGTGACATCATGATTGCCAGAGCCAACGGAATCACCCGCCCAGTAACCGTGCAGGTGGATGGCCGGAGCGTCACTGTGGAGGAAGGGACCACGGTCCTGCAGGCCCTTCGCTCCGTGGGGAGCACGGTGCCCACCCTTTGCTACTCCGACCGTATGAAGCCCTACGGGGCCTGCCGCACCTGCCTGGTGGAGGTGGAGGGGCGCAAACCCGTGGCCTCCTGCCACACCCCGGTGGCCCCGGGGGCAAAGTACCGCACTCGTTCCCCCTATCTCACGAAGATCCGGAAGAACATCACCGAGCTCATCGTGAGCGATCATCCCCTGGAGTGCCTGGACTGCACCGCCAACGGACGCTGCGATCTCCAGGATCTGGCCCAGGAGGTGGGGCTGCGGACGCCCCGCTACGAGAACCCCCGCACCCACAACCCGCCCCGGGACGACTCCCACCCCTTCATCAAGCTGGAGATGGACAAGTGCATCGGATGTGCCCTCTGCGTGCGAGCATGCGATGAGGTGCAGGGGTCGTTCATCCTGGCCATGGAGGGACGGGGGTACGACACCCGGGTCATCGCCGGAAACGATACCGGCTTCGAAGCGGCGAAATGCGTGAGCTGCGGCCAGTGTGTGTTCGAGTGCCCCGTGGCGGCCCTGGAAGAGCCCGGCACCCGGGAGTTCGGCCTCCCCGACACCCAGATCACCACGACCTGCTCGTATTGCGGAGTGGGGTGTTCCCTGAACGTGAACGTGAAGGATGGGCGGGTGGTGAACATCGAGCCCAACCGCCTGGGTTCGGCCAACACAGGGCACACCTGCGTGAAGGGCCGCTTCGCCCATCAGTTCGCCCATTCGGAAGACCGCCTCACGTCGCCCCTCATCCGGAACGACGACGGCACCTTCCGGGAAGCTTCCTGGGACGAGGCCCTGGACCTCATCTCCACGAAATTCAAGGAGATCCGCGACCAGCATGGCCCGGAGGCGTTCAGCGCCATCTCTTCGTCTCGCTGCACCAATGAAGAGAACTACCTCATGCAGAAGTTCGCCCGGGTGGCCATGGGGACGAACTCCATCGACAACTGCTCCCGGGTATGCCACTCCCCCTCAGCATACGCCCTCGGGCAGGCTCTGGGAACAGGGGCGGGAACGAACCCTTTTGAAGACGTCTTCCACTCCGATCTCATCGTGCTGGTGGGGGCGAATCCCACCGAGGCCCACCCGGTGTTCGGCTCCAAGATCAAGCAGGCCGTGTTGGCCGGCTGCAAGCTCATCGTCCTGGACCCCCGGAACACGGAGTTGGCCCGGTTGGCCGACATCCATCTGCCCCTGCGTCCGGGTTCCAACGTGGCGGTACTGAACGCCATGCAGGGAGTCCTCATGGACGAGGGTTTCATGGATGAGGACTTCATCCGTCAACACTCGGTGGGCTTTGAAGAGATGAAGGCGGAGGTGGAGAAGTACACACCCGAATGGGCGGCGGAGATCGCCGGAATCGATGCCGAACTCATCCGAAGCGCTGCCCGGATGTACGGCCGGGCCGGGACTGCCCAGTTCCTGTGGGGACTGGGGGTCACCGAGGCCGGGCACGGCTCCAACTCGGTCTTCGCCATGATCAACATGGCCGTCATGACAGGCAACATCGGACGGCCCGGGGCGGGCACCAGCCCCATTCGGGGTCAGAACAACGTCCAGGGGGCCTCCGACGTGGGGGCGCTCCCCAACGTGTTCAGCGACTACCGGCCCGTCACCAACGAGGAAGCACGGGCCGAGCATCGGAAGGCATGGGGAGTTGAGCCGCCCTCCAACGTGGGGCTTCGCATTCCCGACATGTTCGACGCTGCCCATGCCGGCACCCTGAAGGGGATGTACATCCTGGCGGAGGATGTGGCCCAGTCCGACCCCAACACCACCCACGTGGAAGGTGCGCTCAGGTCGCTGGACTTCCTGGTGGTGCAGGAAATCTTCATGAATCCCACGGCTGAGTTCGCCCACGTGGTGCTGCCGGGGACCACCTTCCTTGAGAAGGACGGCACCTTCGTCAACTCCGATCGCCGGATTCAGCGGGTGCGAAGCGCCATCGATCCCCTGCCGGGCACCATGGTGGATGGCGATATCGTGAACACCATCGCCCGCCGCATGGGGGTGGATCTGGGGGCGGATGACGGCCCCGGCACCCCCGTGAATCCAGGGAAAATCATGGATGAACTGGCCCTTCTGTCGCCCAAGTGGGGCGGTGTGAGCTACCAGCGGCTGGAGGAGGAAGGCTTTCTCCAGTGGCCCTGTTGGGACCCCCAGCATCCCGGCACTCCGGTGGTGCACGCCGGAGGGGAGACCCTTCGTCCGGACGGAAAGGCCCGCCTCACCCCCACCCCGTGGCAGGAGCCGGGCGAGCTACCCGACGATGAGTATCCGTGGATGCTCACCACCGGTCGTCAGCTCTTCCACTACAACGTGGGCACCATGACCCGGCGCACCGACATCGTGAAGTTGGCCCAGGCCCAGGAGGAGACCCTGCGCATCCACCCGGGAGACGCCCGGCGGGCGCAGATCCGTCACGGCGAGATGGTGGACGTGGTGAGCCGCAGGGGACAGGTGCGCGTGCGGGTGGAGGTCACCAAAGCCACCAACAAGGGGACCGTGTTCATGACCTTCCACTTCCCGGAGTCCCGCACGAACATCCTCACGGGCGAAGCCGTGGACGAGTTCACCGGCTGCCCAGAGTACAAGGTATGCGCCGTGCGGTTGGAGCCGGTTTCTCAAGGGGAAGTGCAGAACCGACCTGCACGCCAAACGGTGGAAGTGGCTGCTCGGAGCTGACGACATCTGACCAACGCCCTTCCCGCTGCGCCGGCAACCGGGCCGTGGTGAGGACATCCTTCCGTTCTCCACGATGGAGAACTCCCACACCCCACACCCAGGACCTATGCTCACCGACATCCAGATTGCCCAGTCCCACGAGCTCCGCCCCATCGGAGAGATCGCCGCCAAACTTGGCCTCTCGCCTGACGAAATGGAGCCCCATGGCCGGACGAAGGCCAAAGTCTCTCTGGAAGCCATCCGAAAGAGGTCAGGGAAGCCCGGGAAGCTGGTCCTGGTCACGGGGGTAAGCCCGACCCCTGCCGGAGAGGGGAAGTCCACCATCTCGGTGGGGCTGTCGGATGCCCTGAATCTCCGACAGCGGAATCCGGTGCTCTGCCTTCGGGAGCCAAGCCTGGGACCCGTGTTCGGCATCAAGGGTGGCGCCGCCGGCGGGGGATACTCCCAGGTGGTGCCCATGGATGAGATCAACCTCCACTTCACCGGTGACTTCCACGCCATCAGCTCGGCCAATGCCCTTCTGGCGGCCATGTTGGACAACCACCTGTTCCGGCCCAACACCCTCCGAATCGACCCTCGGAAGGTGGTGTGGAAGCGGGCGGTAGACATGAACGATCGGGCGCTCCGGTCCGTGGTGGTGGGCCTGGGGGGACGCACCGGAGGTATGCCCCGGGAGGATGGGTTCAATATCACGGCAGCCTCCGAGGTCATGGCCATTTTCTGTCTGGCCGATGGCCTGGGGGATCTGGAGCGACGGCTGGGCGAGGTGGTGGTGGCGTATAGCACCGAAGGAGAAGCCGTCAGGGCCCGAGACCTGAAGGCCCAGGGCGCCATGACCCTCCTCCTGAAGGACGCCCTGGCGCCCAACCTGGTGCAGACCCTGGGAGGCACACCGGCCTTCATCCACGGGGGGCCCTTCGCCAACATCGCCCATGGCTGCAACTCCCTCCTGGCCACCCGAGCCGGTCTGGCCCTGGGAGACGTGGTGGTGACAGAGGCGGGGTTCGGTGCAGACCTGGGGGCCGAAAAGTTCTTCCACATCAAGTGCCGGGCCGGTGGACTCACTCCAGATGCAGTGGTCATCGCGGCCACGGTCCGGGCCCTGAAGATGCACGGGGGCGTCCCCAAGGATCAGTTGAAGACGGAGAATGTGGAGGCTCTCACCGCCGGCTTCCCCAACCTGGCCCGGCATGTGGAGAACATCCGGAAGTTTGGCCTGGAGCCCGTGGTGGCCGTGAATCGGTTTCCCCACGACACCCAGGCCGAGATGGACACCTTCATCTCCCTGTGTGGGAAGTTGGGGGTGCAGGCCGTGGCCGCTGATCCTTACACCCAGACCGGCACGGGCTGTCTGGATCTGGCCGATGCCGTCTGGGCCATCATCGAAAAGGGCCAGGGAAGCTTCACCCCCCTGTATGAGGCGAATGACTCCCTTGCCCACAAGATCGAGACCGTGGCCCGGGAGGTTTACCGTGCAGACGGGGTGGACTTCCTCCCCGTGGCACGGAAACAGTTGGAGGAGTGCGAGGCCCTGGGCCTGGGGACGGCCCCGGTCTGCATGGCCAAGACCCAGTCGTCCTTCACGGACAATCCCACGGTGCTGGGTGCCCCGGAGGGGTTCCGGATCACCGTCCGGGAGGTCACGCCTTCGGCAGGGGCCGGCTTTGTGGTGGCGAAAACCGGCGAGATGATGACCATGCCGGGTCTGGCGGCCACCCCTGGAGCCGAAGGCATGCGCGTGCACGAAGACGGCACCATCGTGGGGTTGGCGTGAGGCTTTCTTCGTCAGGAGCGGGTCCGGGTAGCGGGTTGCGTTCGCGTTACCCGGACACGCTCCCAGGATAACCCGTGCTTCTTCCCCGGCGGGAGACTGTACGCACCCGGGTGCATCGCTTTCGCCTGGAAGAAGAGGCGGAGGAGCCAGTCATCCAGGTTGTGGACGATGTGCTGGCCACCGAGGAGCCCATGGAGATCCGGGTCACGGTGCCACCCGGGGATCAGACCCATTCCGCCGCCCACACCCACTCCGTGGCCGTCACCATGCGCACACCCGGCCATGACTTCGAGCTGGCTGCCGGATTTCTCTTCACCGAGGGGTTGGTGACCCGGCGCCGGTCCATCTCTCGCATCACCTACTGCTCCGGAGATGAGCCCCAGGAGTACAACCTGGTGGAAGTGCGGCTAAGGGGAGGGGCGGGCTTCGACCCCACCGCCCTGCAGCGGAACTTCTACATGACTTCCAGCTGCGGCATCTGCGGCAAGGCATCTCTGGAGGCCGTGGAGAATCTGGGCTGCGTGGTTTTCCCCGAAGCCACCCCTGGGAACCCGGGCCTGCAGGTGGACGCCCGGGTGCTCCAGGGCATCCCCCATGGACTCCGGGCGGCGCAGCCGGTGTTCGGACGCACCGGGGGGCTTCATGCTGCGGGACTGTTCAACTCGGCTGGAGAGCTGCAATCCGTTCGAGAAGATGTGGGCCGCCACAACGCCGTGGACAAGGTCGTGGGCCACGCCTTCCTGGAGGGACGCACCCCGCTCTCGAATTCCGTGCTTGCCGTGAGTGGCCGAACCTCCTTCGAGATCCTCCAGAAGGCTGTCATGGCCGGGATTCCCATAGTGGTGGCGGTGGGTGCACCATCCTCGCTGGCGGTGGACTTCGCCCGGCGGTTTCGCATGACCCTTACCGGCTTCACTCGGGACGGGGGGTTCAACGTCTACGCGGGTCGGGAGCGGATCCTTCCCGCCGCCGCGGAGTGATCCGGAGGGGTTAGGGAAATCATGGAAGCCCGGGAACTTGTTGGGGTGATCCTGGCAGGGGGGCGGTCGTCCCGTATGGGGCGACCAAAGGAAGCCATCGTCCTGGACGGGGAACCCCTCCTCCAGCGGCAGCAGCGGTTACTCCATGAGGTGGGGATACGGCGGGTGCTTCTGTCCATGGGGAAGGCCCATCAGAGAGCTCCTGGAAAGCTTCCCGGAGAAGGGGGTCTTCTCAAGGAGATGAGCTGTGAGATGGTGTACGATCCCCCCGGAGTTGGCGGGCCCCTGGCAGGGATCCTGGCATCCCTTCGTCGCATCACCCGCCTGCCCCCCGACGAAATGAGCGCCAGCGGCATCCTGGTTGTCGCGGTGGATATGCCCCGGCTCTCCCGAGGGGTGCTGGAGGCGTTGATAGAGGCCACCGCGCGCGGCAGGGGTGCCGCCCCCAAGGTGGAGGGCCGATGGGAGCCCTTGGCCGCCGTGTATCCCCGGGAGGCACTGGGGCCCGCCACCCGACTGGCCGACGGGCCTGCGCCTTCCTCACCCTCAGGGCTTCTGGACGAGTTGGAAACGTGTGGGCAGATGGAGGCCAGAGCGGTCCAGTCGGCGTGGGTGGACGGGCTTCGGAGCTGGAACACCCCGGATGATCTTCCCGGGTCATGAAGCGCCCGGAAGTGACATTCTTGACATTCCGGGGCAGGGTCCCTACCGTCGGGGCACGAATGGGTACCGTTTACTGTCGTCGCTCCAGCTTTGCACCGTATGCCCGGTGAGGGGATCCCCCATGTCGAGGCGGGGTCCCTGTTTTAGTTTTCCGGTTTGGATAGGTCAGGGAAACGACGGGAACGGAAGGGGGGAGGGGCGTGGTGAGGCGAGGCCCGAAGTCGTCCACCATGCAGGAAAGGAGTTCAGGAGATGCGCACCAGCGGCACGGTCAAGTGGTTCAACGACGCCAAGGGTTTTGGATTCATCACTCCCGATGGCGGTGAGCGGGACTGCTTCGTGCACCACTCTGCCATCCAAGGCGAAGGGTTCAAGAGCCTGAGCGAAGGCGAGAAGGTCGAGTTCGATCTCGTGGAGGGCCAGAAGGGCCCGGCTGCAGAGAACGTGACCCGGATGGGCTTCAGCTGAAGCCGGCAAGGTCATGGGGGAAGGGGGGAAAGGCCGAAACGGCCTTTCCCCCCTTTTTCGCATCTACCCACCTCGTTGACCCCCGGCGGGGAAGTTGGGTACCTTCCGGAGTCTGTGGGGGCTTGCCTCGGGTTGCCCCCCGGTCTACGCGCTCGTAGCTCAGCTGGATAGAGCATCGGCCTTCTAAGCCGAGGGTCCCGGGTTCGAGTCCCGGCGGGCGCATCACGCAGCAGTAGTCCTGGACGATCCCGGCCAGGACTCCGGAGACAGGATCAGCTCCACATCTTTACCCCGCTCCCCGGGCGCATTATCTTGCACCGCTCAGCCTTGGAGGGTGGGTTGAGAAGTTCCACGGTGGGCGTAGCTCAGTCGGTTAGAGCGCCAGGTTGTGGCCCTGGAGGTCGCCGGTTCGATTCCGGTCGCTCACCCTCAGGTAGAGCTCCCGGGAAGCCCGGAAAAAAGTTTCCAAACGGGTGTTGACACCAGGGATGGAAGCCGGTAAGATATTGGGCTCGCAGCGAATTCTGTGTCACAGCAGACGTTGCCATCTCCCGACAAGGAGGTAACACTCCTCGGGAAGAGAGAAACACGGTTTTTTGACAATCGAGGTCTTGAGGAAGTGAGCGGGCCCACATTCGGCCAGACAGGCACTACGTCCTGTCGGGTCCTGAGCGATCTTCGGATCAATCAGGTGGGTTCAAAACGTAGATTCCGAACGTATGAACTACGAGTTCAGCGTTTCGTAAAAGAGCTGTTCGAGCTTCTCATAACGGAGAGTTTGATCCTGGCTCAGGACGAACGCTGGCGGCGTGCTTAACACATGCAAGTCGAACGAGGACACGGAGCTTGCTCTGTGAGCCGAGTGGCGGACGGGTGCGTAACACGTGACCAATCTGTCTTCAGGAGAGGGACAACCCGGGGAAACTTGGGCTAATACCACATGACGTCATCGAATCGCATGGTTTGATGATCAAAGGGGGCCTCTGCTTGCAAGCTCTCGCCTGAAGGGGAGGTCGCGGAGTATCAGCTAGTTGGTGAGGTAATGGCTCACCAAGGCTACGACGCTTAGCGGGTCTGAGAGGACGACCCGCCACATTGGGACTGAGATACGGCCCAGACTCCTACGGGAGGCAGCAGTGGGGAA